>NZ_CP042910.1:2853333-3521666 GCF_008298035.1 Gimesia maris
GGCGGCAAATGGTAAGGCGCTGGTGATTGTCAGCAGTGATCTGGAAGAACTGTTCGAGACCTGCGACCGGATCGGCGTGATGTCCGCCGGCCGACTGGTGGCAGAATATACGCGGGAAAACTGGTCGTATGACGCGATCATGCAGGACTGCTTTTCCGGATACTCACAACAAGCGAAAGAGACTGTTTCAGGATTAAATCAATGAGCGACTCCCCTGCCCCTGTATCCGATAATGATTCTCTCCCTTCACGTTCGCTGGTGAGTGGCGTGACGTACTCCGTGTTTCAATATGCGGGCCTGCTGGGTGTGCTGGCGTTCCTGGTGCTGATCTTCAGCCTGATGAGCGATCATTTTCTGTCGCAGCAGACGCTGGTTACGGTGGCGAATAACATCCCCGATCTACTGGTGATTTCGGTGGGGATGACACTGGTTTTGATCATCGGCGGGATAGATCTCTCGGTCGGTTCGTTGCTCGCGCTGTCCTCGGCCCTGCTGGGAGTCTGCATGGTCGACTGGGGCAGTCCGCTCTGGTCGGCGGTACCTGTCTGCCTGGGCGTGGGAGCCGTGTGTGGCATGTTGAATGGGGTGATCAGTGTGAAGGCGGGCATTCCGTCGTTCATCGTGACGCTGGGAATGCTTGAGATGGCGCGGGGAAGCGCGTATCTGATCACGGATTCACAGACAAAATACATAGGCTCATCGATTGAATGGATCGGCGTGCCTTTGAAAGGCTTTGTCTTCTCCCCCGCGTTTCTGCTGGCGCTGGTGATTGTGGCGGCGGGACACTACCTGCTGACGCGGACAGTCTTCGGACGCTATTGTGTGGCGATCGGAACGAATGCGGAAGCAGTGCGGATGTCGGGCATACGGACGGCTCCCTACTCTGTGGCGGTGTTTACGATCAGCGGCCTGCTTTGTGGCCTGGCGGGGGTGATGCAGACTTCGCGACTCTCCAGTGCCGACCCGAATGCGGCGGTAGGACTGGAACTGTCAGCGATCGCTGCCTGCGTGATTGGCGGGACGAGCCTGATGGGAGGCCGGGGTTCGGTGATCAATACCTTCTTCGGCGTACTGATCATCGCGGTGCTGCAGACGGGGCTGGCACAGATCGGGGCAACCGACCCAATCAAACGCGTGATCACCGGCGCGGTGATTATCGTCGCAGTCCTGCTGGACGTGGCACGCCAGCGGTGGAAGCAGCGTGGGTGAGATTTGTTTTTTGCTACCACGAAAAACACGAAATGACACGAACAGTTTGTGTTGTTGGGACGCTGGTTCTTCTCACTGTTGGGCGAGCCAACATTGCCACCCAGTCGATCAAACGCGTGATCACGGGTGCGGTGATTATTGTCGCAGTGTTGCTGGACGCAGCCCGGCAGCGGTGGAAACGGCGTGGTTGAGATTTTTTTTGCTACCATGAAAAAGACGAAATGACACGAACAGGTATGACAGCGTTTGCTGTCTAATTACATGGTGGTTACAATTCATGTGTGCACTTTTGGGTGGCGCTGTTAGCTTGTGTAAAGACCGGGCACATAGGTAACACACGTTCGGACACATGGGTAACACTCATGTAAACTGTTATATGACTTCATTTAAGGGGGAGCATGACATGGTCTTGAAGGAGTGTAATCGGGTGTCTGAACGTAAAAAATTTGTGTTACTGACTTCGGTCGGGTGGCACTGTTGGCTTGCCAACAGTGATGGAGTTGAGGTCGATGCTGGTCACCACAAAAACACTGGAGAAGTGATTTTCAGAGGCAATTTGTGAAATCAGGTGACAATGATTTATGACCAGAAACCGAAAACGGATCAGGCACTTTCACGAATTGGGTGATTGTCATGAACTGACGTTTTCGTGCTATCAGAACAGGTCTCTGTTAATTTGCGATCTCTGGAAGCAGATGTTGTGTCAGTCAATTGAGCGTGCCTTAAGGCGTTATCAGTTTGGCTTGATCGCTTTTGTGATTATGCCCAATCATGTGCATCTACTGGTTTATCCCCAACAACAGGAATGTAAGATTGATCGTTTCCTATTTGCTGTCAAACGTCCGTTTTCATATCGTATCAAGCAGCTCCTGCAGGAAACGCAAGATCGATTACTGGATGATCTGACAATACGGGATCGACCTGGAAATACTGTATTTCGATTCTGGCAGGAAGGGCCCGGATATGATCGGAATCTTTCGTCATTGAAAGCAGTTGAAGCATCAATAGGCTATATTCATATGAATCCAGTCAGGAAGAAACTGGTCGATCAGAGTCGGGACTGGAAATGGTCGAGCGCTCGCTGGTATGAAAGCGAAGGAGAGTTGATTGATTCAGATTTGCCTGAGCTGAGCGGCCTACCCTGGGATTATTTCGAGACTTATCAGGACTGAGTCTTTACTGGTTAGGAAGCTGTATCACAGCACTGTTGGGCGAGCCAACAGTGCCACCCGACGTTGGTATGAAAGCGAAGGAGAGTTGGTTGATTCAGATTTGCCTGAGCTGAGCGGCCTACCCTGGGATTATTTCGAGACTTATCAGGACTGAGTCTTTACTGGTTAGGAAGCTGTATCACAGCACTGTTGGGCGAGCCAACAGTGCCACCCAACAATTGATTTTGTTACTGAAAAAATAGAAGACTGTGTCATCAATAATGGATCAGAAACTCAATCTGCTGGTGCTGCGTTGTCGGGATATTGAAGTCAGCCGGGTGTTTTACGAGCACTTTGGAATTGTGTTTGAGCGGGAGCAGCATGGTTCCGGGCCTGTGCATTACGCGGCTGTGTTTGAGGGGATGGTTTTCGAACTCTATCCGCTGAAAGAGGGAGAGCCAGCGGACCGGTCACGGCTGGGGTTTGCGGTCAACCTGGAGACGGATCTGCGAGAGAGCCTGGAAGAGGCCGGAATTGCGATCATCTCACAGTATGAAATCGAACAGGAGCCGGTGTTTGTGGTGGAAGATCCAGACGGGCGGAAGATTGAGGTGCGGCAGAGTGAGCCGTTAGGAAGCGGCTGGTATGAAGGTGACTGGACGCGGTTTCGTTCTGTTCTGCTGATTCTGGCGGCGATTGCAGGCAGCCTGTCTTTTCTGAATTATCAGTCAGGGGCGATGAATGGTGGTCCCGTGCTTGATGTTTACTTTTTCTATTTCGCGTTGCTGGTCTCGTTTTTGTTCTGGCCGGTCATGGTCGTGGCTGTCGTCGGGTTCCAGACAATCAATCCCTATTCCGATCCTGTCTGGACCAGACCCACGCATTCCTGTAATCCATTTCGACTGAAGAATCCCCTCTGCATTGCTCACTTCCTGATGTGTTTTGTGATGGCCCAGGGAGCGGGCGCGCTGGTGACAGCGATTCTGGGGGGCTGGCTGCAGTTGCTGATGGGGATCGGAATGATCATCGGCGGGCTGGAAGGTTTATGGGCTTTGGAATTGGTAATGAAACGATTTCCTGAAAAAATGGCACTGCAGGATGATGTTGATGTGGCTGGCAATGCTCCTCCGGAATAACGACAGGGAGATTTTCAAATGTATGAATTCGATATAGAACGTTTGACACCAGAGCAGCGGGCGATGGTGGAATTGTGGGAAGCGCACCTGGAGGCAGAGTTCGAAACAAAAGATGCGGATGCGTCTTGTGGCACGATGACCGAGGTGCCTTACGTGAATCATGTGCCTACCCTGACGGGTGGTATGGGACGTTCACATCTGAACCACTTTTATGCCAAGTATTTCATACCGAATATGCCGTCCGATCTGGAGACGGAAATGATCTCACGAACCGTGGGACTGGATCGCATCGTCGATGAATTTGTGATTCGCTGCACGCATTCTGTCGAAATGTACTGGTTACTTCCGGGGGTACCGGCGACAGGACGCCGGTTAGAATTTGTTGTGGTCGTGATTGTTTCATTCGAGGCAGGCAAGATGAGTGAGGAGCACATTCACTGGGACCAGGCTTCCGTACTGGTCCAGGCAGGGTTGATTGACCCGGAAAATCTGCCGGTGGCGGGGGCGGAAGCAGCAAGGAAGATGTTGGATCGGAATTCTGTTCCTTCGAATGCGTTGATTAAACGTGGTGTTTCTGATGAGTTGCTTTAAGTGATCATGGGCACCACGAATTTAATTACTACCACGAATGACCCGAAAAACACGAAAAGGATACTCTGACGGAAAGCGTTCGGTCTGGACTTTGATCAGTTGCTCTTTAATGGGAGATTTCACTGTCAATTTCCAGTTGCCTGTGGTAACCCCGAATTGCATTCGGGGTTACCCTGCTCTCATCTCAATAGTCGGCTATTCAAACTTGAACGAATACAAGTCCGCGTCTTTGAGTTTAATTTTTAATTTGACCGGTTTGCCGGCGAGTTTGCTGACGTCGGAGCCATTCTTCCAACTGACCGGGCGGGAGATGGTGTCGCCGAAGAGTTCGTTGCAGTCGGCTTCTGTGAAACCTGCGATCGGTTTGCCATCCGGGGTCTGCAGTTCGACGGTGATGCCGCCGGCGGCGGAGCTGGAGAAGTTGAGCTTGAGTTCTTTGCCTGTGAAGGTGATCGGTTTCGTTGTGATCTCTCCCCCTTTGAGTGGGGCGTTGATGGAGACGAAGCCGTCAATGCGCATGGTGTAGCGCCTGAGCTGACTGCTGTTGCCGGTCCAGTAACCTTCGGTGGCGTAGAGGGAAATTTCGTTGGGAGCGCCTTCCACATCGGATTTGGTTTCGACCATCTGCCAGCCAATGTATTGATGTCCGTAGGCCCAGGTTCCCTGGCGTTCGATGCCGGGACGCAGGAAGGCTTCGGGCCAGCGTTTGAAATTGACGCCGTCTCGGCTGGTCATGAACAGTCCCTCGGTGATCGCCATGCCGTAACGGTTGGAAATGGATGATCGCATTTTACGGTGCTTGTACTCGGGCAGTTCTTCCATCGATTTAGACCAGCCCCGCTCGATGTAGCGTGTGGGGAAGCCGACGAGGATGTGCGGGGCACGGTAGTAGGGTTTGATCTGGTTGGTATAAAGCTGCTCGGGAGGCGCGTCGCCGTATTTCAGGTCCTGGGGTTTGCTCCAGTGCAGCAGGTCTGGGGAAGTCGCGGTGCGGATATCACGCAGGCCGGAGGGTTTCCAGTCTTTTTCATTGGTCGTGCCTTTGGTGAAGTAACGCCAGTAGGCGCGGTATTGTCCGGTGGCGGGGTCCCAGAAGGCGAGGTTTTCTGAATCGAAGGCGCCGTCGGTGATGACCGGTTTTTCCGAGAGGAGTGACCAGTGAATGCCATCGGGGGATTTAAGCACCAGTAATCCGTGCGGGCCGCGCGAGCGGAGAATGGCTTTATATTTCGCATCTGCGGGACAGTTCGGGTTTTCATCTTTGAAGACAGCAGGGTGCACGGGATCGGGTTTGGCGGATTTCATCCAGTCGCGATAGGCTTTGCCGATGACGATGTTGTTGTTTTTATCCCCTGATTTTGGTGGAAAGGAAAAGAGTCCCAGGTCGGGGCGTTTCCAGTGGATTCCGTCGTCGCTCTCGGCATAGCAGGTGAAGTTGCTGTTGTTGGGGCCGAGTTTCTTTTCCTGCACATCGAGATGCCAGGCTTTGTAGTACATGCGGTATTTGTCGCCGTCTTTGAAGATACTCTGGTAGCCGCAGCCACTCCCCTCCCAGGGCTTGTCGTAGGTAAAGACGTTTTCGCGGGGCGTGGGATGATGCAGTTCGAAACGGGCTTCTTCACTGCGGGATTCGATCAGGGTGTCGTCGACCATGAGTTCCAGTCGGGAACCGATGTTAACGGGTTCTGCAGCGAAGGAAACGTCTGTTGTGAGAAACAGAAGCGTGAACAGAGCGAAGAGACACGGGATTGTCAGTCGTGGCATGATGTTATTCCTGATGCTGGAGTGTGTAGTGAGGAATTTTATTCTAACCAGATTTCGAAGCGGAATGAAAGTCTTGAGGGTGGTTTCGTTCGGTTAACTGGTTTTTACTACCACGAAAAACACGAAATGACACGAAAGTGAAAAAGCGGGCGAACCCTGATTTATTATTGCTTGTCGTATAATCTACACTAAGGTAGAATGTGGTAAAAGAAATAAGAATGAAAACAAGAATGAGAAAGGATTGTGACTATGAGTAGTCGAACAGGACGTGCGTATCTGGCAAAGACCACGCTGGAGGTCATGGAAGTGGGGCAGTATGTGAATCCACGGGGAGAGACGGTAGCGATTGCTGCAGAGATGGCAGCCTGCAATGCGGGTTCAGCCTGTTTTGAACCAGAGACGCTGGAACAGATGCGGGATGAAGTGGTGAAGAGCCCGGTTCCGTTTGTGGAAACTGAATTCCGTCTGGAGAATGAAACGACATTAGAAGGCGCACGCGCGCTGGCGGCGGATTCGACGACGGGGCGGATCGGTGTGTTAAATTTCGCGTCTGCAAAAAATCCGGGAGGTGGATTTCTGGGCGGCAGCCAGGCGCAGGAAGAGAGTCTGGCACGCAGTTCAGCGCTGTACGCTTCGCTGAATCTGTTTCACAGCCAGTACTACGAGACACATCGCAAGTTACGGAGCGCCTTTTATTCGGATCGCATGATTTACTCCCCTGCCTGTCCGGTATTTCGGGATGATGCGGGTTCGTTCCTGGAGTCGAGTTACCAGGTCGACTTCCTGACGAGTGCGGCTCCCAATGCGGGAGCGATTCAGAAGAATGAGTCCGTGCATGTAAGCGAGATTCCGCAGGTCTTCATGGCGCGTATGGATAAGGCGCTTGCTTTATTCGCTGCACAAGGTTGTCAGACACTGGTGCTGGGGGCCTGGGGTTGTGGTGTTTTTCGAAATTCTCCTGATCTGGTAGCGCGTTTGTTCTCTGAATTCCTGCAATCGGGTGGGCCTTATTTCGGGCGATTCAAACAGATTCGCTTTTCTGTACTTGACCGCAGTGAGGAAAAACCGATATTGAAAGCATTCACAAATTATTTTGAGCGCTCAAAGTAATGATCAGAGATATGAGGTATGAATGGGCTTCTTTGACAGGTTTAAATCGAAACCAGCGGCCACCACAGTCAGTAGTGCCGACAGTGTGGCACGGATTATGGTGGTGCTGGAATGCGATGGCGACCAGGTATTATTTATTTTGCTGGCCGACGATGGCACGATCAATCGGATGGGGACGGGTACGGAAGACAATCGGGAACAGGGACTGTTTATCGGGGTGATTGATACTGCTGCATTTGTGACAGTGCGCAGTGTCTGCAGTCCGGTCCTTGATGACTGGATCGGCGGGTATGGTGATCCGGATGCAGCGGGTAAGCCATGCAAACTGCTGGTGGGTTTTCAGACATCTGCCGGCGCAGAACTGTTGAGCCAGTGGGAGTACGGCACGGAATCCAAGGGACCGCCGGCTGAAGTAATTGCGGTGGTGAAGCAGGCCGTCCAGGCGACGGAAGACTGGTATGCGGAGCAGAAGGCGCTGTCAGCCGATGGTTGAGGATTGCTACTACGAAAAACATAAAATGCACGAAAATGTGCTGGTGATGTGAGGAGTGCAGGAACTTCACTTTTTCAATGAGACTTTGCAGACTTGCTGCTGTTGCCTAAGATGGCAGTATCGATCTGTCTGGAAGTGAGGACGACCTCACCGCTCCTGGTTCAGCGGGGACGGCCCCATCAGTGTGAAGGACTATACGATGTCGTGGCTGATTCTTATCCTGGCGGGTCTATTTGAAGTGGCCTGGGCCGTGGGCTTGAAATATACAGAAGGTTTTACGCGTCTGCTCCCTTCCCTCTGGACCATCGGTTCGATGATTGTCAGCCTGGGATTACTGGGGCTCGCGATGAAAACTCTGCCTCTGGGGACCGCTTATGCTGTCTGGGTCGGAGTCGGCGCCCTGGGAACAGTCATCCTGGGGGTCATACTGTTTCAGGAGCCGATCAATACGATTCGGGTTATCAGTGTGCTGTTGATCCTGACCGGGCTCATTGGTCTCAAACTGGGGGCGGCAGGCTAAACTGCCCGCGTATTCCACTTCTATAATATTTAATAAACTGGATTAAACTCTGAATGTCGTTTTTTACTACCACGAAAAACTCGAAATGACACGAAAAATGTGTTTTGATTTTATACTGGTGAAGTGAAATAGGCATGAGTTACTTGAAGGAGAAATTATGAGTCGTGCTTTGCTGGTGATAGATGTGCAGAACGAATATTTCACGGGAGCGCTGCCGATTACTTATCCGGCGGGTCATCTGGAGCAGATCCTGGTGGCGATGGATGCGGCTGCCGCGAAACAGGTGCCTGTGATTGTGGTGCAGCATCATATGACTGATCCGGACAAGCCGTTCTTTCAGAAAGGGACGCCGGGCTGGGAATTACATGATGAGGTGGCGAAGCGGCCGCGCGAACTGCTGCTTGAAAAGACGCTACCGGGCAGTTTCACCGGTACGGAACTGGAAGACTGGTTGCGGGAGCAGAGCATCGATACGGTGACGATTGCCGGGTATATGACACATATGTGTTGTGATACGACGGCTCGACAGGCGGTGCATCGGGGGTTTACGGTTGAGTTTTTGAGTGATGCGACAGGGACGCTGGCGCTGTCGAATTCAGCCGGTGAGGTGACGGCGGAAGAACTGCAGCGGTCGATTCTGTGTGCCCAGCAGATGATGCTGAGCGAAGTGCTGGACGTGGCGACCTGGATCGGGCGGCTGTAAGGAACTCAGGTTGGTGTCTTGAGGGGGCCCTGTGAAGAATTCATCGTAAATAAATGAAAATCATTTTGAACTGTTCGTGTGTTCTGGTTAAGATATTTTTCTACCCGCGAATCATTTCATCCTTGAGGAACGAACTCTCATGAGCACAGTCGACAGCCAGGCGGTTGATACCAAACTTACCCAGTTAAATTTGAAGCTTTCCCCCAATATTAATTATCGGCTGGAGACGATGTTCCCCAAGCTGGAGGGGATGTTTGCCAAGAGCGGAATCAAGAAAAAATTTCAACTGGTGAAACGTCTGGAACCATTGCTGGAAGAGATGCTGCTGGAAAAAGAAGAAGTGCTGTTCATCTCTAAAGGGAATCAGTCATCCTTCTCTGAGCAGTTTTTCATGGGAGCCCTCTGGGCCCAGACGATTAATCATACGGCGGTCGTGCTGACGAACTTTCGGCTGCTGTGTATCCGTACGAATGGCAAAGGCAAACCCAAGCGTACGTTCTGGTCGATTTATTACAGTCAGATCAAGGATCTGAAAAGTACGATCTTCGGAAACGCCAAGATCTGTCTCAAAGATGGCAAGAACCTGAATTATTCAGGGTTTCCAAAAATCGACCGCAAGACGATGCGGTCGGTATTTCTCGATGCTTATAAAACGTTTGACGAGAAAGGCTTCGATCCGGAAGTAACTCAGTCGCGTGAAAACCTGTGTGGCAACTGTTTTGCCGTCGTTCCCAAACACGATTACCACTGTGAAGCCTGTGGCGCGACGTTCTGGAAGCCGTCGGAAGTGGGAATTCGCAGTTTCTTCTTCCCGTCGTGGGGCGACTTTGTGATGAAGCATTATCCGGTTGCTTTTGCTGAGTTCTGTGGTTTTATGATTTTACTGGTCGTACTGGCTGCCGCGATTTCGAATGGTAATTACGGGTTTGCCGTGATTCTGTTTGTGCTGGCGAATGGTGGCGACGCCGCTATTACGGCGCAGATCGCGGCGAAAGGGCTGCATCTGAAATCGGTTCCTGAATCCCAGTCAGCCTGATCGTGCGACCTGTGCGGTTTAACAGTTGTGGTTTTTTGGATCTGAGGATTATTTGTGCGATGACTCCACAGCCGGCAGCGTTGATGCTCGATAAATAAAGCGGATGGTGGCAGCGGGAGCCATCCAGAATACAGTTGATCGAACATTGGAGAATAGCTTATGCGTATTATGCGGCCGCGGGTCTGTATGCTGATTTTGGGGATGAGTCTGATACTGCCAACTGGTGTGATGCAGGGGCAGACGATTAATCACAAACTGGAACCTTATCTGAAATCGGGCAATCTGCCGGCGGTCGCCGCCGCAGTGGTCGATCGGGGCGTGCTGACCGAATATGGTGTGGTCGGAACGCGGAAGATGGGTGCGGATATTCCGGTCACCATTCATGACAAGTTTCATCTGGGGTCCGATGGTAAAGCGATGACCGCGACCATCGCGGGCATGATGATTGAAGAAGGCAAGTTGAAATGGGATTCGACACTGGGCGACGTTTTTCCAGAGTTGAAAAAAACGATGGCGCCCGGCGTGGAGAAAGTGACGCTGGAGCAACTGCTCTCACATACGAGCGGCATGCGGGCCGACGATGAAAACCTGATGAAGCTGCTGAAAGATTCGTTTGACGTCGATGGAGATTTGAACGACCAGCGGTATTGGCTGTTAAAGGAATCGGTCAAGCTACCTCTCGTGGCAGAACCGTCAAAGGCGTGGGCTTATAACAATCGCGGGTATACCATTGCGGGTGCGATGATTGAACGCGTCAGCGGTAAAGCGTGGGACGAACTGATTGTGGAACGCATTTTTGAACCGTTCGAATTGACGACCGCCGGTCTGGGAACGCAGTCCACACTCGGAAAAATCGATGCACCGCTGGGGCATGTGGTACAGAAAGATGGCAAGGTCAAGTCATATATGGCCGGGCCGAACGCGGATAACTCGTTGATCCTCGGACCAGCGGGAACCTTGCACCTCTCGATTCTGGATTTAGCAACCTGGGCCGGGTGGAACGCCGGGAACGGGACGCGGGCGCCTTGCAATATCGTCAAGCCGGAAATGGTGGAGAAAATTCATACGCCTGTGTTTACGATCAAAGGGGAAAACCGTCCGGGAACGCCACCCGAAGGGAAATATGCACATGGCTGGGGTTGGGTGACTGTCGACTGGGCGCCGTATCCCCTGCTCTACCATGGCGGCTCGAATGGGAAAAACCTGGCGCAGATCTGGATCGATAAGAAAAAAGATATTGCGATTGTGATCATGACGAATATCGGCGGACAGCAGGCCGACGATGCTTTGCGCGGCATTGCGAAAGAACTGTACCAGGCTGCAACTGCGGGGTATTAACGCAGAAACAACGAATCAGATTGGGATCTGAAAACGACTCCGTTCTCTCATTTATTGTTGAGGGAGCGGAGTCGTGGTATAACGGTTGCGGGACTTTTTGTTTTTCACATCTGTCCGGAACTGACACACCATGTTAAATCCCATGTATTCCCGACACGCTGCCGAATATGCGACAGCGATCAGAGACAACAGCTATAATGCTTACTATGAACGCCCTTCTCTCTGCGCCCTGCTGCCGGAACTGCAGGGAAAACGGGTAATTGATCTGGGCTGTGGACCTGGTGAATACGTTGCTTACCTGGCATCCAGGGGCGCGACGGTGACCGCCGTTGACAGTTCTGCTGAGATGATCTCGCTGGTACAGCAGAAGCCAGGAAAAACTATCAACGCGTATGTGCAGGATCTTGCACAGGGCGTGCCTGATGAAGCGGACCAATCTTTTGATCTGGCCGTTTCTCCTTTGATGATTCATTACCTGGCAGATCTGACGCCTCTGTTCCGTGATGTGAAACGCATATTGAAGCCAGCGGGACTGTTTGTGTTTTCAACGCATCATCCGTTTGTGGACTATCAGTTCTCGCCGAGCGGCAATTATTTTCTGACGGAAAAAATCGTCGACGAGTGGGATACAATCGGTTCACCCGTGCGAGTGGAATATTATCGTCGGTCCCTTTCGACGTTAATGCAGGCATTGACGGATGCGGGCTTGTGCGTCGTAGAGATGAGTGAAGGCAAACCGGACGAACAGATGCAGCAGAGTGATCCAGAAAGCTATCACAAGTTGTCAACCGCGCCGGGATTTCTGTTTTTGAAGTGCCGTGTGATGTGAGTGCGTTGTATGAACAGTAACCGAATGATTGAGCCGGTTTATGGAATTGTGTTTTGAACAGACTGTTCCCGCTGATCGCGAGACGCTATTTCGGTTTCATGAAGATCCGGCTCATCTCGGGTTGCTGCTGGCGGAGTGGCCTGGCTTTCGCGTGTTGCGGCATGCGGGGCATATTCACCCCGGGGCCGAGACCTGGGTTGAGCAGATGATTGCAGGTTGTCTGCCTGTCGTGATGGGTTTTCGGCATGATCTCTATGAGCCTGGGCACCGCTTTGGTGAGACGCTGATTCATGGTCCGTTTTCCCGTTTCTCACACATTCATGAATTTGAAGAATTATCAGCCGGAACAATCGTACGGGATGTGTTGAATGTAGAACTGGCGTGGCAGTTTGGCGGGGCTCTGATGACGCGGACGTTTCTTGTTAAAGATTTACGCGCGGCGTTTGCGTTTCGGCATCGTTCCTTACTGCGTCTAGTGGATAGTGACGTGGTAAGCCGATTTGTGACGGAAACTGAATGAAGGTGAACGTTCATGGAAGTAGCGACATACATTTTATTCGGACTGGGTTGTCTGGGCGCGACGGATATTGCGCTGTACCACAGTTTTTCGCATGGGATCCGGAGTCACCCGGATGCGCGGGCCGAGCTGGTGGTGCACAGTCTGCGCGGGCCGACTTACGCTGCGCTGTTTCTGGTGATACCGAATTTGGTGCTGCAGGGCTTTTATTTCTGGTGTCTGCTGGCGCTGTTTGTTTTTGATATATTGATTTCGATTGTGGACTTTGCGCTGGAACGGGAGAGCCGTCGGTTGCTGGGAGGTCTGCCCAGCGGTGAGTACGTGCTGCATATCATCATTGCGATGCTGTTTGGTGGGCTGGTGACAGCGGTCTGTCTGGAAGCGGCTGCGTGGCGGAATGAGCCGACACAGATTATTTATGCGCCTGCGGCCGTTCCCGATGTGCTGCGGCTGGTGATGGCTGTGATGGCGCTGCTGGTGCTGTTTTCCGGAATTCAGGATGCGATCGCGGCGCGAAAACTGTATGCTGTACCGTTACGCGGAGATCACAGTAAGAAGTAATGGTTTCCAGAGCGATTCAGGGAGATTGAGATGATGGACGAGCCCGGTTTTTCGATCGACCGGAATTCAACCTGCTTCCTGTGACGGTTATTGTGCCATTGGCTCTGATGATTT
This sequence comes from Gimesia maris, assembly GCF_008298035.1. Classification (NCBI taxonomy): domain Bacteria; kingdom Pseudomonadati; phylum Planctomycetota; class Planctomycetia; order Planctomycetales; family Planctomycetaceae; genus Gimesia; species Gimesia maris. The sequence continues at coordinate 2,866,406 of NZ_CP042910.1, forward strand.
TGATGCTGACCTAAAGGGAATCAAAAATGGCTCCTGAGATGATTGGCTTAATCGGCGCTGTCGGCGGCACTCTACTGGGTTTTCTGGGAGGCGTGTACGGTACCTGGAACAGCATTCAACAGACAAACGGGCCGCGGGAACGGACGTTTGTGGTGAAGCTGGCTGTACTCTACTGGATTGTGGTTCCCATATTTGTGGTGTTGGTATTTGTATTACCCGATCCCTGGAACTATTACATCTGGCTGCCTTACGGGCTGTGGCTGACCTCCACAATTCGTCGTAGCGCTCTTAGACAGCAGGCGATTCGGGAAGCGGAGGCTCGGGATGAATCGTTGCCACTGACTGAGGTGAAATGAAACGAACTCAAATCACCTCAGTGTTGTGATTCCGTTCAATGAGGCTTATCCAAACACGGGTTTCATACCAAGCGATGCGCGAATGGTGGTAATTTGACCGCCGTGAATGAAGTCATGCTGCGACAATGTATGCACTGCAGTAATCGCGTTTTCGGCAATCGATGCGATTGCTTCAGGAGAGGCTTGCCAAAGGGCGTCCCCTTCCAGAGTCTGGGCCCATTTGATGAATCGATTTCGTGCGGTTGTCATGCGTTCCAACAGTTCTTCCCGGTCAGGGTAGTCAGCAGGGTTATCACTGGGGGTGGTACCGTTCGTGAAACGTTCTCTGTGTTCTGCCGGCAGACAGCTGGGTTCATCAAGAAATGCAGAACTGAATGCATCATCGGCGAATGCCAGATGCCCCATGATCCACAGGGCATGGTTTCCACCGCCGACACGCAGATGCAACTGATCGTCGGATAAAGTCTCTAAAAGTGCCAATACAAAATTGCGAGAGCGATGCAGTTGCTCGATAGCGAGTTCGGCCAGGGAGAGTGTTTGTTGTTGCATCGACATGAGTCGTCTCCTGGTTTGGTTTGTAAGAGGTTGTTAACAGTGCGTTTAAACTGAATGTTCGGCTCGTTGTTTGATTTGTTCCAATATATACTCCCAGCCGGGGACAACGTTTTCCGCATGTGAGGGATCGATATGACCCGTGGCCCGATGCAGAAACTGCAGCGTGGTGGCGTCTCCCTTTTCAATAAGGCGATATTGCACGTGCGACATGACCGGATAAGACATAAAGAGTGGCCCGATGATTTCGATCAGCGCGGGGGGCTTGATCACCTGCACATGACCCCAAAGATGTCCGGCATTCTCTCCCAGATCGCGAAACCAGCGTCCGCCGGGCCAGGCTTCCAGTTTCATCGGGAGAGGTGTTCCGTCCGGCAGTGTAGAACCAGGGCCGATTTGTTCGAGCAGTGCTTCAAATGTCGTTTGAATGGGGGCCGCGATTTCCAGTTTGCGTTCAATGTGGAGTGATGAGAGTGAATTGTCTGTCGCTGAAACCATGATTGTTTATCCTTCTTTCTGTCTGCTGGATTTCTTTTGTTCCGCCGCTTTGACTTCCGCGACGGCTTTGATATTTAATAACTGGTGATCCCAGAAACGCTCGAATGTCTGGACCCAGTCAAAAACGGGTTTGAGCTGTTTCGCATTCAGACTGTACCAGCGGTGTTTGCCCTCTTGCCTGACAGTCACCAGATTCACCTCTCGCAAGACGCGAAGATGTTTGGAAATTTGCGGTTGCGGAACGCCGAGCGACTCAGCCAGATCGTTGACGGAACACGCTTTTCCCGCCAGTTGCTGGATGATGTCGCGTCGCCGCTGTTCGGCAATCGCGTTAAATGCGTCAGTGGTTGTGGGTGATCTAGGCATGCCGATCATTGTATTCCCATATGGGAATATGTAAAGAGAGGTTTTGCGAAAAAAATGATTTTCAATGAGGATTTTATATTTTCACTGACCTGCGTTGGATTATGGTAGTGATTGATACTTCGTGGCATCCACGTGCAAAGGTCGTTTGTCTGTTCTGTGTTGAGATGCCAGAATAGCATCGGTGGCTGCCCTGTTTGTATTCCTTGTGATTGCTGGAAAGAGATGTGGTGCTGTTGAGATGGATCCGATAAGTCAGGAAAGTGACTATAAGATTCCGTAGCTGTTTTCAAAATTGGTTGAGAAGAATTCGATATCGATTGCGAATAACTTTAATAGCTGATGTGTCCGATTCGATTGAGTGATCGAAAACAGCAGGCGTTTCGTAAGGCGGAGGTGGCTTCGAAGGAGATGCTGTGAATATTAAACGAATCCATTTCCAGGATGATGAGATCAATGAAAGCTGTTGAATACTTGTACCAGGCAAGTCCCTGGCTGTTGCTCTGCCTGGAAAGTATCGCACTGATTGTGGTACTGACCTGGCCTGCGGTCAAAGGAAAATGGTGGCTGGTCACTTCGCTGCTGGTGTTCGTGCTGGTTGGATTGTGTACTCAAATGCTGAGTTCCAGCTCCACTCTTTCCGAACCTGTTCTGCTGGGAGCGGATGAGTATCAGCAACTCTGGAATGACTGGTTTCAGTTAAGCTGTCTGGCTCTGGTGGGAAAAGTACTGTTTGTGATCGCCGTGTTTCAGTTAGGCGTAGGACTCAAACGATGACTGTCACCTGTTTCCAGTGACTATCATGCGAGGGAAATCTGATGGAACCCATGGAATTCTGTGTGCTGGCTGGATTGATTCTGGTGGTGATCGCCACTCCCTGCATGATGGTGGTGTTTATTAAGGATCTGTTTAGCCACAAAAACAGAACCCGATCAGGATCCGGCGGCGGTGGAATCATTGGTGCGATGATGGAGATGGACCGGATCGTGAATCCCGCGGGTCAGCATGTGCAGGAGGCGAAAGAAGTCGAACAGGAAGAAGAAGGCATCGGCGGCGAATAAGCTGCGGAAAAATGCTGATTTCATCTGCTGAATTCATTATAATACAGGGACGGTAACGAGACTGCGATCTGTTTTATCGGGAGGCGCGTGTGATTTCTGCTGTTTGTCCCCGTTGCAAAGAACCGATTCTCGACGAAGCGGTGCTGTTGTGGAATGACAGGCACTACTGCCGGAGTTGTGTGGAAGCGATTTCGCCTGACCTCTACACATTCGCGACAGAGGGGGGACAACTGGTCGATCTGCTTGAGCCAGACGATATCAGTGTGAGCCAATACTGGCGTCGTTTTCAATTCAAAGTCGGAATCGCCGGAGGTTTGCTCTTTCTATTACCTCTGACTGTCATGCTGATTCGAAACAATGCGCCCCTGGAAGTGGTCATCGGGTTCCAAGGTATCTGTCTGAGCTTTGTCATGTTCTATTGCTGGTGGATCTCCTGCGGAAAAGTGAAACATTTCCGTACCCATCTGCCGCGCAAGGTGGTTCTGGAGAGACTTCATATAAAAGTGGTGACTCCGGATGGAGAACAAACTTCACTCCTCACCGATTGCCAATGGAAGCCTGGTACGTCGTCTGCAGACGAAGTCCTGTTTGCCACCAGTCTGAAACAGGGCATGACGATTTATACGCCTGACGCCGTCATCAATTGCGGACATTCGTCTGAATTGTTGAAACCCTGGTGCGCCTTCTTTCGGTTAGTAGAACTGCCCGTATATACTCCGAGCCGGTTTCAGAATTTTCTCTCCCTGGTTGGTGGTGGTGTGGCAGGTTATCTGGTCGGCCTGTTGTCGGGGAAGCTTTACGCCATCGAGTTGAACAATCCCGCCTGGGAGTTCCTGTTGCCCATTCTGGGTGTACTGGATGGGGTCTGCCTGGTGGGACTCTCTATCATCAGTCGAAAACCCAGCTCAAGACTGGCTGATCAACTCCTCCACCCTGCTCTCTGGGGAGCGGAATTTTTCAAGATGGGGGGGAGTCTGGGATTTTTTGCCGGTTTTCGTCTGGGAATTCCTTCCGCAATCATATCGTGTCTGATCTGTGGCAGTCTCAATGCGATCATCGGTGGCTTCGCAGCCTGGCATTTCCGGTCTCAATTGCAGTTGCGAAAAAAGAATATGGTATTGAGAGCACCGGAAAAGCAGGCATCGAAAGCGGGGTACCGCTATGAAGTCTAAAGACTTGATCGTATACATTCTGTTTGCATTTTCTGCGATTGTTGCTTTACCATTATGCACATGGTTATTATTGGCTCCTTATGGAAGCGGATTGATTCTGTGTGTGACGATGATATATCTCTTCTCCTTTCTGGCAGCGCTGGTGATGCTGCCGATCGTGCTGGTGCGGCTCTGCTGGAAACAGACCCGTGCGCGTGCCCTGCTCTGGTTGCTGGTAATCGTCGTGTATGTTCCCTGTTTTCTGTTGGGGAACGCTTGGGAGCGGCGTGTCTGGACCGCCCGCTGGGAAGCGTTTTCGCATCGCAGTCAACCGCTCATTGCCGCGATCAATGATTATGAACGTCAGCATGGTGCGCCGCCTGAGTCGTTAACTGTGCTGGTTCCCGATTACCTGCCTGCCGTGCCCGATACCGGGATGCGGGCCTGTTCTGAATTTCAATATTTCACCGGTGAGGATGCCCGTCAACAGTATGCAGGCAATCCCTGGGCTCTGCAGGTGCTGCCACCTGTCTTCGGAGTGGGATTTGATCTGATGTTGTACTTTCCCAAACAGGACTATCCGGAAAACGGATATGGCGGCTGGCTGGAACGCGTGGGCGACTGGGCCTACGTGCATGAATGACCGCCGAAAGATTGAATTGCAGCGAAACCTGTTGATTTCTTTCAGATCTGGTTTACAAATAAAGGGTATCGCTTCTGCAGTATGAGAGAGATGTCGCGCTCAGATCTGTAGATTTGTGAATCTTGCATTTGTCATGTTGCGTAGTGATGGTTTCATGGAATTAAATTCAGAGCGGACAATGCGTAAACTGGCGAAAGCAAGGCTGACTGGCGGGGTGATTGCCTGCACTGCGATCTGTGTGACTCTGTTTTTTGCAAAGCTTGCGTTTGACTATCAACATACTTTTCGTGGGTGGATTTCAGCACATCCCATGGAGGTTATGCTGGATCTTTCACGACCTGGCACGGTGACCGTGCCTTTTCACCAGACCTGTAGTGTCTCCCATGGCGAAGGGGTTTTTGTGGATGGGGGGCTTAAAGATGATGGGGAACAAATACCGCAGGCTGAATTGAATGGTCTGTCCGGATCCATCGTGATCCAGAATGCAGCTGACGAGGAAATCGTCGCTCGCCATTTTAAAGTCAGCGAAGCGACGCTTTCTGACAGTCCTGGGAATTCAGGTTTGGTGAGCGGAGGGCAGATGCTCGTAGAAATTCCCACATTCAGTCAGGGTGAATACACGGCAACCATTACAATTGAGAAGGGAGTTGCAGCGCTTAGTGGTCAAACCCAGAGGCTCTACGCGAAATATCAGTTGTGTGGTTTGGAGCAGATCCCAGTGGTCGTATTGGGTTTTATTTCTTTTTGTGCCGGCGTTGTGGGATTATTCGCGCTAGTGGCGGTGCTCCCCGGGTTCTTAAGGAGCGGAATCTGGCGGGAGGTTATCAAGGCACCTCCCCCGCCCGAGAGTCAGTCGGAGGAGACCTGACCGCGGCGGAGACGAATCTGAGAATGGAATGAGTGTTGGGTGGCTGTTGCGGTTCAGGATGTGGTGTTAAACTTAATAAGTCAAAGTTACTGATTCATCACCTGAAAAATGACTTCACTCAGGAGCAATTCAATGTTATTCAGCTCAGATAAACTGCTGGCGATACTGGGGATTGCGGTCGCTTTATCTGCTTATCTGTCGGGGATTCGATTGTTTTTAATTCAGAAGATTCGTGAGATTCCCAAAGAAGACCCGGAGAAAGCAGAGAAAAAATTCGAGATTCAGAAACAGCTGGGGTGGCTGACACTGGCGGATGCTCCCATCGTTTTGTCTGCCTTCCTGCTGGGAGTGAAACTGCTGTGGTACCCCCTCACTGGTATCCCTGCTCCCGACTGGATCCTGTCACTGGGACTGTGGTTGTTTCTGCTGGCGGGCACCATGATGGTGATTCAGCATTTCCTGGCCTGGCATAAAACGCTGACCGAACTGTTGCCGATTGGGCTACTCGTCGTCATCGGCATTCTCATCATGTTTGCGTTGATGATCTGGAAAACATTTTTAATGTGAACACAGATCTCTTAAAATCAGTCGAAATCATATCAGGGGAATGATGGTGGAGATCAGACGTCTGTTAGAGAATCAGCAGAAGTGGACTGTCGAGGAATTACAGTCACTCTATGATCGTATCAGTGGAGAACCGGAGTTCTGCAACGCATTGGTGAAGCTGTTAGCTGATCCCGAGAGACAGCAGGCCGCCAGTTGGCTGTTGAAACAGGCGCTGGAAACAGGACAGGATGTCACTCGGATGGATTGGTCGCCTTATTACCGAAGTTTATCGGAACTACAAAACTGGGAAACGCAATTGCATCTACTGCAGTGCCTGCCTTACCTGACGATTGACACACGGGAAGTGAAGCAACTCGAACCATTTTTACGCCGCTGTCTGCAGAGTGAAAATAAATTTGTCAGAGCATGGGGCTATAACGGTTTCAATGAACTGGCACTGCAGCATGCTGACTTCAAACCGGAAGTGGATTCTTTACTGGCAGCGGCTCTGGAAGAAGAAGCCCCTTCCGTGAAAGCGCGCATCCGGAATATTTTGAAACAACGTCTTTCGCATGGCTTTTGAAGGGAAAATCGTATGGATCTGCAGACTCTGACCGCGTTTTTCATGTGGTGCACGATTGTGAATGGGTCAATCCTGATTGTGTGGACCCTGATTTTTCTGCTGGCGCCGGAACTGGTGTATCGATCGCAGAATGCCTGGATTCCGCTGCCTCGAGATTCGTTTAATGTGGTAATGTATTGCTTTATCGGCCTGTTCAAACTGCTGTTTCTGGTGTTTAATGCAGTACCTTATCTGGCTTTGCTGCTGATTACCTGAATCTGAATCAAAAGTGAAAATCTTATATTCTTATGACAGAGAAACCACCCTGGGAAAAATCAGGCCCGCTGCCCGGCGAACGGGACTTTGATCCTGATGCAGGAGACCTCGACGCGCAGGTCGCGTGGAAACACTTTGGTGGCCTGACGCTGTCGGAAGCCTATCAAAGGTTCCAGGAAGATCCGGAAAAGCATACAGAAGATTTCATGTATATGGGGGGCAAAGCGTTCGCCTATTATTTTCCGGTGCTGGAGCGTTACCTGCTGGTCACACCAGTCTGGCGCGAGGAAAACGGAGTGGAGTGGTGCCAGATTCTGGGGCTGGGAGCGGCGATTCAATTTCAGTTTACGAAAGAGACTCTACCGGAAGTACGGGAGCTGGTATCCCACGTGTTACAGCTGATTTCGTACGTGAAAGAATCGATCAAGGTGCATGTCGCCAGCGGCCATCCCTATATTTCCAATCCGGAAATCCAGCAGCATGTCATCGCAGAATGGGACGCGCTCGAACAGCATCTGCAGCAGTTAAAGGAGCAGTGAGCAGGTATGGCACTGGATGTGGGACTCGAACTGCTGGAAACTGCTGGCATTCGAGAGTCTGTCTCTGTTAAAATTAAAGCAGCCTTACTTTGTTCTGGTTGTTTCCAACGGGTAACGATCTGACATGAACCGAAAAAATCAATTCATCATGGCGGGAGTGATTCTGCTGGGAGTGGTCGCGACGATCTGGGTCGCGTTTTCTAAACCACCCCGCGAGGATATCGTTGTGTTCGCAGCAAAAGAGGGAGATCCCGGTCAGGAGCGTTTCGGTATCTATTATTCGTCGGACAAATCAAAACCAGATGCCCCTGCACTGAAAGGGATTCGGCAGAAGATTGTCTTAAAAAACGTCAAAGTTTCCACGAACCTCAAAACTCCCCGGATTGAATTTTTTCCTCCTCAACCTCAGACCGTTTCGAAGCAGATTAAAACGTTTGCGACTCCTGAAGGCTTAACGCTTGAAGGTTATGGACATAAAATTTCTGCCACCGCGCAAAGCGTGCAGGTTGATGGAAAAGACTATGCCTGGGATGAGACGCAGCCGATCATCATTACCGAGTCGCTTGAGAACTGATAGAAATCTGGTCTGTCAGACTGGCGATGCTGAGAATGAGTGACTCGACCTCTCTCCATTCATTCAGAATTCCCGTTTTCAAAATTGTAAAAAAATCTGAATTGCAGAAATCTGCAGGAATGCAGCAGAGCCGCGTGCAGATCGTTTCCGATTGTGAAAGATCTTGCACGATTTATGCAGAGGGCTGCAGTCGTGACAAATCAGATTCCTGTTTGAGAATTTGATGGATCAAAATTCTGCTTTCCCCCGAATAGGGTATCTCTATAATAATATCCAGGAAGAGCACAACACAGGCCCGGCAATGTTGCTGCTCTGATATGGTGCACGAACTGGAAAATGGATTTTTCGATTCGCTGGTTCTTTCCTCATTTTTAATCGAGATAAGCCAATTCAAAAACAAATATTGAAAAACATTCTGATCTATCTTGGCGCGGGTCTGGTGTGTGTAGGTCTGTTGTTCTGGTCTCTGGAATCATTTAACGCTTCTCAGGGACACTGGGAAGCAGAAATTGGTCAGGCGGAAACACAACTGGCGCTGACATTGAGACTGGCGGGTCGCGAGGATCGACCTTTCAACCGTCAGATTGTGATTACAGATCGCGAAGCGGTTACTTACCCGGCGGGAATCTTTTCACTACCCGATCAGGCAGCACAGATGCCGGGCAACAGACAGACCTTCCAGGATACGACGATCCGTCCGGGGCGTGTGACCTTTCAATGGGAAGGTCACGAATTCGACCTGATGCTGAATGGTCTGAGAGTGGACGGGAAACAGTATGACTGGAAAGATCAGACGCCGATTGCGCTGGTGCGTTGAGTCAAAGCGATTTGTCAAAGCGGAGCAGGCATTTCAGGAATTCTCTGAATTTAAGTGCTTGACCTGAGTGTGAGTGAATTGGTATAAAACCTGTCTAGCATTCAGAAAGGTGCCCTGCTCTTTTATGGCTCTGCCCATTGATCTCTGGTTGATTCATCCCGAATCAGAAATGTGTGATGCATTTCAAACACGTTTTGAAAGTCTCCCTCGTGTAACGGTCATCGAAAGCCGTTTTGAAGACCTCCCCCCGCACGACTGTTTTGTGACCGCCGCGAATGCCTTCGGGATTATGAATGCGGGCATCGATGCCGCCGTGATCCACTTTCATGGCGTCGAACTGATGCAGCGGATTCAGCATCGCATCCTGGATGAGTATCTGGGCGAGCAGCCGATCGGCACTTCTTTAATCGAGCCTACCGGCAATTCGGATTATCCTTATGTGGCCCACAGTCCGACGATGCGTGTACCCGGTTCGATTTCCGGAACCGACAAAGTGTATGCGGCGACCTGGGCTTCGCTGCTGGCCGTGTATCAGCACAACGTGCGACAGACGGATGAAAGGCAGAAGATTAACTCGGTCGTATTTCCCGCGATGGGAGCCGGCTTCGGGAATGTGCCTTACAAAGAGGTGGCCCGCCAGATGGCGGTCGCTTACGCGCATTATCTGAGTCCACCTCACCGGATGAACTGGGATACGGTGATTGGCCGCCAGAAAGCGATTGCCTACGACGAGGGGAAACTGGTGGTCCGTTGAAATCTATTTGTGCTATAATACAGTCAGAAAAAATGGTACATTTTAGAAAAGTTTTCAGCGATGAATCTGATTGAGAACCCAGAAGAACAGATCATTTCGCCAGCGGTTGAGGATTGGCAGGGACAAGAATCCGGGTTTGTATTTGAGATCAACACGCTCGCCTGTTTTTATACGGTCTGGGCGTTTTGTTTTGCTTTTTATGGTTTGAAAGTTAATGATTTCAATCGACTGAAATTTGAGCCGCCTGCCTTTGGTTTTCTACAGGTAGTAGGAGATCAATTTACTTCCCTGGGATATAATCTGCTCTTCTTTTGTCTTGTCTCATCCGCACTGTTTACCGGTCTTCTGTTTGGGCTGCGTGCGGTTTTACCAGTCCACTTCAAGAAGTATCTGTGCTGGAGACTGCCTGCAGGATTTCAGTTTCCAAAGAAGGTGAATCGTGCCTGGCCTGCCGTGCTGTCGGCCTGTATAAGTTTCGCTTCTACTACGGTTCTGTTTTTTGCCTTCACGCATCTGCGTGCAGAACGATCTCGGGGGCAAGCCGTAGTGTGGTATGAGGGACCTGCAGCTGATTATATAAACTGGGTTTTCGTAGCAGGTTGGACTCTCTCATATCTGGCAGTTTACTTCGCGGCATTCACAGACAGTTATTTTGCCAGTCGCTGGAACTGGCTGGGTAAATTTGCGTCAGGCGTCATTGGTGTTAACCTTACTGCTTCCCTTATTATCATGGTAGTTGTCTACGAAGACTGACATGAGAATTCTATGTCCACGACGCATAACCACACCAGTTCCTGAGAAATATCAGAAATTCTCCCCTCAACATCTGCAGTGTCGGTACTATAAATCTTGATATGATATCAAGTTCTATTTCCTGTTAAGCGAAAGTGAAATCATAGATGGTTGAGAATGAACAAGCGGCGAATTCCACAGCCGACCTGGTTCTGCTGACTGGTGCGACCGGTTATGTCGGCGGACGATTGCTGCAGGCACTAGAACAGCGGGGACAGCGACTGCGGTGTCTGGCGCGGCGGCCTGAAAATCTGCGTGCGCGGGTGGGGGAAAATATTGAAGTTGTAGCCGGCGATGTGCTGGATGCGGAGACACTGCCGCCAGCGCTGGAGGGCGTGAAGGTGGCGTATTACCTGATTCACTCGATGGGTGAGAAAGGTTCGTTTGAAGAGAATGACCGCCGGGCTGCTGAGAATTTTGCCAACGCGGCCCGGGACGCGGGTGTCGAGCGGATCATCTATCTGGGTGGACTGGGGAATGAAGCAGAAACACTCTCGCCACATCTGCGGAGTCGCCAGGAAGTGGGACAGATCCTGCGAGAGTCGGGCGTGCGGGTGCTGGAGTTTCGGGCGTCGATTGTGATCGGTTCGGGCAGCCTGTCGTTTGAAATGATCCGCTCTCTGGTGGAACGTCTACCCGTTATGATTACACCCAAATGGGTCATGCGGTCGGCACAGCCGATTGCGATTGAGGACCTGATCGCTTATCTGACTGCAGCGCTGGATGTGTCGTTACCGGAAAGCCGAGTGTATGAGATTGGCGGAGCCGACGAAGTTTCATACGCGGAAATTATGCGCGTGTATGCCCGCTGTCGCGAGATTCGCTTGCGTATGATTCCGGTGCCGGTACTGACGCCTTACCTGTCGAGTCTGTGGTTAGGTCTGGTGACGCCGCTCTATGCCCGCATTGGTCGCAAGCTGATTGAAAGTATCGTGCATTCAACGGTTGTGCAGGATCAGAGTGCGTTGCAGGCGTTCGATATCAAACCGATGGGCATTGAAGCCGCGATCCAGCGGGCGTTGATCAATGAAGAACAGGAGTTTGCTGAGACGCGCTGGTCGGATTCGCTGTCTTCGTCGGGTTCCCTGCCCACCTGGACCGGGGTCCGTTTCGGAACGCGGTTTATTGATTCCCGTTCTGTTGATGTCGCGCGACCTGCAGAGATCACGTTTACGCCGATTCGCAGGATTGGCGGCGATACGGGCTGGTATGCCTGCAACTGGTTGTGGCATCTGCGGGGCTGGCTGGACCTGTTGGTCGGCGGGATTGGTGTGAGACGGGGACGGGCGAACGCAGAAACGCTGCGTGTCGGCGATACGGTCGATTTCTGGCGGGTTGAAGCTTATGAACCGAATCGGCGGTTGCGACTGCTGGCGGAGATGAAGCTGCCTGGTCGTGCGTGGCTGGAATTCGAAGTGACCGGCACAGGTGAGACGTCGACGATCACGCAGACAGCGATCTTCGATCCCGTGGGGCTGTGGGGGCGATTGTACTGGTATGCGGTCTGCCCGCTGCATCACTTTGTGTTTTCCGGGATGATTCACAACATCGCGGCTGCTGCAGAAGCGATTCCGGAACGTGATACAGGTTCTGCAGAAATCGGGTAGCTTCCCTGCTCTCATTTGCGTTAAATTATTCGGCAGGCTGCCTGTTGTATGACTCAGTAAACTGCAGACAGCACAATTATTCACTCTGACGTGAGGCAACTCATGAAAAAAGTTTTGCTGACTGGTTTTGAAGCCTATGGTTATACGCCGATCAACCCCGCTGAATCGGTGGCGCGGGCGCTGGAGGGGACAACAGTTGGAGACGCGGAGATTGTCTCGCGGATTGTGCCGAATACGTTTTTTAAATGTATCGATTTCGTCACCGCAGCGATCGAAGAAGTCCAGCCGGAACTGGTGGTGATGATGGGCGAATACGGGGGCCGGTCGATGGTTACCGTAGAGCGACTGGCACAGAACCTGAATGACGGGACGCGGTACGGTTTAACCGACAATGCGGGCCAGTCACCGCAGGAGGATTTGACGGCTGCAGAGGGGCCCGTTGCGTATTATGCGACGCTTCCCCTGCGCGCCATGGTCAAAGCGATGCGGGAGGCAGGCGTTCCCGCCGACATCTCGGATGCAGGGGGAACGTTCTGCTGCAATCACCTGATGTATGGCGTTCTGCATTATCTCGCACAGAAGCAGTCAGCCATCCGGACGGGTTGGATTCATCTCCCGTTTCTACCCGCGGTGGCGGCCCTGGAGGAAAATCTGGGGTCTCCCAGCATGTCTGTTGAGACTGCCGTCGCGGGAGTGAAAATGGGGATTCAGGCAGCCCTGGACTATCCTGAGGATCTCAATGAAGCCAGCCCTTCCCGCCTGTTGATATGACGTAAAGACCTATATGTAAGTTGTTTATATCAATCGGTAGATGTCCGAAATGGATTTCGACATTTTTCTCCGCTTTCTTATGAAGCGACTTGACGCTTTCCTTTCTGGCTCGCTATATTGTTGATATTGAGACTCAGTGTCAGTTTTGTGTCTGGGCTCAATAAGAATCAATGTTTCGTTTCCGGATTAGCCCGCAAAAGGTATCAGGACCAACGCGAAGGCAGTGTTGAGAGTATTTGATTGCTCCCCTGTTCTTCTGAAATAGAGGTCTCCTCAGTAGCCAGCCAATCGCTCCGGCGAGTTTCACGTCCATGTGGGATGTGAATGACCCCTTTACTGGTTTCCAACTGAAGGAGATACCCACCATGTTGTCTCGTACAACACATCGTCCCCGTTTCCGCGCTCCGCAGCGCGCTGGTTTTACTCTGATCGAACTACTGGTCGTGATTGCGATTATTGCGATTCTGATTGCGTTGCTGTTACCCGCCGTTCAACAGGCACGTGAAGCGGCTCGCCGTTCGCAGTGTAAGAATAATCTGAAACAGGTCGCCCTGGCGACTCATAATTTCCACGATACGTTTTTGCGGTTCCCGTTTGCGGTTTCAGACTATGAAGTCACTGCTGATCTGTCGGATCCGAATAATTTACCTGGTGCGACCTGGATCACGGGACATATTGAAATTATGCCCTACCTGGAACAGGATGCCGTAGCACGGCGCTGGGATAAAGAGCAGCCACGAAACAGCACTGATGATTCGGATGGAGATGGCTTCACCAATGCGATGCTGGTGCAGATGATCGTTCCCACATTTTTATGCCCCTCAATGACAATGCCCAGTGCACCCCTTAGCGATAACCGGGCTCCTGCCAGTTACATTTTCTGTTCAGGGACAAAGGATCCGATGCATTTTCAATATCCCGGTGCTTTTGCTGCTGAGGAAGCATTCGATGGTGCAATTATTCCGAGGCGATTAAATCCCAATGACTCTGCAAGTCCCAGTTATCAGAAAAAAACAAAAATGCGTGATATTACAGATGGGACAACCAATACGTTCCTGTTAGGGGAAACTGATTTTGCACCCCAGGGTAAACCATCAACTACCTATGGCTGTGTCTGGGCTTATGGATATATCGGCTACTCATGGGGGAATACTTATCATCGCTTTAATAACCATAAAGTAAACTCTGCGGATCTATTTTATACCTACGGTGCTTTTCGCAGCCAGCATCCTGGAGGAGCACATTTCGCAATGGCAGATGGTTCCGTCCATTTTCTTTCAGAAAATATTAACTATGAATTGTACCAGGCACTCTCGACTCGTGCCGATGGTGAGATCGTTGAATTTCCTTAATCATAGGTTGAATACCAGGCTGCGACTCGCATGAAAATATACCGGTCGCATGCCTGTGTTCAGGAGAGAAATATGTTTCGTGTTGTGTGTGTGCTACTATTGCTGTGGCCAGTGTTGCTGACTGGTTGTGGCGGTTCTGATTCTGATGTGCAGATTGGCGTTCCCTCTGATGTTTCCACGCCTCCACCAATCTCGCTGGATGAATGGAATCAGATGACGGACATCAATCAGAAATATGATGTTGACACCCTGGAGCGATTGAGAGCCAGTGATCCCGAGCTGGAAAGTGAGAATGCCTGGAACCAGTTTATGAAAGAGGTGGTCATGCCAAAAATGAAAGAGGAACAACCACGTCCTCCACAACATTAACCTGCTCTTCAGGTTTAGCGATTCGTCTTCTGCATCCTCAACCGGCATGAGCAACCAGGGCGGGTCAACGTACTGTGAGCTGGGATCTTCCTGCTATTGAATAGCTGTTCGATTTCAAATCACCTCTGTTTCCGCAGTCGATCAACCGCTGTGAGAAGTCTGGATGTCAGAGCTTCTCACAGCGGGGATTGACGCTGCCCTGCTCCCTACAGCCATTCTGTCGCAGTTCGCTGTTGTAACAGAATCTGCTCTGCGCGTTTACCACTCAGGTTGTCTGACACGCGACCGCCATTCCAGGCAAATCTCCGCGCCAACTCCTGTATTTACAGGATCTTCTTTGAATGCTGCTCACCGGCATACGATTTGCGTTCTGATTTTCTCAGCTTCGAAACAGCAACCAATATTGCGCGTACGCGTTGAACAACTTTGAAGTCAGGACAGATAGATACCCATATCTGTGATTGTCCTTTATTCGAAAGACTGTTTCCGGTTTTACTGTAGCGTTTTCCGGGCCATTCAGGCCGAGTGTATTTGTTTGGGAGACGCTACGGTGAAATGCGATGTGGTCAAAAATCATATACCATTTTAAGGAGGAAGAAAATGAGTCTCAAACAATCCTGTATCGACGCCTGTCTGAAATGCGCGACAGACTGTGAATTCTGTCTGGACGCCATGATTGGAAAAGAGAGCGATAACGACTGCCCTCACTGCTGTCGCGAGTGTGTTGATATCTGTCTTTATACAGCGCAGGCGCTGGCCCGTAACAGCAAATATTCATCACAGATCAGCCAGTTATGCGCTGACATCTGTACCTGGTGCGCAGAGCAGTGTGAGGCCCACGAACATTATCACTGTCAGGCATGCGCCGCTTCCTGTCGGAAGTGTGCCGCGGAATGCAAAGAAATCGTCACTGTCTGACAGTCGTTGTATTCCAGGGGAGCAACATGATTCAATTGTCTTCCGCACCCATGGCGGCTGTAGAGGAAATTGTGAACTTACTCCCCTGGTCCCGTAGAAGCAGATCATTTTTCAAAGAAACAATCGAGGTTTAATCTTATGTCGAAATTTAATTTAGAGGGAAAGCGAATTGCATTTCTGGTAACCGATGGATTTGAGCAGGTCGAACTGACTGAGCCCTGGGAGGCAGCCCTGCAGGCAGGTGCGGATGTGCAACTGATCTCATTGAATGCAGGCAAGGTTCAGGGAGTGCATCACGATGAAAAAGGCGATCAGTTTGCGGTCGATCAAACCGTCGATGAAGTGAGCGCGGAGGATTTTCAGGGACTGGTGCTTCCCGGCGGCGTATTCAGCCCTGATGCGCTGCGGGTGCATGAAACCGCAATGGACTTTGTGCGCGACTTCTTCAAGCAGGGAAAACCGGTAGCCGCGATCTGCCATGGCCCCTGGTCACTGGTGGAAGCAGATGTGGTCTCTGGTCGTCGTGTGACCTCTTGGCCGAGTCTGAAGACCGACCTCAAAAATGCCGGCGCGACGTGGGTGGATGAGGAATGCGTCTGCGATGAAGGCCTGGTGACCAGCCGTAATCCGGATGATCTGCCTGCGTTCTGTAGTAAAATGCTGGAAGAGTTTGCCGAAGGGAAACACGCAAAACAGACCGCTTGATTAGTTTGATTCAGCCGGGACAATTTACGCCCGGATTGAGCTGAGAAAAACATGCCAGGACGTACCCTGCAGTGGATGTGATTTAATCACAAGCAGAGATCCATTGCAGGGCGTTCTGCATTAATGGGTTGAATCAAAAGTCGTGCGGGTTGTTGCGATGCCCGTATCGAGTTGATTGTTAAGTGTTTGTTTAAGTGCATCTCGGCGTGTTGACTTCGGAAAATGCTGTGCCATAATAAGTGTTCGTGTGGCCAGGGTTCTGTTCTGGAAGAGAGATTCCTGGTTTATGTGATGTCGAAAATTGACTGAAGTGAGCAGCTTATCATGGCAGCAGAAGAATATCAGAGACCGCGACGTAAGCGCAAACGAAAATCGACCGCTGAAGGGTTGACGAACACGAAAAAGTCAACGGGTGTGAAAACGGAGACCAGTCAGAAAGGTAAGAAAAAGAAAGCGAAATCACAGGCTGATGAACCGTCAACACATAAACTCATCGCGCTGGTGATGCTGGGGATTGCGGTGTTTGGCTGGGCGTGTGCTGCAGCCGCTTATGCACATGTGAAAGAGGGCTGGCGCAACAACGAAACCGAACGCTTCGCTGCCGAAAACGGAGGCGATCTGGAATCTGAACTTCATACCACGCGACGTCGAGCCGCCCGGAGCGCGATGCTCAAGACCGCCTTTGTTTCGCTGATGGATTTCATTGGAAATGCGTTCCGCCAGATCCCTAATTTCTTCTCGGTGGTCGCGTTTACTTTTTCAGAACGTC
Organism: Gimesia maris; assembly: GCF_008298035.1. NCBI lineage: Bacteria > Pseudomonadati > Planctomycetota > Planctomycetia > Planctomycetales > Planctomycetaceae > Gimesia > Gimesia maris. The sequence continues at coordinate 2,883,249 of NZ_CP042910.1, forward strand.
TGTGGCTGGTGATATTGTTCGCGGTTCTCGAAGGAGGCGCCGTGGGACTGGGGTACATCATGGAAAAAGTAGGCGAAGGTTTTGTTGATACGCCTGAGTACCCGTAGACACTTTCCCTTACGTTCTTTCGTGGTAGAAAAGATAAAACGCTTCTATCAGTCTCATCAATGTCGTGAAGTTCGCTTGAAACCCTCCTGACGTGCGGATACATGGACCTGTACCCTGCTCTGAGAGAGTTGGTTCTGTTCCTCTCAATGGAACACTTTCTCTGTCAGTTTCCTGTTGTCTGCGACAGCCCCGAATTGCATTCGGGGCTACCCAGGATGTTTTTTGATGCCTTAACTTTCTCTGGTGTGAAGCAGGACTGAAGACTCGCTATTTATCTTCGGGTTTCGATAACTCATCAAGTTTGAACCGTACGGCGACGACGGAGTTTTTGTCTTTGTTATCGCGGTATTTGACATAGGTGGTGGCGACGATGGTGCCATCGGGGAGCAGTTCCACACCGGGATAGCCACAATCACCGGTGCGTCCATGATGATGCAGCAGCTTGACGCGGTACTTGCCATCGCGGCCATTGACGATGTCGTCGTATGTGCCGACCCAGGCAACGAAGTGTCCGCGGCTGGAACTGCCGGGCGCCTGGTCACGGAAGCAGATGACAAGTTGCCCGTCCTGAGTGAAAACCTGTTTGTGACGGTCGCCAGTTAAACCCCAGGGAGTGTCGACCGGTTTAGTCCAGGTGGCGCCTTCGTCGTTGCTGAACATCATCAGGCTATTACCTTTGTGAGTATTTTCGCGCATCAGGCAGCAGAGCTGATTGCCGTCCGGGCTGCGGAAGACACAGGGTTCACAGGGGTTTTTGCCAGCGACTTCGGCGACCACCTGCGGTTTCGACCAGGTGAAGCCGCCATCGGCGGAGATGGTCTGCAGCACGACCAGCGGGGCACGGTCTTTGCCGTCCGGTCCTTTATGATACAGGCCGAGATAGCGACCATCTTTCAGGCGGACCATGCTGCTGAAGGTCATGACGCAGGGGAACCCGAGCGGGGGCATCTCTTTCCAGGTGGCGCCGTTGTCTTCACTCATGATGCTGGGCATCCCGGGGCCACCGCGTTTGCCGAGTGCCGCGGAAAAGACCCAGAGGCGGGCTTTCCCTTTCGAATCAATCATGCGGTAGATACTGGGGCAGTTCTGATGTGTCGAATAACCGGCGGGTAGGCGTTCATCGATGCGGGACCAGGTTTTGCCGCCATCTTCACTTCGAGCCATCGGGCCGGCTGAACCTCCGTGGTTAATGCACCAGACGGCCAGAAGCGTTTTCTGATCGGGCAGCAGTAATGTCGTGGGGTGCCCCTGGTAGACCTGAGGCGTGCCAGCGGCGATAACAGAATGCTGCTCTGTCTGTCCGGAGACATCGATCAAAGGGAGTTTGTCGTCTGCTGAAACCGGGAGTGTATTTGTCATCAGAAATAAAAACGTGAGGAGGGAAAACAGGAGTTTCATGAAATTTCTTTCTCGCTATTCACAGGTAGAGAAATCAGTGTAAGGTTCAAAAGTGTCTTCGTTTGCATGCGTTACATTATGAACATGTCAGGACTTCAGATCAAAGTCTTTCCTGACCGGATCGGAACTGGACTGGATATCGGTTGTCAGTTCTGTTTTCTCATTAAAACGTGCGGGTAAATATTGGGTGGTGGGAATTTCTTCGGGACCGCCGTCCGAAACGATTTTGATTTCCTCCTGCGGACGTTCAGCAGTAATTTTTACCTGGCAGGCACCGATGGGTACGCCTCCCTTATTTTCGACCCGGTATTGTCCCTCTTTGATAATTGCACCGGCCTGGGGCGCTTCTCTGCCGGCTGCCGGGATGAACCAGATTTCGCCTTGTGAGACCGGTTTTCCATCAAAGGTCACGCTTCCTGTGACGATGACACGTTCGGGGCCGGTCGCCTCAGAGCCACAGCCTGAAAAGTTCAGCCCGAGAAATACGCTGGTGATGAATAAGAGTGATTTCATAAGTCGTCACTTTCGTGTGAATATGAGTTTGTTTTGCAGACTGGTGCACCGTGTTCGGAATGCCTGCAGGTGATTTTTGTGCCGGCAACCTGTAGCGACAATGCCGCTCTCGATTACAGAAATCGAGAGCGACACCGTCAGCAGGCACAAGAGTAAGTGGAACACACCTGTTAAGGGAAGCTGACCGCTTCACGGCCTGCACGTGTGGTTAACGATCGCAAGACGCCCGCGTCGATGTTTTCCGAAATAAAATGGACACTGCCGTCACCCATCAGAAAGTGGCAGCCGCCCGTATGCCAGCTTGACGCTTCCTGTGAAGCGAGGGTCCAGGTTCCGTTTCCGGGAGAGGTATGCGGCCCGTTGATGCCACCGGCGGTGTCGATATGGTTGACGACGCTCCAGTGATTGCAATCGAACGAACCCGGCAATCCGCCGGCAACTTCCGCGACAAACAGCGTATTGCTGGAACCGTCAATGACGTCGCGCATTCTGGTATTCGAATTGTTATACAGCATGCCATCTCCGTCGGAACGTCCCCAGTTGGTGGCACATTCCCAGGTTCTGGAGTCAGCGACTCCTGCCATATTGGAACGTCCCAGGTCGTCTTTATTTCCAGGGCCGCCATTGTTGATCCCGCCGGTACGGTTGCAGCGTGGTTCAGACTGGGGATCGGAAGGGCATAAGAAGACATTGATGGTGGCACCAACTGCCTGAATATGATTGGAAGGGGCAACATTATAATTGGTGCTGAAATCGATATTCTTGTAGATCGCGTTTGCTTCCAGAAAAGGAAGAATCATGGCACCCCAGCTATAGCGATAGACGGCATTCTGTGACCAGACCGCGCCGGAGCAGCCCCGCCCTGAATCACGGTGATCCGAAAGCGGGAAAATGGAGTGGGTTTCATGATAATTATGCAGCGCCAGGCCGACCTGCTTGAAATTATTTTTGCAACTGGAACGCCGCGCCGCTTCACGGGCCTGCTGGACGGCGGGGAGCAGGATGGCGATCAGAATGGCGATGATGGCAATTACGACCAGAAGTTCAATCAGTGTAAATCCGCGCTTGATTTTCATGATTTTCTCCAGAGAAGTCAGGGAAATGAAGTAGATGGAAATATCGTATGTCTCTCCCGAAGCTCAGAACTGGTGTGAATCTTTGTGGATTCTGATAAAAAAAGAGACCAGTCTGAAAAACGTTTGACATAATGTGATAACGTGTTATAACATGATGTTACATATTCTCAGCGAAGGAGAATGGTTTGTCAACCGGAAAATGAAAAATGTATGAAGTCACACAGAATCTGGCCGATCGGGCCTATCGTTATATCAAGCAGGAAATGCAGCAGGGGTCACTGGTACCCGGCTCGCAACTGGTGAATCGCAAGCTGGCAGCGGAGATTGGGGTGAGCGTCATCCCGGTTCGGGAAGCGATTCACCGCCTGGTTTCAGAAGGTCTGGTCGAGCATGTTCCCGGCGCAGGCGCCTTTGTACGGAACCCGAATCGCGAGGACCTGGAAGAACTGTATATGCTGCGGGATGCGCTTGAGAGTTGCGCCGCTGCAGAAGCATCGCGGTATATTACGCCGCATCAGCTGGACGATCTTGATGCGATGCTGGACGAGTTCGCTGAAATTCGGGATCTGATCCGCGAGCGGAGTGATGGCCATGCCACTCCGGCCCAGTTTCATCGCTGGCTCGATCTGGAAGAAGCCTTTCATGAGACGGTGATTGACGCCTCGCGGAATCGTCTGATCGCCAAGGTCATTCGCGAACATCGTGCGGTTTCGACGGTATTTGAATCGCAGCGAAACAGTTCGAAAATTCTGACGATTGACCTCGCAGAGAAAACCTGTGACAGCAAAAAAGAGCTGCTGCAGGCGCTGCGTGATGGAAACGGTCCCCTGGCCCGCGAAGTGATGAGTGCCCAGATACAGCGTGGCTGTCGCGATGTGCTGGCATTCCTGAGACAGGAACGGCGTTCCTGAAAAGGTGTCTGCTCTCACACTGCGGGAGGACACACAGGTCCACCCCGCAGTGATTGTGAGATCAAAAATGGTGAAACGCGATTATTTTTTCTTCAAATCGAAGTTGAAGGTGTTTTCGCCGGGTTGGACATCGGCTTCGAGTGTTGTCTTGCTGTTGTATTTCGCCGGAATTTCATTCTCTTCAGTCGTGGTGGGCATGACGGCGTCGTCCCCTTCCATTTCCATCTCATCCTCTTCACCGGAATTGCTGATCATCACGGTATTATGCCCCAGCTTGCAGCCAGGTGTATTGCGGATGTAAATTAATTCATAGGTTCCGGCCACGTCGGTTTTTCCAGTAGCAGGACGGCCACTGTCCGGAGAAAATGTTACGGAAACCCCGGCCAGGGGGCTGCCATCCATGGTGACGGTCCCTTTGACCTGCCCCAGTTCCGGCTGGTCATCTACTCCCCCTCCGCAACCGGCCAGGCTGAAGCTCAGTGCCAGCAGTGTGATTGTCCATAGAGATTCTGTTTTTAATTTCATTATTCTACTCACTCTCTGTTTGAAGTATCAGATCAGGGCTGCTCTCGATTCAGGTGATATTCTGCAATCCGGGGACCGCAATCAGGACAAACAGTTTACTCAACCAGTTCATTACTCAAGTCGCCTGTTTCTAATTGAGAGCGCCTTTTCGAATCAATACGGTGATCCGAATGGAAAAGAACTGCGTCGCTGTGTATGGCGACGCAGTTCGAATCGCGGTGTGTCTTAGTAGTCAGCGCCTAATGTTTCCCGTTTGGCTCTGGTGCTGAGGGCCCGGTACAGGGTCATGTCGATGTTCTCGGAGAGAAATTTCACTCTGCCGTCACCAAACACGAAGTGGGCACCACCGGTGTGATAGCTGCCGGCGGCTTCTTCGCCGTAGGAGTTGATCGGGTCGTTGCTCTCCGCAGCGATCAGGTATTCCGTCATTTCAGTAGGCGGGTTGCTGTCGGCTCCGTTAGAGAAGCAGTGCTTGCGGTCGCTGCCACCACCACCCAGCATGTCGGCATCTCCGCCCGAGTCAATCACTTCGCTGACGAAGATGGTATTGGAGAGGCCATCGGTGACATCGCGGAAGGCGACGCTACTGCTGATATAGAAGACGCCGTCGCCGCCCATGCAGCCACCTGTTGCAGCCATGCCGGCGGCAGTGGTAATACCACCACTATAGCAATCGTCTCCCGAGCTGCCGATCAGCGTGCCCATGTTGCCATTGTAATTGGAAGGAGAGTATCCGTTCTTCTGGACTCCCTTGGTCACATCAGGCTGGGAAGGACACCAGAAGACGGACAGGACTGTCTGCCCGGCCAGTTGTTGCTTGGGATCATTGACCCCGCCGGATTCGGCCCCCATCCCGCTGGAATCTGGTCCCTGAATGGCATCGTACAGGTTGGCCTGATCGAGATAAGGCAGCAAACTGGCATGCCAGGTCCAGCCATGACCATTATAAGTATCACCGGCAGCGTTGAGCAGCACAATACTCCCTGGTGGCAGCGAGCTGAAGGCTTCATGATAATTGTGGATCGCCAGACCGATCTGCTTAATGTTGTTTTTGCATGTGTTGCGACGGGCAGCTTCTCGTGCCTGCTGGACCGCAGGCAACAGCAGGGCAATCAGAATCGCAATAATTGCGATGACCACCAGTAACTCAATCAAAGTGAACCCTCTTCGATTTTTCATAAAAACCTCTTCTTAAAAAATTGTTTAGCAGGAACGTGTACTGGAAAAAATAAAGATATTACGTGCTGATGGAATTCTTCTGTTAAATCAGAAATGGGTATTAACTGACGGGAAGAAATGCCTTTGAGAATGCTCCCCGTGATTGACTAAAAAGAATTCTCATTCGACATGTTTGGCGGGATTCTAATCCTGCCATGTGAATACATTGTGAAGAATGTGTGATCTTAGAAAGAGTTAAACTGATACTTATGTGATGTTATTCAGTTAAGAAACAATGAATAATTTCGTGATGTGACTTCATAGTCCGGTTGAGAGATTATTTTTCGCGAACTATTCGCCGAGCTGACGTGTCCGAGTTACGAAAAGAACTGAAATTCAGGGATCTGCAGAAATCAGGCAGGATTCATTGATTCTTAATGCGAAATACAAGGAAAGATCATGAAAGTCTATCTGGACGACGAACGAACGGCGCCGCCCGGCTGGCAACAGGTACGCTGGCCGGAAGAAGCGATTCAATTTTTAAAGACCGGCGTTGTAGAAGAGATCAGTCTCGATCACGATCTGGGCGATGACGCGCGTGGTACGGGCTACGATGTGTTGCTCTGGATTGAAGAGGCGGTCGTCACGTGTGACTTTGATCCTCCCGTTATTCAGGTGCACACTGCCAATCCGCCGGCGCGCAATCGCATGATCGCTGCCGTCCGAACAATTCAACGTCTGACGGAGTGTTGCTGCGGCGCAGACTGAAATGATTTTCAAAACGCAGAGGGCTCCCTGTGGCTGCCGGTAAAATCAGCTGCTTTGATTTTATCCCGGGATGCCCCTGCCGTTTTTGTTGTCAGGGTTGATTGAGTATTTTGTTGAATGGAATCAGCACTCCTGATCACCTTCCTCAAACATGGCGTTGAAGCGACGCTGCATTTCTGCTGGTGTGACCTTTTCGATTTCCGAACCAAGCAGCCATTCATGACCGAACGGATCGCGAATTTTCGCCGCGCGTTCTCCATAGAACTGGTCCGCGGGTTCCATGATCAGCGTGGCGCCGGCCTGGACAGCCTGCTGCGTCATGGCGTCGACATCCTGCACGTGGAGATGAATCGCAGAACCGGTCAGCGCGGATTCGGCGGGCGCATGGATGCCGTATTCTGGGTACTCATCCGAAACCATGATGGTGGCTGCACCGAATTTGAGTTCCGCATGGCCGATCCGTCCGCCGGGCTCTGTCAGACGAAAATCCTCGACCGCTTCGAAGGCCTGCTGGTAGAAATCGATGGCAGCGGCAGCGTCCCGGGTCCGCAGGTAAGGAAAGACTTCATGGATCTGGTTTGCGTCAGGATTGCTGTTGGTCATCGTTTCAATTCCTGTATCGGGTCGGGTGAAGTTTTAAGACGTCAACCAGTCTACTCTGAAGGAAGTGGCTTGTATTGGAAAAAATGATTACCCAGAGCCTGGCAGCATATGGTTTTTCCGATCCGGGGCGACCGGTCTGGATTCCGGCGGTGTGACACCCGTAAAATCTCGGAATTCATGAATCAGATGGGACTGGTCGTAATAACCGTTCTCGAGAGCCAATTTGCCCCAGGGGATCTGTTCGCCGCTGACAATCTGATCCAGGACGGACTGAAAACGCTGAATGCGGAAATACGGTTTGGGGGTGAGTCCGACCGAATTCTGGAACTGCCGAATGAAACGCTGGTTAGCGACAGACTGATTCGCTGCATTGTATGCTACTGCGAAGCGGGAGTTCGTTCCACCGGGTGTCTCCTGAGTTCCGCAGGGGGCGAACCGAAGTCAGCCCGCGTCTCTACCAAAAAAATTTCCCCCCATTCCTGCGTTCAAAGAACAGCAAAAACGGGGGGCTGAAAGTCTGCCTTGGAGTCAGGCAGCAAGATTATTTCTTCTTGCTGGTTTTCCCTTTGGCAGTTTTGGTTGTTGGCTCAACAGTTTTGCCAGTTTGCTTTTTGGCACCTTGCCCAATCTTAGAAGTAGATTTGGCCATCACTCGTTCTCCAGTAATAAGGAGGTTAAGAAACAGGTATGAACTAAGATATTCATATCGACGCGTAAATTACCAATCTTTGCAGAATTTGAAATATCAGAGTTCACAATTTTTAAATATTTGCGAAGAATATTTTCAGATAGTCTTTTCGCGGCGTTCTCTCGAGGCATCACAGCAACGACGTAGTGTCGCTGTCGGTGATTGTGAGAGTTACGCTCCCCTGCTCTGTTCCCGCTTTCGCTGATGGAAAAATCGGCGACTGGTCCTGGCATGGGAGCATCGAAAATCTGCCAGAGTGTTCGAGTGATGAGAGGCAGCAATCCCGTTCTGCGAAAGCAAAAACGGGCGGACTTGAGTGTCCGCCCGCGTGGCTGATTGACCGGAGTGAGGATGGTTTCCGTTTGCTCCGGCGTCCTGTTTTTATGCTATTTCAGCTTAAAAATCAGGTCCCAGCGTTTCCCGCTTGGCCCTGGTGCTGATGGCCCTGTAGAGGGTCATGTCCATGTTTTCGGAGAGAAAGCGAACGCGGCCATCGCCGAACACGAACTGCGCACCACCGGTGTGATAGCTGCCGGCTGCTTCTTCTGCATAGCCGTTGATCGGGTCGTTACTTTCAGCGGCGATCAGGTATTCGCTCATCTCTGTCGGCGGGTTGCTGTCGGCGCCGCCTGAGAAACAGTGCTTGCGGTCACTGCCGCCACCACCCAGTCGATCGGCGTCTCCCCCCGAGTCAATCACTTCACTGACGAAGATGGTGTTGGAGAGACCGTCAGTGACATCACGGAACGCGACGCTACTGCTGATGAAGAAGATACCGTCAGCGCCCATACATCCACCCTTGGCAGCCATCTGGGCGGGCGTGGTAATCGAGCCGCCGTAGCAGTTATCTCCTGAGTTACCGATGAGCGTACCCATGTTGCCATTATAGTTGGAGGGAGAGTATCCCCCTTTTTGTACGCCGGTGGTCACATCGGGTTGTGAAGGGCACCAGAAGACGGAGAGCACGGTCTGACCTGCCAACTGCTGTTTGGCGCTGGTGGTACTTCCTGATTCGGCGCCCATGCCACTGGAGTCAGGACCCTGGATCTGGTCATACATATTCGCCTGGTCGAGATAAGGCAGGATGCTGGCGTGCCAGGTCCAGCCATGACCGTAGTATTTGGTACCGTTGTAGTAAACAATGCTGCCCGAGGGCAGAGATTTGAAACTGGAGTGGTAGTTGTGTAATGCCAGCCCGATCTGTTTCAGGTTGTTTTTACAGCTGTTGCGGCGAGCGGCTTCCCGGGCCTGCTGGACCGCCGGTAAGAGCAGTGCAATCAGGATCGCAATAATGGCGATCACGACCAATAGTTCAATTAATGTGAATCCTTTTCGATTCTTCATTCGTCTCCCCCTTGAAAGAATTAAGTATGCAGGAACATGCAGTGAAAGAAAAAAGCTGGTTGAGATGGAATCGGTCTGTCTTATAAACAGACTGGTATATTGCTATCTGGAAGAGTCATCATTGATGAGCGTTTCCAGCAGTTAAAGATTGATGAGACGAGTTCTCGTTTGACGGGTGTGCCGGGAGTCTACAGCAGAATTGTGAAGGTTTTGTGAGGGGAGTGTGATGTTATTAAGGGGTAAGCGAGCACTGATGTAACTCTTTATGGTTAAGAGTTTATGAATAATGGAGGGCTGGTTTTTAAACTGTGATTTCCGGAGGCGATTTCAGGTGATCAAATCCTCTGGCAGACGTGATTTCCTGTTAGGAGAGCCTGAAAAAACAGGGGTTTGTGGAATCACGATACGGTTCATTGAATCTTAATGAGAAGCACAGGAAAAATTCATTTAAGATGGTTTTGAGAGCGCGGAACGGCCTGGTGGGAAGTGGGCCGGATCGGATAATTTATGAATTTTTTGTGGATCGAAAAGAAAAAACGAATCCTGTTCAGTCTCCGGGGGTTCTTCCCGGCTCTCCAGGTGATCAAATGAGATTCCGCTCCCCTGCTCTGCTCAGGTTCTGGCTTGGATCTGACTGACGATGGTCGGGTCTTTGATTTTAGTATCGTCTGCCAGCAGAAAGGCTTTGCTGAGAATGATCGACAGCATCTTATCCCCTTCAAATGGTAGGAACAGGTTGTTCGTGCTTTTATCGGCCATCGACTGATTGGGGACGATGCAGAGATAAGCGTCGTGAGGCGACATCAGAATGTTCCCGCTCCCCAGGTGGATTTTGTAGGTGTGCAGTGTTCCCTGGACGAGCAGAAATTTCTCTTTGAAGGAACACTGGCTGGCGATTTTGAGTCGCGGGACGAGTCGCTGCAGGATCTCTTTACGGGTCTGGGCGGTCTCAGTCAGCTCGCCGAATGAGTAGCTTTGCCAGTAATCGACGTAACGTCCTTCCGGTCCGCCGTCGGACCAGGTGGGATCATTGGCGACGGAAGCGACGCCGACAAACAGGTCAACATCGCGCATCAGTTCGCTGAAAACCAGTGGCGGGATCTCTTCCAGGTTGATCGGATTGTCGTTCCCCTGCTCTCCCCAGGTGCCATAACCGCCTCCACCGGCGTGGGACACCCGCGCGGCTGCTTCCAGTGGATAAAAGCGGACCTGGTCCGTCGCGAGATAGAGGTATGTCCCCGCATCATTGGTGTCGACTCCGTAATTGTCGCCGATCCCTTCCACCCAGAATTCCGCCCGCAGGTTCCATTTGGGGAGCAGTTTTCTGGCCGGGAGATAGAAGTCATCGACCATCAGCCGCAACTGGTTTTTCCAGCCCCGGGCACCGCAGAGGGCATTGAACTGGTGCTGTTTGATGATATGAGCCGCATAGCGGTTGGAATAGATGCCTGTATTCCGTTCCGCGTCGGTCAGCAGGTAGACTTCCCGGTGTGCCTGTTTGAAGGGCTGCTGAATTTTGTGTTCTTCCAGCCAGTCGCGCCAGGCAATGATCTCCTCGGTCGCATGTTCAATCGGGTGCCAGAGTGTGACGGTTGTGGTGGCAGTCAGGTTTTCTATGGGGGTGCTGCTGCGATCAACCAGTTGACCGTCGAGCCAGATGCCGTCGACGACGTCGTCACCTGATTTGAAACTCCAGATGATCCGCCGGGCCAGCGTGCCGACCAGGGGGTGATCGAGATACCGTTCTTTCCAGATCTCGAACGGCCAGACTTTCTGTTCCAGGAACAGGTTGTCGATGCGTTCGCGCTGGGCGGGGAGCATCTTCTGGATGTCCCTGGCACCCGCTTTGAGTTCTTTCAGCTCCTCGGGGAAGTCTTTCTTGACGGCTGCGGGAACCGATTTTTGCGGTTTACCGTCTGCTTTGAGCCATGTGAGTTGCGTCGTTGTAGTGCCGGTGATGGTGAGCTGGGCGGTGAAGTCGCCTAATGGCTCTTCGAGCTGGCCGACCTCTGTCAGACCGTAAGCGGGCACGCCCATTTCTTCGATCTCTTCCCGGGGCACCTGCATGCGTTCGGCGGTTTCGTTGAGTGCTTTTTCGATCCCCTTCTGGGCGGTGCCGAACTTGACCTTCACCTTCAGGAATGCCAGTTGACCGAGCGCCGTCTCATTGGAAATCTGTCCCAACGCCCAGACACAGGCGTTGCCCACCTTAATGGCGCGGGGACCGACGCCGGGAACTTTCTTGTAGGTGGAAATCGCCAGTGCAGCCAGAGCGCGAGCCAGTCGAGGATCATCGGTCAGGCTGCAGCACCAGGCGAGGCCTTTGAGGGTATCGGTGTGAATGTCGATGAGCATCATATTCGGGTCGGGACCCCAGCGGCGGGGATTCAAAGACTGTGTGCGGGGCTTGTCGACCAGGGGGAACCACTCCAGCAGAGTGTTGGTGAATTGTTCTTCGCCGATCTCGCCAACCAGGGGTGTGGCTGTCTTCACCCATTTAGCGGAGGGCTTGCCGGCCGAAGCGGTCTGGCAGTGCGAGAGTAAGGCCCCCCACGCATTTTGCAAAGGGCCGGGCATCTCTGCACTGTCGGCCAGGGCTCTGTCCGACCAGGCTTCCCCCGCTTTGAGCGGAAACCGGGTATGATTGTCACTGAGAGCCTGCAGTGTTCTGATGAGCGGGAAGACTTCCTCGTCCTTTAATTTGAGCAGAGCTTCTGCCAGTCCGGACAGTGATTGTTTGAGCTGGTGGTCTGGCTGTTCTTCGGATTTATCCAGATAACCTTTGATGCGCTTGACGAACGCTTTTATGTGAGGATGACTCCACTCGTCGTGGGCCCTGGTGCAGGCACAGCAATCTGCCAGCCAGGCATATTCGGGCATGGTGAAGGGGAGATTGCGACTGATCAGCCGGGCTGCAACGTGGACAGGCACTTTAGAATACTCAGGTCTCTGCTCTGGCAGTGAATCATAAATTTGTTGGAAGTTCTCGGGCCAGATGTTGTTGTAGCGGTCGTCGTAGCCCAGATACCTCAGACCGAACGCCAGAAAGATAAAATCACGCTGGACGTCTTTCTGCTCTGCCATGATCTCTTCCACGCAGGAGAGACTGGCAATTTCTGAGAAGTCGCAGACCTCTTTGTTTTCTGTGGCGATCAGTAACTTTCGATAGAGTTCATCAGCGCGGGAAGAGTATTGCATGGGTGTACTGTCAGTTCCGGGGTGAGGGGCAGCGGGTGAACGGTCGGTCGAGCGAGTGTAGCGATCAGCCACCCACGAGCAGCGTCAGCTTCAGGAACGACACTTCCGATTGCGGCGTGATCTTGATCTCTTCGTCCAATGATTCGGCCTGCCGCTCGTTCACCAGAATCAGGATCTGGTTCCGTTCGAAGGCTTCGACGGCTTTAGCGAACTGCTCGTGCCAGTCGATCTCGCGACTTTTTTTCAGCTTGAAGCCATTGAGGGTTTCTTCGGTATCCGTGGGCTGGATCAGTCCCCGGAAATGCTCAGTCTGCTTTGCGTTAAAATCTTTGACTTCCTGGTAGACGCGGCTGCGGATCAGTTCGCGTACGGTGATGTTTTCCGTCAGGAATTCGAGCGTGATTTCGCCGGTAATTTTCCCGGCCATGGTTTCATCACGAATGGTCAAAGTGGTCGCAGACATGAAGGTTCCCTTCTATAAAGCTCAAGAAGAACAGAATAGTCTTACTGTGCGATTGTACTCTGGTCGGATTTCGGATGCCAGTCTTGCTTCTGCCGGAAAGTCTGATTCATTTGATCTTCATCTTTCTACCACGAAAAGTACGAAATGACACGAACGTTTCTGACCGCTGAGATCACAAACCCGGGGTGGTCCCGGATGTCATCCGGGACGAGCGAAGCGAGCAGGAGGTCTCAACTGCCGGTGACGAATGTTTCGGGAAAAGAGCAATCGGTCTGCAGGAGAGAATCAGGTCAGTCGTTTCTTAATCTCTCGATTTCTCTGTTACCTCCTGTTGCCTGCGGCAACCTCGAATTCCATTCGAGGCCACCCGGAGAGAATTGACAGGTTCTCTTTTTTCTACCACGAAAAATTCGAAATGACACGAAAGTATCTGACCGGTGAAATTACAAACCCGGGGTGGTCCCGGATGCAATCCGGGACGAGCGGAGCGAGCAGGAGGTCTCAGCTGCCGGTGACGAACGTTGTGGGATGAGAGCGATCTGCCTGCGGAAGCAAGTCAGGTCAGTTGTTTCTCAGTTGATTGATTTCCCTGCGACCTCCTGTTGCCTGCGGCAACCTCGAATTACATTCGAGGCCACCCGGAGAGAATTGACAGGTTCTCTATTTCTACCACGAAAAGTACGAAAAGACACGAAAGTATCTGACCGGTGAGATCACAAACCCGGGGTGGTCCCGGATGTAATCCGGGACGAGCAGAGCGAGCAGGAGGTCCCAGTTGCCGGTGACGAACGTTGTGGGAAACGAGGAATTAGCTTGCGGGAGAGAATCAGGTAAGTGGTTTCTTAATCTCTCGATTTCTCTGTTACCTCCTGTTGTCTGCGACAACCTCGAATTCCATTCGAGGCCACCCAGGGAGAATAGACAGGTTCTCTTTTTTTCTACCTCGAAAGTCACGAAAAACACGAAAACTGACAGTAGCGAAATGGACGTGTTGATGATGGATTTTCATTTGTCTGCAAGACTGATTGGAAACAATCGTGTGCATCGTCTAATCTGGAGATCGCCTCGCCAGTTGCTCAAATTGAAGCTGCTTTCATTCAGGGAGTTCATTGTGGAAGTCCGTCGTAAACGGGAACTCTATTCCATCGGCAGTATGATTCTGCTGTTGATTGTCTGGCTGCTGGTGTGGTCGATTCAGTTTGAATTGATCTATCCGCAACTCCCCTTCTGGTCGCGCTGGGTTACCGGCGATCCCCTGGATGTTCTCTGGTACTGCGTGGGAGCTGCGATCAGTTCACTCTGGTGGTGGTTTTATTATCAGAGACGGCTGGCAACACAGGCTGCTGGCTGATGCAGAACGACTGTTTTTTCAGCGAGTAGATGCTGTTTGACTATACAGGTGTTGCATGCGGGGGCATGCTGGCGTTAATATAGTGAATCAGCGCTGACACATTCCTAGAAGACCTGATACAGACAGTTACGAGGACAAATCCCATGACCGGCATGATTTCCAAAGCGAGACAAACAGTAATCCTATGGGGAATTCTGCTCGTCTGCGGAACGGCAACCGTGCAGGCGGCGGAACCGATCTGTGTCTGGGAAGTGGTCACCACGTATCGCACTTATCTGGATGACGGGCGGATGACGCTGATGTCAGACGGAAAGTCTGACAAGGGACTCTCCTGGACGATTATTCGTGATTCCGTTGACTTCGGTAGAGAAGGCAAAGCCGTGCGGCGTGCAGACGGAACATTTTTCAAAGGGAACTGGATTGGCGGCTGGCACCTGAATGCCCGCGTCATCATGAATAACGCCATCATCAAGTCGGAATATGTTGCTCCCGAAACCATGCCTAAGGATGCGGGCGAAAGTCTGATCGGCACAAAACCGGCGCCGGGTCTGCAGGATTCGATTGTCGACCTGTGGGAGTTTGTTGCGATACTGCCGGGGACAAACAGATTTATCAGGCTGACCTGTGACTTCACGCCGAACAAACTGGTATTGGACGGCGATCGGAAGATCGGGACGTATGAATTTCAGAAATCAGCGGTGGTGGTCAACTTCATCGACCCGCAATTTGGTCGCATCGTGTTTGCAGAGAAACCCGACAACGTCCTTTCGGGCAAAGGGAAAGCGGTGAACCGCAAACGCTGGGAACTGCAGTTTACCCGCGTGCAGCGACAGGCCGTCTATAAGACTGCCGACAATAAGGACTTTATTCTCTACACCAACCATCGTGTGAATTCGCCGCGTTATACGCCGGACTACTATACGACGTTTAACTGGTATTTCTACACAGAGGGAGGGACACGACGACTCGCGTGCCAAAGCGGCGACGCCACGCTTTCCGCCGGCGGACGGGAGCTCACCTGGTCGGGCCAGAAGATGATCCTGATTGCAGGCGTCCCGCCTCGATAAGAAACCGGAGACGCGCCTCTCCGGATTGAAATCCCAGACTCAAAACCTGTATCAGACTACAAAGAGAACCGAACCAATGACCGGCATGATTTCCAGAGCAAGACAGACGTGTATCCTATGGGGAATTCTGCTCGTCTGTGGAACGGCAACTGAGCAGGCGGCGGAACCGGTCTGTGTGTGGGAAGTGGTTACCACGTATCGCAAGCACCTGACTGACGGGCGTCTCACGCTGATGTCGGATGGCAAGACGGATAAGGGACTCCCCTGGACTCTGATCCGCGATACCGTCGATTTCGGCCAGGAGGGCAAAGCCGATCCGCGTGCGGGCGGCGCGTTTTATAAAGGGAACTGGGTCGGCGGCTGGAACATTGATGCACGCGTCATCATGAATAACGCCACGCTCAAGACGGAAATCGTCGCGCCGGAAACGATGCCCAAGGAAGCCGGGGAAAGTATGATTGGTACCAAACCCGCGCCTGGCCTGCAGGATTCGATTGTCGATGTCTGGGAGTTCGTGGCGATCCTGCCGGGAACGAACAGTTTCATCAGGCTGACCTGCGACTTCACACCCAACAAACTGGTGATGGACGGCGACCGTAAAATCGGTACGTACGAATTTCAGAAGTCGGCGGTGGTGGTGAACTTCGTCGACCCGCAGTTTGGCAGCGTTGTGTTTGCAGAGAAGCCGGACAACGTGCTTTCGGGAAAAGGGAAAGCGGTGAACCGCAAACGCTGGGACCTGCAGTTTACCCGCGTGCAGCGACTGGCCATCTATCGCTCCCAGGATAATAAGGATCTGGTGCTGTATACGAATAATCGTGCGCATGCCCCGCGTTACACACCTCATTACCAGACGACCTTTAACTGGTATTTTACCCAGGTCGGGAGACAGAAGAAGCTGATGATTCGCGGTCTGGAAGCAAAACAGTCCGCCGGCGGTCGCAAGCTGACCTGGTACAAAGAAGACTTGGTCCTCATCGCCGGCGTCCCGCTCAGGTAACATCGCAATGGTTCCCCACCCGGCGAAAATTGTCAGGTACTCTTTTTTCTACCACGAACAGCACGAAATGACACGAACGTTTCTGACTGGTGAGATCACAAACCAGGGGTGGTCGCGGATGTAATCCGGGACGAGCGGAGCGAGCAGGAGGTCTCAGCTGCCGGTGACGAACGTTTCGGGAAAAGAGCAATCGGTCTGCGGAAGCAAGTCAGGTCAGTTGTTTCTCAGTTGATCGATTTCTCTGTTACCTCCTGTTGTCTGCGACAACCTCGAATTTCATTCGAGGCCACCCAGGGAGAAATAGACAGGTTCTCTTTTTTCTACCACGAAAAATTCGAAATGACACGAACGTTTCTGACTGGTGAGATCACAAACCAGGGGTGATCCCGGATGTAATCCGGGACGAGCGAAGCGAGCAGGAGGTCTCAGCTGCCGGTGACGAACGTTTTGGGGAGAGAGCGATCTGCCTGCAGAAGCAAGTCAGCTCAGTCGATTCTCAGTTGATCGATTCCCCTGCGACCTCCTGTTGCCTGCGGCAACCTCGAATTACATTCGAGGCCACCCGGAGAAAATTGTCAGGTACTCTTTTTTCTAGCACGAACAGCACGAAATGACACGAACGTTTCTAACCGGTGAGGTCAGAAACCAGGGGTGGTCGCGGATGTAATCCGGGACGAGCGGAGCGAGCAGGAGGTCTCAGCTGCCGGTGACGAACGTTTTGGGGAGAGAGGCATCTTCCTGCAGGAGTCGTCAGCTCAATCAAGACGTTGTTACTTCTGGAACGCTGGCAGGTATTTAAATTGCCCCCAATGTCTTATTGTAAAACTCAGGTGTCAGCGTATTCCGGGAATCGATTTACAGCTATTTGAATGAGACGCATCAAGTCGCGCCCTTGGCCTTTTGTTAAAGATTTCCAAACGGAAAAATCATGATTTACAGGAGCTGAACTGGGAGTAGCGTGAGGCCATGGATACTCTGTATTGGGTCCATTGTTGGCAAGAGCTGGAGAAATTCGTTCCAGGTCATAGGCGATTGGTAATACAGATCGCAACCAACTTTGGAATTGATTGTAATTTGTAAAAGTAAAAAGAGTCGCAATTCGTTCTCGATCCGTCTGACGGATTTGTCCTAAGAATCTGAGAAAATGAACAAAACCAGCATAACTTCTTGGAGGAGGGGAACCAGACCTCCAGAGATATGCCTTTGCTATTTTTTCCGTCACCATCTGAAGGTAATGGAGCGTGTGGCATTGAGCGATACCAGCGCTTTTTAAGAGGATAAAGGCCTCATGATCGGATTTTGCCTGATGCCACCATTGTTCCTGGTAACTATTCATTGGGGAAGGGTTTCAAACTGGTCATTGGGGAATGCGATCAAATCGTCTAGTGACCAGCCGTTTGGCAATGACAAATTTTCAGATTGAATCTGTTGCCATTGAGCAGGTGTCACATCAAGAACAAAGAGTCTGTGAGCATTTTCAGTTCCCGTGTCGATACCAAAATCGATTGGTTCCAACGAGTCCTCAGTTCGATCTCCTATCAATGTATTAATTTCAACAAAGTGAATTTCGCGTTCATCTGCATTCGTTGGCAGATAGAAGATCTTTTCAATTCCAGGGTCAGTCTTAAGATGTTCTTGAGCATACCAACTTGCCCAGGAGTCTCTGTCAAAATTTTCTGGCATGATTCCTGCTTCCGGTTATTACTGTGTCATAGTCGTTGTAAATATCCATTGCAGGATCGTTCCAGTCACTGGATTCATAGGAACGGGCGAGCAGCTTGCGGAGGTCTTCTTCGGTTAATTCATCGGAACCTGCTTTTCTGAGCACACCACAAATCTTGGCATAGATGTCCTTACGTACCAGAACACAATCTGTCCCTTCGACATCCACGGGGATTTCTTCTCCGCGAGAAATCGCATCAGATTGTTCTTTTGTCAG
Source organism: Gimesia maris (assembly GCF_008298035.1). NCBI lineage: Bacteria > Pseudomonadati > Planctomycetota > Planctomycetia > Planctomycetales > Planctomycetaceae > Gimesia > Gimesia maris. The sequence goes on from NZ_CP042910.1 coordinate 2,901,359, forward strand.
TTTCATGAAACCCTCCAGAGAAATTATTGCAGACCAACGGCGGCGTGGCAATCTTTTTTATCTGGATTGGGATGTTTTCTGATCACTGTTGGCGAGCCAACAGTGCCACTCGATGGCTGGGTACTCATACACCACTACTTCTCAACATTCACCTCCCCTCCCCCGTGCCGATTCTTATCATTCTTTCTGTTTCTCTGCTGGTCTTTTTTGGGGGCTGGTGGGGTTGGTTATCTGTGGAGGCCCAGGAGTTTGTCCAGGCGTTTGCGGGCGTGGAGTTGTTCGCGGGTGCTTGTTTTGGGGTCCGCGATGATGTTCTGGTAGAAGTTTACTGAATCGGCGAAGAGTTGTTCGGTCCGTTTTTCTTCCAGCATGATCAGCAGTTCGAGGCTGGCGGCGACTTGTTGCTGGCTGTCGCGGCTTTCGATTTCACGGCGGGCTTTCTGGATGTAACGTTCGATGGAGCGTGGCTTGAGGCCGGTTTCGGCGGCGCACTCGGTTTTGATGTCACAAACGCGCGCGTTCAACTCCAGCTGGAGCATGATCATATTGATCAGTTGGGTCCGTTGTTCGAGGCTCAGACGCTGGCGGGTTTTAAGAAGGGAGTCGGTCATGAGTTTGTTTCCTCTCTGTAATTTCTGGTCGGGTGATCGCGTGCCGTGCCTGCCCGGGGGTGTCAAGGATCTTCGCGAAGGGCGCGCTCGGGTCAAGGGGCATCTGAAGAAAACGAGTGGTCGATATGAGTCGATACCGGGGCGATCCGCCGCGACAGCCGGGTGGTTCGGGGACGACGGACTGCGAAGTGCGGCGACCCGCAGGCATACAGCGCGAACTACTGCCGTTTGTGCCCGTAAATTTCGGCGATTTTCACTATGGATTCCAGTGAAGATCGGGAACCGGTGTCGCGTGTTTCAGTGCTCTGTAAACTGGGCACGCGCGCGACCCGAAACAACGCTTATCGCTGTTGGCGCGGCGCGGTCAAGTGCATTCTATGCAGCGGGAGTGCGGGGATGTGCAGCAGCAGGTGCGGGACGTTCAGTCGTCAAGACGGATGGTGACGCTGGCGGCGTGGGCGGTGAGGCCTTCTTTTTCGGCGAGCAGCGTGATGCCGGGCGCGTCGTTTTTGAGTCCCTGCTGGTTGTAGTAGATCACCGAGGACCGTTTGAGGAAGTCGATCGCACACAGACCGTTGGCGAAGCGGGCCGTCCCTCCGGTGGGGAGCACATGAGACGGGCCGGCGTAGTAGTCACCTGTCGCGACCGGGGTGTAGTGGCCCATGAAGATCGCGCCGGCGTTCTGGATTTTGGCGAGCTGCTGATCGGGGTTGGCGGTCGAGATGTGCAGATGCTCGGGAGCCAGGAGATCGGTATAGCGGGCGGCTTCGTCTTCGTCGCGGGCGAGAATCAACGCGCCGTAGTCGAGCAGACTCTGACGGGCGAGATCGCCGCGCGGGAGTTCGCCCAGCTGGCTGATGAGTGCATCGCGGACGGCTTCGATCAGTGGCGCGTGCCAGGTGATGAGGACGCCGGAACCGGGGCTGTGCTCGGCCTGCGAGATCAGGTCGCTGGCGATGAACGCGGGGTTGGCGGTTTCGTCGGCGAGTACGATGACTTCACTGGGGCCGGCGATGCTGTCGATGTCGACTTCGCCGAAGACGTGACGCTTGGCGAGGGCGACGAACAGATTACCGGGGCCAACAATTTTATCGACGCGTTCGATGCCTTCGACGCCATACGCGAGTGCGGCGACGGCCTGGGCACCGCCGACCCGGTAGATTTCGGTGATGCCGAGTTCCTGGCAGGCGGCGAGGATGTCGGTGTTGTAACCGCCGAAATCGGTGGGTGGCACGACGACGACGATCTCTTTGACGCCGGCGGTCTGTGCGGGGATGGCGGTCATCAGCAGTGTGGACGGATACGCGGCCGCACCGCCGGGAATGCAGACGCCGACCCGTTTCAATGGGAGATAACGCTGGCGGAGCTCGACGCGGGACTCCCCTGCTTCGCGGAGGACTTTGACGTCGTCGGGCAGCAGAGCGGACTGGAACTCAATGATGTTCTCGCGGATGCGACGCAGCGTGGCGAGGTACTCGGGCTCGGCCTTGGCGTGCGCCTGTTTGAGTTCCTCAGCCGAGACGCGCATGGTCTCGGGGGTGAGCTGCTTGCGGTCGAGCTTTTCCGAGTAATCAAGCAGCGCGGCGCGACCTTTGTCGCGGACATCGTTGCAGATGCGTTCGACGACTTCCTGCGGCGAGAGGGGTTCGCCGAAGAGTTCGATCGTGCGTTGACGGCCGGCTTCCGAGACGACATTGCCGCGCGGGCTGAGCTTTTCGCGGAGTTCGCTGAAGAGCGCGGTGGCATCGTCGCGGGTGCAGTCGATGGTGGTGATGTCGAGTTCGCTGTGCTGTGTCATGAGTCGGGTATCAGTCTGTTACGCGATGCCGGGCACGGGATAGCTCTGGGCGAATTCCGCGATTTCCCCTTTGACGGTTTCGATGTTGGCTTCGTCTGCGGGAGCACCGAGGACTTTGAGGATCCAGGCACCGACCTTTTTCATTTCGTCTTCTTTCATGCCCCGGGTGGTGAGGGCGGCGGTTCCGATGCGGATGCCGCTGGGATCGAGCGGTTTACGCTGATCGTAGGGGATCATGTTTTTGTTGACGGTGATGCCGGCCTTGTCGAGTGCTTCTTCGGCGATTTTACCGGAGAGGTCAATCGCGGTAACATCACAGAGCATGAGGTGGTTGTCGGTTCCGCCAGACGCGAGTTTGATGCCGCCTGCCATCAGGGTCTCGGCGAGGGTTCTGGCATTGGCGACGATCTGTCGGGCATAGGCTTTGAAGTCGTCGGTATTGGCTTCCTGGAAGCAGATCGCTTTGCCGGCGATGACGTGCTCGAGGGGACCACCTTGAATGCCGGGGAAGACTTCGCGGTTGAGGTCTTTGGCGTATTTCTTTTTCATGAGGACGAAGCCGGACCGGGGGCCACGCAGGGTTTTGTGAGTGGTGGAGGTGACGAAGTCGGCGACTTCGACGGGGTTGTTGTGCATGCCGCCGGCGACGAGACCGGAATAGTGGGCCATGTCGACCATCAGAACCGCACCGACTTCGGCGGCGATTTCGGCGAACTTGGGGTGGTCGATTTCACGCGGGTAGGCGGAGGCACCGGCGATGATCATTTTGGGTTTGTGTTCGCGGGCGAGTTTGGCGACCTGGTCGTAGTCGATCTGGTGGTTATCTTCACGCACGCCGTAAGGAACGGGATTATAGAGGGTTCCCGAGAAGTTCAATTTCATGCCGTGCGTGAGGTGACCGCCGTGTGCGAGGTCCATGGCGAGGAAGGTGTCGCCTGGTTTCAGCACGGTGAAGTAGACGGACATGTTGGCCTGGGAACCGGAGTGCGGCTGGACGTTAGCGTATTCGGCTCCGAAGAGGCTGCAGGCGCGATCGCGGGCGAGGTTTTCGACGACGTCGACATATTCGCATCCGCCGTAGTAACGACGTCCAGGGAGTCCTTCGGCGTATTTGTTCGTGAGGATCGAGCCGGCCGCTTCCATAATGGCGGCGCTGGTGTAATTTTCAGAGGCGATCAGCTCCAGGCCATTCTTCTGGCGCTGGGCTTCAGACTGAATACACTTCCAGATTTCGGGATCACACGACTCGAGCACGGACATTCCAATCAACTCCCATGGATATATGGTCAAATTTGGGGGTACAAACGGTACCTTCAGCAGGAAAAAACATATTTTGCTCCCTTATAATGAAGGATTGCCCTGAAAGCTACCCAACGGATTCCCGTATCATTATCCTCGGAGAAAGTTTACTGCTGTTTTACCTCTCTGGGGGGTATGATATTTTTGCATCTGGCATTTGGTAACCCCCTTTTTACTCGATATTTCTGAATTAATGCATTATTACTTGATCTATGTCTGAGACTGAAGAAGAACAACCTGATCAACTGCTTCAAGGCTCCCCTGCTCTGCAGGGAGAACGCGTGGTGTTTACGGGCACGCTTGCTTCGATGACACATCAGAAGGCGGGCGAGTTCGTCGAGGAGCATGGTGGGCAGGCCGCTCAACATGTGAGTCGACAGACAACGCTGCTGGTAGTGGGCGAAGAGGGGTGGCCGCTGGAAGCGGACGGATCGCCTTCGGTGAATCTGACGCATGCCCAGGAGCTGATTGCCGAGGGTGTTGCGATTCAGATCATCAAGGAATCGGACTGGCTGGCGCTGATTGAGCTCCGCGAGCCGGGCGTGAATGTGGATCAGCTTTATACGCCGGCGATGCTGACGCAGATGCTGGATATACCCGTGGGGACGATTCGCCGCTGGGAACGTCAGGGACTGATCAAGCCGGCGCGGAAGATTTACCGTCTGCCTTATTTTTCCTTTCAGGAAGTGGCGAGCGTACGGCGGCTGTCGCAGTTGCTGGAATCGGGAGTGAATCCGCGGGAGCTGGAAAGCAGCCTGCAGCACCTGGGGAAATTCTTCAACGAGATCGACGCACCGCTCTCTCAATTAACCTTACTGGCACAGGATGCACAGTTGCTGTTGAAAGATGAGCGGGGTCTGATTGATCCGCGGCACGGTCAGCGGGTGTTCGACTTTGGAACTGCAGAGACCGAAGTGCCTGAGCTGGCGGACGAGGAAACGTTCGAGGGAACAATTGAGTTCACAGAGCATCTGAAGCCAGCAGAACCAGTGGACCGGAGTGCGGACGAATGGTTCGACGAAGGCTGCCAGCTGCTGGATGCCGGCGAAGCGAAGCCGGCAATCGAAGCATTTCGTCTGGCGTTATTGGGGCAACCCGATATGCCCGAAGCGCATCTGCATCTGGCGGAGGCGCTGTACCTGGACGGGAAGGCCGAAGGGGCGCTGGAACGCTATTACGCGGCTGTGGAATGGGATCACGATTACATTGAGGCGTGGACGCAACTGGGGTGCCTGCATAATGAGCTGGGGGATCCGGAGGCGGCGCTGCAGGCATTTGAGATCGCACTACGGGTTCACCCCGATTACCCGGATGCGCATCTGCATAAAGCAGAAGTGCTGCATCAGCTGAACCGGGTCGAAGAAGCGGTTCCCCACTGGAAGATCTACCTGGACTTCGATGAGATGGGCCCGTGGGCAGACCTCGCGCGACAGCGTCTGCAGGAATACGACGACGGCGAAGATCTGCAGTTCCCGTAACGGTTGAACTGTAGGGTTTGGGGGCAGTGAACCTCTTTCACTATTTCGTTCACGGCTCAGGTCTGTACGTCTGATATTCATCTATTGCCCGCTGCGCCCCTCCTTATAATTGTTACTCAGTTCTTTGGCATAATTGCTTGCTTCCCAAATGCTTTCGGGTTATGTTGTTATTTTGACGCCAAAATAAAACCCTGGAAGACTGGAACCAATTCCCGATGAAAATAGAACGCATCGAAACTCTGGTGTGTTATGCCCGGATGCGAAACTGGGTGTTTGTCAAAGTAATCACCGATCAGCCGGGCCTGTATGGCTGGGGAGAAGCGACGCTGGAGTGGCATACGCGTGGCGTCGCGGGGACGATTGAAGATCTGTCCCAGTTGTTGATTGGCGAAGATCCGCGGCGGGTGGAATATCTGTGGCAGATGATGTGGCGTCAGCATTTCTGGCATGGGAGTGGCGTGACGCGATCGACGGCGATTGCGGGAATAGACCTGGCGCTGTGGGACATTCTGGGGAAAGTTCATGGTGTGCCCTGCCATCAGTTGTGGGGCGGACCGGTTCGCGATTACATCCGGCTGTATTGTCACCTGGGTGGCGGGAACATGGAATCGTTCTACCAGACTTCGACCGATAATGCGGCGCAGTTTGCAGATCTGGCGCAGGAAGCGGTCGCCGATGGGTTTTCGGCGTTCAAATCGATGGCGGTTCCGCCGACGATGCCGATCGAGGGATTGAAACCGATCAAGGCAGCCGAAGACTGTGTTGCAGCGATGCGGGATGCGGTGGGTGATGACGTGGATATCATGGTGGACTGTCATGCCCGCCCTTCACCGGCGATGGGGCTGCAGTTCGCGAAGGCGCTGGATCCTTACGGTCTGTATTTCTTCGAAGAGCCCTGCTGGCCGGAATCGATGGACAGCCTGGCGACGATCAATGCCGCGGTGACGACGCCGATTGCAACGGGCGAACGGTTAACGCATCTGGCGGCGTTTCGCGATCTGTTTGAGAAACGGGGTTGTGAAATCTGTCAGCTGGACCTGACACATTGCGGCGGTTTCACGGAAGCACGCCGGATCGCTGCGCTGGCGGACGCGTACCGGATTTCGCTGGCGCCGCATAATCCACAGGGGCCTGTGAGTACGGCGGCTTCGCTGGAATTCGGGTTCTCGCAGCCAAGCTATATCATTTGTGAATCGGTGCACGACGATGTACCCTGGAGACAGGATGTGGTGGAAGAAGGTTTTGTAATCGATCCCAAAACGCGGACGGTCAAGCCGAACCAGAAGCCGGGACTGGGGATTTCGATTAACGAAGCGGAAGTGAAGAAGCATCCGTTTCAGCAGGAAACCGTGCAGCGCGTCTTCTACCAGGATGGCGCCGTCGGGGACTGGTAAGGCGCGGCTCACGCCTGGCTCTCTCAATTCTTCAACTCTCATTCGATGAACGGAACGACTCATGAGTGAATCAACTCTACAGGCGAAAACACAGTCTGCCTTTCGGGGACGGATTGGAGTGGCGACCGTTGATATCACGCCACCGACTGGAATTTACGCCCGCAACTGGGGAGCCGCCAAGCATGATGTGGCAGACTGGATTCACCGCCGTCTGACGCTGAATGCACTGGTTTTGAGTGAGTCCAATTCCAAACGGCCGCTGGTATTTCTGGATGCCGATCTGGGCTGGTGGCGTTCGCTGCCGACCTTTCGCCGGTTTCAATCAAGACTGCTGGAAGAGCTGGAACTGGATGAAGCGTCGCTGATTTTTGGAGTGAGTCACACGCATGCTTCGCCGCCACTGACCGATCCCGACCCGGATCTGCCCGCGAGTGCATCGCTGGCGGAGTATCTGGAGACGGTGTACCTGGCTGCTGTTAAAGTCACACGGGCGGCGATGAAGAATGCGACGGAAGCGGTACTGGAGTGGAAGACCGGATGTTGCGGACTGGCATCAATGCGGGACCTGCCGGACCCTGATCCGGAGGCGGAGCGAATCATCTGTGGCTGGAATCCGGATGAACCAGCTGACGATACTCTGGTTGTGGGGCGGATCACGGATCTGGAGGGAGCGTTACAGGCTGTGATCGTCAATTACGCGTGTCATCCGACGACGCTGGCCTGGGAGAATACGGCGATCTCACCCGACTATCCGGGAGCGATGCGGGATACGATCAAGGAGACGTTGGACGTTCCTGCGCTGTTCATGCAGGGGGCTTCGGGAGAGCTTTCGCCGCGCTATCAATATGTGGGTGATGTTGCGGTCGCAGATCGACATGGTCGGCAACTGGCGTATGCAGTGCTGGCGACGCTGGAAGATATGGAACCGCCGGGAACGTGTCTGAAATATTCGGGGGTAATGGAATCCGGGGCGCCGCTGGCGGTGTGGAAGCATGTGGTGGACAAGCCGGGACTGAAGCTGAAGACATTACAGACACTGGTGGAAATTCCATTGAAAGACTGGCCGACGGCGGATGAACTGGAAGCGCAGCGACAGGCGTGTACGGACCGGGCATTGGAAGAACGGTTACGGCGACGCAGGAATATTCGTCGAGGAATCGGAGACGGCAAGACGCTGGAATTACCGATCTGGGTGTGGCAGATGGGAGAGACGATTCTGATTGGCAGCCCGACGGAAGCATATTCAATTCTGCAGCGGGAACTGCGGCGAAGGTATCCCGAGCGGACGATTGCCTGTCTGAATCTGATCAACGGAACGACCGGATATCTGGCACCGGCGGAGTTGTATGATCTGGACTTGTACCAGGTATGGCAGACACCGTTTGAACGCGGCGGACTGGAGCAGGTCATCGAAGCGATGGCGGATGCGATCGGGCAGATCATCGAAACGGAAACAGTTTGAGCTCGCGAAAAATATTTGAATTTCCAGACGGGAAGAAGAGACAGATGGCGACATTGATTCAGGGTGTGTTACCGGTTCTGCATACGCCTCTTTGTGAGGACGAGACGATTGACGGGGACGCGTTCGCGCGGGAAATTGACTGGTGTTTCGAACGGGGCGCGGATGGCGTGTGCGGCGCGATGGTTTCAGAAGTGCTGCGACTGACCTATGAGGAACGACTGAATCTCACGCAGTTCATGGTGGAACTGACGGCGGGGCGTGGGACGGTGATTGCCAGTGTGGGAGCAGAGAGTACGCGGCAGGCGGTTGCCTTCGCGCGTCAGGCTGAGGATACTGGTTGTGCAGCAGTGATGGCGATTCCCCCGGTGACGACTGCCCTGCCCGACGGGGCGCTGTGGGATTATTTTACGACGCTGGCAAAACAATGCAGTCTGCCGCTGGTGGTGCAGGATGCTTCGTCTTACGTCGGTCGGGCGATTTCGATCGAGTTTTATAAACGACTGCTGGATGAGTTCGGTCCCGAAAAGATTCTGTTCAAACCGGAAGCTTCGCCGATCGGCCCCAATCTGTCTGCGCTGCGGGATGCGACGGGGGGACAGGCCCGGATCTTTGATGGATCGGGGGGCATTCTGCTCGTGGATGCTTATCGGCGTGGGATCAGTGGTACGATGCCGGGCGTGGATCTGCTGGATGGGATCATGGCTTTGTGGAAGGCGCTGCAGGCGGGCGATGATGCGGCCGTCTATCGGATCTATTTTCCGATCTGTGCGATTGTGGCGCTGCAGTTACAGGCGGGGCTGGACGGTTTTCTGGCGATTGAAAAATATCTGCTGGTCAAGCGGGGGATTTTCGGTTCGGATCGTCGCTGTGAACCCAACGCGTGGAGTCTGGATGAAGAGACTCGAGTGGAAGTGGACCGCTTGTATGAACTGTTGATGGAATCATTAGACGAATAAGACCATGAGCCGAGAGGGACGATCTTTGTGACTGATCAGGACGAGCCGAAACTCATTTCCGAAGAAACACCCACGCGAGCACGTTTCAAGGTGCTGACACTATTGTGTCTGGTGGCAGCGGTGGCTTATATCAGTCGCAATGCGATTTCTGTGCCTGCGAAACTGATCCAGGAAGAGCTGGATATCAGCCAGACACAGATGGGCTGGGTGATGAGTGCCTTTTTCTGGAGCTATGCCCTGTCACAGATACCGAGCGGCTGGGTCGCGCATGTCTGGGGGACGCGACGGTCGCTGACCGCGTTTGCTGTTCTGTGGTCAATTGCAACCGCATTGACGGGAATGGTGACCGGGTTCGGGATGCTGATTGGCGTGCGTCTGATTTTTGGGATTTCGCAGGCGGGAATCTTTCCCTGTTGTGCGAGTACGATTTCGAGGTGGCTACCACATGCACGGCGGGGGCTCGCCAGTGGTCTGCTGGGAAGTTTCATGTCGATCGGCAGTGCCTTCGGAGCGTTCAGCATTGGTTTGCTGCTTGCGGGATTTCAGATTGGTGGCAACCAGATTCCGGGAATGAGCTGGCGAACGATCATGTATCTCTGCGCGGTGCCGGGAGTTGTGTGGGCGATAGTATTTTATTACTGGTTCCGCGACCGACCTGAAAAGCATCGTGGTGTGAATGCGGCAGAGCTGGAGCTCATTCGGGGTGACGAAGCCTTAACGCCAGCGGAACAGACAAAGGGCCAGGAAAAGGAAGAACATGTCGAGCCGACGCCCTGGGATCAGATCCTGACAAGTTTCTCGATGTGGATGATTTGCGGCCAGCAGTTCTTTCGGGCTGCGGGGAATATTTTTTACATGACCTGGTTTCCGGTTTATTTACAGGAGGCGCGGGGTATCAGCCTGGCCTCTTCCGGGCTCTTGACGAGTCTCCCTTTGCTGACGTTTGTCGTAGGGAATTTTCTGGGGGGCGTCGTGGTAGACTGGGTGCTGAAGCGCACTGGAAGCCGTCGCTGGAGCCGGCAGGGAGTCGCGATTGTCGCGATGCTGGGCTGTGGACTCTGTACGCTATGCGCCTACTTCGTGCAGGAAATGACGCTGGCGATGACACTGATTTCAGTCAGTATGTTTTTTGCCGGACTGGGTGGAGCCTGCGGTTACACGGTGACAATTGACAAAGGAGGTCAGCATGTGGCACCGATATTCGGGATGATGAATATGACGGGAAACCTGGGAGCCGCTTTGCTGCCGGTGATAGTCGGTGTGATGTTCGATGCAGGCTGGTATGAAACGGTGCTGATTCTGATGGCGGGGATTTATGTGAGTGCTGCGGTCTGCTGGATGCTGCTCAATCCGAATGGGACCGTGTTTGAAGAAAAACGCTCCCGGTAGCGGGCGAAAAAAAACTCTGACAGGCCGAAACTGGTCAGAGTTAAAATCTCATTTGTGATTCCAGGCAGAGCGGAATTAATTCTTCAGGCTCCAGAAAATGACATAGGTGCCGACAATCACGGTGTAGCTGAAGGTGCAGACCATTAACACGGTGAGAAACTTTCCCGCGCTGGCATCTTCAGTTGCCATTGTTTCAATTTCTGTCTCGGTGTAAGGGAGTTCCTGACTGGTTTGTGGATCATTCATGTTGTCGGCTCTATTTCTGACTGTCTGGAGTGTGGGGTTTACTTTTCAAGCAGTTGCAGTAACAGGTTACTGGAAGGGTACGGGTGTCCGCAATGTTGGACGAAGGCTTCTCCGTAGGCGGCGCCAATTTTTTCCCCGCGGGCTGCTGACCAGCGTTCGGTTCCGTCTAGATATTCATCCAGGCCATGCTGTTTGCGAAGCCAGGCCCGCTGGCTTTCATGGCAGGCCAGCATGTTGATTTTCAGATCGAACGTTTCTGAGATATCGATGATGAACTGTGGTTCGATCGGGTTCCCGAAGTAATCACAGCCTTCAATGGGATCAACATAGTACAGGTGCGGAATTTTCTCCGTGGGAGGAGCGGGCTGAAACTGATGGGTGGTGTAGTTGGGAGCAGAAGCGCCAAAACAGGCATCCCGGACGAGGCGGCTGGTCATTTCGTGATCACTCATATAGTCAACCGGAGGTGCAGTGATGACGATATCCGGGCGGGCTTTACGAACGGCTTCGGTAACCCGTTGACGGGAATCCTGATCGATTACGATAGACAGATCGCGGAATTCGAGGCACATGTAATCGGCTCCCAGCATATCTGCCGCTTTTTTGGCTTCGGCGCGGCGGACATTGGCGATTTCCACCGGTCCCATTTCCGCACTGCCACAGTCGCCAGCGGTCATCGTGGCAATGGTGATGTGGCATCCCAGATTTTTCAGCCGGGCTAAAGTGCCCGCGCACTGGATTTCAATATCGTCAGGATGGGCGTGAATCGCGAGAATTCGTAGAGATTCTGCCTGATTTGCCATGGAATGTTCTCTCTCTGTACATTTAGGTCAGTTTATTGGTAGTAAGGTTATCAGCAGATTAGACTGTATTCCGTTTTTACTAAAGCGTCTGCAGAGTAATTGGAACCGAGCATATTAGTTCGCAAGACGCTATGGTAAAATGTGTTGAGCTCCAGTTATAATAAACATTCATAAAAAAAACACGCACACCGGGGTTACTGTTCGCGTGGTTACTTTAAATTTGTGGTCCAGTCCGGTGAAATCGTTAAAAATAGAGATGTGATTCTGCTGGAGAATGGTTCCGCTTCTTTCTTGCTTTACAGGTAAAACTCGACTGATGGCAATCGATATTTCACGTTCTGTTCATGTTACTCCCAAGTCTAAATTTGTACGACATACGAAAGTACCTACGGTCATTTTCGAAACGTCGTCTGAACTGGCCAAATATGTGGCCGGGGTGGTAGCAGATCTGATTCGAAAGAAAAACAAGGCCGGCAGCGCAGCCATCCTGGGGCTCCCTACCGGTTCGACTCCCCTGGGCGTGTACCGCGAACTGATTCGCCTGCATAACGAGGAACGGCTGGACTTTTCTAACGTGATCACGTTCAACCTGGATGAATACTGGCCGATGGATCCGGAATCGATTCACAGCTATCACAAATTCATGCAGGAGAACTTTTTCGATCATGTGAATGTGAAACCGGAAAATATTCATATTCCCCGCGGTGATATTCCGGCGGAAGAAGTAGACCTGTTCTGTGAAGAGTATGAACGAACCATCGAACAGTTTGGCGGCCTGGATCTGCAACTACTGGGGATTGGACGTTCGGGGCATATCGGATTCAACGAACCGGGAAGTGCCCGCAACAGTCTGACGCGCCTGGTGAATCTGGACCCCGTGACCCGGCGAGATGCTGCGAGTGGCTTTTTTGGCGAAGACAACGTACCCCATCACGCAATCACGATGGGTGTGGGGAGTATTCTGTCCGCCAGGAAAATCATCATTATGGCTCTGGGAGAACATAAAGCTTCCGTTGTCAAAAAAGCGGCTGAACTCGAAGTGACCGATGACGTTTCCGCGAGTTTTCTGCAGACCCATACCAATTCCGTGTTCGTCGTTGACAGTGCGGCCGCTGCAGAACTGACGGCGGTGAAAACTCCCTGGATCGTCGGGAATATTGAATGGACTCCTGTCCTGGAAAAAAAAGCGGTGATCTGGCTCTCTCGAGAAGTGGGAAAGCCACTACTGAAGCTGGAAGAAGAAGACTTTCTGCATAATCACCTGCATCAGATGCTGCATAAATATGGTTCCGTGGCACAGATTCGGGAGAGCGTATTTGATTCTCTGCTGGAAGGAATCTGTACCAAACCAGCGGGCATTGAGCCTCAGCGCGTGATCGTGTTCAGTCCGCATCCTGATGACGATGTGATTTCGATGGGGGGGACACTGATTACCCTGGCCGACCAGGGACACGAAGTGTATATCGCTTACATGACCAGTGGAAATATAGCCGTGTTTGATCATGATGCATTGCGGCATATCGATTTCGTCTGTGAATTTCACAAGCTGTTTCATGCAGATGATCGGGTGGTGCTGGAGAATCTACAGAACCTGAAGACAAGTATTGAAAACAAAAAAGCCGGAGACCTGGACACGGAGGAGATGCTCGGAATCAAAGGTTTGATCCGAAAAACAGAGGCGACTGCCGGTGCGGATGTCGCGGGGGTACCGGAGGAACGTCTGCGGTTTCTGGATTTGCCTTTCTACCGTACAGGTCAGGTCTCCAAGAAGCCAATCGGTGAAGAAGATATTGCCATCGTGGCAGACCTGCTGAGGGAAGTGAATCCGCATCAGATTTATGTGGCTGGCGATCTTTCCGATCCGCATGGGACTCACCGGGTTTGTGCCGAAGCCGTGATCAATGCGGTGAATGTAGTGGCTGATGAAGGTATTGCTCCGGAGTTCTGGATGTATCGCGGGGCCTGGGAAGAGTACGAACCGCATGAGATTGAACGGGCGGTTCCCTTGAGTCCGGAAGTGGTGCTTCGCAAACGGGAGGCGATTTTCAAGCATGAGTCACAGAAGGACAGTGCCTTCTACCCCGGGAGTGATAAACGGGAATTCTGGGTACGAGCGGAGGATCGAACTCGTAATACAGCCAGAGTTTACAATGAACTGGGATTGCCCGAATATTTTGCCATCGAAGCCTTCAAACACTATCATGGCGAGCTTTGAGTTGATTTTGCTTTTGAATTTAAGCGAGTCCCCCCTGCTCTGGGCAGCGAGAGCGGAAAACTATCTGAAATCGGTCCCCGAATTGTAATTTTTTCCAGCTTCGTCTTGCCTTAGAAGTAGTTTTTCGCGTAAAACTCGCGGCATAAAGTGTTATCCACAGGAATTTTGCTGAGGGAGTAGTAGAATTCGCTTCAAGGCGTCTTCCGCAGAACTGTAACGGTCATTCATCAAATTGACGCGGGCCAAACGTTACAGAAATCCCAATTCGGGAACAGCTTTCGCGACCTCGGTTCTTCAAATAGTGACAGACTCTCAAAGGAAGGAGAGCAATAAACGATGAGGCATCGACATCAAATCCTTTCGATCGCAGCAGGTTTGCTGTTAATCACTCAGTTCGGTTGTGGCGACGGAGATTCGGCTGCACCTCAGGCTGCTGGAAATCTCACAGACGGTAAGCTGGATGGCGCCCCTGCGGATCCTCAGTTACAGGCTGTGCCCAAGGCTTCGATCACCCAGGTTTCCCAGACAGGATCTGGTCCTGCATTAACACCTAATATGGTGCAGACTGCCAGCCTGGAACGCGAGCAGCGCGACCTGGATGATGTGGATGGGGATGAGCCTTCCCTGGCGGATGAAGAAGTGAAAATTCAGGAATTAAAAGAAGGGACTGCCGAATGGAATGTGCGGGAGATTACCCGGCTGAAAGTTCAGGCCATTCCCAAAACCGAGAATGTAGAAGAGCTGAGAACTGCCCGCTCAGAACGAAATAGAAAGATCATTCAACTGGCAATGGAAGCGGTCAAACAGACACACGCTGACAAGGAAAAGCAGCGTCTGTTCGCTGTCTGTATTAATCATCTGCTGGAAGCCCACCTGCAACAGGCATTACAGGGTGATCAGGAAAGTATCGACGCATTGTACGATCATTCTGAGTCCCTGTTTAAACGTGATCCTAAATCGCAGTCTGCTGCCGACGCAGGTTTTACAGTCGCCAAGTTTGCCAATACGAGTGCACAACGTTTTGCGAAACAGGACCCCCGCTGGATTGAAGAGTTCGTCAAGCAGTCACGACTGTTTGCCTCACGGTTTCCCCAGGAAACGGTTCGTGCTCCCCAGCTTTTGCAGGCAGCGGCAGAAACCAGCCAGCTTTATGGCTTGAATAAACAGGCACTGGATTGCTGTCTCGACCTGGAGTCGCGGTTTCCCAGAAGTAATGAGACCGCTCAGGTTCTCGGATTGTCACGCCGGCTGAAGTTGAAAGGGCATCCGCTGCAGTTAGCTGGAGAAACGATCGAGGGTGGTTTCGTTTCGATTGATGATTATAAAGGGAGTGTGGTACTGGTCGTGTTCTGGGCAACGACTGCACGACCCTTTATTGAACAGCTACCTGAAATTCAGGCATTATCACAAAAGTACCGAAAATACGGTTTTGAAATTGTCGGCGTGAACCTGGATCTGGAAGAACCTGCCATTGATGCCTTTCAGGAAAAGACACCTCTGGACTGGCGGCAGATCTTTTATTCTTCCCGCGACAAGCGTGGCTGGAACAATCCGGCAGCTGTATTTTACGGTGTGCGGACTGTGCCTATGCTGATGCTGGTGGATCATACAGGAGTAACGGAACTGGTAACGTCAGATGCAAAAGATCTGGAAGAACCGCTGCGATCACTCTTGCGAAAGAAAACGGCAGCCAACGCGAAGTAGACGAGATCCCGTTTTACTGTCGCGTTTCCAAGGCTGTTTGACCGGGTAAATCAGATGGAGAGACGCTGCGTTTCAATGTGATGCGCCCTGGTTGAAAAGAAACAGGCTGAATGATGAAAGCTTCGAAGGTTTCTGAAATCTTCGAAGCTTTTTTCTCAGCGGGAGCAGTTTCATGGAAGTGGAGTGGCAGGTTTGAATTCCTGCAGTCGTTCGCCAACCACTTTATTATCAGGCATCAGCGTTCCCATTACGGATGCCAGCGCCGTATTCAGGCGGGGCTCGGTGGCGGCCTGGTAGGCTTCGCGGATCGATGCGACTTCTTTGGAATCAACGAGCAGCCCGAATTTCTGAATATGAAATGCCAGTTGCAGGGCGGCGATTTCTTTGATGTCATTATCCATCGTTTTATTGGTAACAATCGTCACCAGATCGGCCTGAGCCGTTCGAGTGGGAATTCCGCCTAGTGTGATCAGGGCATTTGAAGCCAGAGACCGGTCGGAGACCAGTTGCAGTAGAGGCTTTTCCGCCGGCGTCAGATCGTAAATTTTTCCTCGCTGGCTGGATGCGATATGCGAGAGCCAGTAGAGAGCAGCAGCCCGATATTCTGAACGGAGTTCGCCGGTCAATTCGGGGGTTTTCAGGCTGTTAAGAAATGGTTTAACCTGTGTGGCGATATCTTCAGTGTTCTCTGATTCCACGACATATTGCACCAGGGGATAATGTCGTGTTACATATTCAATTTTATTTTTAAGACGCAGTGGACCATAGATGATAATGGGGATGTTAGCCGTACGGGAATCAGCCCTGAGATTGGCAATCGTCTGTGAAAGTCCCCAACGCATGATATTATGTTCGAGAGCAATGAATTCGACATCCATGCGCTGGGTGGCATCTTTAAAGCCTGCCATCCCGGTCTGAGTATACTCTGTTTCATACCCGAGTTCATTAAACAGCCCCGCCATGGTCTGTCCTCGAGGAATGCTGCTGTCGACAACAATGGCCGACTGTTTTCCTGCCCCCCCCAGGGCACGGGTCAGGATGGCGATGACGCGCGTTGCCCCTGGAAACGTGTTTGCAGGATCGAGTTGCATAATCGTGGTTGCTGCAGCGAACTGTACGCGGCGGTCAGGATAATTCAAAGCGGCAATCACGGAGGAGTGCTGATCGAGTTTCTCATACAGCAGGTTGCGGGATCCAATCTGTCCCAATGCTTTCAAGGCTGCCAGTGCACTGGGGGTATGCCCCTGCTTCATTGCCAGAGCCAGAACCTGGCTGACTGCTTTGGGACCGGAGAGTAATGCCAGGTTAAAAGCCGTGCCGGGACCTTCAGGCAGTGGATGATTCCAGCCGACCTGATAGGCTTCCAAGGCGAGTACCATTGACAGATAAAGAGTCTGCACGTCCTGTTTGTCTGGTGACATCTCCAGAGCTTCTTTAGCCAGGCGCAGGCCTTCAATCAGGCCGACTTCCTGTGAAGCCAGTTCTTTCTGTACGACCGTCTGTTGTGTGCTGTCCCAGACCCAGATTTTCTGCTTTTCTGCTGCATCAACGTGATTTTTGTAAAACTGCAAAGCCGCATTTTTTAAAACCTGCTGTGCTTTGTGACGGTTGAGTTCATATACATTTCGGGGATCTTTTCCGAGAATTTTTGAGAGTGCCTGGCGGGCAGCGATTTGTACACTCTGTTCCTGGCTCTCTGAAAAAGCCGGATTCCAGAGATAGAGGGCAGCAGAAGGATCGGCAATGTCTCCCAAAACTTCAGCAGCGATCTTGCGGATTCGATTCTCCGGGGCGCGTAAAGCAGCGATCAGCGGTTCGACTACCGGTTTTCCAAGTTGTGACAAAGCGAAGGCCAGTTCGTCATTTCTGGTTGGATCCTCACTCTGACTCAACTGTTTCAATATGGGAGGTGCCACGATTGATCCGGCAGATTTGAGCTGGATGATCGAAATGTTACGATCTGTGGGAGTTCCAGACAGATCATTGATTAACCCGTTAATTCGCGCAGGGTCAGTGGCGAAAGCTCGGAAGGCTGCTTCCATCTGATTCAACAAAGTGACAGATTCCGGCTGCAATGCTTTGTTGTTTGCGAGTGAAAGAAAGGCTGCGGGACCATGTTCATCTCGGAGTTTCAACAGGGTTTCCTGGTCGGGGTTGGCTTTCAGCAGTTGATCCAGATAGGGTTTGGCTGAAGCCGCGTGTCCGAGTCCGGTCAACTGTATGACAGCCTGCAGCAGCTGTGCGGGTGTTTCGGGTTTCGACAGCAGTAATTCGTCGGGAGACAGGTTAGAAATCGTTGCCGGCTTCTGAAATTGCGGAGGAATTTCATCCTGTGACCAGACGTGGGGGGACGTACTCAGGGTACAGGAAATGACCAGAGCAAATGCTGCCAGGATCCGATTATTAAAAGACATTCAGTCGACTCCGTGTCGTCATGGTTGTCGGCTATTCATGGGGCTGCCGGCGAACAGACCCGTTTCCGGTGCTGTCTGGCTGGCAGATTGAATATCTCTGATGAGAATACACAGTTACAGAAATTATATACTATTCTTATCACCTTACCCAAAACAACAGAATTCAATTGTTTCGGTTCAAGTCTTCACAGAAATCAGGTGCTATGTATTCAAATAGACATATTCAGTGTAGAAGCTTCTGTATCTATTATTATCGTTTCTGACGGCGATAACGGTGTAATCGAAGAAAGCGGATGCACGTATCTTTGCTGTACCGAATGTATTACAGAGCGCACGAACTTATTAACTGTTATAACCGTACCCCGGAAAACTGATCTTCTGAACATACACGAGAGACTAATCTGTATGTCGGTATTGATATCAGGTCTGTTCCAGTGCGATCAGTTCTTCATAGGTTTCCCGCCGACGAATGACCTGATTCTCGCTGCCGTCAACCAGAATTTCTGCACTGCGGGGACGCGCGTTGTAATTGCTGCTCATGACTGAACCATATGCGCCTGCGCTGAACATGCAGAGATAGTCTCCCCGCTGCATGGGAGGCAGATAGCGGTCTTTGGCAAAGTAATCACAGGATTCGCAGACCGGGCCAACAACATCAGCCGGTTCACAGCCTTCAATTTCACCTTCACAGTCGAAAGGCATGGGGACCTTTGGTTTGACCGGCCAGACACGATGGTAAGAATCGTACATGGCAGGGCGGACGAGATCGGTCATACCACCATCCTGAATGTAGAACAGCTTGCCCCCTTCCCGCTTGGTGAAGACGATCTGGCTGATCAACACGCCTGAGTTCCCGGCAATGAAGCGGCCCGGTTCCAACGCCAGCCGACAGCCAATTTCTTTAATGGTGGGGACAATGACATCTGCATAAGTTTGAGCTGAAGGACCTTCATCGGTTTTGTAGCTGATCCCGAAACCGCCACCCAGGTTGAGCCAGTTGGTATTATGGCCTTTCTCCCGCAGTTGGGAGATGACTTCAGCCCCTTTTTTGACTGCTTTCGCATAGGGATCGGTCGACAGAATAGGAGAACCGAGGTGCATATGAATGCCCGTCAGTTCCAGGTGTTCGTCTTTGAGCACTTTGTCGGCCAGTTCGGTGGCCCGTTCGATATCCATGCCGAACTTGTTGCCTTTTTTACCGGTTGTGGTTTTGTGATGTGTTTTGGCGTCGATATCCGGATTCAGACGCAAAGCGACGCGTCCCACACAGTTTAATTCACCGGCGATGCGCGCGATGGCGTCAAGTTCGGCTTCACTCTCGACGTCGAACATCAGAATGTCTGCTTTGAGTGCCTGGCGGATTTCTTCATCGGTTTTACCGACACCCGCAAAGACGACGCGTGAGGTATCGGCGCCGGCCTGCTGTACCCGGAACAGTTCTCCCCCGGAAACGACATCGAAACTGCTGCCAGCGTCATTCATAGTCTTGAGAATACTCAAGTTCCCGTTGGCTTTGACGGAATAACAGATGACCGGATCGACTTCCGCAAAGGCGTCCTGAATCTCTTTCAAACGACCCAGAAAGTCTGATTTGGAATAAACCCACAGAGGGGTGCCAAACTCTTCTGCCAGTTGAGCGACGGGGACATTTTCACAAAACAGTTCATCATTCTGGTAATGAAATGCAGACATTGCGTAGCCTTTACGAGGTAATCTTTGAAAAAAGGCACTGGCGGGTGGAACTCTTCAAGCAGTAATCCGCCCGCAGTGACGATAGTGAAGACGCGAACACAGCTTAGGTACAGGCTTTGTGTTTAGCGAGCAACTCTGCAATTTGAACAGCGTTGGTGGCAGCACCTTTACGGAGGTTATCACTGACGCACCAGAAACTAAGTCCATTCGGAGAAGAAATATCACGGCGGATTCGGCCGATATAGACTTCATCACTGCCATCACAGGTGGAAGGCAGCGGATAGGACAGGTTCTGCAGGTCATCGACGACAGTGATTCCCGGGAAATCAGAGAATAACTGACGGGCTTCTTCCGGGGAAATGGGGCGTTCGGTCTCGACTGTGATGGTTTCGCTGTGGCAGTTGGCAACAGGAATCCGCACACAGGTGGGATTGATCTGGATCGATTCATCGCCCAGAATTTTGCGGGTTTCGTACACCATTTTCATTTCTTCGCTGGTGTAGCCTTCTTCTTTTTCACTGCCGATCTGTGGGATGGCGTTGAACGCGATCGGATGAGCAAAGACCTGGTAATCATGCTCTTTGCCTTCCAGATAGGCACGAGAACCTTCCAGCAGGTCGCTGGTTCCTGCTACACCGGCGCCACTGGTTGCCTGGTAGGTACTGACAATTACGCGGCGAACAGGGGAAGCATCGTGCAGTGGTTTCAGGGCCATCACCATCTGTGTGGTGGAGCAGTTGGGGCTGGCAATGATGCCTTTCGCTTCAAGTGCGGCTTCCGGATTGATTTCCGGAATCACCAGCGCGACTTCAGGCTTCATCCGCCAGTAACCTGATTCATCGATAACAATCGCTCCGGCTTCCACGGCTGCTGGAAGAAATTCAGCTGCGACATCATCGGGAGTAGAAGCAATGACCAGTTCTACGCCGGCGAAGGAATCTTTGGTCAATTCTTCCAGTGTGTATGTTTTGCCTTGGAATTCCAGTGTTTTGCCTGCGGAACGCGCTGAGGCCAGAAATCGAAATTGTTTCGCCTGGAAGTTCCGGTCTTCCAGCAGTTTCCGCATGATGTGCCCGACGGCACCGGTGGCACCAATAATGGCGACAGTATCAAACACTTTGAATTCTCCAGTAAACAAAAAGGTTAAAAGTCTTTTAACAGAATAACTTTAGGTCAATTACTATTACTCAGGAATACGATAACAGTAATTTCGTCTCTCTCCTCTCTCTATTGAGGTCTCTGTCTATTGTGACAGATACTTGGAAAAGAGGTTCAGAGCATCATCGGGGATCGCAGAGCAATAAAAAACAGATTGAATGGGACATTATATGATCTGAAGGTGGATTCGTCCAATGCTGGACGCGTACTGCCGGAAGAGTGGTGATTTCTGAAGAAACTTTATTCCCGACCGGCCCTGTTTTATTCTGAAATAGAAGTAATATACGAGCTTTTTAGCAGCAAAGTCCAAATTTCGGGAAGCGATGCTACTAGGGGCAAAACAGTGCTGATATACTCCACGGGAGTAGAATCAAGTCAGTGAGAGAGATTGTCTCGCCTGAAATTTTAAGAAGAAGATAACGAGCAGGTACCGTACACGATGAAAGTTTTAGTGATTGGTCAGGGAGGCCGCGAACACGCGCTGGTCTGGAAACTGGCCCAGTCGGAGAGTGTCAGTCAGGTCTTTTGTGCACCTGGAAACGCAGGAACCCAGCTGGATGGGACGAATGTTGCCATCAGTGTCAGCGATATTCCGAAGATGGTGGCTTTCGCCAAAGAAGAAGCGATCCAACTGGCGGTGGTCGGCCCGGAAGTGCCTCTGGTCGCCGGGATGTCAGATGCACTGCGTGCCGCCGGGATCTCAGTATTTGGACCTTCCAAGGCAGCCGCTGAACTGGAAGGCAGCAAATCATTTGCCAAGCAGATGATGTGGAAGGCGAATGTTCCCACAGCCAAATCAGAGACATTTAACAATTTTGAAGCTGCGGAAGCTTACCTGGAAGAACGCGAAGAACAGCCTCTGGTGATCAAGGCAGATGGCCTGGCTGCTGGTAAAGGGGTTCTGATCTGCGATACCAAGCAGGAAGCTCTGGATGCCATCAAATCGCTGATGAAAATTCGCGAGTTCGGTGATGCAGGGAAAACCGTCATTATTGAAGAAAAGCTGATCGGTCAGGAAGTCAGTATTCTGGCAATCGTCAGTGGATCGACGATTGTTCCTCTGGAAACATCTCAGGATCACAAAGCAGCCTACGATGATGACAAAGGACCTAATACCGGTGGGATGGGGGCCTACAGCCCTGCTCCCCTGGTAACACCAGAACTGATGGACGAGATTATCGAGAAAATTCTCGTGCCCATGGTCAATGTGATGAAAATTGAAGATCGTCCTTTTAACGGTGTTCTTTATGCCGGCCTGATGATTACCAATCAGGGACCCAAGGTACTGGAATTCAATGTCCGTTTCGGCGATCCTGAAGCCCAGCCGGTCCTGATGCGGCTCAAGACGGACCTCGCACAACTGCTGCTGGCAGCGGCAGAAGAGCGTCTGGACGAGATTGACGACCTGGAGTGGGATGAACGGCCGACAGTTTGCGTGGTGATGGCGTCTGAAGGATATCCTGATGAATATGAAAAAGGGAGAGTCATTCGCGGCTTGAGTGAAGCGGCTGAACTGCCTGATACCAAAGTGTTTCATGCCGGAACAACCATGAAAGACGATCAGGTCGTGACCGACGGCGGTCGAGTACTGGGTGTAACGGCGATTGGTGACAGCATCAGCCAGGCAAAACTGAAAGCGTATCAGGCGGTCAAATGCGTCCGCTGGGATGGCGCCTGGTGCCGCAAGGATATTTCAGATAAGGCTCGCTGAGCCCCCGAGTTCCCTTAAGCATTGAAAGAATGTGCTCGATCAGCCATGCCTGATGAAATTCGAACCTGCTTACTGCCTGTGTTGTCACAACCGGAAGACTTTTCGGGGAGCACTGCCGTGATCCTCGATATTCTTCGCGCTTCCTCTACGATTACGACAGCGCTCCATGCCGGGGCCGCTGCCGTGATTCCCTGTCAGGAAATTGAAGAAGCACAGGAGATCGCCGGTAATCTGAGTGAAACTTCTGATTCAGGGGTATTACTCGGGGGAGAACGCATGGGAATCATGATTGATGGTTTCGATCTGGATAACTCCCCTGCCCGTTACTCTGCAGATATGGTTACTGGCAAACAGATCGTATTTACGACCAGTAATGGAACACGGGCGTTGAAGCGTGCGGTTCAGGCAGATCGCATTCTGATTGGTTCGTTTTTGAATCTGGCTGCGGTGGTGAAAGAATTGAGTCAAAGTTCGGGTGTTGTTTACCTGGTCTGTGCGGGGACAGATGGAGCTGTTACAGGCGAAGACTGTCTGTGTGCTGGCGCAATTGCTGCGGGACTGCAGGAAATTACCAGTGAGAAACTGACACTGGATGATGCAAGCAGAATGGTCGTCGACTATTATCGAACGCAGATCAGCGGTCCGGGTGGATTGCTGACAGCGATGCGTGCCAGTCAGGGGGGACGAAATCTGATTCAACGTGGCTTTGAAGAGGATGTTCGACTATGTTCCGAATGTGATCGTTACTCGGTACTTCCTGAGTTCTGTCACGAATCGGGAAAAATTATGTTATCTTCAGCAGGCTGAATCGCTGCTGTCTTAAATAAGTAACCATAAAATCGTTTTACGAGAGTGTCTTACTGAAGACAAAAGGGAAGACCAGAACAATGAAAAAAGAGATGGAGAAAATCGTAGCGTTGTGTAAACGGCGCGGGTTTATTTTTCAGTCGTCTGAAATTTACGGCGGTCTGCAGGGGTTCTGGGATTATGGTCCGCTGGGAGTCGAGCTCAAGCGAAATGTGAGAGAAGCCTGGTGGTCTGACATGATTACCACCCACAACGAACTGGTGGCTCCGGAAGGGGCTCCCAAACCGTTCTCCATGACGGGGGTCGAAACGACCATTATCATGCACCCCAGTGTCTGGAAAAGCTCCGGGCACTTTGACCTGTTTCATGACTTCATGGTCGATTCTAAAGAGTCCAAAGCCCGGTTTCGTGTCGACCATGTGTCGGTGGCCGTTGCTTATGCTGCTGATCAGACTCCGGTCGCCTGTGAAACCTACATGGCAGATATCGGCGAGGAAGGACTCTCCAAAACCAAACGCAAACGTCTGGAAAAAGCGCTTGCGGAATACGAAAAAGAGAACAGTCTGGACGCCAGTGAAACTCCCCAGATTTCTGTCTGTAATCTGATGGAGTACCGGAAAATGCTGGCGGAAGCGAATATCCCCGCGACCGGTAAACTGGAAGCACGCTGTCCGGAAACGGGTGGCGAACTGACTGAGCCTCGTGAATTCAACCTGATGTTCAAAACGATCATCGGTGCGCTCTCAGGTGAAGAAGGAACCGCGTTCCTGCGGCCGGAAACCGCACAGGGGATGTTTGTGAACTTTAAAAATGTGGTCGACAGCGGGCGTGTCAAAGTGCCTTTCGGGATCGCTCAGATCGGAAAAAGTTTCCGAAATGAAATTACACCCCGGAATTATATTTTCCGTTCGCGTGAATTTGAGCAGATGGAAATGGAGTTCTTCTGTCATCCTGATGAGTCATTTGAATGGTACCAGTACTGGCGGGACCGCCGCTATGCCTGGTACATCAAACACGGGATTGCAGAAGACAACCTGATTTTGCGCGATCATACCCAGGAAGAACTGGCGCATTATTCCGTGGGAACGGCAGACGTTGAGTACGCCTTCCCCTTCATGGAAGAGAATGAATATGGCGAACTGGAAGGGATTGCCCATCGTGGTGATTTCGACCTGCGTTCGCATATGGAAGGCAAGCTGGTACGTGAAGGAGATCAACTGGTCGTAGAGAAGAACGAACATGGTCAACCCAAATATAAAGGGAGCGGCAAAGATCTGACCTACTTTGACGATCAGACCCGCGAGCGATTCATACCGCATGTGATTGAGCCCGCCGCCGGTGCAGACCGCGCGACGCTGGCATTTCTCTGCGAAGCCTATTACGAAGATGAACAACCCGATGAAAAGGGGAATATGCAGACGCGAACAGTCATGCGATTCCATCCGCGACTGGCTCCCGTGAAAGCTGCCGTTTTTCCGTTGATCAAAAAAGCGGGAATGCCGGAAATCGCTTCGTCCATTTACCAGCGCTTGAAATCAGCAGGAATTCAAGCCGTTTACGATCAGCAGGGCGCCATCGGTCGCCGATATCGTCGTCAGGACGAGATTGGAACACCTTTCTGCTTGACAGTGGATGGGGAGACCGAACAGGATAACTGTGTGACACTGCGTGATCGTGATACACTGGAACAGGTCAGAATTCCGATTGACGATGTCGTAACAGAGATTCATAAACGAATTTATGGCTGAATGAATCAGTCCGTATCAAAAACTATTCCTGCAAAATGAATCGAGAGGAGTCTGGTATGACCAACGAAAATATAGACCGTCGCGTATTCGGTAAGTATCTCGCTGGCAGTACGGCTGCTTTTTTAGCCGGTGCCAATGCGGCTTCTGCAAAAGAACCGGTGGTCGATGGTGTGACGCGTCCGTCAAATACGCTGTTACTTGACGGAGGCGGTCAGTCAGTCTGGAATTCAACTGCGCAGCATGTACGGACCAGTGGCTGGGTTTCACCTGATGGGAAAATCTTTCATGAGGCGGCCCGGAATATTCCGATTGTCGAGGAAGATGAAGTCATCGTCTGTGGCGGTGGTCCTGCCGGGGTTGCTGCGGCTCTGGCTTCTGCCCGCAGTGGTGCGAAAACCCGCTTGCTGGAAGTCAATGGCTGTATCGGTGGTGTCTGGACAGCCGGCGCATTAACGCTGATCATTGATGCCCAGAATAAGCCGGGCATTATGCGGGAGCTGTTACAGAAGCTGGAAGAACGCGGCGCCAGTAATACCCTGCCCAACGGTTCGGTCGCTTATGATACCGAAAAAACCAAGCTGTTACTGGAAGATCTGTTGCTGGAAGCGGGCGTCAAAATTCAATTGCACACACGCGTCGTGGGTGCGGTGACCGACATTAATAATCGTCTGTCGGTGGTTGTGACCGAATCCAAATCGGGGCGGCAGGCCTGGAGAGCCAAGGCGTTTATTGACTGCTCTGGCGATGGTGATCTGGCAGCGCAAGCGGGGTGTGCTTACGAGTTCGGCCAGCCTGGTACCGGGTTGACTCAGCCGATGAGCCTGATGGTTCTGCTCACAGGGGTGACACTGGATGGGATTGCTCAGTTTGTAAGAGGAGATGCAGAACCCCGCAAACTGGGGAACCCGAAGAAGAATCTACTGGCAGAATTTCAGCGGGCGGGGATTGACCCTTCTTATGGCGGCCCGACTATTTTTCGGGTTCGGGATGGCCTGTTTGCGATGATGGCCAACCATGAATACGGGACGCTGGCCATCGATGCTGCCCATGTCACCGACGCGACTTTACAGGCCCGGCGTGAAGTGCATAAACTGGTCAACAGCCTGAAAAAACTCGGTGATCCCTGGACCAATCTCGAGATCATTGCGACTGCAGAACAGATCGGCACCCGTGAAGGACGCCGAATTATGGGACGTTATCATGTTTCCAGTGAAGATTTGAAAAACGGAGCACGCTTCGAAGACGGTATCTGCCATGTTCGATTTGGAATTGACGTGCATTCGACCAATCCTGGTAAAACGAAAGCCATTGAAAAGAAACCATTCAAATCCAAGCCTTACGATATTCCCCTGCGGGCACTGATTGCCCGGGATGTGACCGGCCTGATGATGGCAGGCAGATGCATCAGTGGAGATTTCATCGCTCACAGCAGTTATCGGGTGACCGGGAATGCCGTGGCCATGGGTGAGGCGGCGGGGGTTGCTTCTGCTCTGGCAGCGACCACGCAGAAACTGCCTCACGAGGTCCCCTTCCCTGAGGTCGCCAAACAACTGGAGCTGATTCGCTCCGGTGAAAACCAGCAGGTAAAAAGTTAATTGAAATACTGATCATGCTGCCTTCGGAATTGCTTGACCCGAACCAGCGTGATGTTTAATCTGTCTCTTCCGAGTTCAGCGGCTGTCGTATAATGGTATTACCCCAGCTTCCCAAGCTGGTGACGAGGGTTCGATTCCCTTCAGCCGCTCTTTTCAGACTCCCTGCTTCCCCGAAACTGAGATTGAGTTCAAGCCTGAATCTTCTTTCTGCGATCAGAGTGGCTTCTCAAAGATACTATCCAGGGACTTCGCTTTATCACTGAAGTCGATTTCGATGGCACTATGCAATCCCTGTAGAATGATTTTATGAAAGCGGGGATCAATCTGCAGCTGCAGGATCGTATCTTTCAGGATATTGTCTTTAAAACCGATCGTATCTCCGGTACTGGCATCCAGGATTTCCAGCAGGAATGAATAGCTGCGGGTTCGAGATTCCGTCCGGATTTTACTCATAAAGATCAAAAACGGAAGCTGGTACTGCGAGGTATCAACCCAGGAACGTTTGGGGAGATTGCGGCTCCAGAGAATCTGTCCCGTTTTCCCATCGATGCAGATTAAATCATTGTCGACATGCACCACATTCAGAAACGAATCGCTGACGTAAAAATCGTTTTGCGGGGATCGCCTGCGTGGTGAAGTGTAGGAAAAATTGAAGTAGTAGCGTTCCTGATCTTTGAAGCCGATAAACTTATTGAGGCTTTTCAGGTATTCGTCAGGGATTACCGATTCAATGATGGTCTCTCCCGTTTCCACATTGAGTACCCGCAGCCGATTGGGAGGCAGCAGGACGGCAAGCTCTGTTTCAGAAATCTGAGCGGAAAGGCTTGTGTTGGAAACTGGTTCGTCGAGCAGGTGCTGATCAGTCAGCGGGTCCCAGAGTCGGACCCGTTTTTCAGTGGTCGATGTCGTTTCGTAGAACAGCTTGCGGCCGAAGACGTGGCGGGACCGACTGTTCAAATCCAGCTCTCCTTTTCGAATCAGTTCTCCTGTAATGGTACTGTAGACATCGTAGTTCGTACGATTAATATTAAACGCAACCAGTGCCTGCTGGTCACCAATCAACCCCTTGCTGGAATCGCTGAGGAAACCCGATTTGGAAGGGATATTCCTGCGTTCCCACAAGACTTTCCCTGTAGCTGGATTTAATCCGAACAGACGATTATCCCATTGGAAAACACAGACACGCGGCCCGGAAGGACCAACGTAAAACAGTGATTGCGAGTTGTTTAAGTCATCGAATTCCTTCGTCCAGAGCGGCGACGAAATATCTTCATTCAGTTGCAGCAGCGAGACTCCATGAATCTTGCGGCTGCTGCCGAGTGGAATGAAATGACCGACGCGGGTATTTTGTGAATGATAGGGATAGGAAATGCGGTCTGACACTTCGATCTTTCCAATCGTCAGCCCCGCGTGTTTGTTGATGACATGCAGCTGTCCCCCGGCTTTCAACAGCAGTTGAGAGATTTCCGGTGGAGGGAGAAACTTACGCTCATAATTTTTATACGTATTTCTGATTTCCGGGGATGGTGTTCCCAGGTCACTCTGGCGAATGATCAGGTGAGAGACCTCGTGTTTCAGTGGCTGCATGGCCTGAAAGATGTTCCAGGTCTGAGAACTGCGATCAAAGCGATTGACATACTGCTTTCCCGTGATATCGGTGTCGAGTATGACTTGCGCATATTTGTTGTCCAGTTCACTGAGTAACGCAGCTGCCTCATGAGGCAGCCCTGCCGCCTGCCAGAGTTCCAGAAGTTCACAGGTGGCATTGGCTGCAATCTGCCCGTCGGGATGACTGCGGTTGAGCATCAGCAGGAATTCTGCCTGTTGGATCTGTCCCTGTTCGGTCAGTCGGGCTGCCAGTCTGCTGCGGACTGCGACTGCCTGTGACCAGCTGCCATAGGTGTCGAGAAACGCCTGCAATGCGGGAATGGAACCATCTTTCAATGCGGCCTGTTGATCATCGGTGATTTTTGCATCCAGTGCTTCGCGGTCTACTCGATCTGCTTTCGCGGTCACTTTTTCCATCAGTCCCGCGATCAGGCTTTTGGTGGTGACCAGGTGATCGGTGTCTCCCGCCATCGCCAGGGGCTGAATGACATCAATGTTCTTAAATTCTTCGGCAACATCCATCAATGCCTGGTAGTTTTCCTGCTCCAGCAGATATCGGGATTTGCGTGAAAGGTAACGACCTCGTTCCTGCGGGGTGGTGGCAAGCCGTTCGAGTTTCGCGAGGATCTGAAATTCATCCTGGGTCGACTGATTCAGTTCGGCATAGAGCAATTCCCGTAAGAGCGACTCAGAACGTGATTTGACATTGGCAGCAGTGGGAATGGAGAGCAGAGTCTCCAGCCTGTGTTGCGCACTGTTTAAATTACCCAGCGCCAGCTCCAGCTCTGCTTTTAGCAGTTGGTTGCCCTGGTTTTGGGGCGAATTCAGACTCTGGTGATCGATCTGAGGTAAGCTGGTCAGCATGGCTTCTGCCTGAGGAAAAGCATCAATCTGCCAGAGCCCCAGTGAGATCACCTTGTCTTGATGGGCAATAATATTTCCGGGATACCAGCTGTGCCTGGACTGGTCATGATTTGATTTCTGCGCAGAGCCCTGATAGGCGTATGCCGCACCCTGACGCAGTTTCTGTTTAAAATCTCTGTTCAGGATCTCTGTGATTTGTGTGGTATTACTCAGGGTAAAGCCAGATTCTTTTCCCGTGGGAATATCGATACTGAGTACGCTCCCCGTTTTGATGGGCAGCAGGTAGTTTTTGTGTGACAGAAATCCTTTACCGGTGACAGGACCGACGTGCAGATGCCAGAGTTCTCTCCCATCTTCGATATGCCGGCCTCGGCAATAGTCAGAGCCGACAATCAGTACTGTCTCGTCGACCACCGCGGCGACATATTCTGCATCTTCGCGGTGAACTTCTTCCCAGAGCGGGAGACCGGTATTTAAATCGACACAATGAATATAGGGGGAGCCTGTCGGAAGATAAAACACGCGATGCTGATCAATTAAGGGGGCACTCGACAGACCGGGATGCCCAAAAGCGAGAGGGCGGTAATACCGTTTCTGTGAAATCCGGCGGTACTGTTCTCCGTCGCCATAATAGTAGTTCCAGAGGAGATCACCATTTGTCGCATCGATGGCGACCAGAGTATCCATCTGGGTTGTGCAGACCAGAACCCCCTGACTGCTGGTTAGCGGACAGTGCATATAGGCGCGGGTACGATCTGTGAAAATCGGTTGATTCACGAATGCAATTCCCTGCTTCCAGTGAATCGCTCCGTTTTGCGGGTTGATACACAGAATAGAGAGTTGACTGTGATGTTCAGCAATGGCGTAAATATAATTTCCGACAGGCAATGGCGCCCCGAGGAAATAGTAACCTTCAATAGTCCATGTCGGTTTTGTCTGCAACTCAGCGGTTTCGCTGCCTGCAGGTGATGCTGTCACGCCTGTCTTCTGGCGGTCTGCAGCAGGTTTCCTGTTCAAAGGAAGTGCCACCAACCGGTTCCCCTTCTGGGACACGAGGGAAAAATGAGACGTCGCTTTCCGCAGTCCCATGTTGACCTGAGCAGGAGGCAGTGTATCTGGCAAATAGTCGATCGCAAATACAGACTGGCCATTGCTGCTGAGGGAACCATAGATGGAGTTATAATTATAAAACTTTTCCAGTGGCAGATTCTGGGAATAGGTTGAATGAGAGGGTGTGTGTTCTTCCAGTTGATCAATCAGCTGGCTGAGGCTGCCGGCACTCTGAAACAGCCAGGCTGTTTTCCCGGAATCCAGATTGACCGCACGAATCCCTTTGAAATCCCGATAAATCACCAGATCATCCACGGCGATGGGCTGGTTCGTCACCGCAGTCGAGAGGTTTTCCCGAAACTGTTTGGTCTCCCAGTTGCGTAAGGTTTCGAGTGGACGGTCTTTGTCGGTCAATCCAATCGGGTGGCTCCAGACCGGGTTCAGATAGGGAAGACTGGCGTCGACGGACTGGTTGCGTTTTGGATTACCCTGTGAAACGGGCCAGTCACTTCTCTGCTGCGAGGAGGCTCCGGTGAGCGAAGTATCCAGAATCTGGAGCGCCTGTTCCAGCCGGAGTGTTTTACCGGACACGATGACTTTTGCTGTCCCGTATGCTTCCAGAATCTGTGTGGTTTTTTCATGCTGATGTGACTGCTGATAGGTTAAAGCGGCTTTCAGTAAATGAACCGGTTCCAGCCGTGACTGTTGCAGACGGCTTTCAAGTAGCAGGTCCCAGTAGCGTGCAGCGAAATCGAAGTTACCCTGTTCCATGTAATGGGTGGCTAAATAATTCAGGGCTTCAAAGCCTGCTCGCAGGGGAAAAAATCGTAATGCCAGCAGTTCATAGAGTCGCAGATCATTTGTCTGCCTTGCCTGCTGCAATAACTGGTTTGCCTGAGGCCCCGAGATACGTTCGTAGTCTGCCAGTGAGCGAGGCGAAAACTGGGAATACAATTGACGGGTGCGTTCGCGGAAATTCACCGGGCGTGGCTGATCATCGGACCAGAAGAAGTAATCTTCCTGGTGATCGAGAAGCTTTTCGAGCTGTAAAGCTCCTTCAGTGAATTCGCGATTCTGGAATTTCTGCTCTGCCCGATCAAACTGAGTCTGCAGGTTCCGGTTTCTGTATATTCGGTGGATTAACGCTTCGCGTTCCTCTGAGACCGACTGATCCGATTCACTCTGATCCGGGACTTCCTTCTGTTCTGGCGGGTCGAGGAATGCCAGCAGCGGTTGCCTGTTCTGTTTTTCACCTGAGAGTAGATAGAAACAGGGATAAAACAGAACCACACCAAGACAGAGCAAGATTCTGGTTGAGACATTCTTCGGGAACTGAAATCCCGAGAATGGAGGAAATAATCGATTCATCCTGCGGATTCTCCTCAGATCAGAAACAGGTGCCTGCCATTAAGCGCATCACCGAACACAGGCGGTAACATTATAACACAATCCGGGGAAATGCAGACAGGCTAGTTTAAAAAGGAGGCCATCCTCTTCAATATAATAAATGCCCGCATGACAAGTACAGGAAATAAGTTAGGGTTGTTTATTGTTGAATTGACATAAGTCATGTGAATCATCGACAATAGGAAAATAAGATCCTGGACAGATTACGGAATGTATTAATTCCTTCACTGAAGACTGTACAGTCGGGAGAGACAGATCCGCATGCCTTGCTTCAATCACTGCAGATTCAGATTCTTTGCTAAAGTTGTTTGCGGGATGCTTTTGTGGGCTGGTCTGCCATGGAACACGGTGAGTGTCGCTGAATCGAACAAAATCCCGCTGAAAGAATCGGCAAAAACACCCGTTGATTTCACGCAGGAGGTTCAACCCCTACTGGCGAAACATTGCTACTCCTGCCATGGACCTGATGTGCAGGAAGGTGGATTACGTCTGGATCAGAGCGAGCTGGCATTCAGGAAGCTGGAATCAGAGGCGACAGCCGTTGTACCGAATCACCCGGACCAGAGTGAGCTGATTGCGCGTATCACATCCAAAGACGACAGTTTGCAGATGCCTCCTGAGGGAGAGCGACTCAAGCCCGAACAGATTCAGGTTCTTAGAAACTGGATCCAGCAGGGTGCGGAATGGAAAAAACACTGGGCGTTTCAACCACCAGAGCGGAAAAGTCCCCCCGAAACCAATCAGAGTCAGTGGGTGAAAAATCCGATTGATGCTTTTATCCTGGCCGGGCTGGAAGCAAAAGGGCTGACGCCTGCTCCTCCCGCAGATCGCGTGGCTTTGATCCGCCGCGTCTATTTTGATCTGACAGGACTGCCCCCTGCTCCGGAGGAAGTCGATCAGTTTGTAAATGATTCCTCTCCTGATGCGTACGAGAAACTGGTCGATCGCCTGCTGGCTTCCCCCCGGTATGGGGAACGCTGGGCGCGTCACTGGCTGGATCTGGTACGTTATGCTGACACGAACAGTTTCGAACGGGATGGTGACAAGCCGAATGCCTGGCGATTTCGCGATTACGTCATCCGATTTTTTAACGAAGATAAACCTTACAGTCAGTTTATTAAAGAACAGCTGGCCGGGGATGAACTGGATCAGGTAACGAATGACACGATTATTGCGACCGGTTATTACCGTCTCGGCCTGTGGGATGACGAACCCGCGGATCCCCTTTTGAGTTATTACAACGAACTGGATGATATCGTTTCCACGACCAGCCAGGTCTTTCTGGGGCTGACTTTAAACTGCGCCCGCTGCCACGAACATAAAATCGATCCTGTTCCTCACGAAGATTATTATCGGTTCATGGCGTTTTTTCATGGTTTGAATTCCTATGGGACACGTGGAGATCAGCTGTCGTTTAACCAGACGGATATTACCACTCCGGAACTGGCGGCGAAGTATGCTGAATACGATCAGCAGAAAAGTGAGCTGAAGAAAAAAATGCATGCGATCGAAGAGGCTGCAATCAAAAAGATGCCCGGTGTCGATCAGCGACGATCAGAAACTCGTGAACGGGGCAAACTGCTTAAAGAAAAACTGGCAGAATATCTGGAACCGGAACAGAGTCAGACCTATCAGGGATTAAAGGAAGAGTTAAAACAGCTGGAAGCAGAACGCAAAAAACTACCTCCCCGGAAAGCAGCACTCAGCGTCAGGCGGAGTCAGAAGGAGCCCCGTGAAACCTTTGTCCTGTTGCGGGGAAATCCGCACGTACGCGGTGATAAGGTAGAACCGGGCTTTCCGGAACTGTTTGGTAATACCCAGGCAAAAATTCCAGCGCCCGGGAAAAATCAACAAACTTCAGGCAGACGTCGTGTACTGGCGGAGTGGATTGCCGATGGTGACAATATGCTGACATCGCGGGTGATTGTCAATCGGATCTGGCAGCATCATTTTGGTCGGGGAATCGTGCAGTCTCCGAATAACTTCGGACAACTGGGCGTGCCTCCCACGCACCCGGAACTGCTGGACTGGCTGGCTCTGGAATTTGTCAAAGGAGGACAGCGATTCAAGGCATTTCATAAGCTGATCCTCATGTCGAATACGTATCAGATGTCATCCCGGTACTCAGAACAGGCGGCTGCCGTCGATCCGGCCAATGATCTTTTCTGGCGGTATAACATGCGACGACTGAGTGCAGAAGAGGTGCGTGATTCCATCCTCGCGGTGAATGGCCGTCTGAATCTGAAAATGTATGGCCCTGGGTTTTATCCGTTGATCTCTCAGGAAGTCTTGCAGGGACAATCTCAGCCGGGCAAAGGCTGGGGACATTCATCAGAAGAGGAGAGAGCCCGCCGGAGTGTTTATATTTTTGTAAAACGCTCACTGGTGACTCCCCTGCTCTTCAACTTTGACTTTGCCGATACGGACAGCAGTTGTGCGGTTCGCTTTGTCACTACGCAGCCGGCCCAGGCTTTGGGAATGATCAACGGCCAGTTTGCCAACCGACAGGCGGAACTGTTTGCAGAGCGACTGATTGAGGAAGCGGGAACAGAGTATCCCCGGTTTGTCACACGGGCAATTCGTCTGGCATATGGACGTACGCCGCATACCGGTGAAGTGGATGACGGCGTTCAACTGATAAAGCGACTGATGGAAAAGCATTCCCTTAAAGAAAAACAGGCGCTGGATTATTTCTGTCTGACGATTTTGAATCGGAATGAATTCGTCTATCTGGATTAAAAGCGATTCAGGTTGCTGAAACTTGATTTATGAGACACTATGCTTGAAGAGGACCTACGATGACCTTATCGCAACAGGTAAATCAGCAGAGCGGACATGCACAGTTTTGTCGTCGCACAAGGCGGGAATTTCTGTGGGAAGCCGGCGGTGGTTTTGCGTCAGTCGCGTTAACCGGGATGATGTCAGCAGATGGCTTTTTGAACTCACAGGCGCTGGCTGCCGACGGGGTGAGTCAGTTTCAGAATCCGCTGGCTCCCAAAGATCCTCACTTCAAGCCCAAAGCAAAGAGTGTAATTTTCCTGTTTATGTACGGTGGTCCCAGCCACGTTGATACGTTCGACCATAAACCCAAACTGTATGGTCTGGACGGCAAGACGGTCGCTGTGAAAACCAAGGGGCGTGGCGGCGAAAAAAATGAAGGCCGCGTGGTCGGGCCCAAGTGGAAGTTCAAGCAGTATGGTGAATCGGGCCAGTGGGTGTCAGAACTGTTTCCGCATCTGGCGACCTGTGTGGACGACATTGCGTTTCTGAAATCAATGACTGCTGATTCACCCATCCATGGATCAGCAATGTTAATGATGAATTCCGGACGTATTCTGAGCGGTTTTCCCAGTCTGGGTTCGTGGCTCAATTATGGCCTGGGAACTGAGAACGAGAATTTGCCCGGCTATGTGGTCATGCTGGATCCGACAGGAGGTCCAATCAGTGGAGCCAAAAACTGGTCCAGCGGGTTTATGCCGGCGACTTATCAGGGGACCACAATGCGTTCGAAAGGCGCGCCTCTGATTGATCTGCGTCGACCGGAAGGCATGTCACGAGCAGTGCAGCGGGAATTGCTGGACGCCTTGAAAGCAGAAAATGAACAGCATGAGGCGACCCGGACCGGTAACTCAGAACTGGCGGCACGTATAGCCAGCTATGAACTTGCATTCAAAATGCAGCAACATGCACCCGAAGCGGCTGACCTGGCTGCGGAGACTCAACAGACCCAGGAAATGTATGGCCTGAACAATCCCCGCACGGCTGATTTCGGCAGTCGTTGTCTACTGGCACGCAGGCTGGTGGAACGGGGAGTTCGTTTCATTCAACTTTATTCAGGGGGCAACCATAATGATGCGAACTGGGATGCACACGGCGACCTTGAAAAGAATCATAGTTTTCATGCGGGGAATACGGATCAGCCCATTGCAGCATTAATCAAGGATTTAAAAGCCCGTGGGCTGTTTGATGATACGATCATCGTCTGGGGAGGTGAATTTGGCAGGCAGCCGACCGCGGAATACGCAAAAGGAACCGGGCGCGATCATAACTCGGCCGGGTTCACAATGTGGACAGCCGGAGGCGGAATCAAAGGGGGGATCTCTGTCGGCGCGACCGATGAACTGGGGTCCGCAGCAGTTGAGAAGCCATTTCATGTCAAACGCCTGCATGCCACGATTCTGAATCAGATGGGCCTTGATCCCAACCGGCTCTCCTACTTTTATGGCGGTCTGGATCAGAAGCTGGTCGGAGTCGAGCATACAGAGCCGATTCACGAGATTATCTGAAAGTCTGGATCATCTCGTAAGTCTATCCCACTATTCTAGAAAGTCAGCCGCTGTTATTCTTGCTTTCAGCAAACCGCAAGAAGTATGGCTATACTGATTGCGGGTGATCAAGCATGATGTAATGCCGGGAATTCGACGATGACTTTAATGACACCATCCCGTCGATCCCGAAACAGTTCAAATGCCTGCTGGATATCAACCAGCGGGAATCGATGAGTGATAATCGGTGTGACATCGATACGACCTTCCGCGAGCCATTGCATTGCCAGTGGGAAATCGCGGCTGAAATCGGGGTTGATACTGGAATGAATGGTGATATTTTTGAAGACCAGATCGCGGAGACGCACCTGATCGATTGTTTCCGGAGGGACTCCAAACACGAGTATACTGCCCGCCTGCCGACAGAGTTCGATGCAGAGGTTCAACTGCTGGTCGGCATGACCGACAGCCTCGATGACGATGTCGGGTAGTTCCCCTTTCAGGATTTCTCTGGCCGCTTCGACGGGGTTGGTGTGTAGATTGCAGATCGTGGCGGTCGCGCCCATGGAGGGGCTGATCTGTAGTCGTGATTCGAGCAGATCTATGCCGATGATCTCGCGGGCTCCCATATTGCTGAGGGCTGCATTCATCAATTGTCCCATTGGGCCCTGCCCGACAACGGCGACCGTCTTATCCAGCAGGTTAGGAAGTTTTTTCAGAGCAAATAAAGCCGTTCCCAGAGGTTGCGCCATTAACGCATGTTCTTCAGGGATATTGGTGGCGATGGGAATGGCTCTGGTTTCATCCAGAATGAACCGTTCCATTAATCCCAACTGCATTACGGGAACAGCCAGAACCCGGTCCCCTGCTTTCCAGCGTTGACCATTGGTGGCTGTGACCGTACCAATCATTTCATGTAGCGAGTGGCCGATTTCGATTTCCCATTCATCGCTGCCAATAAAGTAAGGCAAATCAGATCCACAAAGGCAGGTTGTTTCCGGCTGGAAGATGATTTCTCCCTGTCCAGTCGCGCCTCTGGAGGCAGGTGATAGAACAGGTTCGGGAGCTTCGATGAGTTCGATTTTTCCGGGAGCGACAAGGTGGCTTACTAACAATGAACTGATCCTGAAAAATGAGATGCCATGAATGTCCCTGAAAAAGAAGTCAATTCTGGAAGCAGTCATGCAGAATGGGTATAGTAATATAAAATATACGATACAGCTTAAATTGCAATGTTGAGCCACTGTGCTGCATCAGCAAAACATCACAGGCTACAGGGAGCCAAAACATGGAGAAGCAGATCACCGTTGCCGTGCTGACGAATGAGACGGGAGCACATTTAAGCGCTTACTTTGCGGCATTGAAGGACATTAAAACTGTCAAGGAGGTGGTTTTGTCGGATCCTGGCCAGACTCAGGTGAAAGCGGCACGAAGTCAGCTCGGATCAAAGCTGACTGCCATATATGATCAACCTGAAATATTATTTCAGCAGGAAAAACCAGATCTGGTTCTGGTGACGATGCAAGCCCGGCAGGCCCCGCAGGCCATTCATCTGGCGTTAGACAATGGCTGTCATGTCTTTTCCGAGAAGCCGGCCTGTCTGA
The DNA here is from genome assembly GCF_008298035.1 of Gimesia maris. Classification (NCBI taxonomy): domain Bacteria; kingdom Pseudomonadati; phylum Planctomycetota; class Planctomycetia; order Planctomycetales; family Planctomycetaceae; genus Gimesia; species Gimesia maris. The sequence goes on from NZ_CP042910.1 coordinate 2,938,637, forward strand.
GTGTACAGAAGTTTGAACCGCTGGTTCAGAAAGCGGAAAGCAAGCATCTGCATATATCACTGGCACTGGCAAATCGAACGAATCCGGAGATACAGTTTGCCCGGTCATTAATTCAGGGAGGTTCCCTGGGGAAGATCTACGGCGTGGAAATGACCCTGCTGGCGGATCAGACACGTCTCAAAAGTCCTGCCTATCAAAAGAGCTGGTATGCCCATAAGGATCAGGCGGGAGGGGGTTTTTTATCGTGGCTGGGGATTCACTGGCTTGATCTTTCAATGTATCTGACCGAGTCTTTCATTACGGATGTCGCAGGGTTTACTGCGTTAGTGGGCGGAGAACCAATTGATGTTGAAGATTCTGCCGCACTCTCATTTCGTTATGCTGCCGGTTTTCTGGGAACATTGACAGCGGGTTATTATATGAAACAGGGTTACCAGTCGATGATTAAAATCTGGGGCAGTAAAGGCTGGCTGGAGATGCTTCCTTTTGAAGAGCGGCCTCTGGAATGGACGTTGAACCACAATGGTAAAACATTGAAGTTTGACAAATCGACAGAGCCACGCGGATATACTCCCGCTGTTGAGAAAGCGGTTTTGGCAGTCGCCCATGATCAACCTCCCCTGCTGACCAGCCGCGAAAGTTTGCGAATTATCCGAACGATTTATGCCTTTTATGAAGCCGCCCGATCCGGAATGACACAGACCATTCCGCAAATCTGAAAGTCGTTACTACTTACATATATTCGTCGTCGTCTTTCAGATCTTTTTCGGTGATAATGCGATGGCCCTGCTCTGATAAGGTTTTGATTCCCAGGTCGATATCATCAACGCATAATGCGATCGCACCTCTACCATGTCTGCGATAGAGCAACGGGTAGGTGTAATCAATGTTGACTTCCGCCTGCAGCAGCGAAAGGCAGATGCGCATGTAAGGCTGTGTGTCGTCAGGAAGTTCGACGCCGATCAGGTCTTTTTCAAAGAAAGTGTAATTTGAGAGTTCGAAAATCTCCCTGGCACGCTCATAATTGTCGAGCACTATGCGACTCATGGCTACATCGACCGAATCAACCGTACTCAAGGCGATGATTCTGAGATCAAATTTTTCCAGCAGTTTTAAGAGTTGATGGAGATACCCGACCCGGTTTTCCATAAACACACAGAATTGTCGCAGGCAGGGCCACTCTTTACCGGGTTCCCCGGTAGGGTAGGAAGATTGATCTTCGAATTCCATCTATTATTCTCTCCACGATGTGAACAAATCAGGATTGAAAGACGGCACAGAACATCATTCGAACCTGAACTTGCAGTATGACAGAACCAGAACAATCGGCTCTCATCAAGTTCTTATCTACCGGCAATTTAAGAAAATTAGTCGATAGCGTCAATAAGAGGTCTATTCTCCTGTTCCCTGACTTGGGAAATAAGTCCCTGCGAACAAAATTCCTCTGGTACGAAGCAGTGAGATGTTTATGATTCGCAGCAGAAAAGGGTCATGTTCCAGTTCGATCATTAAAAACCGCCTCAAGCCTGGAGTTTCTGCTTTGATACGTACTTTTCTGTTTGATATGGGGAATGTACTCGCTTTTTTTTCGCATGATAAGATGTGTGAACAAATGGGGGGCCTCTGTGGCAGATCCCGGACGGAAATTCAGAATCTGTTAATTGAATCCGGGATGCAGTGGGAATACGAGCGGGGTAAGCTTACTCCTGCTGAATTTCACAGCTGGTTCGAAGAGGTCGTGGAAACAAAAGTCGATTATAATGCGCTGCAAACCGCAGGTTCGGATATCTTTGAGCTCAACAGCACCATCATTCCCGTCCTGGATGCATTAAAATCTCAAGGTTATCGACTGGTCCTGCTGTCGAATACCTGCGTGTCTCATTTTGACTTCATCTGGAAGGAGTTTGAGGTACTGCAGAGATTTGATGACTATGTGACGTCTTACACCGTTGGTGCCATCAAGCCGGAACCTGCCATCTTCGAATGTGCCCTGGAAAAAATCCAGTGTGCGCCGGAGGAAGCCTTCTATACAGATGATATTGCTGAATATATCAGTCACGCGCGCCAACTGGGGATTCAGGCTGAAGTCTTTATCGATACTGAGACTCTGATTGAACAACTGGCACAACGCGAAATCCGGATCTGAGTGAAACCGATCCGAAATCACAACAGGTTTCCGTGATAAAAGCCCTTACTTCGTCGTTGACAGAATGTTCAGGTTTCTTATCTTCTTCTCCTCTTCTGTCCCAGGCTCTGCGCAGTCGACTCCATTCTTTGGAACGTTGTTTGCGGTATGATTCCGCGATCTTTCGAGGTGCGCCCCGCGTTTCCTCGGTTCACAACGTAAATTTAGAACTTATCGTTCGTTTCAAAAGTGGAAAGCGTTATGTCGGTCGATTCTTATCCAGAGACTCTGGAGTCACAACCTTCTGGCAGTGAACAGCGGTCTTACCGTGAAAAGTTCTCGATGGGATGGCCTCAATTGGTGACCTGTCTCTGGTTTGCACTGCTGTTTTTCTACTTTGGTAACGTACATATTTTTTATTCGGATATCTGGGGACATGTTTCCTACGGCGAATGGATTGTCGCTCATCAGAGTCTGCCTGACTACGACCCTTTCCTTTCTCTGGCAGAAGGGGTCAAGAGCATCGATGCCGCCTGGCTTTCACAGGTTTTCTTTGCCAAGGTGTATGAATCTTTTGGTGTACGGGGTTTATCGCATATCTTTGCCTTAACAGTATTCACAACCCATGTCCTGTTCTGGCTGGCTTTTTACCTCAAATCCGGTCGAGTCGGTATCAGTACCCTGGCGTCGTTCCTGCTGGTGCTCATTTCTTCCAGCCGCATTGCCATCATTCGACCGGAAATTTTCGGAACGCTGTGTGTTGCGCTGACACTGGTTATCATGGCCTGGTCAGAGAAATATGATATCTGGGACCGAAGAGCCAGATCTGATGAGAGCTCTCAAAACTCTGGAAAAAAGACACCTTTGGCATTATTGCTGGCTCTGTATCTGGGAATTCCACTCATTTTTCTGGCCTGGGCCAACCTGCATGGATCATTCGTAGTGGGCCTGGCTATTCTGGGACTGCAATTTCTGGGTAGAGTTCTGGAAGTGGGCTGGCGAACCAGAAGCCTGGTTCAGGTCTGTTCTGATCCCTGGGTCAGACGCTGGCTGGTTGTTACGGAATTATCTGTCTGCGGGGCACTTCTCAATCCTTATCATATAGATCTGTTTCTCAATTCTCTCACATTCCCAAGGAATCCCAACCTGAAAGATGTTCTGGAGTGGGAGCCACTTGAATTCAGGGACGCCGAAGGGATCTGGTTCTGTGGTTCCTGGGTACTCATGCTGGGACTCTACCGGCACAGTCGGGCAACCATCCGGACAGCAGATGTCCTGCGGGTGGGACTGCTTTCGCTGGCTGTGATTGTGGGGGTGAGAATGATCGGCTGGTTTTCCGTTGTTTTCGTCTATGCCATGGTTCCTCATCTGGCAAATGTGATCCCGCGTCGAGAGTTACTGGTTCCTGATCTGAGTGAGGATTCGAAAGAGCCACTGCCCTTCTGGTCCCGTAAAACTCCTGTTATTACAGCGGTTTGTGTATTAATCATCTGGTTCGGGTTTGCATTCTCCAATATCGCGACACCGTTATTTGGTGGAAAATTAAGGCCACTGGATAAGGTTTACAGTCAGGGTACACCCCGGAAATTAACGGAGTTTTTAAAAGAGCATCCTCCCCAGGGACAGGTCTGGAATCCTCAGTGGTGGGGAGACTGGCTGGTCTGGGACGGTCCTGTGGGAATGAATGTATTCATGACTACAAATGCGGTACATCTCACACCGCCTCGGGTCTGGAAGGATTATCTGGGAATCGCCCGAGCCAATCGAGGCTGGCAGACGGTTGCGGAGAAATATGCAGTGACCACGTTTATCGTACATAAGGAGAAGCAGGTTCAACTGGACAAACAGGTTCGTCGACTGGAAGGGTTCAAAGTTGTTTATGAAGATGACCTGAGTCTGGTGGTATCACGAGAACCACAATTGATAGCTGCAGCCAGTCAGAGTGAGATAGAGGATTCAGAACAGCCGGTTAACGAAAATCAGGAGGTGCAGCCATGAGTCCTCAGGTCATGTCTCTCAAATCCAAATTGAAACTGGCGGGTTTTCTGTGTTTTCATCTGCTCCTGGCTGGTGTCGTAATTTCATGGGGAGCCCTTCGTTTCCAGAACTGGGAGCAACAGAAGCAGTTGCCGGAATTGCGTTTGAATCCTCTCTCTGTCACACCTCAGTATAACCGGCCGGAAATCGTATCCGACGAGGATCTGGTGAAGGTACTGAATCGACTGCGGCCACAATTCAGAGGTAAATCGCCGCGAATTAATCATGTGGATCACGCACTCCGTTTCTGGGGAATTGAAGCGGAATTTGATGATTCTCGGTCACTTTCAGGTATCGAAATGCGGGATATTCTTCTGGACCATCGTCGTTTTGGAGATGTCTGGGGGAAAAAAACGGATCCCTTGTTAGTCCATAATCAATATGGAGTCAGACCTCGTGTACAGGAAGGGTTGGCTACATCAAGCCATGAAGATCATACTCTGGCTACTCTGGCAGAGGTTGGAACGCCCGCTGATTATCCGGTTGTCACATCAGAGGGAGAGACAAAGTTGTCGGCGATGATCGAGGAAACGATGCGGTCTTTCACGCTGAACCAGGTAGAATATGAATGGTCATCCGTTGTATTTGCTCTGTATTTTAATACCGCGCGGGACTGGATGACGACCGAGGGGCAATACATCAATTTCGATCTGATCTCCGAGCGGATCATGCGACAACCACCTGTCAAAGGGGTCTGTTATGGAAATCATCGATTACATGCACTGGTGATACTGCTCAGAGTGGATGAGCAGACTTCGATCCTGACAAAAGCCGGTCGTGAAAAAATCGTGAAATATCTACAGGGGATTACCAGCCTGCTGGTAAAGAATCAGTCCGAGGAAGGCTTCTGGGATAAAAACTGGGATGGCCGACCACTGGATCTGGCTTCCGAGAAGAAATTCACTCCTGTCGCGCGCCGTGTTCTGGCAACCGGGCATGCTATGGAATGGTGGTCTCTGGCACCTCCAGAAGTTTTACCTCCGGATGAAACGCTTCAGAAAGCCGGCCACTGGCTTGTGGAGACTATCCAGCAGATGCCTGAATCTGAGATACAAGGCAGCTATACATTCCTGTCGCATGCAGGTCGTGCACTGGCACTGTGGCGCGGGAAATTTCCCTTTCAGGTTGACTTATCAAGTCAGGACACTGAATCGCTTTAAGAGCGATCATTCATGGTTCCCTGCTCCTCATTATCTGAATGACTCTGTCAAGAATCCGTATGTTACAACCTGTGCATTGCGGGTAACACTTTGTTTCAGAGTGTTAACAGTTGGAAACATGATTGCGCCGTAGCACTCAATGGCTACCAGTCAATTCAAAATTTGCCGGAATTGGTGCATAAATCGAAAGTTGAGGATTTTACCGATGATGATGTTATTTTCAGATATTGTGAGAAGGCGCAAGATGCATTGTGGAGCGGAAATGCGAAAAATATGTATTGTGGGTCAGAATGGCACATCGTCTGCTGTATTTTTGAAACGTCTGCGCAGGGCGTGTGCAGACGAGTTAATTTACTCGAATGTTAAAAGCTGCATTTGCTTGCAGTGCATCGAGTTGGCATTAACCATTTGATCTATGTGAGGAGTAAGAATGAAGATGTTTCAGCAGTTTTGGAATGATGAAAATGGTTTCGTCGTTTCAACAGAATTAGTGCTGATCGCTACTGTGTTGGTTCTCGGCATGATTGTCGGACTGACTACATTGCGCGATCAGGTCATCGCGGAACTTGCAGACGTTGCCGCTGCATTTTCTAACAGTAACCAGAGCTATTCCTTCTCAGGGATTACTGGTCACTCTTCCAGCACATCGGGGTCGATCTTCAACGACAACCTGGACTTCTGTGATCAAGACACAATTACAGCTGGGCAAGACAATCATTGTATCAACATTATTGCTGCTGAAGCAGAAGGTTAATCGATACGATTATCTTCTGCCGGGGTGAAAGTTCACTCCAGAGTCAGCGGATTAACTCATGTTGTTATTTGATTTGCTCTACAACTACTAATGTTTCAATTTTTTTCACTATGTTCAAACGAACTGAATAAAACAGTTCACAAAATAATGAGGAGTTAGAATGAACATGCTTACTAAGTTCTGGAATGATGAGGCCGGTTTTGTAGTCTCGTCTGAACTCGTACTGATCGGCACAATCCTGGTTCTGGGTGTTGTCGTTGGTTTGGCCACCGTTCGTGATCAGGTTGTTCAGGAATTGGGTGACCTTGCATTAGCTATTTCAAACATTAATCAAAGTTACAGTTTTTCAGGTGTTACCGGACACACATCCAGCACAGCTGGTTCAGTGTTCGCTGACCTGACAGACTTCTGCGACACGACCGCTGATGCATCTGGTTCAGAACCAGAGTGTATCAACGTGCAGATTCCAGCTGTAGCTGGTGGCTAAGTTTTGCCTGCTTGAAAATTTATTATCTGTTTCCGGAGACGCCCCTCCGGAAACAGATGATTTCTAAAGTCGTTCGACTTTGGCACATAAGATGCCTGAGTAGGTAATATTTGTAAAATATCAGTCTAGAATTTATTCAGACGGGATTTGAGTGGGAATGAGAATTGCTTGTCAATTATGGAATGAAGAAGGTGGAAGTGTTTCCCCTTTTGCGACGGTATTGTTGATGACAATTCTGCTTTTGGGTCTTTTGCCAGGAGTTGTCACTCTGCGAGATCAGATCGTTCAGGAGTTTGGAGATGTGGCCGTTGCGATTGAGACCTTTGATCAGTCTTACAGTTATTCGTTCAACGGTGTCACCAGCCAATATATTGACTCCACTAGTGTGAGTGATGCAGCTGGTGAAGCGCCTGCCGGGCTCGATCTTACAATTTCAGCATCAAGCGAATAATCAAAAGAGCTATTTAAATTCCGACAGTAATCAAACAAGAGTGTATTTCATCTGAAGTCTGCTTAAGGCTGACACCAGTTGAAGTCAAACTATAATTCAATATCCGAAGATTTCAGGGAAGTTAGCGTGGCAAAAATTAGTCCAGGAACGATGACGGCAGCGATTTTCGCAATCCTATTAGGTCTGGGTGCAGCATATACTGTAAGGCAGTTTCTCCATGAGAAGCCAAAGCCTTTCGTTCTGGCTGAAGATCCACCGGCAGGACCTAAGAAAATAGTGCTTCCAATTGCTTCGCGTGATCTGGTACCGGGGCAGAAACTTTCGCTCGACGATATCTCACTACTGCAAATCTCTCCCGAGCTGCTTTCCAAACGCTATGATGCTGATTCTGAAGGCAAACAGCGGATTATGATGACTCAGTATATCGCAGGTCGAACTCTTAAAACAGCGATTAAAGCAGGTCAGCCTTTTCATACAATTGATCTGTTTGCCAATGGAATGGGACCCGGGATTTCAGAAATCCTGGAACCTGGAAACCGTGCTGTTACTGTCGCAATCCACAAGATTGGGAATGTCGCTGGCTTTTCCCGGCCGGGTACTATTGTTGATGTTCTGTTCCGTTCCAAAGAAACGGATGGTATACCAGAAACCACGATTACGCTGCTGGAAAAAGTACGCGTCCTTGCTGTAGGAGACCAGGCTGTCCCCGGGCACAAGGTGGGAGAGGGAGGTGGCATGGATCACCCTGTTACCCTTGAGGTTTCTCCAGAACAGGGCAAAGTCCTTAAAGTGGTAGAGGATCATGGCATATTAAGTCTGGCATTACGCCATCCTGATGAAAATACAGAGGTTGTGTCTGCGGGACGTGCCAGTGATCGACTGACACTATCCAATATTCTAGGCTTTATGCCCAATCAGCGCGTTTCCAGTATGGATATCTATCGTGGGGGCAGTTTGAATACAGTGCACTTCAAAGGTAATCGTGCCTACAAAAGTCAGAACTGGATTGACGCAATTGAGACACCAATTGCTTCAGAAGTAATCCCTCCCGGAAAAACAACGACTACGATGAAACCGTCCAATAACAAAACTTCGGAGATTTCGACACCTGTCAGTGGGTTGTAACTGCTGTCAGATCGTGTGTGATTCTCGACTCGATATCGGATGATCGTAAGTAGCGGCGTTGATAGTTAACAATGAGCATAGCTCCATGTGGCGGTCAGGGTGCGCTTCGACTTCAACGGCTGTAGGATTAATTGACGGGGTATTATATCCAGGCAATTGGTTCTTTTAAGCCAGGATAACAAATCTTCATAAATATTAGGTTTAGCATGGAATCACTTGGTACGAAAAAACTTTTTGTGGAACCGATCAGTTACATTCCTGAGAACAGGGAAGCTGAACTTCGATTTCAGAAACAAAAAGTAATCATTCATCAGGAACTGGTGGATTCCCTTGATCTGTCCATGCTGGCCCAGATTTCAGAAAAGGAACTCTCTGGCGAAGTGCGTGCAGTCGCTATGGAGATCTGTGATGATCACGCATCAGTGCTTGAGGGGATTGACCGGGAAAGACTTCTGGGTGAATTATTAAGTGAGGTTTTCGGGCTGGGGCCACTCGATCAACTCATGCAGGATCCTGAAGTGAGTGATATCCTGGTTAATCATGCCTATGAAATACATATTGAAAAGGCGGGACAATTGCAGGAGTCTGATGTCATTTTCGCTGACAATCAGCACCTGATGCGAATTATCCAGCGGATTGTATCACGCGTTGGCCGCAGGATCGACGAAGTCAATCCCATGGTCGATGCCAGGCTCCCTGATGGCTCCCGTATCAACGCCATTATTCCTCCACTGGCGTTAAACGGCCCCTCGTTATCGATTCGAAGGTTTGGGACGAAGCCCCTGCAGATTGATGATCTGATAGAAAAAAAATCTGTCACACCAGAGATCGTTGATTTCCTGGCTGCGGTGGTTGATTCCCGGATCAGTATGTTGATTTCGGGGGGGACCGGCAGTGGTAAAACAACGATGTTGAATGCCCTGTCGAACTTTATTCCACGTGAAGAACGCCTGATTACTATTGAGGATTCAGCTGAGTTGCTGTTACAGCATAAGCATGTCGTTCGGCTGGAAACTAAAGTAGACAACACGGAAGGTGTAGGAGAGATCTCGCAGCGACAGCTTGTGAAAAACAGTTTGCGTATGCGTCCCGACCGAATCATTGTCGGTGAGGTGCGGGGGGCAGAAGCGTTGGATATGCTCCAGGCGATGAATACAGGCCATGAAGGTTCTCTGACGACCGTTCACGCCAATGATACCCGTGATGCACTGGCCCGACTGGAGATGATGGTGGCCATGAGTGGGTTTGATCTGCCACTGCCGGTGATCAGACAATATATCGCAAACGGAATCGGAATCATCCTGCACGTGTCTCGTCTGAAAGGCGGTCAACGTTGCATTACGAAAGTTTCTGAGATCGTCTCACTGAACAGCCAGGGAGATTACAAAGTAGAAGATATATTCGGCTTCGAGCAAACGGGAATTGATGATCAGGGAAATGCCCAGGGTAAATTTTATGCTACGGGGTATCGCCCTGCGTGTCTCAAACGCATGGAATCATCAGGAATCAAATTGAGCCAGCAGATTTTTGAGAAAAAGTAAATAATGAATTCAGAGACCTTTTGTCCCTGGTTTTGAGTATTGTGTTTTAACGAGTAAGTGGAGAACTCCTGTAGTGGACAGTTCATCGATAGCATTGATTTGTTTTGCTGCAGTGACAGTTTTTGTACTGGCAGCTTATCTGTTTGTCCGTGATTTGACCGGAGTGGCTGGTTCCAAAGGTGAAAAGTTTTCAAAACGGCCTCGATTGCGCAGGATCCATAATGTATTTGATCAACAGCCTGCGACCAGTGTGCTGGGAAAATTCGATCAGAGTTTTGATAGACTGGTTCTTGAGAACGGCTCTGATTTTACTCCATTCAGCGCATTTCTCCTGTTGATTGCCTGCGGTCTGGCAATTGGCGGCAGTATTTTCATTTACACAAATCAACCGCTGGCGGGGATAGCCGGGATGATTGGGGGAATGATTGCTGTTCTGATTATTCTGCACTACCGCCGTAAAAAACGCATGCAGACCATTCAGGAAGAGCTTCCGGAAATGATCGATTTACTGGCGCGATCTACGCATGCAGGTGCCAGTCTCGAACAGGCGATTGCGATAGTTGGTGAAGAAACCAAAGGGCCATTGAGTTTTGAATTCAGACGCTGTGCCCGCCAGCTAGATATGAATTTGTCAGTTCCAGCTGTGATGAAGTCACTTTCCAGCCGAATCCAGTTGATCGATCTGAAAATATTAACGTCTACACTAATGCTGTATCGGAAAACGGGTGGAAATCTGCCTGCGAATCTGGAACGTATGGCGGACGTGGTTCGAGATCGCATTAACTATCGTCGCCAGATGAAGGCATCTACAGGAGCAGGACGTGCCTCCGCTCTGCTGATGACCGTAGTGGCTCCGGTAGCTTTTGTTGTGTTACTGGTTGCGTTTCCTGCTCATGTTTCCAATCTTTACACCGATCCCATTGGTAATATTCTATTGTTGATTGCAATTGTTCTGGAAGTAATCGGAATCCTCTGGGTTTCGACCCTTTTAAGAACAGATTATTAAACGTCGATTCGGCCTTTCACAAACTGGTTGACTGTCAGAAAGATACCGGTTTTTTATTAAAGAGATTTTCATGTTTATCGAACTCGTCACCGTTGCCACTTTCCTGTTAGTCTGTTTTGTTATCTTCCTGATCGGAGACGCAATTTCAGCAGGCCATCGTACAGGCAGGAATAAGAATTCAAAGTACGATGAACGAGGTGCCAATTATTACAAAACATCTAAGGTTGGTGTCTTCAGTCGTGCGCTTGCTGGTGTGATTCCACAATCCAGCCAGGAAATCAGTAAAATTGAGCTCGATTTGAAACGGGCCGGTTATTATCGCTCAACGGCACTGGTCGAATATCTGGCTACTCGAAACATGCTTGTCGTTCTTGTTTTAATTGGGACGGGCGTTGGTTGTGTATTGGCAGATCCCGGTTCGAACCTGCCTGAAATTATTCTGATCGCTGGATTACTCATTGCCGGTGCAGGCTATGGGCTGCCTCGAATTGTCCTGCAAAATCAAGCAAATCGTCGTGTGCATCGCATCCAGAGAGGTCTGCCCGATGCACTTGACCTGGTGATGATGTGCCTGACCGGTGGAGTCCCATTACGCACGGCATTAGAACGCGTCACCGATGAAGTCCGTTTTTCTCACCCGGACATTGCCGTCGAATTTGAAATTATACGCAGGCATGCTGATGCAAACTCCATGGCAGATGCTTTAAAACAGTTTGCTAAACGGATCGATGCACCAGACGTGAATGCCCTGTCTTTAATGATTTCGCAGACAGAGCGACTGGGGACAAATGTTTCGACGGCATTGATCGATTTTGCTGATGGGGTACGAAGAAAATACCGACAACGGGCTGAAGAGAACTCCAGCAAAACCAGCATCAAGCTGTTATTCCCGATCATCTTTTGCATGGCTCCCCCCATTTATATTCTGTTCTTCGGACCAGCGGTTCTTGAACTGCGTAATTTTCTGATCCGTGAACATCGCCCGGGAGGAATTCTTGAGCCAACGACTTATGGAGATTCCATCAGTACGACATCTGAGTCAGTCCGTCAGCAGGCTGAAAATAGCGGTCTGTAAAATCAGCAAACTTTACTGCGGGCTCGGAATCGCTGAGTGAAATGTGTTTTTCGAAAACAGATGGTTCTGAAATCGGGCTTAATTTTCAGCCTGGATTTTCTTCTTTGTAGTCGATTTCTTTTGTTCCAGCATTCCGTACTTGCGCATTTTCTTATAGAGCCCTACCCGACTGATTCCCAAAGCTTTTGCTGTAGCAGTCTTTCGGTATCCATTCTCAGAGAGCGATTTCTGAAGGAGATGTTTCTCACTGATTGCCACCTGATCTGCCAGAGATTTGCTCTCCATGTCCTGGTACAGTTTTGCCTGGTTAGACTGGTCGACTTCCACAATAATATTGGGAGAAAATTCATCGGCCGTCAATTCGCCTTGATTGGAAAACAGCACCGCTCGTTGAATCTGGTTTTTTAATTCACGCAGATTCCCAGGCCAGTGGTACTGTTTGAGCATTTCAGGCACACTGCGATGTATTTTTGATATGGTAATTCCATGTTGCTCACAACATTCCGTAATAAACTGGACAGCGAGTGGAATAATATCATGGGGACGCTCGCGGAGCGCCGGTAGCCGAAACTGGAGAACATTCAGTCGATAATATAAATCAGAACGAAATTTGTTATTGCGGGTAAGTTCATCCAGTTCCACGTTAGCAGCGACGATAAGCCGTGCTTCAGAAATGCGGGACTCTGTGGATCCAACAGGTTCAAACTGCCCTGTCTCAATTACTTTCAGTAATTTTGCCTGGTCTTTGGATGAGAGAATATCAATTTCGTCCAGAAGCAGAGTCCCCTTTCCTGCTGCTTCAAAGCGACCAATTTTGGAGCGATCAGCGCCGGTAAACGATCCTCTCAGGTGACCGAACAATTCGCTTTCAATCAAATCGGAAGGGAGTGCACCACAGGCAATGTTCTGAAAAGGTTCTGCGCTTCTTGGTGAGAGCTCGTGTATCATGGAAGCCAGAGTCGTTTTCCCGGTACCTGTTTCACCAACCAGAAGCAGTGTGACATTGTGCCGGGCAATTTTTGTGATTTGATCAAGAATGGGAATCATTGCTTCGGTGTAAGTGACAACGTACCTGTTTTGATCAAAAATTCGACGCGATTCTGGCAAGTCGGTTGATTTTACCACAGGATCAATGGAATCCAGGTCATCTGCAAGTGACTGAATTTCTTCAGGTACAGGCGGGTATTCCAGATAACTGTCTGTCAGAAAGTTGGCAGACTCCAGTAGCTCAAGGGGAATAAACTGGTCAATGATGGAAACCACCTTAACGGGGGTTGTACATTGCTCGCGCATATATTGCAGGATTGACTTCCGATCCTCAATTTCCTGAATAGACTGATCGGCACGTAAATCGATGAATAATACAGTCTGGCTCGATTCCTGAAGTGCACGCTTCAGATCCTCATGGCAGAAAATCGTTTTCAACTTCAGATTGATCTCTTCCAGTTGACAGTTGAGCTTCAATCCGATTTGGGTGTCCGAGGTATAGAGAATTCCAGGCAGGTGCATCATGGATCCTTTTGTACTCAATCAAGCAGGCTGCAATCTTATACCGTATGTCCAAATAATCTGTTCAGTCAATTTGTTGTGCTAAGAAAGTCTGGGACTTAAAGCCTGAAGGACTGAGTTGATTAGGTAGAATATAGCGGTTGTGATGATGGCGTTACGATAACAAAAGTTATCACCAGAAGCAAATATGTAATCAGGGGTAAATAGGAAACTCGAAATAACCGGATTCATAGTAAATATTCACCCCGATCTAAAGCCAGTACAAAATATAAAAAGTACAGATTGATTTAAATTGAGAGGTGTAAATTTGTGTATATTCAGGGTGTGTGTTTCAAAGGGGGGTAATGGGTAAGTGTTATTTTCAAGCAGGCTTAAGAAAATTGGTCCTGAACTGGATTCGGAAAACTCAACTGCAGGGAAGTATGTCGCTGGTCCAGTTAATCCATTCGTACCAGTTCGTCGACGACTGCCAGAAATACATCTCATTTGTATTACAACGCCATTAAATTTTTTTGAGATATGTCCTGGTGCATTTGTCGATTTAGTAAAACAGGAAGCTCGAGAATCAAACAGCATGGATCGCTCTGACAAGTCCGGAGATTCTTTTTTCTAGACCTCATCCATTCTGGTAATTTAAAATCCTCATGAGCGATCGAATTCATTTCTGTATCAGTTGTTCTCTGCTGCTGTTCATGGTGGGACTGGTCGTGGCACCATCCAGTTCTCAGTCGCCATCGCCAGAGCCACCCCGGCAAAATTACACCAGTCTTCAAACGCGACAGACTGTTCAACAATTTTTGGATGAGGAATCCGAGCAGACTGCACTTGTCAGTCTCAGTGGAGTACTGCCAGAAAATAATAACCAGGATATCAAGCACTACATTCCGTTAAATGTCGTACCACAAATCACGGCTGGTAAAACAGAGCAACAGTCTCCAGTTTCTGCACCCAAGCCGAAGAATCAGGTTCCAAAACAGAATTGGTCATCGTCCCGTGCTGTACGTCAGAAACTCGAGCAGACAGTTGAGACAGCCAATGGTTTAATTTACCAGTCAGAGAATTCTTTTTCTCGGGGACTGCTTCCGCTGGTAGATTACAACCTGGCATTGAATCTGGCTTACGATACTAAGATCAAGGCAGCCGAGATACAGAACCAGAGTCACGTAAAATTACAACTGTTAAATGAGAAGAGAAACCTGATTCAGAAAGCAGTAGAGCAGTTGCAGGCATTTAATCAGCCTGCCGCTCAAGGCTGGTACGGGGATCTGGTCCATGCCAGGCTGCTTCTGGCACAAAATGATTATGAAATCGCCGGCGTTTCAAACAACCGCGACCGTCAACAGGCTGCCCTGGGGCAGGTCACCCGCCTGGCTAATGAATATCATTCCGTCCGTGAAGTGGAATTTCGAGTGGGGGAAGCGGGAATTGACGAATATCGTCGTGCTTCTCGTGCTGTAAATATTGCCAGACAAGAGCAGAATCGCTTCAGCAAGGTGAAAGATGAGACGAGTCTGATGAACTATGCAGAGGATCTCCGTCAAATCGAGACAGCAGTGGAGTGGTTTTCTTCAAACGGAGCAGGTTTGGGTAGAGCAGATCTGGTCGATCTGTCCAAAGCACATCTGAATTATGTCGAGGGGAGATACAGCCAGAATCAGAACCGAGAATCAGAAAGCCGGAAATTCTTTGCTGACAGCTTACAACAGGCGAAAGCTGCCTGGGAATTGAGGATTGATCAGTATTATCCCAAGGGAACTGCAAATCTGCATGACATCACGACATCCTGGATTTTATGGAATGCCTCTGGATCTGCGCTTTCAGAACTCAAGTCCAGTCAGTCTGCTAATATCAAGCAGTCATTAACTGAGGGCTTAGACCGGATGGTTAATACCGCAGATCAGATCACCGATCGCAGAGGGAGACTGGCTGGTGATATCAGCATGGTTCATTGTCTGAAGAACTCGGAATTTCTGGTGGAACTGCAAAACGTTCAGAAAAAATAACCGTAACCGCACTCATCTGCGCATAAAAAAAACAGCATCCCGAGGGAAGCTGTTTTTTTATTATAAGAGGCGCCGCCCGGATTCGAACCGGGGAATAACGGATTTGCAATCCGCCGCCTTAGACCACTTGGCTACGGCGCCCTGAAATTTATTGCTTCTTAACTCTGATAAACGCTTATCTGTCCAGAGTTTATTGTGTTGAAATTATTTAATCAACAGAAGCGATACAGTCATTATTCGACTCTTCTTCGTCTGGATTTGACCGAATCCTAATAACCGATCGAAGTTAGGTCAAGCATTCGGCCAGTGATCGGCAAGATTTTTGTAAGCTTCCCAGGTTAACAACAGAATGATCAGTGATGACATACGGTGATTGCAGGATCTTTGCTTACAGAAATGGAAGCGAATATAGCTTCTGAGTGACTAACAGTCCCGCATTGGTGGCAATCCTTGCTCGATCCGTGTAGCATCGAGACTAGATCTGCCCTGCGATTTTTTCAGAAGTCGTCTCCTGGGCAATGGTTCATAATTTCCCTTCTCAGTATTCCAGGCAAAGTCTTCAGGGATTGAGAAAAGCTTTTTCGTTACCAGAATAGACCAGTAGAAATATTATGATTGATCATACAGACACAACAGCAAAAATGACGGAAGAACAATTAATTGATCGTGCCCGTGAAGCCTTAAGTGACAGTAGCTGGGTGATTGGCGAATGTGCTGCCCAATGGACGAAAAAATATGCCAAGGGCAGAACTGATGCTGATTTTGGTGCGATGGTCGGTTTGAGTGGTGATCAGATTTATCAGCGTCGACGTGTCTGGGAAACGTTCGGAGATGTACGGGAACAGTACCAGCATCTCAAATGGTCGCATTACTATATCGCATTGACCTGGGATGATGCTCCAGAATGTCTGCAATGGGCGGAAGAGAATCAGGCGACTGTTGCAGAATTAAAAGCATGGCGTCGGGCTGTAAATGGTGAAGATCTTTCTATCTCCGAACCATTTGAAGAGTACCCAGTCGATTCCGAAGTGACATTTGTCTCAGATGAACCGATCTCGGTAAAGGATCCCTCTGAATACGGTCAGCTGGAACGGGGAGAATCAGGTTCCCGCGAGCAGTCTGACTCACCTGCTACGGTTGGGGCTCATGCGCGTGATGTTGGAGGCACCGGCAATGACTATAGTCCTTTCCGCTCTGGAGCGGGCGCACCAGCGCCTCAAGGATCAAGTTCCGAAGTGGCTGTTGTAGCGAAGCCTGAAATCACTCCGGAGCAGGCAATTAAGCGGATCTGTTCTGCTGTGGAACGCTGTCATAAAATGTTAAGTCCCGAAGTAGTTTCGGCATTCCCGGAATTATCTCCCAAACTGAAAAAACGTTTTATCAAAGCAATCAGTGAATTGAATTCTGCTGCAGCCCGGCTTCAGTAATCTACGGACCGAAAGTGCTTAAGGGGAAAGCAGCAGTTGCGATTCTGAAGTGTTCTGACCTAAAATATGAGTCCTTTAACTCTGTACTCAGCCTCGTTCGTTTGCTGTAAATAATCAGTTTATTTATTCTGAAACAGGGACAGACAGCTTGGATTCTCCATCCAGAAAATCTTCAGCGATCCAGCGCTGGTTAATTCTCATTTTAATTGTCCTGATTGTTCTGATGACAGGCGAATTGATCAGACGTCAGTTCCGACAGACATCGTATCAGTTTCCGATGGCAACAAATCTGACCCAGTCTGAAATCAGGACAATCGATCTTTTTAGAGAAGCATCACCTTCGGTGGTGCATATCCGAACGGCCGAGATCGCATTCGAACTGGGGCGATTCAGTTTGAATCAGTCGAAGACGCCGCAGGGATCTGGGAGCGGGTTCATCTGGAACCGGAGGGGGCATATTGTCACTAACTATCATGTGATCCAAAATGCCGATGAAATGACTGTGACCCTGGCGGATAACTCGACATGGAATGCCTACCGTGTCAGAGTCGCACCTTCGAAAGATCTGGCTGTATTAAAAATTGATGCACCTGAAAACCTGCTGAAACCCATTGAAATCGGCGCCTCTTCCAACCTGCAGGTAGGCCAGACGGTATTGGCGATTGGAAACCCCTTCGGCCTGGACCAGACTCTGACGACTGGCATTATCAGTGGATTAGGCCGGGAAATCATTTCGGTAACTGGTAGATCAATCCGAAATGTGATTCAAACCGATGCTGCCATCAACCCCGGTAACTCAGGAGGGCCGCTGCTCGACAGCTCCGGGCGACTAATTGGAATGAATACGGCAATCTACAGTTCATCACACGTTTACGCTGGCATTGGGTATGCAGTACCCGTTGACCTGATCAGCCGATTTGTTCCTCAATTGATCGAGTATGGAAAGATTCAGAGCCCGAGCCTGAATTTCACGGGAGTCGATGATTTTGTGACTGGCAAACTCAAAAAGAATGGCGTTTTACCCCCTTCCATCCATGGGGTCATGGTTCAGGATCTGGTCGAAGGTGGCGCAGCGGATCAGGCTGGATTACTGGAAATCAGGCGGGACGAGAGTGGGAAGATCGTTTTGGGAGACCTGATCATGCAAATGGATGAAACACCAATTATGGGATCGAATTCACTTCTGGATGCGTTAGAAGATCATAAGGTGGGCGATGTTGTGACGCTCACGATATTCCGAAATAATCGAAAATTGAAACTCAAAGCCAAGCTGCAGGACTGGAAAAACGAGTAGTATTCCTGCTGCATCACTTTTCCTCAGAAACTCAACATGACTCTGGGGGGAGTACGTTAAGGATAACGTGTTGATAAATATTCGGTTTTAATAGACTTGCGTCAATAGATCTTGGACTTCGAATCGGATTTCTTGGTTGACACTTTAGTGATTTGGATTACTATGTGTAGGTTCCTTTGATGTTCTCATCTGAATGCAGTGAGGGCTTTTACAAACGACGCTCTAGTTGACAGTTCAATTATGCCTGCTGATTATCCACCGGAAATAGTCAAAGAAGGTCAGGTCACTGTTGTGGCTTTGGGGCCTGAATATGAAAACCTGGACGAACCCAGGCTGGACGCCTTGACGGATGTGCTGTTGCAGGTTGCTGAGACTGCCTCTCCCCCCATCGTTGTTCTGGATCTCTCACACACCTCATTTTTTGGGTCTGCTTTTATCGAAGTGATTTTCCGGATGTGGAATCGTCTGAATCACAGAGAAGGTGGAAAGTTTACGATTTGTGGTTTGAGTGAATACTGTACCGAGGTACTGGAAGTAACTCACCTTGATCAGCTTTGGGAAACTTTCGATACCAGAGACGCAGCAATCAAAGCGCTTAATCCTTGAACCCCAGTTGTTCGCTGTCATCAGTCTCTCGAATGCTTCGCTGATGTAATCTTCTGGAAGCCTGGTTAACGCAAGTGTTTCTGATTGTTAACACTATTGCATTCCATTGCCTCTCTTTCTTATCAGATTCGGACGCGTACTGATTTCGACGTGAGCCGTATGTTGACCGGTTACAGGCTGTTTTCAGCGGTTTCGGTCAGCTCAGCGTGCTCTGCTTGTAGAATCGCGAGATTTCGAATGATTGGTACAGGTTGTGCATAGATCATTGCCAGAGGATTTTCTATCTGGACATATGAAAGGGAGACCTGTGTTTCAAAAAATTAAAACACAAACCAGACGATGGAAGAAAAAGGTTCGTGGTGCTGTGTTTGTTGAATATCTGCTGCTACTCACCATTATTGGAATTGGGGCCATCGCAGGTCTTACTACGTTGCGTAGTGCTTTAATCAATGAACTTATGGATCTTGCCAACGCAATCAATGCTATTAATTCATAGAACTGAATGCGGTAATGTTTATTAAGTAATGAAATGGCCCGGGCTAACAGTCCGGGCCTTTTTTATTTGTGTATTCTGTTTATATTCCTGTGTTTTCCCTTTTTAGTGTAAAAAGATTGAAACAAATGGAATGAATCGAATATAATAAGTACGATGAATATACAACCAGTGGTTGTTCTCTATTAAATGGATCGAATGAGGCAGCATCATGAAACGATTACTGATATTAGCCATTGTGATGGGCGGGTTTTATATAACCATGACCGGATTCAGTTCTGCGGATCAGAAGCCCGAAGTTCCGGTAGCTCAGAGACAGGTCAGAGATACATATCCCCAGGATTCGGATTACCGGGATTATGATCGTGATGATTTAAAGACAGGTCTGGTCAGAGCTTTCTACGACGCACTGGGGGCTGTTGAAAATCAGCACAAAGAGAATGGTGACATTGAGAACAATGGATTAGGCACAAATGAAAGAAATAATAATGCTTTCGAAAACAGAGGTTTGATCCAACGGCAGAAATATATCGGACCTGATGGGAAAGAGCATACCGCGTTCGAAGAAGCACGTCGGACGATCTACCAGGCTGATCGCATTCTGGCACGAATCAAAGCCGAAAACAAAGTGGCCTTACAAAAGCTTCGGCATCCACCTCGTCGAATTCTCCCTGGACACGCTCCGGCTCCCAAGGTGAAAGAATTAACTTTAAAACAGAAAATTGAAGTTCAGGAAAAGCAGGTTCAGCAGCAACAGCGAAAACTCCAGGCATTGAAACAGCAACTGGTAAACAGTCCTGAGACAAATTAACCTGTTTGAAAGACCAGACTCTTAAGCCGTGACAGAAGTTTTGCTTCTGCACGGCTATTTTTTTTGGAGATCGAGGCAGATCAGCCTTTTCTCATCACGCAGATAGAGTCGGCGATTAGCCAGCGCAGGGTGAGCCCAGGCTTTGAAACTGAGCAACCCGGTCAGTTTCCCTTTCTCACGGTATTCTGTGGGATTGGCTTCCACGAGAATCAGTGTCCCCTGCTCTGTGAGGCAGATCAGATGGCCCTCTGCGGCGATCTGCGTACATTTTCCGACACGTCGTGTCTGCCATTGAATCTTTCCCCGCTGCATATCCAGACAGCGATAGGTGACGGCCGCCAGATCTCCATGTGGTCCGTAAATATAGCCGTCATTGATCATACTGGTTGCAAACTGGTTCTGCAGTGAAAGGCTTTTCCATTGCGAGATGGGACGGATTTCTTCATTCTGTCGAAATAAGGCGAACCGCATGCAGCCTGTACCATACGCAGAAGAGATAAAAAGTGATTCATCATTCCAGACGGGAGTTGCGCAGTTGCAGTTGTATTTATTTCCCCAGACAATGCGCCAGAGCAGACTTCCCTCTGCCGGGTTCAGTGAGAGGATTGATGATCCGGTCGGTACGATAATCTGTCTCTGATCAAGCGTATCAATTACGATGGGAGAACCATATCCGGGTGGATCATTGCCTGCGCCCCAGACCAGCTTTCCGGTATCTTTATTGATTGCTATTACGGAATTATTGTTGTTTCCACCAGGCTGGAGGATAACCAGGTCTCCTTCGATTAAAGGGGAGGCAGACATACCCCAGTAATATAAAGTCTGTTCTTCCTGTCGTGGCGCTCCGCTGATCTGAAAAATATTGACTTTCCAGAGAACCTTGCCTGATTTGGCATTCAGACAAAGTAAATCGCCCGCAGGTAGCAGGCAGTATAGTTTGCCCGCATGGTATGTGGGGGTCGACCGCGGGCCACTTGCCTGTTTCTGATGATCGATATAGGTCGGAGCTGCCTCTGTGGTCCAGAGTTTTTTACCGGACCGGGCATCGAAGCAGACCACAAAATCCTTTGTCAGATGCGTCGCCATGGTCCAGAGCCGACCCTCGGCGATGACCATTGATGAATAGCCCCCTCCCAGTGGGACCCGCCATAAAACGGCTGGTTTATGTACATTCCAGTTCAGATTCAGACCTGTTTCGTCGGAAATTCCATTTCGGTGATTTCCCAGAAAGGAAGTCCAGCGGTTCGCCTCTGTCTTTAAATCGGATGGTTCATCGGGATCAGAGGTTTTGTCTGCAGTTTTAGCGATCCCAGGGGTGATCACAGGTAGCTGCCCCTGTACGAGGCTGGAAGACAGGATGAGTACCAGCAGTAAGACAAAGGTATGAGTCAGAACCATCTGGCGGTAGAACGTCTTTATGTCTCTCTTTGTTTCAGGCCAAACCATCTTGATCAATCCGTTAAAATGAAGCAATTCCGCTGAGTTGAAATCCATTTTCTTCAGCTGGCCGATTATTCAACCTCTACCCAGAGTGCCAGCTGAACGGCTGCGTTCAATGGCATTTCTGAAATCCCCAGCGCCACACGCGTATGTTTGCCTTGATCACCGAAAATATCAGTTAACATTTGCGATGCGGCATTCAGCACATAAGGTTGCCGATCAAATCCAGGTGCAGAATGCACGTATCCTTCCAGACGGATCACCCGTTTGATCTTTGAAAGTTCACCGATGACCGTTTTGATTTGTGCCAATGCATTGAGCAGACAGATGCTGGCGGCATTGGAGCCATCGTCTTCATGCAGGTGATCGCCCACTTTTCCCTTGAACATCAATTCGCTGCCGATGAATGGCAACTGGCCGCTGGTAACAATGACATTTCCAAACTGGGTGGCGGGAATGTATGATCCTACCGCCTGAGGAGGAGAAGGCAGTGTGTGCCCCAGTTCCATGATGCGCGATTCGGGGGTCTGGCTCATTGTGAGTAAAGTCCTCTGAAGGTGAATGTGATGTTATCAACTGCTTTCGCAGTCATCCCTGCAGTGGAATCATAACATATCCTAAGCCATCCCGACCAGCAGAAGTTATGGGGAATCGACCGATATTCCCGTCGATATTGTGAACTGGTTCAACAGAAATCGAAGACATGAATTCAGAAAATCCGGATCGTCAGGAGCATCAAAGTGGAGTATCTCCCAGACGCAGGTGGCGAAAATCGATTCAGGTCTGGCTGATGAAAGTATTGGTCCTGCTGATTTCCATCTTCTGGTGCCTGGCCATCTCCATTCGATTTACAGTCCGAGATTCGAGCAGTGTCATTTCGACGTTGATCTTTTACATGTCGCCTTTAATTCTGTTGAGCCTGGGGGCGTTCGTCGTATTTGTGCTGGCCTGGAAAGTTCAATGGCGGCGGATTGCTGTGATCTGGTTACTACTCTCGATCCTGACCGGAACCTGGTGCTGGAAGACACAATTTCAAAACGGTACAAATGCGAACAGAGTATCAAAACAGGATCAGTCGACGAAACGGGTTCTGTTCTGGAATATTGGTGATCGGCTCTGGGGACTGGAACATGCCATCAATGAAATGCGTCACCTGGATCCGGATCTGATCGGCCTGGTCGAAGCGGGCGCTGATTCTGCTGAAATGAAGCAATTCTGGAAACAGACATGTCCGGATCATCCCTATCAGGTTGTACAGAATGGATTCGTTTTCCTGTCACGTCTTCCGATAGAAGATACTTCAGCTGGCAGACTGGCGGATATGGGGCAGTATCTGAAATTCAGTCTGCAGTCTGATCATCCAGACGTCAGAGCTCCCGCTGTTTTCCTTGTGGATATCTACAGTAAAGTCCTGAAATCAAGAAAAGCGGCTCTTGAAGAACTGGCAGATCAGGCATCACAACTGAATCAGCAACCAGTTCTGGTTTTGGGGGACTTTAATACCCCCGGGGATTCAGTGCACTTTGACCCGCTGAGAAAGAATTTCAAGAACAGCCTGGAAATCGCCGGCGACGGATACCTGGCGACCTGGCCATTGCCTGTACCGGTCCTGGATCTGGATGGGATCTGGACGAATGAATTCATTGAACTGTATCACGCGGAGAATCGCTGGACGTGGGTTTCTGATCATCGCCCGGTGTGCATTGAAATGTCTTTCAAGCTGCCAGCTGAGAAATGAGACATTCATCGATGCCGGATACTGTAATTCTCCCAGTCGTGAATGGTCGGGAAAGGTTTTCAATCTTCGACAATTCCGGTTTCCAGCTTCATACTGTGGGTGAATCGCAGTATAATCGAAGCCTGTTTGCTGATTACCAAACTTCAGAACCTGTCATCTGGTGACACCGAATCAGAAGGAATTCTCATGCGATCTATCAGTCGATTGAGCGTGTTGTTATGTCTGTTGACGATCAGCTTCGGCAGCAGAGTCGAGGCGGCAATCTTCAGCGGAGAAATCAAATCTGTTTCTGCAGAACAGAAACAGGTCGTCGTTAAAACAACGGGGGGAAAAGAAAAGAGTTTTCAGATTCCCGCAGACGTGCCTGTCACGTTCAATGGAAAACCCGCAGAATTTGGTCAGTTTGAAATCGGTCAGCGCGCTACAATCTTCACTTCTTCGAAGGGGGAGATTACCCGTTTTTCGGTTCGGGACGCTGTGATAAAAAAAAAGAGTGAGCCTGTCGGCCGTTCGAAAAAAAATATGAAGGAACGCAAGAGCACTTCAATTTCGGATGCGACTCCTGCCGCACAGGGATGGACGCAGTTCCGCGGTCCTGATCGACGAAATATTTCCTATGAAACCGGCTTGAGTAAGGATTGGAATCAGAATCCTCCCAAACTGTTATGGACCGCACGAGGTTTAGGCGAAGGTTATTCCTCGGTTTCTCTGAGTGGAAACCTGGTGTTTACGATGGGAACAAAGGCGAACGAAGAAACGGTGATGGCCATTGACGTCAACACTGGTGAAATCGTCTGGTCACAAGCAAATGGACCCGTATTTAATAACAATCAAGGCAACGGACCCCGCTCAACTCCGACCATCGAAGGCGATCGACTGTATGCGTTGGGGGCTAATGGAAACCTGGTTTGCTTATCCACCAAAGATGGCAATCTGGAATGGAGCAAAAACATCCTCCAGGAGTTCAACGCACGCAATATTGTCTGGGGGATCAGCGAATCACCATTGATTGACGGAGATCAGCTGATCTGTACCCCGGGGGGACAAGGGGCAACCATGGTTGCCTTGAAGAAACAGGATGGCAGTCTTATCTGGAAATCGGATGTGCCCGGAAATCCACAGGCGGGATATGCCTCTGCCATTACTATTAATACAGGTGGAATCAGGCAGTATGTGAATTTCACACATGCCGGTGTGATGGGAATTGAATCGACCACTGGCAGACCTTTGTGGGGCAATGACAGGGCGGCGAATAAAACAGCAAACTGCTCTGCCCCGGTGTTCTATGCAGAGAAGAATTCGATCTTTTACGCTTCCGGATACGGAACCGGTGGAGCCCTGCTCCAGTTGTCGGCGGCTCAGAATGGTGTGAATGCGCAGTTGGCGTATTTCATTCCCGAGATGAAGAATCATCATGGCGGCATGGTGGAAGTGGATGGCTTTCTGTATGGCTCAAGTGATCCGGGTGTGCTGACTTGTATCAATCTTGCTAATGGACAGGCTGCCTGGCAGAATCGTTCTGTGGGAAAAGGCGCGCTGACCTGTGCAGACGGGCATCTCTACTTGCGAAGCGAAAAAGGCCCAGTGGCGCTGGTGGAAGTCAATCCGAAAGGCTACGTAGAAAAGGGCCGCTTTAACCAGCCGGATCGCAGTGGAAATATGGCCTGGCCTCACCCGGTCGTCGTTGATGGCAAACTGTTTTTGCGCGATCAGGATATTCTGTTATGCTATGACGTCCGTAACAGATAATGCGGTTTTTCGATTGATCAGTAACACTCCGTTTACGAGTCACTTCCCATGCGACACTCTCTGGGAGCTCGGGCAGCGAGGTTCTTTACAACTTTTGATTTGAAAGAAATAGATATGCGGTTTCGAAGTGCTCTGTTGAATCAGTTTACATGGATATGGTTCTGTCTGTTTATTGTTTGCAGTGGTGTGACTTCGATCAGCCTTTCTGCCGCAGAATCAGAACCGGATCGTCCAAATATTTTATGGATCACAAGTGAAGACAATGGTCCCCATCTGGGCTGTTACGGAGATGAGTATGCGGATACTCCCCACATTGACGGTCTGGCTAAGAAAGGCATGATTTATCTGAACTGCTGGTCGACCGCGCCGGTTTGTGCTCCTGCAAGAACGACGCTGATTACCGGCATGTATCCGACCTGCCTGGGAGCCGAACACATGCGAAGTATGGTCAAGTTGCCTGAGAGTATCAAACTGTACCCACAGTACCTGAAGCAGGCTGGCTATTACTGCACGAATAACAGCAAGGAAGATTACAATGTAGAAAAATCGGGTGAGGTCTGGGACCAGTCGAATGGAAAGGCGCACTGGAAGAATCGAAAGCAGGGACAGCCCTTTTTTGCTATTTTCAATCACACCATCAGTCATGAAAGTAAAATTCGCAATCGCCCGCATACGTTGATTCATGATCCCGCCAAAGTTCGGATCCCTGCTTACCATCCTGATACCCCCGAAGTCCGCCATGACTGGGCGCAGTATTATGATCGCATCACCGAAATGGATGCAAAGGTCGGCAAGAATCTCAAGGAACTGGCCGAAGCCGGGCTCACTGAAGAAACGATTATTTTCTACTATGGTGACCATGGTTCCGGGATGCCACGGAGTAAACGCTGGCCTTACAATTCAGGTTTACAGGTTCCCCTGGTGGTGTATGTTCCCCCGAAATTTCGCAAGCTGGCCCCCGCGGATTATCAGTCCCAGGGGAAAACAGATCGACTGGTAGGCTTTGTTGATTTTGCACCGACTGTCTTGAGTCTGGCCGGTATTAAACCACCTCAGCATATGCAGGGCGATGCCTTCATGGGGCAGTATGATACGAAGCCACAAGAGTATCTGTTTGGCTTTCGAGGCAGAATGGATGAACGCTATGACCTGGTGCGATCAGTCCGTAATCAGCGTTACCTGTATATCAAGAACTATATGCCTCACAAAAAATATGGTCAGTACCTGAATTACATGTTCCAGACACCGACGACTCAAGTCTGGAAAAAAATGTATGATGCCGGTGAACTCAAGCCGCCCCAAACTTATTTCTGGGAGACGAAACCCGCTGAAGAACTGTACGACCTGCAGGCAGATCGGGACGAAGTCAACAATCTGGCTGACTCAGCAGAACATCAAGCGGTTCTAACAGAACTGAAGCAGGCACAGCACAAAAAGATACTGGCCATCAGAGATCTGGGTTTTCTGCCTGAAGCAGAGTTTCACAGCCTGGCTGATGGCGGGGCTCCCTATCTGGTTGGTCAGAACAAAGAGCTGTATCCACTCAAACAGATTTTGAAGATGGCTGACCTTGCATCATCGGGAAAGCCGTCAGGCGTGGGCCAGCTGATCAAAGGGCTCAGCAGCCAGAACGCAGCGATACGTTACTGGGCAGCAATGGGGCTGTTAATGCGTGGCGAACCAGCAGTTGCGCAGGCGCATGAGTCACTTCAAAAAGCTCTGGAAGATAATTCAAAATCGGTGCGTTGTATTGCTGCAGAGGCACTCGGGAAATATGGGACTCAGCAGGATGTTGACAATGCTGTCGATACTCTGATTTCATTATCAGATCAGAAAAAAGTAGGCGTCTATGTGGCCATGCTGGCATTAAATGGCCTGGATAAACTGGGTAGTGAAAAAGTGGCCCGGGTGCAGGACCAGATCGCAAAGCTGCCACTGAAGAATACTCAACTGGACCGACGGTTGCAGTCATACGTAGGCCGACTGGTAGAACGCCTGCAGGAACAGCAGGCTCAAGCTGCAGAGTAATAACATGCAAGGGAGCGTAAATCCGGTTGTCGTATTTACGCTCCTCTTTGTATTCGGATTATGCCTTTTCGATTCGGAGAGTCACCTTGCTGTTCCCGATCGAAACTTCTTTACTGTCATCTGTCTGCTCTGACTGTTCCAGTTTGTCTCCGAGTGTTTCACCCAGGATGTAGTCGGACCAGTTGGTAACCGCTGCTTTAACTTCGGTTGCATCTGCAGGATTGAAGAAGATTTTGATCCGGTCTTCAATCTCCAGATCTGCTTCCTTGCGCAATTGCTGAATCTGCCGCACAAAGTCGCGGGCCATGCCTTCCTGCTCGAGTTCAGGAGAGAGCTTCGTGGAAACGGCGATTTGAATCCCCTGCTCGTCCGCACATACCCAGTCGGCGGCCTGCTCCGTCCCGACCAGAACGTCATCTGGTTCAAGATCAATCTGATTGCCTGAGAGCTCAATGGAAACCGATTGACCCCGTCTGAGCGGTCCCAGTACTTCGTCGCCAACTTCAGGCAACTGCTGACGCAGCATGCCCAACAGCTTGCCGTATTTCGGTCCCAGCGTTTTCAGGTTCGGCTTGTAGGTGTAGCTGACCAGGTCATCCAGGTTTTCACAACGCGTCACCTGTTTGATGTTCAATTCCTCTTCAATCGTATTAGCCAGGTTTTCGATTGCATCCGCCTGCTGAGGCGTCTGGCAGGCAAATCGTAATTCAGCCAGTGGCTGACGGACCCGCTGATTGGATTCATCACGCAGCTTATGACCCAGTTTCACAACGATTTGTGCCTGTGCCGCCCGGAAGTTGAGTTCTTCATCAAGCAGTGAAGCATCGCATTGAGGAAAATCACAGAGGTGAACGCTGTTCGGGGCAGAATTGTCCCAACTGGTGACGAGGTTCTGATACATGCGCTCGCTGAGGAACGGAATACTGGGAGCCAACGCTTTGGAAAGCGTGACCAATACCTCAAACAGAGTCTGATAGGCGGCCAGTTTATCGGTATCGTTGGCATCCTGAGAACGCCAGAAACGACGTCGGTTGCGTCTGATATACCAGTTCGACAGATCATCAATAAATGCTGTGGCGTTTTTCAGAAAACCGGCGAAGTTATACGCTTCGATTTCCGTTTTCGCGGAAGACAGCAACGCCTGCAGGTTTGATAAAATCCAGCGGTCAATTTCCGGACGCTCTGTAACGGGGATCCGATCCTGGGCAGGATTAAACTCATCCAGACGCGCGTAGTTGACAAAGAAGGCATAGGAGTTCCAGAGCGGGATCAACACCTGGCGGCGGATTTCATCGGCAGGTTTACTTTCCACCAGGCAGGTGGGAGCACCTTCTTTGGTTTCACTGATCGGGCCTTCCGGAGTTTCCAGGGTCACCTGCTGATCAGGATTCCTCATGCCGAATCTCAGGTCCGACGCAGGGTTGTGAGCCAGATACATCCAGCGCATGGTGTCGACACCCAGTTGCTCTGCCGCTTCTTCGAACCAGATGGCGGTTCCATCTGATTTATGCATCGGCTTGCCTTCTTCATTCAGCACCAGTCGATAACCGAGCAGCGTTTTGAACGGAGGCGTGCCATCCATCATGGTTGCCATCGAGAGCAACGCGTAGAACCAGTTACGGAACTGTCCAGGGAAACATTCGGTAACCAGGTCCGCAGGATACCATTTTTCCCACTCAGCCTGGTTTGTATTGTACTGCATGGTTGAGAAAGGCACGATGCCCGCATCCAGCCAGGGATTACCGACATCCGGGATCCGCGACATCAGATTTCCCGTTTTCGGATTTTTGAGTTTGACTGCGTCAATCCAGGGGCGATGAGGAGTGTGCCCTTCCAGTGCTTCCCAGCCTTCGACTGCGCGTTCTTTCAACTCAGCCAGGGAGCCAATCACTTCGAAGTCTCCGGTTTCTTCATCGACCCAGATCGGCAGTGCCAGTCCCCAGAAGCGTTTTTTAGAGACCATCCAGTCCCGCATGTTGGTGAGCCATTCCAGTTCGTGTTGCTCACCATCAATACTGGAAGGAACCCAGTCAATCTGACGCGTGACATCTTTGATCTCTTCGCGCCAGTCCATATTGATGAACCATTCATCGACCAGACGGAAGATCAGTTCATCGCCGGTTCGCCAGCAGTGTGGGTAGATATGCGGGTAGGACTCCACAGAGACCAGCAGTTCCTTTTCTTTCAGGCGTTCGAATACCAGCTCAGGTGTGGCAGGATCAATGGCTTCTCTGCCTGTAAATTCTCCAAAGCCTTCCTCGAAGCGTCCATCTTCACCAAGCGGCGCGATTGCAACCAGCCCCAGCTGGATTCCCAGCTGATGGTCGACGTCACCGCAGCCGGGCGCGGTGTGAACGATACCCGTTCCTTCGCCGGCGACGACATGCGGATTGCCTTTAAAGTCTCTACCGCCATCCACCACTTTGTGGCAGGAGATGCCAGTCTGATCCAGCAGCGATTCATCACTGGGATGACCGCCGGGAGACTGTTGTGCGGGCAGATCATCAAAGGGCCCCGTATATTCCCAGCCGACCATCTGCGCACCCTTGATGGTTTCAAGGATTTCATAGCCCCCCTGCTCTTTAAAGATCTGGGCCAGGGTTTTCAGTTTGGGGACGTCTTTCGGCCAGGACCATTCCGGGCGTCCGAATCCTTCTTTAAATTCGCGGCTCAACCGCTGGTATTCCAGGTTTTCTTTGGCGAAGTAATAGATGGCATCATCTTTTTTCGCACGGAGTTTGACATAATCCAGCTCGGGGTTGATGGCAGCGGCCACGTTACTGGTCAGTGTCCAGGGAGTGGTCGTCCAGATCAGCAGGTATTCATTTTCCCGATCTTTGAGGGGGAATCGCACGAAGACGGACTTGTGGACAGAAAGTTTTCGTCCGTCAGCGACTTCCATCTGGCTGTAGGCACTGCCTCCGCGACCGGACCAGGGCATGACGTCGTGACCACGATAGACTTTACCCCGTTCAAAACATTTCTTGAGAAACGTCCAGATGGTTTCGTTGTTCTCGGTAGAGAAGGTGAAGTAACTGCCTCCCCATTCTGCGTTCCCCAGACGCGAAACCAGCATATCCGCTTTATCGGTAATCTGTTTGCCGCTGGGGGCCGTCAGTGTGACTTCTGTGTCTTTTCCGACATACTCTGCCAGTTTTCGCAGTTCATCGGGATTGTCCCAGTCCATCCAGTAGCCCAGACGCACCGATTGTTCCGTCTGACGGGCAGCGAAACGCAGCACGCGTTTTTTACACTCGTTGACGAATTTGTCGATCCCATGGGAAACGACTTCCTGTTTCGTGCCATACCCCAGTTCTTTTTCGACTTCGACTTCGACCCAGAGTCCCTGGCAGTCAAAACCGTTTTGAAAACGAAGCTCGTGCCCGGTCATGGCGTAATAACGCTGGTAAGCATCCTTGTAGGCTCTGCCCCACGCATGATGAACCCCCATTGGGTTATTGGCAGTCATCGGACCGTCGATAAAACTCCATTTGGGTTTGCCCTGATTTTTCTTACGGAGCTGGTCAAACGTCTGGTTCACTTCCCAGAATTTGAGGATTTCGTGTTCACCTTTGATGAAGCTGGCGTCAGTGACTTTTTGAAACATCGGAAAATCTTATTGAGTGGTTTTGTTTGAAAATGAGTTTTGAGAAATTAAACGAGTCCAATTTCACTATGGCGACAGACTGACTAAGATAGGGAATTCATCGATCCGCTCTGTGTCATGTTCTGCAGGTCCTGTCCTGAGACAGAAGTATAATAGCGGGAATGCGTTAAGTATTACATAGACAGCACTTTCTTACGAGGCATGTAAATCCGTATTTGTAGCTGTTTTATCATAATTTTTCCAGTTTGAGAGTCAGAATGTCCGAGTCGAAAGAACCATTAATACACGTTGTCCTGTATCAGCCGGATATCCCTCAAAATACAGGGAATATCGGTCGAACCTGTGTTGCCGTCGGCGCCAAACTGTGGCTGGTACGTCCGCTGGGATTCCAGCTCGACGCCAAGCATTTACGGCGTGCCGGCATGGATTACTGGCAGCACCTGAACTGGGAAGCCGTGGACAGCCTGGCGGAAGTGCAGTCACAGCTACAGGACAGGACATGGTGGAAGCTGACCAAGTTCGCAACCCGCTATGTCTGGGATGCGGAGCTGGAACCCGGTCAGGTGTTCCTGTTCGGCAGTGAAAGTAACGGATTGCCTCCCCGAATTCTCGAAGAAGATCCTGATTCGAATCTGAAGCTGCCGATGCACCAGGAAGTGCGCAGTCTGAATCTGGCCAGTACCGCGACCGCCGTCATGTATGAAGCAGTACGACAGTTCGGGGGACTGGCCTGAGCAGATTATTTCCCCCGCCCGGTGACGGGGTATTGCGGATCCTGAAAACCTTTTCCACTATGTTCTCCGGGAGGTACGAGAGAATCGATGAAGGCTTCGTCTTCGGCTGTGATCTCGACGTCCAGGCAGCCCAGGTTGTCGTCGAACTGTTCCATGGTGCGCGGGCCGATGATGATCGATGTGAGAATGGGGTTGGCCATGCACCAGGCGAGCGCAAAGTTCGTCATAGAGACTCCCTTCTTGTCACAGTAAGCTGCGATTTCCTGGGAGAGTTGAATACTCACATCACGCAGTTCGGCTTCTTTCATGCGTTTATCATCGCGCGAGGCTCGGCTGCCTTCCGGGAAAGGCTGATCGGGACGGTATTTTCCGGTCAGAATTCCACGAGCCAGTGGGCTGTAACTGACGACGCCAATCCCTTTTTCCTGGCAGAGAGGCATCAGTTCCACTTCAATATCACGATTCATGATATTATACAGAGGCTGTACACAGCTGAATGAATACAGGTTGCGGACATCACTCGTCCAGAGCGCTTCTGCCAACCGCCACGCACGGAAGTTGGAACAGGCGATATAGCGTACCTTTCCAGACCGGACCATATCGTCCAGGGTTCGAAGTGTTTCTTCAATCGGGGTCTGGTAATCAGGAGTGTGGACATAGTAGATGTCGACGTAGTCGGTATCCAGACGCTGTAGACTGCGATCCAGTTCCCGCATCAGGTGGACACGGCTGGCGCCGGCGTCATTGGGGCCGTCACCCATCGGCGCACGTCCCTTGGTGGCCAGGACGACTTTATCGCGTCTGTCTTTCAATGCCTTGCCCACAACCAGTTCAGATCCACCGGTGCTGTACATGTTGGCGGTGTCGAAAAAATTGATACCCTGATCAATGGCTTTATGCATAATGGCGATCGAGTCTGCTTCACCGGTCGGGCCACCAAACATCATTGTGCCCAGGCAGACGGGAGAAACACGTACGCCAGCTTTACCTAAGTTGCGGTAATCCATAAGTAACATCCTGAAGAGTAAGGGGGTGGAAGTCGGTCGAGATTTTCAAGAGTTCTATCTTCGGTTTTTATGACACATTTCTCAAGGGACCTTAAATTCCTTGAACAGACGTGGTTGAAGATTCTCGCTCAGCCTGTTAAAGTAACTCTTTGCATCTTGGGGTTAATATGTGCCCCGACTGATTCTGCAATGACTGTTGGTTATTAAGATGAATGATACCAATGGTTTATGATAAAATGAATTCAACTGAACTTACTTAATCTAGAAGCAAATACGAAAGGCATTTCTTCGAATGGGAACCAAGAAGACAGGTAAAGGTCGTCGAAAAATTGGTCGTAAGAAACGACGTGCACGAGCTAAGATCAGGCATCGTAAGGGTTAATTCCCATTCTCGCCTGGCGACGCAGGTCCTGGCTGGCTCCTTAAAGTGTTCACTTTAAGGTTCTGATTCTTTACGCAATCAGTGAAGCAGCGCCGGAATAAAACTGCGGGATCGCCGAATATCAGAGACAAAAAGGGGCTTATTAAAGCCCCTTCTTTCGTTGACGGATGCAACCACTTTGCCTGGATCGAGATCACTTACCAGTATTTCTCGAAGTGGATATTCCCCGGGTTTTTGGGGGTGGAAAGCGTGTATCCCTGCTCTGCGAGCAGTTCTACCATCCCCTTGGAATCCGGGAAAACCAGTTCCCCGCGATCATTTTTTTCGGGAAGTCCGATCATGGAAGGGTTACCACAGAGAAACACGTGTGTTTTATCGGGGGCGGGTGACCAGCCAAATGTTTCCTGAAAACGTTCGGGTTGAATGATATCCTGAAGGTACTGTTTTCCCACATAGGACGGATGATTTTCATCCATGTTTTCCGGCTCGCGTGTGGTGAAAGCACCGTAGCGGTAGTTGGAAAACTGTTTTTGCAGTTGTTCCTGCTGAGCAAGATATCCCAGATCCCCTTTGTAGCGGACACAGGTCATGGAAACAATGCGTCCTGTATGCCCACGTTTTAACAATTCGATGCTCATCGAATTATGAGGCGCCTCGCCTGTTCCCGTGCCGGCAAAAATTACGTTATCACCGGGTTGGACCGGCTTCAGGGTGTAAGTTCCCACGGGTTTTTTCCCCAGATGCAGGCGATCTCCCTCTTTGAGACGAAACAACCGCGGCGTGAGTGGGGGATCATCCGTATCAGGGCGTAAGACCAGTGTGATGTAAAACTCCAGATAATCAATCTCGTCATTGGCCAGCAGGTCACCCTGCAGATCCAGCATCGGACAGGAAATCGAATATGCGCGTCGAATCAGTTTCGGCTTTTCTAATTCTGCCAGAGGACCGCCATCAACGCGGTGTTCCCAGGAGCCCAGTCCCAGTGTCGTGTACTGTCCACCCGAGAAGCGGGGGACGTCTTCGTCAGGTTTGATGCGCACAATCATCAGATGATCGTGTGGCATACGCAGATCCATCACGGACGCGTTATAGTATTTATTGCGTAGCTCTTCAATTTCTGGAGTCGATTGCCCGGTCGGAGGATTCGATGGATTCATGACTCTCCCTGTCGCGCTGGGTTACCACCGATGTCGATGGTCTCTTGATTTTGAATTGAGGGTCCGTCAACTTGTCCGTAGCAGAACCACTCATTTTCCAGGTCATTCTCTACTTGATTCCAGGTCATTCTCTACTTGATTCCTGGAGGAACTCTATAAATCAAATAGAGATAATAACATGATGTTCTCTCTAATTGTGTCTATCTTCTATCACTTTTTCTGCTCAGAAAGTCAAGTGAGATCCCGAGTTTAATGACAGACAGACCTATTTCAGATTCATCAGGGGCAGCTTGTTGTAATTAAAAAAACCTTACTGAATCCGGAAATGATGAATAACAGATTTGGGGAAAACAGGGCATTAAATCCGGTTTCAACGCGACTGTCAGTTCTCAACTCTTGTCAATAATGGGTCTGGTTCCCTGAATATTCACACCACTGCCAATCAGGAGATTGTGGTCATAGCACCAGAGATAGAATCGTCCTGTCTTCTCGGGTGGCAGCACTTTGAGGTTTTCGAACCCTGCCTGCTCGAACCAGGACTTGAGTTCTTCTGTTGTATGGTGGTACTGATAAGTGGGGGCGAACCAGTCAAAGGTATCACAGACGCGGTTTTCCCAATTGGGATGATTACTGAAATTGACGATTTTGTTGAGGACCTTGTTGATGACCGGCAGACCGCCCAGCCAGGCCCCCAGGCGACACCAGGGTTCCAGCTTTTCCGGCGACATGCGTGTTGTGATTTTTCGTAACCCGCTGTTGATCCATTCCTGCCACCACTGATTCCTGCGATAGAGCCAGACGGAGTATTTTCCACCTGGTTTAACCATACGTGCAACAGCATCAAAAACAGCGCGCGTGTCCTTATCGTGATGCATGACCCCGATGGAAAATACAAAATCAAATGTTTTCGGTTCAAATGGCAGATATTTTAAATCAGCCTGAACCAGGTTCACCTGATCAAGATGCGCATTGAGTTGTTGTGCTTTTTCGACGGCAGTGGTGTGGTCTGCTCCGAAGACGATGCCCCCTGCTTCGGCTGCGACTTTGCAGTAGCGCCCGCCGCCACAGCCGGCATCCAGTATTTTCAGGCCTTTCAGTTCGTGCAGCGCCATCCCCGTTTTCGCGGTGAATGTGGCCTGGTCTTCGTCATCGTGTGCGACTTCGTATTTATTCCACTGCAGACCAAAACTGGAGAGGTGTTCCTGTTCAACAAAACGGGGAATTCCTTTGATAACCGGGTAAGTCTGGCTGGTCTGAGGGTCAACCAGCTCTTGCTGTGACTCACTCCATTCCAGGGGATGGCACGTTTCTGGTGTTCGCAATGCTTCCAGAAGATCCTGAGAAAGAAATGTGCTGGTTGATGTTTCTTTCGTCATGATGGCTGACTGCTTACCTGAAAATGATCTGAGAAGTGATGAGAGTTTCTGTGCTTAAAATTCCAGTTCCATCAGGTCTTCGCCCAGAATCGTATTGGGAAAGATCTGCTGGGCGACTTTAATTCCGATGGGATCGTCGCCTGTCTGCTGTGGGTCAATGTGTGTGAGGACCAGTTTTCCTACTTGGGCATCCCGCGCGAGTTCCGCGACAGGTGTCGTATGACTGTGCCCGGTTTTGTCGGCCCATTCCGCCATGTCATCCGGAAAATAACATTCATGGATCAAGAGATCGACACCCTTTACAAATTCGAGATGCTGCCTGGGATTGGCTGTATCTGTGATGTAGGCCAGCGAATGTCCGGGCCAGTCGATGCGATATCCCACTGAGCCGCCGGGGTGCTCCATGGGAATGTGCTGCAGGATTCCCTGCTCTCTGACGGAGACTGTTTCCGGAAGCGGCGTGAATTCATAATCGGGTAGTAAGGGGAAGATTTCTTCAGAAAACAGATGTGTCTGGATTGCAGCCAGCTTGGATGCTTCCCCGTATAGTTTTACAGAATCGACCTGATCAGTAAGCATGGGAACCAGGAAAAATGAGAGTCCGACAATATGATCGAGGTGGGCATGTGTGAGAAAAATCTGCAGATCCCGCGTCTGGAGAAACTGTTGAACGCGAAAAAAACTGGTGCCGGCATCAAAGATCAATCCCAGTTCCGGGAGCATCAGGCAGGCAGTATGGCGGCGTTCATTCGGGTGATAACCACCGGTCCCCAGCAAGACAATTCGCATTGTTCCACTCCCCCGCGATTGGGTTTCCCCATTATCCGATTTCGTTGTCTACTTGCCTGAATTGAGTTCAGCCCGTCGGACAAACAGCAATGCAGCATCAGATCATAGTCTCTGTAAAACATGCCCGTTAATCAAGTTGTGATACCTGATTAACGGGCAGAAAAGCAAGTTGACTACAATAAAGTGTGATCGCTACAGGTCAGAGATTTACGAGTCCAGACGGCGTTCACGAATCCAGTCGGTGTGGAACGTGCCTTCTTTATCCGTTCTCTGGTAGGTATGGGCACCAAAGTAATCCCGTTGTGCCTGCAGCAGATTGGCAGGCAGACGAGCCTGACGATATCCATCAAAGTAGCTCAGAGCGGCTGTAAAGCTGGGAACAGGAAGACCGAGTTCCACGGCAGTAGCGACCGCGCGTCTCCAACTGGGTTGCGCTTTTTCGACGGCATTGCGGAAGAAGTCGTCCAGCAGCAGGTTCTCCAGTTGCGGGTTTTTGTCAAAGGCTGCTTTGATATCCTGCAGGAAGGTGGAGCGAATGATACAGCCGCCACGCCACAGCAGGGCGATGTCGCCATTATTCAGGTTCCAGCCGAAGTGTTCGGCGGCGGAATTCAGTTGAACATAACCCTGGGCATAGCTGCATAATTTCGATGCATACAACGCCTGGCGTACGTCTTCGATGAACTGGTCCCGATCCCCTTCAAACTTTTTGTCTGGTCCACTGAGAATTTTGGAAGCTCGCACACGGGCGTCTTTCTGCGCGGACAGACACCGGGCATACACGGCTTCGGTAATCAGCGTGGTGGGAACACCCAGGTCGAGAGCATGCTGGCTCATCCACTTTCCGGTTCCCTTCTGCTTGGCGGTATCCAGGATTTCATCGACCAGGTACTCGCCGGTTTCTTCATCAATCACGGTGAAAATGTCACGGGTGATTTCAATCAGGTAACTTTCCAGTTCGCCCTGATTCCATTCATCGAACACTTTGTACAATTCCTGGTTGGTCAGGCCCAAAGCGTGTTTGAGAATGTAATACGATTCACAGATCAACTGCATGTCGCCATACTCGATCCCGTTGTGGACCATTTTGACGTAGTGGCCTGCACCGGCTTCCCCTACCCATTCGCAGCAGGGAATATCATTATTTTCGCCTACTTTGGCTGAGATGTCCTGCAGGATCGATTTCACGTGTGGCCAGCCGGCGGGAGATCCACCAGGCATGATGCTGGGGCCTTTGAGAGCACCCTCTTCACCGCCGGAAACACCGGTTCCAATAAACAGCAGGCCAGCGTCTTCGACTTCTTTGGTGCGTCGATTGGTGTCGTCGAAGTGGGTGTTTCCGCCGTCAATAATGATGTCGCCGGGGCTCAGCATGCCTTTCAGATCGTCAATGATGGAGTCGACGGCAGGTCCTGCTTTGACCATCAGCATAATCTTACGGGGGGATGCCAGATTATCGACGAGTTCTTTCAGAGTATGGTAGCCAGTGATATTCTGTTCGTCGGTTTTACTGCTGACAAATTCGTCGGTGACACTGGTTGTCCGGTTAAAAACACCCACTGAATAGCCATGATTTGCCATATTCAGAACCAGGTTCTGTCCCATCACTGCCAGACCTACCAGGCCGATATCGTGTTTTGACATTTTAAATTCTCGTTTACTTCTGATGTGTTGTGGTTAATAAATGAGATCCGTTTCCGCTGTTTCCAAAGAAAACGACCAGAGACCTGTTATCGTTTCCAGGGAGGCAGCTCGGGAAGATAACTGTCGAATTCCGAGATGATTTTCTGCTGGTATTCCCCGGCAAATTCGCCATTAAGGAACTTGTCACAGGCTTCGCCGATGAATCGTTCCCAGCTGGCTTCTTCTGCGCCGGGGTTAATCGGATAGAATAAAGCGCCGACCGCTTCTGCTGCTTTCATGTCTCCGGGAGCGTCTCCGATCATCAGAACTTTGTCTGAGTCGTATCCGCAGGCTTTGGCCTGTCCCAGCGTTTCTTTTTTACTGCCGGCTTCCTGGCCACAGATCGCATCCACGTACTGAGCGATATCGTGCTCTTCCCATTCTTTGTTGAGTGCTTCATTGGGAGTTGCCGAGCAGACGATCATGTCGGCTACCGGATCCAGTTTGATCAGGCTCTCTCTGACGTTGGGATAGGGAGGCACATCATGAACCATATCGGCAATCATTTCATTGACAGCCAGCGACCACTTCAGTGCCAGTGCCAGATCCGGGTCATTCGTTTTTTCCACTTCGGCAGCCAACGTCGGATTGCCCAGCTTGGTTTCCCGGTCAATCCAGTCACGAACTCCCTGCAACTTCGGAATCTTTACATTACGAGAGATGACTTCCGGTCGCTCTTCCAGCAGGTCCAGTGCTAATGTGTAAGAGATAAACCGGTTGGCACCGCGCCATTTGGAATACAGGTTCGTGAACTCAGCTGCTTCACGGGCATATTTTGAAATGGGCTGCAAACCAAAGTAGTTGATGAAGTTGGGAATGAAACACTCTTTGTGTTTAATTTCCATCGAATCAAAAGCGCAACCATCTGAGTCAATGCCAATCAAAAACTCATTTTTTTTCTCAAAGTTGGAGTCCAACGGATTATCCGACACAATCTTCTCCCCAATGTTTATTTTAAAGTCTGATACAGTGATTCAATACAGTTGACCGCCGGGCAGACGGTCAAAGTTCAAGCAGACGGATATTCGATTTATCTGTCAGCCTGAGGTACATATTTCGGCAATTTCTGATCCGAGAACAGAGGCTGTAACTGAGCCAGCCGCATCCGCCCATTAATCATTGGAATACTGGGCCAGTCGTTGCCAACCAGTGGTTTACAGTACTTGACGAAATCATCGGTCACGTCCATTCCGTCGGCGGTAATCCAGTTTTTGGGGAAGGTGCGTTCGCTGTTTGCCACTTCCGGTAAGGGGACTTTGTCATAACGGACGTTGTAGCCGGGGCCTTCTGCCCGCAGGATTGTGGACATATAGCCTGACTCGCCGGCGGCAGCCAGTAAAGCGGCTTTCTGCCCTGCTCCATAGGCTTCGTCCAGGTCGACGGTGGATGCGTAGGCGATATTGTGACGCTGGTCTGTGCCTGGAATATTGGCCCGGGCGGCGCCTTTGACGGCCAGTCCACGTTGATTTAATTCATTTACGAGTAATTGCGCGACGGTCAGCTGGCTGGAGCTGAACTGGGTATGCCCAAAGGAATCTTTGGTTTCGCCGATGTCTCCCAGTGAGAGACCTTCGCTGACAACCACGATCAGACGACCATCTTTTTTGAGCTGGTCATTGACCTGGGCATGAATCTGCTCAATGCTGACCGGGTTCTCTGCAAGATAAATCTGCATGGGGATTTTCCGTTGCGGATCAGCCAGACGGGCCGCGGCGGGAATGAAGCCGATTTTGCGTCCCATGGCCTGTAGAACCAGAACCGGATCAGCGGGGCAACTTCCCCGGTTTTCTTCGTTGGCCATCTGGACCATACTCATCCAGTAACGGGCTGTACTGCCATAACCGGGAGTGTGGTCGATCAGTTTGAACTCGCTGTCTCCTACATCGTTGTCGATGGTTTTGGGGACGCCGATTCCGACGATGTCGACGCCGCGTTCGGTTGCCATCTGCGCGACTTTATTCGCGGTATCCATCGAGTCATTTCCGCCAATGTAGCAGAAATAGCCGATGTTATGCGCCTTGAAGACTTCGACGATCCGGTCAAAGTCTTCATTCTGATGTTCTTTCAGCTTGTAGCGACAGGTTCCTACAGAACCAGCGGCAGGTGTCACTCTTAAAAGGGCAATTTCTTCTGGAGACTGACCACTTAAATTGAGCAGTTCTTCTTTGAGAACCCCTTCAATTCCATGCCAGCCAGCATAGATTGTGCCGATTTCCGGGAGATCCCGGGCTGTTTCGACCAACCCTCTCAGGCTGTTGTTAATGACTGGTGAAGGTCCACCAGACTGTGCCACAATCATATTCTTAGGACTTGCCACGTTTTCTCCTCACTCTGTTGTTGTCTATTTGAGATGCTTTGTGACCCACCTGGGTACAGAACATATCCCTCTGTTACTTTGGGGCCCTTGTCTCTCTGTAATGAACCAGATCTGATCCCAGAACCGAGACCGGTATGTATGAATCAATTCGGGCGAGTACGAATGCTTCCCACAAGGTCCAGGGCGATTATTAGAAGGCTATTGTTGATTAAAGTGCTTTTAATTAACAGTTTATCGTTAATGTTATCATTGCCTGAGTCGGCAGGAAATAGCCTATGTTCAGTGTGGGCAATTATGTTTTACAGACTCACAAAGACTTGTATCAACTCACTTAGTCGGGATATTACCCGATTTTGTGCTCTAATTCAAAGTATCGCCGTGCTGCCAATACAGAAAGTTCCGGGAAAGTTTGGCCATGAAAGTTAAATAAATACCGGGGAACGCCTATTTCTGGGGAGTCAATGTGATTTTGACCCCCTGCATTTTATAGTCCAGCTTAAAAGAGCTGAATAATGCGTCAAAAAACTCATCGGCTTCCGCATCGACAACCGCGACGTCGATGAGTTGCAGGAGGTTGATGTCTGCTTCCACCAGTTCCTGTTTGTCATATTCAAACTCAATACCCGACTGTTCCAGTTTCTGCATGATTGCCAGAACCGGAACCTTCTTCACCCTTAGTGTGAACTTCCTTCTGTTAAGCGGGACTGTCTTCCCCCCGCCAGCTCGAACTGGATGCACAGTCTTTTTGGGATTCAAAAGTTGCTCGATCTGTTCATGGACGTCCATTGCAGCCTGAACGGAAAGAAGTTTGCCGGAACTGGTTAATACTAAATCCGGAAACTGTTCCTTTATCTGTGCGGTGACCGAATCGATTGATTTTCCTGGCAAGGGATACGTTCGTTTGATCAGAACTTTGTCCGGAACCGCTGCGAGCCGAATACCAGTTGCCTCCCCTGCCCACTCATAAGTCAGATCGAACTGAATCAGGATCAGGGAAAGCGATTCAGTAGCGTTCACAGAGACCAGAGAAAAGTTCGACCACAGATCGTGGGGAACCAGTTGTTCATTGTCGATCTTGATCTGGTAGGAATTGGTGATGTTCTGCAGGATTTCAGCAGGCTTGTCCAGATCCTGAAAGTGAAATGTATGATTTCTTGAAAGCTGAATGACCCGTGATTTGAGTGTGTTCTGTGAGTCAGCCAACTCGTGAAGGGCATCAGATTTCAGCTGCAATAGTGTTTTGAGCTTTGATACTTCCGCATCCGGGCCAATAAAAATATTACTGCCAACAATAATGCACCTGGCTTGTATCAGATCTGCGATTTGAGCCAGCCCCTGTTCCAGTGTCTGATTCTGAAGATCAATTTTCAATTTACGGGAAGGGTCAATTCGTCGATCCAGGATGATCGAGATATTCTGTGTCTCTCTGATTCTCTGGAGGATGGCCCGGATTCCCACGTTGGACCAGGATGCGGAGAATGGTTGTGTCAGAGCCTGTCGGAAATTTCGTTCAGTGAGATAACGGGGGATTTCCCGATTGAGTAAAACGGGGGGTTCCCCTGATCCCTGATTGGCGTATCCCCTCTGATTCTCTGTGTTTCTGAACAAAAACAGCATCAGGAAGATAATCAGCCAGATTTTAGGGAGTATCAGCTTGCTCACAGATCGATTCTTTTCCGCTGGTCGGAATTTTTACAGTAAAGGCCGGGTGAAAAACCGGAATCATGTGCTGGAGTGTGACCGGGTTCCATGATACCATATCAGTACGGGCCTTTCCTGTCATATTTTATCTATCCGAGATGTGATAGTCTAATGTAAAGAGAGTCAGTACTTTATGCAGAAAATACAGGCAGTTGGAATCGATTTAGGAACTACTTATTCCTGTATTGCGCATCTGAATGAGCATGGGGAGCCGGTAACGATTCCCAACCAGGAAGGAGAACTGTCCACACCCTCTGTTGCCATGTTTGATGGCGCGGAGGTCATTGTCGGCACGGAAGCATTACGGCATGCGATCGTGAACCCTCGAAATGTGGTTCAACATGCCAAACGTTTTCTGGGTAAACCGAATTTCCGCTGGGAAATCGATGGCCGCTATTTCACACCACGTGATATCTCTGCTTTTATATTAAAAAAACTGCTATCTGCTGCTGAAGAACGCATCGGGCCTATCGAGTCAGCCGTTATTACGGTGCCCGCGCAATTCAGTGATCTGCAGCGCCAGGAAACGATTGCTGCTGGAAAACAGGCAGGGCTGAAACAGGTTGATCTGATTAATGAACCAGTGGCGGCTGCGTTATGCTATGTGCTGGGAGCAGAAGGGATGTGGTTTGCCGAACTGGCTGAAGAGCAGCGCATTCTCGTTTACGATCTGGGGGGCGGTACCTTTGATCTTTCGCTGGTCAAATATCAGAAAGATGAAGTGAATGTCCTTGCCAGTGGCGGGGATTTAAAGCTGGGGGGGATTGACTGGAACAGTAAATTGCAGGCCACGATCGCAGAACAGT
This sequence comes from Gimesia maris, assembly GCF_008298035.1. Classification (NCBI taxonomy): domain Bacteria; kingdom Pseudomonadati; phylum Planctomycetota; class Planctomycetia; order Planctomycetales; family Planctomycetaceae; genus Gimesia; species Gimesia maris. The sequence continues at coordinate 2,981,055 of NZ_CP042910.1, forward strand.
TTTTCGGCGAGTTTGGTGTCAATCCTGCGAATGATCCGGAAAGCCTGCAGTATCTGGCAAATGAAGTGGAACAGGCCAAACGCAGTCTGACTGTCCGTCCTAAAACAACCATGGCCTGTCAGGTGGGGTCGCAACGCAAAACGTATCAGATCACGCAATCACAATTCGAGCAGCTCACTAAAGGACTTGTTGAACAGACCACCAGCATTACCAGAGCATTACTCAAAGACAACGGCATGGGCTGGGCTCATGTAGATGTCGTACTGACAACCGGTGGCTCCTCCCGGATGCCTATGATTCGTGATGCTTTGAAGCAGGCAAGTGGAACGACGAGGAATCTGTCGCTGCCTCCTGATCAGTCTATTGCGCATGGGGCCGCCTATTATTCCGGTATGCTCTTGAGCAATCGTGAATATGCCGAATCCATTCTGACATCCGAAGCAGCCAGTCGTCTGGCAAAAATGAAGCAACATAGTGTGAATGCTCGTTCGCTGGGGTTTCTGGTACGAGATCAGTCCGGGCAGCAACGCATTCCTCACTATATTCTTCCTGCGAATACCAAGCTACCCGCATCGGTCAAGCATACCTACGGAACCGTTTCCCCCAATCAGAGGCGTGTGCATCTGAAGTTAATTGAAAGTGGTGCCTCTCAGGATGAACCCTTTGTGATTCTGGGGAACTGTGTGGTCGAGGGGCTCCCCGCCGATTTACCCGTGGACTCAAAAATTGAAGTCTTAATTGAATACGACGCCGAAGCGCGGGTGCATGTTTCCGCCAGAGACTGTACGAGTGGAAAAGAAGCGGAAATAGAAATTACCCGCGAACAGAACCTGGTGCAGCAGGCTCCCGAGGGAGCGAAACAGGAATCACCGGCATCTCCACCTTCAGCGGTGGATTCGGAGCCTTTGTTACTGGACGATATTCTGGATCAGGCCGAGTCCGTCAGTCAACCGCAGCAGAAGAGGCCAGTTCCAGAGTCACAGCCTGTTTCTCCCCGTCCGAAGCCGGCTACCAGAGGTCTGGACAGCTCTGAGCGTCCGGTTGCACTCTGCAATCAGTGTGGTGAACCACAATTGGGTCCCCCTGCAGCCGATTGTCCCACACCGGATAAGCATGCCAAAGGGGCACTGTCATCACGACAGCCGCGTCCTCAGAAAAAACAGAGAAAGCAGCAGCCGCCTCAGCGCGGTGCGCAGAATTCACAGTCTACCCGTAAACAGAAAGCGGGAACGCGACGATCTGCTGCAAATCCACCAGCGGGAAAGAATCAAACGCAGTCAAAGTCAGCCAGTCAAATTGATGCTGCAGAGGATGAATTCTGGGATCTGCTGGAAGATGCCTGATACCGGTCTTGTTTCCCTCGGCAATGATTCCAGAACTCAATCAACAACTTAGGATGTAAGAGCTCAGATGAAAATTGAACGGATTGAATTGTATCATGTGGCAATGCCCCTGATTTATCCCTGGCGAACCGCTTATGGCGAAGATGCGGCCATCCATTCTGTTCTGTGCCGCATGATCAGTGGATCTGTGGAAGGCTGGGGAGAAAGTACCCCGCTGGCAGCTCCCTGCTATAGTCCGGAATGGGCCGGCGGCGTATTTCATACCGTATCGGAATGGCTGGCACCAGCTGTGATTGGTCAGGATTATGAAAGTGGAGACGCCCTGCAGCAAACACTCTCACTCTATAAAGGCAATCCCTTTGCCAAAGCGGCCCTGGATAATGCCTGGTGGAGTCTGCACAGCCGGATTTCAGGAATTCCTCTGCATACGGCTCTGGGCGCGACACGTGACGAAGTTCCCGTCGGTGCTGATTTCGGGGTCATGGATCATCTGGATGATTTGATAGAAGCCGTTGGGACCGCGGTGGCAGAAAAATTTCCTCGCATCAAACTCAAATTTCGACCGGGTTGGGATGTTCCGATGCTACAGGCGGTGCGATCTGCGTTTCCGGACGACATATTTCACATTGACTGTAACAGCGGCTATCGACTGAGTGATGTTGCCCTGTTCCAGGCCATTGATGAATTTCAGCTGGCGATGATTGAGCAGCCACTGCAGCATGACGATCTCACAGATCACCGTGAACTGCAAAAGATGATTCAGACACCGGTCTGTCTGGATGAAAGTATTACACATCCGTATCGCGCACAGCAGGCGGTCGATCTAAAAAGTTGTCAGTATGTGAATGTCAAGCCGGGACGCGTCGGTGGATTAACGAACGCCGTCAAAATTCATGATCTTTGTCAGCAGGCAGGCATTCCCTGCTGGGTGGGGGGGATGCTGGAAAGTGCCACTGGTGCCTCTCATTGTGCCGCCCTGGCCATGCTGGACAACTTCACCTATCCCGCTGATATTTTCCCCAGTGAAAAGTATTACCGTGAAGATCTGGCTGAGGTTCCTCTCTCGTTGTCAGTGACGAATGCGGGAGTACCGGGAGTCAAAGCGTTTTCAGAATTACCTGATCCGGACAGTGGGAGATTACAGGCACTGACAATACAGAAAAAAATCATCAGTTCCTGAGGTGAATATGGCGGCTGGTTTATTGTCAAATGTTCATTGTGTGGGTTTGGTCTTGAGATAAAATGCAGCCGAAAATCAGGAAAACTTTCAATAAAAGGACCTTATTGGGGAATAACCTGTGGTGTTTCAGTATCTTTCTACTTAGAGAGTCAGGTTATGTCATTATCGAATCATAACAATTCAGATGAACTGACAAGACTGGTTGATGAACATTATCAACTGCTGTTTCGTTATGCGTACCGATTGTCTGGTGATAACGCTGATGCTGAAGATCTCACACAACAGACCTATTTGATCGCCCAGAAAAAATTGTCGCAGTTACGTGATCCGAAGCTGGCCCGCTCCTGGCTTTGCACGATTTTGAGAAATCTGTTCCTGAAAAAAGTAACACACAAAAAAGGCGCCGTTTCGTTGAGTCTGACATTTGATCTGGCTTCTGAAGAAACGATAACGCCGGAACTGACATCGCAAGAGTTACAGAAAGCCCTGGATGAACTGACCGAGGAATTTCGAGTTCCTTTATTGATGTATTATTTTGAAGAGCGGTCTTACAAAGAAATCTCTTCAGTATTATCAATTCCGGTGGGGACCGTGATGAGCCGTTTGTCGAGAGCAAAGTCATTTTTACAGGAACGTTTTTCAGAACCACTACGAGATGTCACTGCGATTCACTCATAATTATTTCATCGGAAACTTGGTTTCATTATGAACACGTCAGAACCATCCAGGTCATCAGGTTTTCCTGAATCAGAAAATACTGATTCAGGTCATTACGCTGCTGATCCGGTTTTTGACGCACAACTGAACCGGACTCTATTTGATGTCAATGTCCCGGATGGGCTGCGCGAGACATTACTGAAGTCGCTTTCTGACCATGAGTCTGTTGATCCTGTCAGTAATTCGCCGATGGACGCTCCCCGTAAACGGTTTCGACATAATCCGAATATTCTGGCAGGGCTCTCTGCCTGCCTGGTTTTCGCGGCGATTCTGACGTACTTCTGGGCTGCCCGGGGACCGGTTATTGAGTTAGCCCGGTTTGGACCGGAACTGAATCTGGACAGTCGTCTGTTACCAGAATTCGATCAGCATTTCCCCGCGCGCCTGCCAGAACAGGGAGGCTGGAATTCCCGGGGGCATTTGACAATCTATAATAAAACCTATGGTGTTGTCGCAGGAACTGCAGGCATACAAGATGCTGCTGCTCGATTTTTTCGGCTCCGCACTGGAAATAACCGGTCTGTTTTTGGTGCCTTACTGCAGATTCCCGCCTCTCAGGTCTCTCCCCTGCCAGCACAAACCTCTTTCGATCCGGGGCAGGTTGAATATTCCCAGTTAGACAAAGGGAATTACGCAACTGTGAGATGGATTGAAAATGATCAGGTTTATGTGTGTATTGTCTTTGGCGGTGCGCGGGAACTGGAAGCCTTAGGTCGCGCCCTGCAATCCGCTTCTGCTTGAAATCAGACCCCTGACCGGCTCTACTGATAGAGAGTTGTCGATACTGATCTGATGCAAACATTTTCTACAAGGGGCTGTCATGCGCGTTTTACTTCAGTGCTGTCTGATGATGATGGGGGTCTGTATGTTTTCTGATGTTCCCTGTGAAGCGGGAAGTTATGCCTATATCTCTCTGGGGGGAGAGAAAAAAATTGCCATCTATCAGTTGAATGAAGAGACGGGGGCTCTGACTCATCTGGAAGACGTTTCCCTGGAGGGGGCACCCGGTTGTCTGGAAGTTGACCCACAAAAGAAATATCTGTTTGCCTCCGTCCGGAGCGCATCGAAGTTCATGAGTTTCTCGATAGACCCACAAACCGGAAAACTGAAACTCATTTCCAGTATCCCGGCAGGAGGCAACGCCGCCTACATCGCGACTGATAAATCAGGCGGATATCTGTTTTCGGCGTATTACGGTGAAGGGAAAGTGGCCGTCCATCGCCTGGGGAAACAGGGAGAGATACTGGAAGAGATTCTGCAGACCATTCCGACTGCGAAAAATGCACATGCGATATTACCCGATCAGAATAATCAGTTTGTGTTTGTTCCTCATACCGGTCCGAATGTGATTTATCAGTTTCTCTGGGACGAAAAACAGGGAGTCTTGAAAGCGAACACTCCCCCCAGGCTCTCAGCGGCAGCGGGTCTGGAGCCACGCCATCTGGCAGTATCTCAAGACAATCGCTTCCTCTACTTTGATAATGAAAAAGGAAGTTCAGTCACTGCATATAAACTGAATCCAGAGACGGGGATTCTGTCAGCCTTTCAGACGGTTTCGACGTTACCCGATGAGTTTAAGGGTAATAATACCTGTGCCGATATCGAACTCTCTCCGTCGGGCGATTATTTATATGCCTCGAATCGAGGGCATAACAGTATCGCCTGTTTCGCCGTCGATCAGCAGACAGGTCGGTTGAAGTCCATCGGTCAGGCTGCTACGGAAGATACTCCGCGCTCTTTTAATATCGATCCGACGGGGCGATTCCTGTATGCGGCGGGACAGAAAAATGGCAAACTGGCTGCGTACAAAATCTCGCCTGAAGACGGAACTCTGGAACGATTTGCGACATATGAAGTGGGTAAATCTCCTTCGTGGGTAGAGATTGTAAAGTTTCCCTGATCCGCAAAATTGCCTCTAAAGCACAGACTGTACTCAGGTTTTAAGGGAAATCGTTCAGTGCAAATACAGGGTGAGTCGATGAATTCCAGTGGATGGGCTCATTTGTGGGGTTCGTCTCTGCGCAGGTTTTTTGTCACTGCGTTTAGTTTACATCGACTTTTTCTGTTCCCGTGAAGAGAGAGGCTCATCATGCGCTTTTCTATATTCTCTTTGATTCTGTCTCAACTCTTCTTTGCCGCCGCCTATGGTCAGGAACAGCCACCGCTTCAGATCAGCTCTGATCACAGCTCAACCGGCTCCCCGCAGAGTAACATCAATATCACAAAAATTCCGTGGAATGCTGCTACCGGACCGGCGTATCAGCGAATGTCTGTCAGTCAGAAACTGATTCAGCAAAGAGCGTTTCTACAGGCACAACAGCGAATGCAGCGAATCAGTGCCCGCAAAGCGATGGGGATATCACCGGGCAGACCGACTATTTATGTGAATGTCACTCCGCTGCCAACCTATTCTCAAATCATGCAGCAGTCAGCGTGGTATAACTACAATCCGTATCAATTCAATGGCTACTGGTACGGACCCGAATATTGAGATCTGCTCGACCTTAATTCAATCTTTGGCGGGAAGTGACTGTGCAAACTTGACCGCCTGATGGATCCAGTATTTGAGATCTTCTGCACTTTCATACCCCGCCTGCTCTACATAGATCATGCTTTTGAGCGGCTTGCCTGTGAAATCCATTTCGTGCGTGTCAGGTTCTTCCAGCGCTTTACGGGCATTTTTCTCTCCCAGTCTCAGCATCAGTCTTTCGCGTATTACACCACAACACATATTGCCGTGTAACATAAAGCAGATTCCGCCAAACATTTTTCGTTCTGAAAAGCCTTTGCGGCGTTTCAGCAGCAGGCGAACTCTTTGTGCCAGATCTTCATCGTACGCCATTTGATTCTCCAAACTGGATTTTTTTCTCAGCGACTTTCTTTTTACCAGAAAACTGAACAAACTGAGAGTAGTTGCTACTCTAAAATAGGGTTGAAAGTGTATCAGTTTCTGCTGAAAGTATAAAAGTGAGAGGATCGAAATGGTATTGATTCGATTACTGGTCCTGGTCTGTCTGGTGGGAACCGGGATTTTGATTGAAACGTTGGCTGCTCAGAATGAGCAAACGAATTCCAAAACGGTAACGCACGCGGCCCAGTTTCATTCTCTGAGTATTCCCGGACTGGATAATGTCTTTCAGATCGACAGGCAGTTTTATTCGGGTAGTGGACCACATGGGGAACAGAGTTTTCAGGAACTCAAAAAACTGGGCATTAAAACGATCGTCAGTGTGGATGGTACGACGCCCGATCTGGTACACGCGAGAAAAGCAGGGATGAAATATATTCATATCCCGATCGGGTATGATGGTGTTTCCGAGGACGCTGGCCTGGCTTTTGCGCGAGTGGCGCGGGATTTGAATGGACCGGTTTATATTCACTGTCATCATGGCAAACATCGTGGTCCGACGGCAGCAGCAGTAGTCGGGCTGTGCCGAGGCAGCCTGGATCAGAATAGTGCTCTGCAGTTTCTGACACAGGCGGGGACAAGTAAGGATTACTCCGGGCTCTGGAATGATGTGAAAACTTTCAAGGTCCCTGAAGCCAATGCGATCCTGCCTGAACTGGTTGAAACAGCCAAAGTTCCTCCCATGGTGACTGCAATGACGCTGATCAGCCACAATTTTGAATTGGCGGGCAAGTTACAGCAGAGTAAACCCGGGGATCAAAAGGAAAGGCTGCGGGTTTTAGTGCTGCTGCGCGAAGAGTTACACGAAACTGCACGCAAATACTCTGATGATTATGATGAGATGTTCAAACAGTGGCTGGCAGAATCAGAAGCGCAGGTAAAAGAACTGGAGGCGGCTGTTCAACAGGGAAATCAGCAGGCGTTTTCAACCGGTATGAAAAACCTGAAGTCGCAGTGCAAACGTTGTCATAAAGCCTATCGGGACTGAAATTTCTTTTAAGTTCGTTCAATCGGTTTCTTTCCAGATGAGCTCTACTCGCAGACCTTTTGTTGGTCCTGCAGGTTCCGTCGCCAGCTTCATTTCAAAATCATTATTGCCATTCTGGACATGTGCCAGAGCGCGGGGGGCAAACTGGAAACGTAATTCCGCTGCTGCCTGGTCGATCAGTGCTGCCGGGTCTGTCTGGTGCGGACTTTCCAGCCTGATAAAGCAGTGATAGACGGCCGTGGATTGTTTCCGAATCCATTCATTGAGCGAGAGACGCAAGCGGTTCTTTTTGATCTCTCCCTGCAGTGGTCTCCAGGACTTCTGGTCATTCGAAATGGAAATGCGTGGATGAATCTCTGAAGAATTTAATGCGAGATCGATGTGCCCTGACAGTAAGACGTAAGGCCAGCTTAACTGCCATTGTCGCTGATTGCCTGCAGTCTGTTTGAGATCATGCAGGTCCCGAACCGTTCGTTTGAGAATGCCCTCTCCTGCTAAGGGAGGTTCTGGAGAGTGGGATTTGTTTTTTTGATGGACCCGTTCCGGGTTGGAGTAGCGGAACTCGACGTAGTCTAAAGGTTCGAGTACCGGTAAAACGCTGGTGTCTCTGATTTGTGGTTGCCTCTCATTCACCCGGTTGTCTGCAGTGGAAGTATACAGTTTCGCAATCAGTTCAGATGGGCTTCCCAGCGGGTCCCTGGGGGTTTGGGTGATGATCTGAGGCTGTTCTGCCAGTTCTTCGACCCCCGCGATCTTTCCCTGCCGATTCCGATAAAAGACCTGGTGATCCGGGTCGAACATATGCCATTGACCATCGTAGAAGGTTTCCGCGACGACGTGTCCTGAGAGGCCCCAGACGCGACTCTGCAAACCTGCTTTTCTGGCGAGGACCATGAAGTTGGTCGCACAGTCATCACAAAAACCATAACCATACACATTCAGGAATTTGACGGGATCATGGAGTTCGTCCCCCTGCTCTGCCGGATCGTAGTGGTAGCGCCAGTCGACGAGGAACCTCCAGATGGCGATCGATTTCTCTTCCGCGTTCATACCGGGTTTGAGAATGCTGGCCAGCATTGCTGACTGACTGGAAAGATCAGGCGCTCCTTTGCATTTCCAGGCCGGTGTAATCGTGGTTTTTGAGTCGAGGTTCTGCCAGATCATTTTGAGGGGATGAGATTCTCTATCGAGATCCACGGGAACAGTAATTTCCGAATTTGATTCCGTCAAAACGAATGAGGCTGTTTTTTGCAGATAGGATTCGGTACTGACCAGTTCATATTTTCTTCCATTCGTTCTGGGGTCAGTGGAGTCACTGGTGGAGAAATAGAGAGTCCCGGGAGTCCAATGGCTATAGTGGCCTCGGCCCTGCTCTCTGATTCGTCTGTGAAGGGCGTGGGGGAATGGAAGTGGTTTTCCATTTTCCAGAAGTTCACATCGGGATTTTGCATCTTTGTCAGCAGGTCTCTGGATTTTCAGGCGCGCACTGTAGGCGGCACCCTGTTCATGCGTGATGTTGGCTGGCTGGATCAGTTCTGTGATCACTTCTGACTTGTGTCCTGATTGAGTCTGGGGCTGGATGATGCCCTGCTCGGCTTGCAGTTGTACAGGCAGGAAAACTGCGACATAAAAGAGCAATCGATAATTCAAACTCGCCGTCAGTTTTAATATCTTCATAACGATACCAGTTCAGAGGTTTGGAAAATTAAGACAAGAAAATCAGTAGAAAAAGCGATTAAGTTGTTGAGAATCATAGCAGGGCTGGGTGATAATGCACCCTCATTATTATTTAATATCAGGTAGGTCTATGCGAATTAAATCCACGTTATTATGGCTCTGTCTTATCATGGTGGCAGGTCCTGTCGGCACGGCTCAGGCAGAAGACGGTGTCACCCGAAAACGGTCAGAGCCAGCGAGCATCAACTCATCCTGGGATGATCTGCTTGACGGCATTGATACTCCGGAAGATTGGATTGAGCATAAAAAGGTGCTCAAAAAACGCTATCTAAACCTGATCCGAGACCAGTTCAAACCTGATAAACCAGACCTGCAAATTCAGTTTCATGATACGGTGATCGTGGATGGTGTCTATCGCCGACAATTGATCAGTTATCAGGTCGAAGATGATGAACGGGCGCATGCTTACCTGGGAGTCCCTTTGTTCTTGCGGGGACCGGCTCCTGCGGTCGTTGCTTTGCATGGAACTTATAAACAGGGAAAATCGCGGGCAGCCGGTCTGATTGAGAATCCCGATAAAGCCTACCTGGATCATTTATGTCGGCGAGGATACGTGGTGATTGCTCCCGACCATTTTGTTGCCGGTCACCGCATTCCCAAAGCAGGTCCTTACGATACCGAGGCATTTTACAAAAAACATCCCGAGTGGACTGCTGTGGGCAAATTTACCTACGAGCACTCGATTGCCATCGATGTGCTGCAGACAATGAAAGAAGTAGTGCCCGATAAAATTGGGGTGCTGGGACATTCTCTGGGCGGGCATGGATCGATGTTTCTCGCAGCCTATGATGATCGTGTCCAGGCCGCCGCTGGTAACTGCAGTGCCTCTTTTTTCCGCCAGAACTCAAAAGTGGAAGCCTGGTCCCGCGATCACTGGTATATCTACTTTAAACACATCCGCCCTGACCTGTTGAAAGGGGAACTGCCTCCGATTGACTTTCATGAAATCATGGCTCTGATCGCGCCGCGGGCTTTTCTGGACCTGTCCGGACTGAATGATGGAGATCCCCTGACTCAACGCCAGCGAGTGCTGATGTTACTCAAAGTCATGGATGTGTACGAACTGGAAAAGGCACCGCAGAACTTCGCATTTTTTGTACACGGAAAAGGTCATTCTGTCGCGCATGAATCACGCGAGTTGATGTATGGCTGGATGGATTCGCATCTGAAGCCATCCGCGGCAACAAAAACAAAACTGGTAACACCCTGAAATAAGATGGAAAGCGGAATTAGATGGAGCTGATTATTATCAGGCATGGAAAAGCGGAGCATGCCGGCGTTGTACCTGGAGGAGATTCTGCCAGACCTTTGACCGAACATGGCAGTTATCAGTTTCGCAAGGTGGCGCAATGGATGGTCGAGCATCAGAGTTGCCCTGACTTGATTCTGCACAGCCCGCTGGTAAGAACCACTCAAACCGCACGGATCCTGCAGGAAGTAGCGGAGTTGGATGACGACTTCTGTCATCCTCAGAACTGGCTTGGTTTCGGTTTGAATCTGGAGGAACTGCTCTCGTTCGTCAGTAAGACTGCTTATGAACGTGTCGCAGTCGTCGCACACATGCCTGATGTGGCACGTTGTACTTCGGAACTGATCGGTGGTGGCTACATCACATTCAAACCTGGCAACGCCGCGTGTATTCAGTTTGATTCAGTGATCACACCAGGCCAGGGAAGTTTGAAATGGCATCTGAGTGCACCTCTATTTAATCTTCACTCGTTTTGAATCGCTATCCTCTGATCGCGGCATAGAGAACGCTGCTTTTTGAGCAAAGCAGATTATGAATGTTGAGGCGAGAACAGGTCGAGCACACGCGCATCGGTCAGGCTGTCAGCAATGAACCGAGCCGAACTGAAGTCGCCATAATTACTGTATTCGTGTGGAATCGAAACCACATATGCCCCTGCTCCGACTCCCGATTTCGTACCTGTCTCACTGTCTTCCAGGACCAGCATCCGTTCGGGGGTGACACTCATTTTTTCAGCAGCAGTCAGATAGATTTCCGGATGAGGCTTGCCGTGGGTGACGTCTTCCGCAGTCAAACTGATGGGAAAACGATGTGTCAGGTCAAACTGGACGAGCAGAGTCTCGAGGTAAGGCCGTGGAGATGAAGTTGCGACACACTTGGGGATATCCAACTCTTCCAGGTAGTCCAGCAGCTCAAACAACCCTTTCATGGGTTTCAGGTGTTCCTGCAATAGCGAACGAAAAATTTCCTGGCTTTCGAGCCAGAGTTCGTGAGGATCTTCCGGCTTCTCCAGATGGCTGGAGAGATGTTCAAATCCTTCCAGAGCCCGACGTCCCATCATGCCCCGCAGGATATCGGGGGTCATCGTTTTGCCACGACGCTGCAGGAGTGCATCACCAGAAAGAAAAAACACGTGTTCGGTATTAAACATTAAACCATCCAGATCAAAGGCGACGGCCTGGATGGGGAGATGATCTGACATGAGTAAACTCTTTATCGTAAAACAGTAACTGGTTAAGCGACTCTGTGGTGTAGATTAGTCGTTCTGCCCAGCGGGTTCAATCGAACGGTACAGACTGTATTCCGTTTTCCTGGAGCGGCTCCAGGACGATTGGTGCCGGGGATCAACGCTAAAGAGGCGCTATGATGAACTCTGATGCGATCTAAAATGATGGTTTCTGCCCGCGATAGCTGAGATCGAGCAGTTCCATGGGATGCGCCACCCAGAGTGGTTGCTGAGACTGGCGGAGTTTGGAATCGATCTGCAGTGTGCAGCCTACATTACCGCTGATGACGATTTCTGCTCCGGTTTTCAGAATATTGTTCAGTTTGCGTTTGCCCAACTGGTCCGCCATTTCCGGCTGTGTCAGGTTATAGCTGCCTGCGGCCCCGCAGCAGATTGTCGATTCGTTGAGGGGAATCAGGTCAAGTGCGGGAATCAATTCCAGCAGCTTGCGGGGCTGATTTTGAACTTTCTGAGCGTGGACCAGATGGCAGGCATCATGGTAAGTCGCGCGAAAGGGAATTTCTCCCTGGGGGGCAATCGGACCCAGTTCAAACAGAAACTCGGAGACATCCTTGAACTTTGATGCCAGCCGTTTCAACTGCTCTCTGTGTTCTTCAGAAACTCCCTCGATTTCCTCTGCGATATGGCCATAATCTTTCAGCATGGCACCACAGCCGGCGACATTGACGATGATGGCATCGATATCGTCCAGGTCGAATGCGGAGAGGTTCTGTAACGCAAATTCCATTGCAGCCTGGTCGGCACCGCTATGATAATGGATGGCGCCGCAGCAAGCCTGGGTCTGGGGAATCACGACTTCGCAACCATTGGCCTGCAGGACTCGAACGGTGGCCCGATTCACATGGCTGTACATCGCTTCTGAGACACAGCCAGTAAAAAATGCAACCCGGGCGCGTTGCGTACCCTGGGCTGGCAGAACTTCCGGCAGATCGGGTTCCGCCGGCTTGAGGCGTGGCAGCAGATCATTCATGCGCTTCAGTTTGTCCGGCAGCAGGCTGGTCAGTTTCAAGGCATTCATCAGTTTGTCGATTCGCAGAGCCTGCATGATCCGTGCCGGCACTAATGTCATCCGAATTCGACCGGGGTAAGGAAACAGGCGGTAAAGGATCCAGCGGTGGAACCAGTCCTGTTGTGCCCCTTTGCCCTGGCGGGCATCCATTTTCTGAATATCGACGCGGAAGGGTTCAATCAGGCGGCCATATTGGACTCCGGAAGGACATGCGGTTTCACAACTACGACAGTCCAGGCACAGATCCAGATGTCCGCGCACGGCGTCAGATAGTTCAACCCGCTGGTCTACCACGGCTCGCATCAGGTAAATGCGTCCACGCGGGCTGTCGTTTTCATTCCCCGTTTCCAGATAAGTGGGACAGGCTGCGGTACACAGACCACAGTGAATACAGTCCAGAAATTTCTCGTAAGGGATTTCAGAACCGGGGATTTCTGTGGAATCTTTTGAGACATCAACGGATTGAGAGAAAGAACTGCCAGGTTTCATATGTTAACTCGTATGCGAGATTCTATTAGTCAAAGGAGATTGCGTAGGGCACGATTCTAATTTTGGACCAGCTCATTAAACCGTTGTGAATTCAGCAGGTGTTCAGGGTCTAACGCATTTTTAAACTGTTTCATCAGATCCCAGCCTGCGGGAGGCGAACAGAAAAGAGGCAGTGAGTCAGACCAGTCAGACTCACACTGATAGATGTTCAAATAACCTGTTTTCGAGTCAATGGTTGTTTTCAACTGATTAAATATCTGTTGAACATCATCCAGGGAACTGGCAGAGTCGGGTAAATGTCCGAATACAATTCCATCAGCGGCGTGTGCCTGTACTGCAATATTCAGCTGAGAAGCCATTTCCACAAATTTCATCATCTGTGAAGGGAGCAGGATCGCTTTGAGTGTCACCGGGTCATCTGAAGATGTCTGATATTCGGTAAATGCATTGTAAAGCCGTGTGGCTTCCTCGGTCTCCACAGATTGGACGCTCAGTGGAGAGTACTGCTTCCATTCAGAGGCAATTTGATTGGTCTGCCAGCGAACTTCATTTTCAGGCCCTTCGAAACAGACACACAAAGTATGATGATCCGCTGGCAGTTCCAGGCGGGCTTCTGCTGCAATTTGTCTGGCTGCTTTGGCATTACAATATTCCACAGCGATCGGACGTGTCCCCGAGGTCACAACTGCTTCCAGTGCCTGATCAACTGTCTGACAGGAATCGAACTGAAACCAGACCATGGACATCGTCTGTGGTTTTGGTCTCAGGTTGAGCGATACCTGGCTGATCACGGCCAGGGTACCCAGTGATCCGACCAGCATTTTTCCCAGATCGTATCCAGCGACGTTTTTCACTACACGACCACCCGACTTGAACAGGTTTCCCTGACCGTCAATCGCAGACATTCCGATAACATAATCGCGAATCGTTCCAAAGGAAAACCGTTTCGGACCACTGGTATTTGTGGCAATCACTCCACCTATTGTCGCCCGGTTGGATTGCGGGATATCGAGGGGAAGTCGCTGTCCTTCCGCCGAAACCATCTTATTCAATTCGTCGATGCGCATCCCTGCTTCGACAGTGATCGTTAAGTCTTTGACAGGATAATCTACCACCCGATTGAGTTGTGAGGTACAGAGTTGTATACCAGTCTGGCTGGCGGGACAGCAGACAGCCAGCGATGTTCGTCCACCGACAGGAAACAACTGCCTGTGATTTGCAGCAGCATTTTCTGTCATGAAGCGGCTTAATTCCGTTTGGGAAGCGGGAACAAATTCTTCCTGCGAACCAGATTGGAGCGGGGACATAGTTCTACTTTCAGAAGCCTTGTTGCAATAAATGAATTGTGAATGAATCGTGCGGGCAGAATGTGTCTGGTTCAGTGTGGTGCGCGACGGGCCGGATGTGCCTGGACCACCTTGGGTGAATTCTCTGAAGTATGTTGAGGCAGCACCTTGTCTCGACTGCAGATCTGCCGCGGGTTAAAAATATTTCGGACCTTTTCCATTGTGGCCAGATCGGTTTCATTGAAAATGCGGCTCATGAAATTGATTTTTTCCACACCAATTCCATGTTCTCCGGTGACGCTGCCACCCAGTTCAAGACACTTTTCCAGAATCTCCTCGCTGGCTTCGAGCACCAGTTGAATCTGTCCCTGATCGCGTTCATCAAACAGCAGGATCGGATGCACGTTACCATCTCCGGCGTGAAAGACGTTGACGATTCTTAAACCATATTTTTCGCTGGTCTGTTCTATAAATTCGAGAATTTCCGGGAGCCTTGTTCGGGGAACAACTCCATCCTGGGTACAGTAGCTCGGGCTGAGTCGACCGATGGCTCCAAAGGCCTGTTTGCGACTTTTCCAGATCAGCATGCGTTCTTCAGGAGTGTCAGCACGCTGAATCTCCCGAACATTATTCTTGTTGCAGATTTCCAGGATTTTTGAAACTTCCGCATCCAAAGCGACTTCCAGCCCATCGACTTCTATCAGTAACACTGCGCCTGCATCCAGTGGAAAACCAAAGTGAAATGCTTCTTCCACTGCCTGGATAATCCCGTGATCCATCATTTCCAGGGCGGAGGGAATAATCCCTTCTGCAATAATTTCGGAGATCGCACGGGTGGCGTCACCGATCGTCTGAAAGACAGCCAGCATCGTGCGATGGGCTTCCGGATCACGTGTCAGGCGGACGATGGCCTTGGTACAGATGCCGAAGGTACCTTCGTTGCCGACATAGACGCCATGCAGGTCATAACCGGGAACCTCCGCGGTGGGGCCACCCAGTTCCACAATGGTGCCATCAGGCAGGACCGCTTCCAGTCCCAGCACATGGTTGGTTGTCACTCCGTACTTCAGCGTATGCGGGCCACCGGAGTTGGTGGCAATATTTCCGCCAATCGTACAAGAACCCTGACTGGAAGGATCGGGAGCGTAATGATAACCGGTCCCTTTCAGGGCATTCGTCAGGTGCAGGTTGACCATGCCTGGTTCTACAATCGCGTATCGATCTCTGAGGTTCAGTTCCAGAATTTGTTTCATGCGGGTCAATACGATCATGACGCCGCCCCCTATGGGCAGACAACCGCCCGAGAGACTGGTTCCGGCACCGCGGGCCAGGAAGGGAACATTGAATTCGTTGCAGAGTTTGACTGTTGCTGAAACCTGTTCGGTCGTGGTGGGGAAGACGACAATATCCGGCGCGGATTTATCGACGATGTATCCGTCACATTCGTAAACGAGCAGTTCATCCGCATTATACAGGATGCCGGTTTTTCCTACGATTCCGGCTAATTTTTGAATCAGAATGGAGAACGGTCGGCTTCCTGCCTCCAGCTTTTCTAAAACAGGAGCTGACAGGTTGATGGTCTGGCTGGTGTCGTCAACCATTGTCGGGGGTAGCTTTCAAAAAGGTTGAAAGGGAATAGTTAAGATATTTAATAGATCTATTTTAAATCAAAGTCAGCTCAGGAATCAATTCTCTGCCTGCTGCTTCATTCAATTCGAGAGGTTTAAATGCTGTATTCGAGTCAGAAAAAACGAAATTCGCCGATTATGCAGAAAAAGTCATTTCTGATTGACCCAGATGGGGCTGGACCAGGCCATCTCGCCATTGGACTGAATGACGCGGACATAGTACCAGTCATCCTGGTTGCCATCACTCTGATCGATGAATGTAAATTCTGTATTCCACTGATTATGAAATACAAGCCGATGCAGCATAGCCGATTCCCAGGGAAACGGTCGGGTAAATAACATTTCATTGCTGACCGCCAGGTCTGAAAACTTTTGTGTCAGCTGACATTCACTGGGCTGCTGACAGGAAACCGATATCCGGGTGTCGGCATCTCCCTGAATCCGCATGACGATGGCTTTCTGGGACCAGTCATCAACCTGCTGTTTGAGAGCGGTGAACGACTGGACTTTCAACTGCTGAGGTGTCTGTTCCAAAATGCGATCACGGCGGAATTCATCCAGTGGTCCGGTGGTAAAACAGGTCTGAATCTGCTGGATCTCGCCACCGTCGATATCGACATTGAAATTCCAGTCAGCCGTGCCTCCCCAGCCTAAAGCCGGCCAGGGACCCCAGCCATATTCGAAACGCAGAACCACCGGTTTGTCCCAGGGATGGGCTCCATTAGATTTATCAACAGGAAAGTCACGATGAATCACACGTCCATTTTTCAAAACTTCCACACGATCAATTTCATCCCAGCCCTGCACCTTTACCTTCAGTTCACGTTCATCAGTAAAAGGGAGTTCCTGCCCCATCATCTGATTATTGAGATAGAAGTCCAGTTCGATGCGATCACCGGAGACCGCGTAAGTACGGCGATTACGCAATCCGTCGAATAAGGCATCGCGGGTCAGTTCGGATGCTTTGATGGCAGCCAGGCCTTCGCGGTAACCGCCCGGGTATCCCAGATGATCGTCCGTGCTCGCAACCACTCCGAGACGATAGCCCTGGTTCAGATAATATTGAAGCGTGTGTTTCGTCCAGCGTCCCCCTTCCGTGTGTCTTTTATAGGGAAAAGGAGCCCGGTCATGTTCGGCACACCCCCATTCGGAATGGATTTCCAGGACAGGTGAAACATCGGATGCCAATTTGGTGGCATCAAATCCACGATGGCCCAGGCGATTGGCAGGATGATGGGGAATCATCAGGCAGCCCCGCTGTCTCGCGAATGCCTGAAGTTCTGCAAGGTCGTCGATGAGTTCGTAGTCTCCCTGAAGGTCCGGAAAGAGAATGTGGTAGTCCCCTTCTTCGGTACCATGTCGTTCGTAACCCAGGATCGTGACAAACTCTCCCGGTGAATCGAAGTCTTTCGCCAGTTGTACGACTTCCGGCCAGCGGGCGCGGGCGATATGAAATCCATTTTTCCATTTGTGCGTGATTTTACCATCGTAATCGACGACATCAGGCCAGTAGGAATGAGGGGTAAAAGCATAGAAATCAAGATGATTTCGCGCGATTTCAAAAGAGCGGTCGAGTGACCCGAGTGCATAACCTACTTGATTGTGATTATGTAAATCGCCGAAGAAATTCTGATAGTCGGTTGTCATTGGACTCTGCCAGTTCTGAAATAGATGTTTTCTGTGCGAATATGCTGGCTTGCTCCTGTTCGCTCTATCTGAGCGGACTTCAAATTCCTCTGCAGCATTGTGCGGCAGGAATGCAAGAAATTCTACTCATTCCAAAGTGAAAAACGGAAGTTCGTGTTACATTCAGTTCATCAATTCATGTCAGCGGCTCCAGGTGAGCCATTTATTGAAAATACTTTTGATCAATGGACTGAGCCTGGTGCGATTGTATTGATCGCCGATTTTTCGGATGGCATCTGCCTGCGTAGGGTAGGGATGAATGACACTGGCCAGTTGTTTTAACCCCATACCTGATTTCATGGCGACCGAAATTTCAGAAATCAGGTCACCTGCATGGCTGGCGACAATGGTGGCCCCCAGAATTTTATCGGTTCCCTGTTTGACATGAACTTTTACAAAGCCATTTGTTTCGGCATCCAGAATGGCGCGATCGACGTCTTTCAATTCCTGGATGAAAGTCTGGATACGAATGTTCTTTGCAGCCGCCTCATGTGGATACAATCCGACGTGTGCAATTTCTGGATCTGTGTACGTACACCAGGGGATCTGCAACTGGCTGGATTTACTTCTCCCTTTGAACAGCGCGTTTCCAATGACAATACGAGCCTGAAAATCTGCAGTATGTGTAAACTGATAACGAGAACAGATATCACCGGCAGCATAAATGTCGTGATTGGTAGTCTGCAGAAAATCATTGACGACTATGCCATTTCGTTCATCGTATTTCACGCCTGCCTGTTCCAGGTTTAAACCCTGGACGTTGGGGGCACGTCCGGTAGAGATCAGTATTTCATCGGCGATGAAGTCCGTCACTTTTCCTTGAGTGTCGATTTGAATCTTCTTACCGGTTTCGGTTCGAGACACTTGAGTGGTGGTTGCATTGAGAAGGATCTTGACGCCATCCTGTTCCAGTTGCCTCTGAATGATTTGCGCCGCGTCACGGTCTTCCCGGGGCAGAATCTGGGGTTTAGATTGAATCAGAGTGACTTCCGAACCGAAGCGGGCGAATGTTTGTGCTAATTCGCAACCGATGGGGCCTGCTCCCAATACGGCCAGCCTGGGAGGCAGTGCTGTTAATGAAAAGATGGTTTCATTGGTAAGGAAGCCGGTTTCTTTAAGTCCTTCGATCTCGGGGACAGCCGCCCGGGCACCTGTGGCGATTACTGCTTTTTTGAAATCAAGCTGACGTTGATCAACTTGAATGATTGACTGGTTGAGAAAGCTGGCCTCGCCGATAAAAACATCCACTCCCAGGTCTTTGAACCGTTGTGCAGAATCGTGTTTGCTGATGTCGGCCCGCAGTTTACGCATGCGTTCCATAACCTGTGGAAAGTTGATTGCCACTGATTTGCGATCGCTAAGAACTCCCAGTTCGTTTGCCTGCATGACCGCATGCATTGCCCGGGAAGATCGTATGATGGCCTTTGAAGGCACACAGCCTGTATTCAGGCAATCGCCCCCCATCAGGTGCCGCTCGATCAATGCCACTTTTGCCCCGAGCCCTGCTGCACCTGCTGCAGTAACCAGGCCAGCTGTTCCCGCGCCGATCACAACCAGATTGTATCTGCCATCCGGTTCAGGGTTGATCCAGTCCGGGGGGTGGACCTGTTTCACCAGCTGTTGATTAAATTCATCGGGGGGATCAATCTGAAGCGATTCGGTCATGCTGATCTCTTACGATTCTTGTAGAACTCGGTTCAAGTCTGTTTCCGCAGTCGATTCACTGATTTCTTCACAAGTAGAGGAAACGTTCCCAGTAGAATAAAGGCAATAATCAGCTGGGGGGACAAAATCCCGCGGGCTCCCTGGCTGGACAGTTCCTGCAAGGTGGGAACACTCGTGCCAGCGTAGACATAAACGGCGGTCCCGGCAAGCATCCCCAGTTGACTGACCCACCAGAATGTCCAGACACGAATCGTCGTGAGGCCCATTAACAGGTTGATGAGAAAAAACGGAACCGCGACAACCAGTCTGAGCGTAAAGAGATAGAAGGCCCCTTCTTTTTCAAACTGTTGATTAAAACTGGTAAAGCGATCGCTGTAGCGATTTTGAATTGCCGCGCGAAACAGATAGCGACTGGTTAAGAATGCCAGGGTTGCGCCGGCCGTGGATGCAAAGCTGACGAGCAGCAGGCCTTTCCAGAATCCGAAAAACCAGCCATAAGATAAGGTTAATGGGACTGCACCAGGCAGGGAGAGGCCGGTGATTCCGGTATAGATCAAAAAGGCAACCAGGTAAATTGAGACCGGGTATTTTGCGGCAAAATCCTGCCAGCGATCTTCCTGCGTGGCCAGATATTTCAGTGTCAGGAGATCACGGTACTGGAAATAAACCATGCCAGCAATCCCTGCCAGGGCAATCAATAGTATGACACGCAGGTATATCGCAGTTCGTTTCTGACCGGGTTTGGCCGCAGGCTGAAGAGTCTGCGATTCACTGGATTCATTATCGTGTGACTGCGAATCAGAATCGGCACGGTCCACCAGTGATATCCTGTTCTAAGGGATCCTGCAGTTGAGCGAATTGCTGTCTTGCTGTGTCCAGACTCCAGCGGACTTAGGCTATGTCCAGTGTTACTGTAACGTCTCCAAGGCTATTTGAGCCGCGTATAATATTTGGGGAGACGCAATGGTTAAATGATTCGACCTAGAGGATGGCGCGGATCTTTTCCAGAAATTCTTTATTGCTCGGGAATTTCTTGAGGGTACTGCTGAGTTGTTCCATGGCTTCGACCGGGTTCAGGGAAATCAGACTGCGACGGAGCATCGTGACACCTTCCAGTACTTCGGGGGCCAGGATTTTTTCCTCACGACGTGTTCCGGAGAGCGTGATATCAATGGCAGGAAAGATACGGCGGTCGGACAGTTCCCGACTGAGAACCATTTCCATGTTGCCGGTTCCTTTGAATTCCTGAAAGATCACTTCATCCATGCGGCTGCCCGTATCGATCAAAGCGGTTCCCAGTACCGTCAGGGATCCACCTTCATCAAATCGACGGGCGGTTCCGAACATCTTTTTGGGAATATCCATGGCTTTCACATCCAGACCACCACTCATGGTACGTCCGGTGTTTCCGACCCATTTGTTAAAGGCACGTGCGGTACGGGTGATACTGTCCAGCAGAATGAAGGCGTCTTCGCCTGCTTCCGCCAGTCGCTTACCACGTTCAAAAATCAACTGACTGGTGCGGACGTGACTTTCGACATCCCGGTCCATTGAAGAAGAAATGACTTCGCCTTTGATAGAACGTTGCATTTCCGTTACTTCTTCGGGACGCTCGTCGATCAGCAGCACCATCAGGCGGATTTCGGGGTGATTGGTACTGACTGCTTCTGCGATATCCTGCAGCAGCATTGTTTTACCGGTTCGAGGAGGAGCCACTACCAGTGCACGTTGTCCTTTGCCGATCGGAGTGAGCATATCCATGATGCGCATTGTGATCGGCATGGGGCCTGTTTCCAGTTTGATCTGTTCAAACGGGTTGATAGGAGTCAGCTCATCGAACGATTTGATTTGCATGTATTCTTCGACAGTACGGCCATCAATCGTTTCGATCGATTTGAGTCGAGGACCCTGGCCACGAGTACCAGGCCCTACTTCGCCGCGAATCAGAATTCCTTCACGAAGATTGTGTTTTTCGATCAGAGAACTGGAAACGAAAGCGTCGGAATCCTGGGCCTTGTAGTTGGATTTAGGGTCTCTGATAAAGCCGTAAGCTTTGGGATGTAGCTCGAGTACCCCTTCAATGGTTCCTGAAATATTTTCGTCGACAGGAGTATTGGAGCGAGGTCTGCGGTTTTGTGTTCTGTTGCCTCCCGCATTGCCGCCGGATCGCGATCGATTTCCGCCACGGTTGTTGGAGTTGGCACGTCCCCGGTTGCCTGCATTCTGATTTTGGCCACCCTGTCGTCCAGGTCCCTGGCTGGTAGTACCGTCTGATTTTCTTCTGCGTCTCCTCCGACGACGGTTGCCTCCGGATTTGTCGGATGACTGATCACCGTCTGAGCGGTTTGAGTTGTTATCGCCTGTGGATTCAGAAGAGGTATCTGACATGCTTGCGGGTTCTCTTTCAGGTTCTGCATCGCTCTGGTGGGATTGAGTGTTTTCGAACATTTCAAGGTTTTCTTCGGCCTTGCGGCGGTACTCATCCTGCAGGGCGTCGGTCTCACTTTTTTCTAAAGTGTCTTCCGTCGCGCGTTCAACTTTTTTTCGCGGTTTTGTCGTTTTTCGACGTGCAGGTTTGGGTTTGTCTGAAGTTTCAGAACTTTTAGCGGCCATACAGAAACACCAAATGATTATAAAAATAGTTACGAAATAATTAGAGACACAACTACAGCATGAACGGCTCATGAAGTGACAGACAAATGCTTCAAGACAGAATCATTATCAGCAGAGAGCCTGCAATGATACTTGAATGCAGCTGGCATACTTCTGAACGTGTCGACTCTTCATCCAGCGGAAATCAGATCAAAGCCAGCTAATGATACTGGCGAAATCCTGATCTCTTGAAGAAAGACTCACACAGTGGAATAACTCGCCCGTCTGCGGACTCGACCATCTTGGCCTGAATATTCCAACTCTTAGGACAATCGCTTTTTTAAACAGTAAAAAGGATTTGGCCCAGGCATTGAGAACAGAATGCTTTGACAAACTTGTTGACGAATGCCTCTTACAGGGTGATCGTCTTGCCGATATCCTTTCAGGCAAAAAATATTGTGGTCAAAAACTGTTACTAGAATTCAATCGTTTCAATCAGGTTCCGTCAACCGATAAATGGTTGCTAATAAGGAACTTTTAAATGTTTTACTAACTCGACCCGGAATCAGGATTCACTCCGTTGTCATCGAATAAAGGCGACAAAACGACGAAAAGATTTCGGGGGCCTTCTGATGTCATTTCATCAAAACAGAAGACAGATAACCTTCAGAGGATAATGTTATTTAGCCAGTGAACTGGTCTGGTAGTTTTGCAACTGGTTCAGATACGTCAATATCTCTCAGCGCGAACATGAAAGAGCAATTACTTTCAAGAAACAGGCGACCGCCCCAATTTAATCGAGGGTGGCGCCGATGAAGACCAAGGCCCCGCCGGAAACGACTCACATACATAAAAAGCCAAATGGGTAATCAGTAATTTTTTATTCTGATTGGTGGGTTATTGATCTCAAAAAGCGGGGGAGATCCTCATTGAAAAACGGCTTTCCTGAGATGTCTTTATCAGTAGTGTTTATCAAAACTATCTCATAGCGTCAATACTAATCGTATCGCCAGCTCGTTCTACCGATATCTTAACTTATCCCTGAGCAAAGTCAATTCACTATCTTGTTTCTATCGGATGTTTTGTTCAGGAGCACTTTAATGACTTGTCAATAAACATGAAATTTCCGGAATTTCATCAGTTTCCCGTATTCAATTCATTCAATTTTCAGGGTTCGAGATCAGGCGGGAGCCCTGATGGATACGCTTGCTGTATGAAATACTGGATGCGTTCGATACGGTTTCCGGGATCGGGGTGCGTGCTGAAGATTTCAGGCTGCCTGCCGGGACCGGCAGAGCGTTTCAGAATATCCATGACTGCGATCATGGCGTGAGGATCGTAGCCTGCCATGACCATCAGTTTGATACCCCAGCGATCCGACTCGAGTTCATCCTTTCTACCATATTTCATATTCACCATTGAGCCAATCATCGCCGCCAGGCGGGCGCTGCTGACATCTCCGCCGGCCACACCGGCCGCGCCGGCCAGACCTTGTGTGAGTTCCTGTTTTGCCATCTGTTGAGCACCATGCCGAGACAGGACGTGTCCAATTTCATGTCCCAGTACGCCAGCGAGTTGTCCTTCTGTCTCGAGTTGATTGTACAAGGCAGCCGTGATGAAGATCTGCCCGCCGGGCAAGGCAAACGCGTTAACGACCTGATTGTCTTTCAGCAGGTGGAAATTGAACCGATAAGGGTTGTGTCGCCCCTCTTTTGCCAGCGCGGCATTGAAACTGTCAAGCAGCCGTCGTCCGACACGATCAACATACGCCTGGGCCTGTTGATCGGGGGGTTCTCCCTGATGCTGTTGCAGAATGGCGGGCAACGCCTGCAGCCCCAGCGCGATTTCCTGCTGTTCTGTTAAAGCAACCCGCTGATTCTCCCCGGTGACTTCATTGACATCGGACTTCATCAGGTACGAAACGTAACTGAACAGTGCGATGCCAACAGCGATGATGAGCCGCATCTTAAACGAGGAATTCCGTGAACCATGAGAGGTTCTGATATACCGTGTCATCTTTTTAATTATCCTGAAATTTTTCGATCAGAACAGCCGTCTCAGTTGTTTCTGAAGGAGCGAGGTTGTTCATCCAGACTCTGAATGTAACGCCAGATGGCCTGGAACTGTAGATCCGCATTCCCATCCAGTATGTTGGTAATTTTAGTTGTTTTTCCGTTCGCGGAAAGACGAGGCATTTTGGTGGATATATCAAATCGTGGTGGATTGAGGACAAACCGCCGATAGTAGTCATCATCGAGCCGTTCCCGGATGTGTACGAAATTTATCCCAGGTGCGATTTTTGTTTTATCATCACCGGTTGGCAAGTTGTCTCCAACACCATGACACTGCCGACAGTCGAGAGCGGTTTTCGAAGTCAGTTGATGGCCCAGTTGAATTTGTGTTTCTGACTGAGAAAGTTCGGTTTTTGAAGACTCATTTGTTGAGTGGATGGACTTTCCATGCTCGGCCGCCATTCCTCGTGCCAGCAGCGCCGCATGTGCGGGAAAGGCGGGCATCCGGGATTTCAACCAGGGCCGGGGACGCCAGGAAAGCTGTCCACCTATAAAAGTTTCTGACCAGTGAGGTTTCAGTTTTTCACCCGCCCATGTCAGGCTTGGCAAAGGTTCCGGAGGTAATCCCGACTCTCCTTCTTCGACAACGATAATTGCACGAGGACTGGATGTGGAATCTCGGGTGTGACAGGCGGAACAACTCAACTGGTGGAACCATCGCTCAGCAGTTTCCGAATCGCTCCGCCGGAACAGGGAGTCTGATCCCGTTTTTAAGACCGCCTGGATAGCAGCGTATTGTTCCGGATGAAATGTGAAGTCGGGAACAGAAGCAGGCCTCTTTTCTGTTTCGGCAAGGCATCCTGCGGAAAGTGATTGTGCTTTGATGGGAACTGGCTGGAGTCCCGTTGCAGACAGTTGTGATTCCTGAAGTGAACTATGACATTGAACACATCCCAGCGTTTCATACAACGTCTTACCCCGGTTGGCGGAACCGGCAGGTGGGATCATGGCATTCTGGATTTTCCCTTTGGAATTCTCGATCAGATACACTGCGAGTCCGACTGCTTCCTCAGTTGATAATTTGAAATCAGGCATGCGACTCCAACGGTGGTGTTCGTGTGGTGATTTCAGGAAGCGTATCAGTTGAGAAGCGGTGAATTTACGTTTGATGAATGCGAGTGAGTGCCGTTGATATTCATCTGGTTCCTCGGCAACTGAAAAGTGATGGCAGTTGATACAGCCCAGTACTTCGTAGGACTTCGTCCCAGCGGTTAGAAACTTTCCGGAGTTGTCTTCCGAACTGAAGTCTGGTGTTTTGCTGTTATCTGAATCAGGTTTCCGGGCCTGAGACACAAACCAGGCAGTTAAATCGGCTGCTTTCTGGATGGTCTGCTTCTCAGCAGGGTCTCCCAGTAACGCGGGCATCCTGGAATGTGACCGTAAATTTTGTGGATTCAACAACCAGTGAAATAACCAGCGTTTCGTCACGCGCGTTCCGATATTCTTCAAATCTGGTGCAGTTCGTGATAATTCGGGCATCGCGGCACTCTCTGAAAGGAACTGGTCGGCCTGCAGTCGGGCGAGTGTAAATGAGGTGTCTTCGCCTGGCAGTGTATGGCAGGCGATGCATTTAAACTCTGCGAGCAGTTCACGTCCGTAGCGGACCTGCTGTCGTTCCAGCAGTTGACTGTCATTCCCTGTGTGGCTCAAGAGTTGAGGTGGAATCGGTTCGGCCGCAAAATCCTCGCCTTTCCAGAGCAACCGTAATCGGGCCCGTCCATCAGGCTGGCTCTGGTAGTCTAACTGTAACTGGTTGTACCCTTTTTTCAAATGAACGGTCACAGGCTCAGACTGTTTGAAGTCAGAGTCTGTGACCTGAATGATCTGTTTTTGATTCACTTTTAAGCGGGCAGTTCCCGAACCTTCCAGGCTCAGCTCGTAATCACCTGCAATGGGGACGCGCAGATAGCCTTCTGCAGAAGCGGAAAAACGACCTGGCTTCAGAAAGGGGGTAACTGGTTCTGCAGGACCGACAGATAATGCCAGCAGACGACTGCTGCGCGCATCAGTCACGAGGGAACCGGCTGACAGATTCTGTTTGAAACGCCAGAGAATTCCCGGTTTCAGCTGTTGCACCTGAGTTGGCGAGAGCAGCTCATTTTTCTGACGACGTGCCAGAATCGAGTCCTCCATTTTGCGCGAAGAAACCGAATTGATCGTATGATAGTAGGTCTGTTTTAATAATTCGCCAGACTGACTGTTCAACTGCCAGGTGATTCCCATCTGCATCACAGGAATCACACGCGGCAATTCGAGGAAGACCGTGCGCTGATCAGGCAGCAACGTGGCAGAGATGACTTCAACTTCATCACGACCTTCGGTCTGGGGAGCGGAGACACGATATTCTGGTGAACCGTAGTTTTGTGACCAGAGATAATTCCATTGTTCAATGGCGTAATTATCGGGGTTCTCAGCTCTTTGACGATCCAATGGGTTCGTAAACGTCAAAGCAATTCCGTTCTGCATGGTTTTGACGGCGACAGGCAGGTGAACCGGTTTTCCAGTGTAGCGCACACGTTGCAGGCAACCGTCGCGGACCGCATTCGTGACCCAGCCTCTTAAACCACTGACGTAAAGCTGCCCATCTTCGGGTCTGAACCGCCCCCGCATGATTCCTGATTCAAACTCCAGGGGTAACGTGAGCGTGCCCCCCTGCGATTGTCCGGCGATGACTTCCCGCAGTGTCAGCAGCAATTTACTTTGACCGTAAGACAGGTGCAGCAGCTGACCTTCCAGCGGGCCCCAGTCCGGACTGGTGACCCAGACCTGTCCGCCGCTGGAGTTATCCTGCAGTCGGGGGATCCAGCATAACGGGGGATCATATCCCAACGGTCTGTCCGGCGTGATCTGTGGACCACCAAAGCCGTAGTAGCCTCCCTGTTTTACTTCTGTGACGTTGGAGGCGGGAGTCCAGTTCCCTTCCTGGGGGGATGCGGTGATAATATTGCCAGGGCCCATTCCCATGCCATTGGGGTTGCGAAAGCCGGATGCGATTTGATTCAATCGTTTGCCATTCCGGCTGATTTGCATGACACCCTGCTGCGCATGCATGAAAAAAAAGTTCCCGAAAGAATCGGTTTCGAGACAGGTCACATAATCATGGCCACCGACTGATGTCGGGATCTGGTTGTTGAAGCATTCATAGAAGTCCGCTTCGCCATCCAGATTCTGATCGTGCAGGATCGTGATCTGATCGCGGCCCAGTACATGAATCTTGTTATTCACCACTTTCAATCCTAATGGCTGAAACAGTCCGGTAGCAAAACGCTTCCACTTCAATTCGGTTAAATCAGCATCAACGCCGCTGACCAGCCAGACATCGCCGTGCACGGTTGAAACCGCCATGTCTCCATTTTCCAGGAAGTCATGACCACTTATGAAGAAGAGCGCGTGGTACGGGTTCTTATGCGGAATGGTGAGCGTGTCGACTACATAAGGAGCATTCAGCTGGCTGAGGACTCCTTCGGTTGTGATTGTTTCGGTCCAGCGAGGTGGTCCCGGGATCAGTTGGGTCTGCAGTGTGTCTGGTATTGAGAGATTGGGAGCGTTGTAGGCCGTGTCTGGATTGCCGTCCGGACTGATCTGGTAATAGATGAGAAATCGCTGTGTAGTTTTGCGGGGAGGGATCACAAAACTGGCGACCCCCTGCTCTTTGTTCGGGCTGATGTGGGAATGGATTTCTTCTCCGCCGACGCAGCCGATCATAACCGGACGGTTCTGCTTCGTCATGATCATTCGATGGGGATGATTTTCTACAGATTGCACCTCGCTGGCGGCAGCAACGTTTAGATTAAGTTCTTCCTGTCCAGGGCCGATTTCAAAGGCACGTGTAAAATATGACTTTTCTGGAGAAGTCTCATACCAGGGCGTTTCAAATACTGTTGTTTCTCCAATACGGTATTCCAGGGTGACCCGATTTCGATTCACATGAGAACCAACGAACTGACAGGGTTGTTCCCAGCCAGGCCCCTCTGCTGTCGAAAAATGAATCTGTCCGACCGGTGATGGTGCGCGGATCAGACCAAAGCGTTCCGGGGAAGGTTTGAGAAATCCGTTAGACCAGATGCCCCTCACTTTGCCGTGAGCGGTGTCATAGCAGATTGTGGCTGCCTGGTTATTACCGACACGGATCGAGAGCCCTTTTTTAACGGGACCAGTTGGTAAAGGCACGGTACAGGCCAGCCAGGTGCCCATCTCCGTTTGCTGCCAGCGATTATCACTGGTTTCTTCAACCGGCTGATCGAACCCGACCGCATCTTTGCCCCAGTGATCGCGTGCTTTTTCAGTAGTAGCTGTTTCAACGCGAACTGATTTCCCTGGTTCAGATCGATCCGAGATTTTTATTTTATCAGGCAAGTCAAATGAGAGCAGGAACAGAGTATTGTCATCCTGTTTCAAGGGCGCTGTGGGAACGATTGTAAAATCGCGTGTCCCTTTTGAAATACGAAAATCATCCAGCAGGCCATCACAACCAAGCCTGTTTTCGACGAGCCGTCCGAAAGCGATGTTTCGCTGTGCTGGTTCAGTCGATTTTCGTTTCGGGAGTTTCGAATCGAGCGCCTGTTTGCCGTCGACATACAGACGCAAACGCGAGTCTTCCAGAATCATGGCGACATAATGCCATTCGTCGTCACAGATATTGATGCCCGTCTTGAATTCTCCCCCCTGTCCGGGCAGATACACGCTGAAAAAACCGCTGCCGGCATAAGAGTACATCTCCCAATGTGCAGCCGCGCTCTTGGGGTCACAGGCGAGCAGGATGTTGAAAGCTGATTGACTGTGTAGTTTAACCCAGCCTTCTGCTGTCAATGGGCGGTGGTCTAAAAACCCGGCAGGTGTTTTGGTTAGAACAGATCCTGCATTTGCATTGAGGGCCTTTCCCCATTTTCCCGGAACGAGTGTGTTTTGTTGCGCGGGCTTTCTCTTTGGCGCTGGTGGAGCTTCCATTTCGTGAATGGGGCGCTGGGCGGCCCAGGCGGTGGCGCGGCGCAGGATTTCAGTGGGGGGAAAGGAGTCGTAGGTTTTTTCGCTGTGCCCGAGCAGCGTCTGAAAAATGCGTCCTTTCCCGTAGTGGTAGGTCCAGGCCAGCGGTTCATTGTTTTTTGTTACTCTGGATCTGGCAGTAATCAGAGGCTCAACCGGTTCTGTGCCATCCTGACGAAAGTAGAGTTCATCGGTCACCGGAAAATCATCCAGGTTCCGTGTAAGGGGATGCGTGTCGTCGGTAATCTTTACGGTGAAGTTTCCGAAGGCGTCGTGTCCGCTTTTCTGCTCCCCCTTGCCATGGTGATTCCAGACTCGCCGGACAATCTTACGATACTCGGGCCAGTCGGACGCTCCTGCCTGGGGTAGGGAGAAATGAAAGGCACCATTGGCGAAATGGATTAAGATCAGCCCCCCGCCCTGTTGCAGATAATTCATAAATGCGTTGCGCGAGGTTTTACTTAATGGGGTTTTATCATGCCAGTTGGTATAGTTCTGCACGATGACCTGATAGTTCTGCAAATTCTTTTTCGACAGATCTTCGATGTCATTCGTGATATCCACTTTGATGCGCGGATCTCGTTCCAGCTGTTGCTTAATGACTGGGGTGGTTTTTTTCCAGTTATGCCAGGCGTGTGCTTCATTGCCGGCGAACATGAGAACGCGAATGGGCTGTGTGTCGACTAACGCGGGTTCAGTTCCCTGCATGCCGGCCAGAGCAGTAGTGATTTCCTGATGCGTGTAATAGCGGGCTTCTACGCCGGATTGGGGAACGTGAATGCCTGCAGTCCAGGCAATGGCATTGAGAATGAATTTTCGAAAGGCCGCATTTTGCCAGTTGTCATAATAATGTCCGCAGGTTGTCCCAAAGCCGCGCCCCCCCTGGCTGCGTTCTTTGGCCCAGGCGACAATGTTTCCGTTTTCAGGGCGTCCTTTGAGTTCAGAGACTTCCAATAATGTAGTCAGCCGTTGATCTGCAGGCTGGAAGCGAATGTTGTAATAAAACTCCTCGCGAAGCTCAAACGGTTCGACGCCCCGGCAGATCGGATGCTCGGGATGGGGAAGCATCACGGGCGCATTGAGTGTTTTAATCGCCGAATACCATTTCCGTTTTCCGTTCTCTTCCCAGTCAAAATAACCGCCAGACCAGTTCTGAATCTGTTTCGCATACTGATCGGGGGCGAATGTGGAGAAATGAAATGTCAGGAAACCACAGCCCCGGTCAATCTGCTGCTGGATCTGTTTCAGATGTGCTGCACTGGCAAAGTGAGGCGCTTCTGTAAATTTCTCGCCGTCTCGGCCATCCGAGATAACCATAATCGTGTCGGCGTCATTCAGCGTCTCCGGATTTTCCGGCCAGCCTTCCAGATGATATTCGACCTGAACTTTGTCTCGAATATTGGAATTGTCGAGCATGACCTTGAGCAGTTTGACCGACCAGGGATAATCATGAATTCCGTTTCCCACGGGCCCATGGCTTTTGGGGCCTGCGATCAGAACAATCTTATGTCGGTCACTGCTTTTCTTTTGGGGAAGCTCTGCAGACAGAATCGACAGCGCCGGTAGGCAGAGTAAGAACAGGAGTCCAATTAAATATCGTAGAATCATGGTACCTCTGGAACTTAATCATTCAGGGGGATGAGGATCTTCAATTTTGAGCCTGTTTGGATGAATCGATGACTCAAGCTTTTATTTTACCGATGCGGATGGGAAATTACTTCCAGCAGATTAGAAAAAATCCAATTCGTTCAGGTTGGATTCATTTCCCGACTGGCTGCTACAATCGGTGGATTAACAATTGCGACGTGTCTCTGCATCGTTCATGATGGAGAAATTGTACCGACCGACTGCCATCTTATAAATCCTCACCATTCATCTGGAAGTTGACATGTATCTCAAAAGTGCGCTTGCCCTGCTGTTGGCAACAGTCCTGTTACTTGGTTTGCCTGAATTGCAGGCTGTCGAAAAACAACAGGCTGCCAAACCGAATATCGTGATAATTCTCTGTGACGATCTGGGTTATGGTGATCTGGCCTGTTATGGTCACCCCGTGATCAAAACACCTCATCTGGACCAACTGGCCTCCGAGGGGATGCGGCTGACGGACTGTTATGCCAGTGCTCCTGTCTGTTCTCCGTCGCGGGCTGGTTTGCTGACGGGACGGACTCCGAATCGTCTGGGCGTGTATGACTGGATTCCCGAAGGTCATCCGATGCATCTCAAGCGGGATGAAGTCACCGTAGCGCAACTGCTGCAGCAGGCGGGCTATGACACCGCGCATGTGGGGAAGTGGCATTGCAATGGCATGTTCAATTCCAAAGAACAGCCGCAACCGGGCGATCATGGTTTTCGTCACTGGTTCAGCACCCAGAACAACGCCCTGCCCACGCATGAGAATCCCAATAATTTTGTGCGGAACGGAAAGCCACTGGGTGAGATCGAAGGGTTTTCCTGCCAGATCGTCGCCGATGAAGGAATTCGCTGGTTGAGTGACTGGCGCGAGAAAGAGAAACCCTTTTTTCTGCATGTCTGTTTTCACGAACCGCACGAGCGGGTGGCTTCTCCCCCTGCACTGGTGGAAACATATCTCGACAAGAGTCTGTATGAAGATCAGGCACAGTACTTCGCGAATGTCGCAAATATGGACCGTGCCGTCGGAAAACTGTTGATAAAACTGGATGAACTGAAGGTCGCCGACAATACACTGGTGTTCTTCACATCTGACAATGGGCCCGAAACATTGAATCGCTATGGGAAAGGCTCAAGACGCTCCTGGGGATCTCCGGGTGTGCTGCGTGGCATGAAACTGCATATCTACGAAGGGGGAATTCGTGTGCCGGGCATTGTCCGCTGGCCGGGAAAAATCAAGGCGGGCCAGGAGATTGCGACACCCGTCTGCAGTGTAGACCTGCTGCCGACCTTCTGTGAAATCGCAGGCGTCGCAGTGCCTGATCAGCGCCCCCTGGATGGTGCCAGTCTGCTACCCCTCTTTGCCGGGAATAAGATTGAGAGAACAACGCCTCTGTTCTGGAATTACTATCGTGCATACAGTACGCCACGTGTAGCGATGCGCGAGGGGGACTGGAAAGTTGTCGCGCACTGGAGTGGCCCGGAAGGCATCATCCCTCTGGGAGGAAACGTCAATTCCGTTTCACAGGAGATTATCAAGAACGCGAAGCTGACAAAGTTCGAACTATATAACTTGAAAGACGACATCAGCGAGCAACATAATCTGGCCTGGCAGGAACAGAAACGACTGGACACATTGAAGAAAAAGCTGGTGCAGAAGTACGCGGCTGTTCAGAAGGAAGGTCCTGTCTGGGATACCAGCGAATACGATCAGAGCCGGAAAAAAACAATGATCAAAAAAACGTCGAAATGAACAGGCTCCTTTTCAGGTTCATTTACAGTCCGGGGCAATTAGCGGGAAATCGATTTCCTGGCTAAATCCCTATTCTCAACCGTCGGCGCGACTGTTAAAGTGAAACCCCGCAGTCATTTTGTCCTACCTGTTTTCATGAAACTGATCTGGTACAGCCATGTCTTATCTACGTATTTTCTGTCTGTTGTCTGTTTTCTCGCTGCAGACTCTGCCCCGGCTTGCTGAGGCGCAAGCTGTACGCAATGTGGGCTTTGAGCCAACCGTCTTCGCTTTGACGGGCGCCCGGGTGGTCACCCAGCCGG
Source organism: Gimesia maris (assembly GCF_008298035.1). Lineage (NCBI taxonomy): Bacteria > Pseudomonadati > Planctomycetota > Planctomycetia > Planctomycetales > Planctomycetaceae > Gimesia > Gimesia maris. Next base: position 3,013,517 of record NZ_CP042910.1, read on the forward strand.
ATAAAACTTTGGAGAATGCGACGATTTTGATCCGCGAGGGGCTGATAGAAAATGTGGGAATGGATCTGAAAATTCCTGCGGATGCAGACGTGATCGACTGCACGGGATTAGTGATTTACCCGGGTTTCATTGATGCCGCTTCCAGCGAACTGCTCAATAAGGATATCAAGGCCCCCCAGCCGAGTGAGCGCAAAGTCGATTTTGGGCGCTATGCCCTGGCGGCGACGCGCCCCGATAATCGAAATTATCTCAGTCCGGAATTTCTGGCGAATGAAGCCGTCGTTCGCAAAAAGAACAGTTTCGAAAAATACCAGAAGGCCGGGTTCACAGCCGTGCATCTGCTTCCCCAGGGAAAGATCGCCAGTGGCCAGGGGACACTGCTCTCCACCAGTGAGTTGCCTGTACGGGAAGCGACTCTGGTTAAATCGACCATGAGTACCTTTCGTCTGTATGCACCCCGTGGCGATGTTTATCCCACCACTCTGATGGGCGCCCTTGCCCATTTACGGCAGACCTTATTAGACACACAGCACTACGAGCAACACTGGGATCTGTATCAGGAGCAGAGTGCGTTCATTAAACGCCCGCCGAGTGATCCTGCTTATGCAGAGTTGAAGGATGTTCTGCATGGCAAAAAAACTCCCGTGTTTACGGCTGACTCGCGGGATGAGATTTTACGGACACTCGATTTCTGTGCGGAGTTCCATCTGAAACCGGTGATCTATGGTGGCGAAGAAGCCTACCTGTGTCTGGATCGCCTGAAAAATGAATCGAGCGGCTTGATTATCCGGCTGAACATTCCCGAGAAACCGAAAGTAAAAGAACCAGAGGATGAGAAAAAACTGACGACTAAATTTTCTGATCCCGTTCGTGTCCAGCAGGAAAAACTCCGTCTCTGGAAAGAGCAGATTCAGGGACTCAGTCAGTTGGCAGAAAGCGGTTTACCGGTTGCTGTCTCTTCGGAATCGATGAAAAAACATGTCGAAGACGTTCTGCCACAATTGCGAGTCGCAGTGAAAGAGGGCCTGTCAGCAGATCAGGCTTTACGTTTTCTGACGCAGGATGCAGCGACTCTGCTCGGCATGGAATCACGTCTGGGGACGATTGACGCAGGCAAGCTGGCGCATCTGACGGTGATGTCCGGTTCCTGGGAAAAGAGTGAAACGAAAGTACGCTACCTGTTTGTAGATGGCCTCAAGCTGGATTTCGAAGAGAAAAAGAAAGAAGACAAAGAAGACAAACCTGAATCCGGGGCTAAAGAGAAGCCTGAACCTGCTATCGTCGATTTAGCCGGCCAGTGGGGTGTCGAAATCCAGTCAGCTCAAGGTAAAGTGATTGGTCAACTGCAGCTCGCGCAGGATAAGACGGTCTTGCGAGGTACGTTTTCCAGTGAAAAGGGGGACGGCAAAGTCACTTCTGGTAAGATTGAAAAGTCACAGTTTGAATTCACCGTGGCCATTGGTGCCGGCGAACATTCGATTGAATTGCAGTTTAAAGGCGAACTGGGGAAAGAGTTGAAGCCGGAATCGCTTTCCGGAAAACTGAAGTCGGCCTTTGGGACAGAAACGCAGTGGTCGGCGGTTCGAAAAGTGAAGACGATGGAACCGGTCGTTGAGAATCCGATCCAGCTCTCGCTGGAGGGAATGGACGACGGTGAAGATCTGCTGGCCGATTCTGACAGCGAAGTCCTGGTGGCAGAAAAACCGGTTTTCAAAAACGTAGACCGCCCCAACCTGCATCAGTTTAATACGGAACTCAAGGCCGATCGTATCAGCCAGGCGGTAAATACGGGGGGGAATCTACTGCTGGAAAATGGAACGGTGATCACTGTCACCGGAGAAACAATGCCGCAGACCTCGGTGCTGGTCAAAAAAGGTAAGATTGTTGCCATTGGAAGCGATCTGAAAGTACCTGAGCAGACAACCGTCATTGATGTCACCGGACAGTATGTGATGCCGGGCATCATTGACACCCACAGTCATATCATGATCACAGATGGGATCAATGAGTATTCGCAGTCGATTGTCCCTGAAGTCCGCGTTCGTGATGTCGTGAATACCGCAGACCCGTCTGAGTATCGCGCTTTAGCGGGGGGCGTGACTGCCGCGCGGTTGTTTCATGGTTCGGCAAATGTGATTGGCGGTCAGGATGCGGTTGTGAAGCTCAAACACGGCAAGTCAGCCCGGGAGCATATTCTGCACGATGCTCCTCAAGGGGTGAAATTTGCGTTGGGGGAAAATGTCAAATATCGCACCTCGCGTTTTCCCAATACCCGCATGGGGGTTGAAGCGACGCTGCAACGTGCGTTTCTGGAAGCCATCGATTACCGCCGACAGTGGCAGGAGTATGAAAAGTTACAGAAAAATGAACCGGACATCAAACGGCTGCCTCCTCGACGGGACCTGAGGCTGGAAGCACTGGCAGACATTGTAAACCATGAAAAGTTTATCCATTCGCACTGCTATCGCGCGGATGAAATTCTGATGCTGTTGCGGGTGGCGTCCAATATGGGCATTCGTGTCTGGTCGCTGCAACATGTTCTGGAAGGCTATAAGATCGCTCCCGAGATTCTGGCCCACGGTGCCAGCTGCAGTACATTTTCGGACTGGTGGGCTTATAAAATTGAGGCCTTCGATGCCGTTCCCTATAACGCGGCTCTGTTGAATGAAGCAGGTATTAATACAGTCATCAAAAGTGATGACTGGGAACTGATCCGTCACCTCTATCTGGAAGCCGCCAAGACAGTCCGCTACGGAAACATGTCATTCAACGAAGCACTGCGCACCATCACGATCAATCCTGCCAGGGAATTGGGACTCGATCAGCAGATCGGTTCGATCGAAATCGGTAAAGATGGTGACTTCGCCGTTTTCAGTGGTCATCCTCTGAATGCCTATTCGCGGTGTGAGATGACCATCATCGAGGGAGAAGTCTATTTTGATCGCCGTCAGCAGCCGACAGCAATGACCGAGTCGGCAGAGCGGCGTTCCAAGGCACCTCAAGTATCGATTGCTGCACAGACCGATGCAAAACTGGATTTGCCGGCGGAGGAATTGACTGAGTATGCGATTACCGGCGCGACGCTGCACCCGATTGATCGGGGTGATATTGCCCAGGGGACTGTCATCGTCAAAGATAAGAAGATTACTTATGCAGGGCCTGCAAAATCACTGCCCGCAGGGATGACGGTGATTGATGCTGCAGGACTCCATATTTATCCGGGGATGATTGATTCCGGTTCCACATTAGGATTAACAGAAATCGACAAGGTCCGCGAAACACGAGACTATGCGGAAAGTGGTGATCTGCAGCCCGATTTGCGGACGGGCGTTGCGATTAATCCCGATTCCGAGCTGTTTCCCGTGGCTCGTGCGGGGGGGATCACGACGGTCCTGGTCAGTCCACAGTCCGGTCTGATCTCCGGTCAGGCATCCCTGGTGCAGACAGCGGGCTGGACTGCTCCTGAAATGGTGATGGAACTGGAAGCCGGCCTGCAGATTGACTGGAGTACGAAAGAGGAACGTCAGTCGGAACTGAAGGACTTTATCCGGCAGGCACGCCTGTATCAGAAGCTGAAGCAGCAGACAAAAGAAAAAGGGACACGGGAGCCGGTCACTGATCCCCGGTATGAAGCGTTGATTCCTTATCTGCAACAACAGAAGCCGGTCTTTATTGAGGCAAATTCGCGCGAAGCGATTGCCGGCGCCCTGCTGTTTGCGGCAGAAGAAAAGCTGCGGATTGTGATTACTGGTGGTGCGGATGCCTGGAAACTGGCAGAGGAATTGAAGCAGCGGAAGGTTTCGGTAATCGTCGGTCCTGTGATGCAGAAGCCACAGGACGACTACGATCCTTTCGACGCACCCTATGCGAATCCGGGGCACCTGTATGATGCAGGAGTTCCATTTTGTATTCGTTCTCACAGTGCCTGGAATTCACGGAACACACCGTTTGAAGCCGCGATGGCAGTGGCTTACGGACTGCCTGAGCAGGCTGCTTTGCGATCTGTAACACTCTCTGCAGCAGAAATTCTGGGGATTGACAATCAGGTCGGGTCTCTGACCGCGGGTAAACTGGCGAATCTGATCATTGCCGACGGTTCGCCACTGCAACATACTTCACATATCAAAGCGGTCTGTGTCGGTGGTAAGTTGCTGCCACCGGAAAGTAAACAGACGCGACTGTATGAACGGTACCGTGGTCGTCTGCAGAAGTTGAGAGAATCGCAGGGCGATAAACAGCCTGTACCGATTCCCCTGGAAACTCAGAAAGTGGAACCGGCTAAGAAACCTGCAAATACTAAATAGCAGCTCCGTTTAGCGGACGACGCTGCCTTCGACCTCTTCGATTTTCAAGACATGCATTGTACGACTGAAGCGGTCTGGATTCTTTTTGAATTCTTCACGGGATTCCACGTCCACAAACAGATACAGGTTGTGATCGTAGTAGGCCCCGTATTTTGTATCGCCGGGAATGGCGCGGTCCTGCTTATTCAGAATCACAGGGTCGCAGCCCAGTAATTGCGGGGCATAACGTCCTGGGTCAATCTTGAAGATTTCAAGTTCGGTACGGCTGGAGAGCAGATAGGTAATGCCCTGGTACGGCCAGCTGAATTCTTCTTTGCCTTTCGTCCATTTGCGGTCCCGGGTCAAAGCGATGGGACTGTAGCCTTCCAGGCCGATTCTGGCAGGATCTGTTGCGACGTAAGTTTTTTCTTCGACTTCCTCCTGCACTTCTATCTCAATCGATTCTTCTTCAACCGATTCACTTTCCTGCTGCTTTCGCGCCATCAGTTCCTGTTTACTTTTTCGAGCCAGGTAGACTCTGCGGTCGTTTTCATACCGGGAAGCACCGCGCCCGAGGAAACTTAAGTAGGTGTGTTTCTGCTGCATTCCGCCTGCACGTGTGATGATGGTTCCAGTGGGAGTCAGCAGGATATCACTGGGAAGCGATTTTACGTTGAAACGATCGACCAGTTGCGGATACTGATCACTGTCGATTTTGACACCGATAATGCGTTTACCGAGAATGTTCTTAAGGGTCTGCGTACTTAGAACCGTCTGTTCCATCTGTTTACAGGGGGCACACCAGGATGCATGGAAATGTACGAGCAGCGGAACATCTTTATCTTGTGCGAGTTTTTGCGCAGCCTGAAAGTCATGCAGCCATTCACCGGCGAACGAAGAGCTGATCGATATCGTAAACAGAGTGAACGCAACTGTTACGATTGATACAAATTGGTGTTTCACGTTTTCGTTGGTGAATCGCATGAATAATGTCCCCGCAAATCTTCCAGACTGTGTCCAGTTTTACTGTAGCGTCTCCAGGGCCGTTTGGGCCGAGTTTAACAGGTTGAGAGACGCGATGGTTAAATGTGATTCGCTCTCGATGCATGAACGAACTCACGTTCAGTAAAAACGACAGCAGAGTCATCAATACTCTGATATCTTCGTTTTTATCGGTTGGCTGAGGGGAGGTTGTTGTGAAGTATTACACTCGATTCAGGACGTGCTGTGAGGAATCGAAAAAAAGGCAGGGTCGTAACGGATTTCGTGGAGTGTCAAAAAGCAAACTTAAACCAGCTTAACTAACCGTCACGGGAAAGCTCAGTGGATTGTGTCCTGGGTTTGAGGTGTCGTGTCCGGAATATAGGTGAGAAACTTTTCCAGCAACTCCAGTCCGCATTTGGTGAGAATTGATTCCGGGTGGAACTGTACACCGAATAACGGAGCACTCTGGTGTTCGATGGCCATCGGTATGCCTTCTGCTGTGCGTGCCGTAATCTGCAGTTCGGCTGGCAGGGTTGCTTCATCGATGATCAGCGAGTGATAGCGCGTGGCCGGGAACGGGTCAGGCAGACTGGATAACAGGCGTGAATTATGATGATAGATCAGAGACGTCTGGCCGTGTACGGGTTGTGGTGCTCTGATAATTTTTCCCCCCAGACTGGCGGCGATCGATTGATGCCCGAGGCAGACGCCAAGGATCGGGATCTGTCCGGTAAAGTGACGGACCAGTTCCTGGCTGAGGCCTGCTTCTTCTGGAGTACAGGGGCCCGGTGAGAGAACCAGGGCAGACGGTTTCAGTTCCGTTGCCTGTGCGAGGGTGATCTGATCATTGCGGATGACCTGTGTTTCCTGACCGAGCTCTTCAAAATAGCGTGCCAGGTTAAACACGAAGCTGTCATAGTTATCAATAATCAGGATCATCAAATTAATTCTGTAGCAGTCATTTAATTGTGAAGTGCGGCAATCATCCCCGCCGCCTTATGCAGGGTTTCTTCGTATTCCAGTCGAGGCTGACTTTGAGCGATAATACCGCCTCCCACCGGGAACTGAATCCAGCCCTTCCGCACGGTGAAGGTCCGAATCAGAATGTTGCTGTCGAATTCTCCATTGAGGCCAGCATAAAACAGACAGCCACAATATGGGCCTCGGACCGTGGGCTCGAGTTCGGCGATGATTTCCATTGAACGCACCTTGGGAGCCCCCGTAATGGAACCACCGGGAAAAGAGGCAGCGAGCAGATCCCAGACTGTTTGATCGGGTTTGAGTTGTCCACGAACTTCTGATACCAGGTGTTGTACTGTTTCGTATGTTTCCACTGAGCAGAGGTGGGGCACTCGGATGCTCCCGGGCAGGCAGACGCGCGACAGGTCATTGCGGAGCAGATCGACGATCATCACATTTTCGGCCTGGTCCTTTTCGCTTTCCCGCAGTTCATCACGCGTGAGCAGGTCGGCTTCGGGAACATACTTTCGGCGTCGGGTCCCCTTGATGGGGCGCGTTTCCACTTCGTTCCCAGAGACATTCAGAAAACGTTCAGGGGAAGCGCTGAGGACTGCCCAGTCCTCCCAGCCAAAATAACCGGCAAAAGGAGCGGGATTCTTCGAACGTAAATTCAAATACAGTTCTGCAGGATGAGTGGTAGTTTGACTGAGAAGTCGATGCGAAAAGTTGGCCTGAAAAATATCACCTGCGTTAATGTATTCGATTATACGTGCGACATGATCCTGAAACTGCTGTTTACTGAAATTGCTGAAGATATGAGGATAACCTTCCAGCGGAAATGCAGAAGAAATCGCTTCCCGAGGCAGTGGAGGCTCCGTATTCCACTGCGGCAGCGGATCGATCCTGCTGCTACGATCAAAGAGGACTGAATCAATGCGTGCTTTGACAGACTGACAGCGTTGGGTCGCTCGTTCGTAGCTCTGTGAATTCAGACTCTCGTCAAATCCCTGGACGATCAGCCAGGCGCGATGCTGGTGATGATCCCAGGCGACGACCCAGTCGTAAAAGCCGACGGCGAAATCGGGGAGCTGAAATTCATCTTGTGGTGCGCGGGGAAAATCCTCCCAGCAGCGCCCCAGTTCGTAGGAGAGTAACCCGGCGAACCCACCCTGAAAAGGGGGCAGTCCCGGAACCGATTCGACGTGATGACGTGCCTGTACTTCGCGCATCAGCGCAAAGGGATCTGTTCCCAGTTCAGCGGTCTGAATTTGAGTCCGCGTGAGAGGATTGCACATTAAGTACGAAAAGTGGCCCTGCGAGGAGGACTGGCGGGCACTGTCCAGAACCAGCAGGTTGTCCTCGCCGGCGAACTCGAGCAGCAGTTGTTCCAGGTCCGGACAGGGGATCAGTTCTTCCACAAGCGGGAGCTGGTCCGCGATGGGGCTCCCCTGCTCTTGAGACAGATCCTGAGATAATTTTCCAGACATGATGCATCTATATTGAATAAAAACACGCTGTGAGCAACCGACAAACAAGGGCCACCAGGCCCACAGTATAACAGGACCCGAATCGAGAAGGAATCATCAGCGAGGTCCACATTGCGTGTCTTCACCCTGCTCGCGGCGGCGGTCCAGTGCGCTGAGTTCCGCCTGCGTTAAGAAGCCCCAGTTTAAGGGCTGATCCTGCTGATATTGTTTTCCCAAGGTTAATGCCGTCATTGCTTTACACATTTCGTAGCCCAGATAAAAGGCATGCGATGCATCCAGATCTTTCGGATGGGCTGCCTGGAACTGATCAAAGAGTTCAAACGGATCGGTGCCTTTCCAGTAGCCATCCCGGTTCATGATGTGTAAAGCATTTTCTTCTGCAAAAATCCGATAGTTCGGGTCCCGGATCTGAGCTGCCAGGTTCTCCAATGCTTCTGAGCCGAGTTCTTTGAGCTTCGGATCGCGCAGCATGACCAGTTGGTAATCGACGTGCTTCGGGAGTGTCTGATTATCGATGGCATACTTGACCAGACGCCGGGCGTGATCGAATTCGGCGATCGCACTGCGGGCCCAGTTAATGACTTCGGTTGCGAGAACGCTATGAATTTTCAATTCCTGGCAAAACGCAGCCAGCAGCACGTTCATGCCGGCAGTATCCACTTCTGTCAGTTCGGTCAGATTGCCGATACCCATCATGATTTTCACATCCGGAAATTCTTTGCGGGCTCGATAGAAGCGTTCCAGAGATGCTGCAAAGCCATAACCGATCGGTTCGAGGATCGGGTCGATGCGAAAGGGCGTGTTCTGTTTTGTGAGTTGATCCACGATCGTGTGCAGCGACTCAAAATCGCTGGGGACATCGGGGATGGCGACGACTTCGACGCCCAGTCTGGAAACCCAGTCCAGGTTGGTGTGGTTACAGCTCAGAATGAGTTCTGCTCCGTTTGCGACCGCTGCTTCTACTTCGGTGCGTTCAAAACTGTCGATCGAAATCCGATGGCCTGCCGCGACCAGTTTCTTGACAATTTCTCCCGTGCGAGCCCAGCTTTCTCCGGGAACACAGCCGACGTCGATCAGGTCTGCACCATTATCGCGATAATGGTCTGCCTGGCGCAGTATTTCTTCGTCGGTCAGAAAAGGAGCATGATTGATTTCTGCCAGAATTTCGATGTCAAACCGGGAGAGATCTTTAGGGGGACGATCTGCCTGTCCGAAATATTCGGGCAGGTCAAAATGATCTTTGGGACCTCGTTTGAAGGGAACGCCGAAATGATCGGTGAGCGTCTGCAGATCTCCTTTGCAGAGTCCGGGCAACATGACCCAGTCGATCCCTGCAGGAATGGTAAGCCTGCGCTGGATCAGTGGGACATGCATCAGGGCGGCGACCTGGACATTCAAAACGACGACCTCAAACTCAAAGCCGACCCGAGGGGCCAGTTTGTCTAAGACGCCACGTAATGAAAATTCAGCCAGCCTGCCGGTTACGAACAGGATGCGTTCCTGTTTCATCGTTGATCTTTCTTCAAAGCTGCATCCTGTTATCTCTGGTCAATCAAAATCGATGGATTTGATTTCAATCAGTGGACCCATTTTTTAGGATATCCGTCCAGCGCGGAATCTGCTTCCGGTTGCCAGAGTACCGTTTCTTCAATTTTTTTCGCGAGGCTGATGTCTTTCCCTGTGATGGCGTGCACTTTGTGTGTCTGCAGTTTCACTGTGACCGCTGCATAGCCAACACTCAGGTCTGGATGATGATTTCCTGCTTCTGCCAGATATCCGATTGTGTTGACCAGCATCAAAGTATGCGCCCAGCCGGGAGTGCCATATTTTCTGCGAATCCAGCCATCGCGGAGTTCCCAGTTGGAGTAAGTGTTCAGGAATTCCTGGATTTCGGCCTCAGTGAGAGCTTGATCTTCACTCATGATTCCCCCTGTTTTTCTAATCCTGTCGGATGATGATTCGGTCAAACCAGTTTGAGATTCAGCCGATATTATTATTAACCTGTTTCCAGAGACTGATGCAGTAGCCGAGCTTCCTTTTTTATGGCAAGCTCAGTCAGTACAGGCAGTTATCCCGGTAAACAGGACAGCTTGATTGCTACTGTACTGCATTTTGGCTCTGTTTTAAATGGGGCACCGGGCGGGATTTTCACAACAATGTTAAGAATACAGATGAAAATGAATCGAACTAAACCTATGCTTCAAAAGGTTTAAGTGCAAAAAGCAGGCTACACTTTGCGTCTCTGGCAGAGTAGAATAACAGACAGAGGAGTTGACTGGCTCGCCATCAGGTAATCTCCCTCCCTCCCTTATTTTCCCACCACGGTTTCACTGAGAAAGAGTTGAAAATGAAGCGGCCTTGGATTCTGTTTCATCCATCATCAAAATCTGGCTTGGCATCAGGCATCTGCTGGTTAACCGTTTTTGTTTTTTCTGCGTTGTCAGCACCCGGTTTGAGCGTTGCTGCCAATAATAAAAAAATTCCTGCCGAGCAGATTGAGTTTTTCGAAAAAGAAATTCGTCCGGTTCTGGTGAAACGCTGTCATGCCTGTCATGGTGCTAAAAAACAGGAAGCGAGCCTGCGTCTCGACACTCACGCCTGGATGATGAAAGGCAGTGATTCCGGCGCAGCGGTTGTACCGGGAGATCCTCTCAAGAGTCGTATTATTCAGGTCATCCAGTACCATGACGATGACAGTCAGATGCCTCCTGAGAAAAAAATGCCGGACAATGAAATCGCGGCATTGACGCGTTGGGTGAAAATGGGCACGCCCTGGCCGTTTTCTGAGAAGGATGCCAAGCTGGCTCCCACCAATGGCGCTTATGATTATGAAACGCTGGCAGAAAGCCACTGGTCATTTCAGCCTGTGACGAAACCACAACTGCCTGAAGTAAAAGATTCGCAGCGGGTCTCATCGCCGGTTGATCCGTTCGTCATCAAACGTCTTGAAGAGAAAGGCCTGAGTCTGTCACCTGCCGTTGATCGCCGCAAACTGATTCGTCGCGCGACCGTCGATCTGATCGGCCTGCCTCCCACTTATCAGGAAGTGGAAGCATTCGTGAATGATCAATCACCGGATGCTTACGAAAAGCTGATTGATCGTCTGCTGGCTTCTCCCCATTATGGAGAACGCTGGGGTCGGCACTGGCTGGATGTAGCCCGCTATGCGGATACCAAAGGTTATGTGTTTACCTCGGAACGTCGCTACCCTTATTCCTACACGTATCGCGATTATGTAATTCGTGCGTTTAATGAAGATCTCCCCTATGACCAGTTCATTCGAGAACAGCTGGCGGCTGATCAGCTCGACCGCAAAGGCGATGACCGTTCGCTGGCAGCGCTGGGCTTCCTGACCGTGGGACGTCGTTATCGGGGAAATATTCATGATATTACCGACGACCGGATTGACCTCGTTTCCCGCGGCCTCTTGGGATTGACGGCATCATGTGCCCGCTGCCACGACCATAAGTTTGATCCTGTTCCCACCAAAGATTATTACGGGCTGTATAGCGTGTTCATCAGCAGTTATGAACCGGAAGAGAAAGATCTGCCTCTGATCGGGAAACCGAAATCAGAAAAGGCCTACAAAGAATATCAGACCGAGCGGGCCAAACGACAAAAGAACGTCGATGATTATATTCATGTCGAAGCAGAGAAGTTCAGGGCGACCGCTCGATTGAGCGTAGGTGATGTGCTGCAGGCAGTGGCTGAAAAACAGAAACTGGCAGCAGGCGACCTGAAGCCTGAGTATGCAGGCAAGGAAGCGCCTCATCGACGGTACGTCGATCTCTGGCGTTCTTATCTGGCGCGGAATGCCAAATCACAGCGGGCAGTGCTCGCCCCGTGGAACCAGTTTGCCGCTTTGAAAGTGAAGCCCGACGAATTTCCTGCGCGTGCAGCGGAGATCGTTCAGAAACTGTCACTGCTGGAGGCAGAAACACAGGCCGACAAACGAGTGAACCGTCTGGTTGTGCACGCATTGAAGAACAATCCACCGGAAAACATTTATGATGTCTGCCGAGCTTATGGAACTGCGTTCAAAGAAGTCGAGCAGGCGTGGTTGAAAGAACTGGCAGAAGCAGAGAAAGCGAAAAAACCTCATCCTGAAAAACTGGAAGATCCAGCGGCAGAAGAATTGCGGCAGATTCTGTATGATACGGATTGTCCTGCTGCCAGTAAGGATGAAGTGGCAGCGTCAATGTTTAATCGGGCGCAGCGGAATAAAATTCGCCAGTTGGAGAAGCAACTGGAAACGCTGGATGTAACATCACCGGGCGCACCGCCGCGGGCGATGGTGATGCTGGATAAAGATAAACCGGTTACTTCTCATGTACATTTGAGAGGAAATCCGGGCCGTCGGGGAGATCAGGCACCGCGACAGTTCTTCCGGATTCTGGCCGGCGAAGACCGCAAACCGTTTGAAAAAGGAAGTGGTCGCCTGGAACTGGCAGAGGCCATCGCATCGAAAGAGAATCCCCTGACCGCACGGGTATTCGTCAATCGAGTCTGGCTGCATCATTTTGGCGATGGGCTCGTAAAAACTCCCAGTGATTTTGGTGTCCGCAGCGATCCGCCTTCCCACCCGGAGTTGCTGGACTATCTGGCTTCCCGCTTTATGGAAGAAGGCTGGTCGGTAAAATCGCTGCATAAAATTATCATGTTGTCTGCGACGTATCAGCAGGGAACGCAGGAAAGTCAACAGGCACGCCTGATTGATTCCGATAACCGCCTGCTCTGGAAACGATCTCCCACGCGACTCGACTTTGAGGCAATGCGTGATTCCCTGTTGGCAGTTTCGGGACAACTGAGCGATGAAACCGAAGGCAGAGGCTTCCTGATTGATCAGATGCCGACCGAACCAAAACGGACCGTTTACAGTTTTGTGGATCGTAATAATCTGCCCAACGTTTTCCGGACATTCGACTTTGCGAATGTCGAATCCAGTACGGCACAGCGGCCTTACACCACCGTGCCTCAGCAGGCACTGTTTGCCATGAACAGCCCCCTGTTAATTGAACAGTCACGCTTCCTGGTAAAAGATCTGGATCTGGAAAAAGTAGCGAAAGACCAGGGCGTGGAGGCAGCCGTCACGAAGTTGTATCAGCGGGTCTTGTTAAGAAATCCTGCTGCGGAAGAACTGGAGCTGGGTAAGCAGTTCCTCGCGCATCACCATGACCAGATTGAAACGCCAATCCGCATGACCGGTTGGGAGAAGTACGCTCAGGTGCTGTGCACTTCCAACGAATTCATGTTTGTTGACTGATTATAAAAGACCAATATTTTAATATCGCAGGAGCCTGTTATTATGGCTGATCAAATTCCACATTTTAATTGTGATCCCATCGTTACCCGGCGGCAGATGCTGCAGCGTTGCGGGACCGGTCTGGGGTCTCTCGGACTGGCTTCCCTGATGGCTTCTGAAGGGATGTTGAATCAGGCGGCGGGTGCCTCAGCAGGCAGTCCGACCTCGCCGATGGCGCCGAAGATGGCACACTTTCCAGGTAAAGCCAAGCATGTGATCCATATCTTTCTGAATGGGGGAGCCTCACAGGTTGATACTTTTGATCCCAAGCCTGCTCTGGCAAAATATGCCGGCAAAAAATTACCGATGGAAAACCTGCGGACAGAACGTAAAACAGGTGCCTCCCTGCCCTCACCCTTCAAGTTTAAGAAGTATGGCGAAAGTGGTCTGGAAGTCAGCGAACTGTTTTCTGAACTGGGAGAATGCGTGGATGACATTGCGTTTGTCCGCTCCATGTATACCAACGTGCCAAATCACGAACCTTCGTTGATGATGATGAACTGTGGTGACCTGATTCAGCCACGTCCGAGTATGGGAGCGTGGGTGACCTATGGTCTGGGAACGGAGAATCAGAATCTTCCCGGGTTCGTAGTGATGTGTCCGGGTGGATATCCGATTACGGAATCGGCCAACTGGCGTTCTGCCTTTCTGCCTGGAGCCTATCAGGGAACTCATATAGACACGAAACACACGGATATCGAAAAGCTGATTTCAAATATCAAAAACAAACAGCAGGCTTTACCCGAACAGCGTCGTCAGCTGGATCTTCTGCAGGCATTGAACCGCCGTCATCAGTCGGTGCGGTCTCAGGAATCTGCGCTGGAATCGCGGATTCAGTCATTTGAACTGGCGTACCGGATGCAGATGCAGGCGTCGGATGTATTTGATGTAAATAATGAACCGAAACACATTCACGAAATGTATGGCCAGGGTGTGCATGCACGACAGATGATGATTGCCCGCAGACTGGTTGAGCGGGGAGTTCGCTATGTACAACTCTGGCACGGCGCTGGGCAACCCTGGGATAATCATGATGAAATCGAAAAGAACCATCGCCGATTAGCGAGGGATTGTTCGCAGGGCATTGCTGCTCTGCTGAAGGATCTCAAGCAACGAGGTCTGCTGCAGGACACGATTGTGATGTGCGGTGGTGAATTTGGACGCACGCCTGTCGTGGAATTACCGACTCCCGGTGCGAATGCCGGCAAAATGAATGGCCGCGATCATAATAATCATGGTTTTACAGTCTGGCTGGCTGGTGGTGGGGTCAAAGGCGGACAGGCTTATGGTGCCACCGATGAATTTGGATTTGCCGCGGTGGAAAATAAGGTTCACGTCCATGATCTGCACGCGACCGTGCTCAAATTACTGGGCTTCGACCATGAGCAGTTGACTTATCGTTTCTCAGGCCGCGACTTCCGTTTAACTGATGTTCACGGCAAAGTCGTTGAAGATCTGATTGCCTGATGCAAAAAGTGAACGGAATCATGGTCAATACAATCGCTGCTATTTGTTCATGAACAAATAAATCCCCTGCTTTGCATGGTTTATGGTATATCGGTCCTTGACCTTCTCCTGAAATCAGGGAATGATTGTTCATGCAATCCAGAATGGGGGGGGATTGGGGGCGCATCCTTTATCTCGTCATTCTGAGCCAGTAGCATCTTGTGGGGGAAATGAGTGGCTGGAGATAATGAACGCATCAAACGAACTCTGGATTTACTAGGGGTCGGGCTCTATCCCATTATTGAAGAGGAAATGAAAGCCGTCTACAAGGACGACTGGATTGACCGGGCTAAAGAAAGCTTTCGTAATTCTCCACTGACCTCTCAACCTGAGGGCGATGCCATCAGGTGGGATGCCCACTCAACTCTGCTGATTTTGTGGGATCACTGGAATAGTGTTTTCCGCAACCGTCTGTCTCCCCTGGAGCGAAGTTTTGTTGGGGAGTTGCGAGAATATCGGAACCGCTGGGCACATCAAAGTCAGATCAGCACCGATGATACTTTGCGGATCCTGGATACGGCGGCCCGACTGTTGCAGGCGACGGGAGCGACTCAGGAGGCCCGGCAACTACAGCGGGAACGGGATCAGCTGCTGCATCAAATCATGCAATATCAGGAGCAGATCGTCGTTGATTCTGAAGACCATCGTCGTGAACGGAAACGTGATGCCTTCATCTTTCTGGTCTGTGGTATTGCCATCGATCTGGGAATTTTCTTTTCTTATGGGACCGGCGGCCTGGCCATCCTGTTTGCAGTCTTCGTCGCAGCGGTCTTTGCGTTCCTGGCTTACCAGCGGTGGGTGACCCCAGATCGTCCCGCGTATGGTGCCCACGAATGTACCAATTGCGGGAAGATTATTTACGGCGAAAACTGTCCGTACTGCAGTGAAAATCTCCCGCCGAATCAGGCAGTGTGAGATTGAAAGCTGCTTCAGTCAACCCACTCGTCTGCCGGATCGAATTTGGGGAAGACGATATTGATGATTTTCATTGATCCGAGAGCACGGTGCCGTACTCCGGGGGGAATCACAATGGCCATCCCCGCATGGACGGGAATAATTTCATCGTCCAACTGCATCTGCGCATCACTGCCACATTCGAGAAAGTAATAAGTTTCCGTCAGTTTTTTGTGATAATGCAGTTCTGCATCTTCTGAGATTTCGGTGACGTGCAAAGTGCCGGGAAATTCAGCGACGTCAGCAAAAGCCCGCCGCGCAGTACCACAGGGACAGGCTGTGCCCGGGATCTCTGCGAAATCGGCAAGATGATATTTTTTCTGGGTCGATTCTGTCATTTCGAATATTCCAGTCGAGATCTTTGATTTGCTGTCTGAACTCTTTCGTCGCTTCAGTAACTTTCCCTGATTATAACGGGTTGTCAGGGAAAGCAAAACGTTCATTCTGTTTTATTGATTTCGTGCAGCAGAACACGCAGGAACGGCTCGACATCAGTGACGAGTCCGACGGTCTGAAATGTGCCACGATCGGCCAGTTTGGTGACGGTGGCCGGGTTAATGTCAACACAGACGACTTTCACGCTGGCCGGCAGCAGATTCCCTACCGCAATGGAATGCAGTGTGGTAGCGATCATCAGGCAGAACGAGACGTCCTGTACCAGTTCACGCATCTGGTGCTGTGCCTCAATGGTATCCGTGATGACATCCGGCAGCGGTCCATCATCGCGGATACTGCCGGCCAGCAGGAAGGGAACCTGATTCTTAATGCACTCATACATAATACCGGAATTCAGTACTTTCTGATCGACGGCATTCTGGATGCTGCCCAGGCGGCGAATGCGGTTGATGGAACGCAGGTGATGCTCGTGTCCTTCTTCACTGGAACCGCCGTGTTCCATGGAAATGCCCAGGCTTGTGCCATAAAAGGATTCCTCTATATCGTGAGTGGCGAGCGCGTTACCGGCGAACAGCAGATTCACATAGCCTTCCCGAATCAGCTGGCTGAAGTGATCTCTGCTTCCGGTATGCACGACAGCGGGGCCGGCGACTACCAGAATTTTACCATTTCCCTTTCGTGCCCTCCGCATTTCAGAGGCAATTTCTCTCACGGTTACCCCTTTGGGTTTTTCGCTGGAGACTGTGCTGTTCATGAATGAGAATCCGGAAACCTCCGGTGTACTTCTCTCTGTGGGCAGAACCCGTGTACCTCGATTTCCAATCACCACGAGTTCTCCCTGTTTGACATCCGCCATCGGCAGGCAGTGGGCCGACTTTCTGTCCGGACTGACGACGACGCCGCAATCCATTTCCTGTAACTCAACGGGAATCCACTCTTCCGCGATACGGATTTCCGTCTTCTGATTGGTACTGCAGTAAAACCCTTCCGGAAAGGCACCATTCATGTCAGCTGGTTCCAGAATACAGTCATGCTGCTCGATGGGAACGGCGCCGTGCTGGGCGATTTGTGTCAGGATTTTCTGCAGAGTGGCATCATCCGGTGCCGAGACTTTAATCTGCGCCCGACTGCTGTCTGTCCGCAGTTGACCGATGGAAATATCATCAATGGCAAAGTCTCCGCCCAGTACGGTAATCTCATCCAGAATCTTTGGCAGCAGCAGGCTGTCGATAATGTGACCCTGTAGTTCAATCTCTTCACTGAATCGGGCGGATTCCCCGGGTTGTTCTTGAGGAGAATGGGTAGATCGATTGTCCATGAGTGCTCATCCCTGCCAGGTGTTTTCGATAAAAAATTTAATGCGAAGCGACGCATTTCTGCCAGTAGTCTTTGATTGTTTTCTTCTATTTTACGTTTTCCGGATTAAAAACATACAGACAAAATATTGTTTTGAGTCATGACTATCATATTCCCAGCTGACTTTTTACTATTTTGCAGACAGATCGAATCATAAATCCCGAAAACCGTACAGGAGCAGGAGTTTGCCCTTTATGTATCTGGCTGCGGAGCCGCTCGAATTTTTGCGAATCTTTATTGGACTGGATGCGCCTGCGTCAATTCTCTATTGCAGTTTATTAATTCTGCTGGGAATGCTCAGTATTACCAAAGGAGGGGATCTGTTTACGGACAGCTCTGTTGAGATCGCCAGGCTGACACGAATTCCCCCAGTGATTATCGGGGCAACGATCGTCAGTATGTCGACCACGTTTCCGGAGCTGATGGTGTCGGTCACGGGTACTCTGGCAGGCAAAGGTGATCTGGCAGTGGGGAACGCGTTGGGATCCTGTTTGTGTAACATCGGTCTGATCATTGGTTCCTGTGCCTTATTGAAAGGTTATCTCTCCCGAAAAAGAAAAACCGAGAGCGGAATCCCGGTTTCACGGCTCACCATTGTAGGGCCTGGCTTTTTTATGCTGTTTTCCGGAGTTCTCGTCTGGGTCTTCAGCCTGTTCTCAACAGGTGGTGCGGTCACACAGACGGGTGCACCAGCTGAATTTGCGATTGCGCGCTGGCAGGCAGTGATTTTGTTATGTGTTCTGGCTGCTTATATCCTGTTTTCGCTGAGAGTAGCGATGGCTTCACGTCATGATTTCGGTGAAGAACAGGAATTACCGCCCCTGATTGAAAACCAGATCGCTTATTTTTTCAAGCTCGCATTGATGTTTTTTTGTGGTGCCTGTCTGGTAGTGCTGGGAAGCCGACTGCTGGTCACGAACGCCGTAGTGGTAGCCCGGTATTTTGAGGTTTCTGAGTTATTGATTGGTCTGACAATTCTGGCCATTGGTACTTCGCTGCCTGAATATACAATTTCCGTTCTGTCGATTATCAAAGGTCACGGTGCCCTGGGAACCGGGAATATCATCGGGGCCAACGTACTGAATATCAATATGGTTATCGCGATTTGTGCCCTGATTCACCCCTTACCCATTCAGCGGCAGACCGTCATCCTGGATGGTCCTGTTGTGATTCTGCTGATTGTGGCAATGCTGGGGCTGGCGTGGAGGAAAAAGCGGATCTCTACTGCCAGTGGGGCTGTACTGCTTGCGATTTATGTCGGGTATCTACTGCTGGCAACATTCTGCTTCGCCAGCAGCTAGACTGTGTCCCATTTTAACTGTAGCGTCTGCAAAATCATCGGTGCCGAATAGAATCGATCGGCAGACGTGATGCTCAAATATGATGCACTCTCGCGGCTTTTCCGGCGTGGAAATGCATGTTTGCTGAAATTGACCGCATACTCGTTGGGCTGCCAGATCTTGATCCGCTGTCAATTCCGGATTGACGGACCACTGGTCTTTTGGCTTCTATTGAGTATAGGCTTGATTCACAAACCAAAATAAGAATATGATGTCTTGCTTAGCTTTGTTTCTTTTGGAGAGTTCACTATAGACCGATCAGGTCATCCTCTTGAGCTCACTGGATGTTCTCGTTTATCAGTTTTTCCCAGAATCAGTAATGTTCCCGATATGGTCAGAATTGGAATTATAGGGCTAGGCCCATATTGGGAACAGCGCTATGAACCTGCTTTGCGAATGATGGATCAGCGTATCCAGATCAAGGCAGTCTACGATCCGGTTCGCAGTCGTGCAGAACAGGTCGCTGCACAATGGGATGCGGCAGTCGTTTCAGGAATCGGCTGCCTGGCGACTCGATATCCGCTGGATGCATTTTTACTGTTACATTCCGACTGGATGAATCATTACCCGTTGACCATTCTCAGCCAGCAGCACCGCCCGGTCTACATTGCCGGCAGCCTGGGGGAAGACCTGGAACTGCTGGAAATGATTCACGCCCGGGCCACCGAACAGCTGGTAACTCTGATGCCCGAGTTCAGCCGACGTTACTGCCAGGCAACCAGCCGTCTGTTTGAACTGGTCGTCACACAGCTGGGAAATCCAGTTTCGATTCAGCTGGAAACCTGCTGCCCTGCCGATGATCAGCAGGTGGAAGTTCCCGGTCAGAAAAATGAGACCGATTTTCTAGTCGGATTAATGGACTGGTGCTGTTATGTGATGCGCACCAGGCCGGTTCGCGTGGAGACAACTCTACAGTCCGATTCGAGCGATCGCTCTGAAGATTATCGGCAGATAAAAATTGAATTTCTACCAGATCCGGTGACCGCAGTGGAGCGGGTTGCCTTGATCAAAATTAAAACCCATCAACGCGAGATGGAACCGCTTTTTCCCCGGCATCTGATCCAGTGTCGCAATGGGCAGGCTGAATTTCATTCCCCGGATGAAATCCACTGGGAGAATGCTTCACAGTCTATTACAGAGTCGTTAAAAAGTGATCGACGGGAACTGGAAGTGATGTTAGATCATTTCTGCCGCCGAGCCGTAGGCGGAATTATCCCTGTCGCGAACATTAGAGACGTCTGCCAGGCGATTCAACTGGTACGACTTTCGCGTGCCAGTCTGGAGGCGGGAAAACCGCTTGATTTTACCGCAGCGAAATAATGTTCAGACTGATCAATCCGACTTATTTTTTCGAGCGTTGCGCGTGTGGGTGTGCTTTTTCATAGGTTTCAAGCAGACGCTTGGTACTGACATGCGTATAAATCTGAGTGGTCGTCAGGCTCTTATGCCCCAGAAGTTCCTGCACGCTGCGTAAATCTGCTCCGCCATCCAGCAGATGTGTGGCAAAAGTGTGTCTCAAGGTGTGAGGGCTGGTTTTTTTGTCCAGTCCGGTCTGCAGGAGATACTTTTCCAGCATCCGTCCGACACTTCGCGAAGTTAGCCTGGTTTTCAGACGATTGAGAAACAGGGCATCGGAATCGGGATGAGCGCCCGGTTTGGCTTCGCGCTCTTCCAGCCAGTGTGTTAAAGCTTTGGCGGCGAAACTACCAATGGGTGCGATGCGTTCTTTCCGCCCTTTACCCAGGACGCGAATGATGTTGGCATCCTGGTCCCAGTCACTCACGTTTAATGCCACCAGTTCAGAAACACGCAGTCCGGCAGAATAGAGCGTTTCCAGAATCGCCCGGTCGCGCAGACCCATTTTCTGATTGGCCGGCGGTGCTTCGAGTAACGTTCCAATCTGATCGGTGGTTAAAAAATGAGGTAATTTTCTACCCGTCCGCGGCGTGCGAAGCGGTTTGGCGGGATTGGTTTTCGAGTACCCTTCCCGGCAGCAGTAGCGGAAAAAACTGCGGAGGCAGGCCAGACGCCTGGCAATTGTCGTTTTTTCGTACTGGCATTCATGCAGATACGCAACGTACCGTCTGAGTTCACTGATTCCGATCTGATCGGGAGGGAGTAACGCTCCTTCGTATTCAGTGAGATATTCCACCAGGCTTTCCAGATCTTCCGCGTAAGACTTCAAAGTCAGGTCTGAAGAATTTCTTTCGATTTGCAGATATCGCAGAAAGTGGTCAATCGCATCATGAAGGTCGATCGACCTGACTGCTTGCGAAGAGATCATGTTACATTCAAAATCGTCTGGTGGTCATAGTGGAGCGAATTCACGTAAGGAGATTTTACCGTGTTCGCATCAGGCCGTTTTACGCAGGCGACCTGATTGTTCCTCGAGTTCTGCTTCCCGCCGAAGTTTACGAACTTTCTGGCTCATGACAGCCGCGTCATACCAGGTAAAACTCAAGTCTGTGTCAGCCGCATATTGCCCGAGTGTCTGCAGCATCTGTGAAGAACTTGCATCATCGTAGAGAAACACATAACGTTCGGAATCTTTAACTAACGCAACGACATTCATTTGTTGTTTCACTGTAGCAGTCCTTTGTTTATCGTCAGAGCACTGGAATCTAAGACTGGATAGGTTGGGAGTGCTCATAAAACCGCAATAGTAAATATCGGCTTCTGAGCGGTGGGATTATCGATATTTTCTTACTTTGAAGATGATCTGACGCTCAGCTTGTCCGCCGTGCAGTGTTAACATCTCTAGAATCATTAAATGTGATGTAAACCGTATAAAGTCCTCACTCCGGTGCAGATAGGCTTCCCAGCCACCACTGCGGCGGTCTCCACTGACTTCGAGATAATCACGTAAGTGTGCTACCAGAGCCGCGTCCGCACCATCGAAGAGACGTGTATACGACATGAAAGGCTGGCGGGGATCATACGTTCCGACCTGAGTGGGAGGACAGTAGTCTTCTAACTGCTTCACAACCGAAGTATTATTTTGAGGCGGGAGGGGAGAAACGGAGAGTTTCGGTTTCGGAGCAGCGAGAGTTTCCTGCCCTGCCCCGACTTTTGTTTGTGAATCAGCAGGCAAAGGAGCGTGCAGTGGGGCGTTGAGGGACTGTGAACCCTGATTGGCTTGTGCAGCAGCTTGAATGATTCCGGTTTGATTCTGTGTGTAAGGCCAGGAGTCAAGCGAATCCGTTGACTGGCCTCGGATCACCGTATTCACACCGGCAGGTGGTTCAGAGAGATCAACTGGACAGCCTTCAGGGCAGTCCATCATACCCGTTTTATGGAGCTCTTTTTCTGCTTTTCGGATTTCTTTTTTCTCAATATGACCAGCATGCCTGAGTTCTTTATTCAGTTGATGCTCTTCCTGTCTCATTTCCCGGGCTGCGACGCGATCCATTTTGAACATCTTGTTCCACATTGATGTTTCTGCGTGCCGCTCTTCTACCATGAGAGGCATTCCCGGGATGAACTCCTGAGAATGGGGAGAATACCAGGAGACCTGCATCCCAATGCGGGGCGGATAATAGGGTGAGTAATCTGTAATTGCACCGATGACAACCGCATCCACGTTCAGAATTTTGGCCAGTTTCAGCACATCATCCGGATTGTTCATCTGCAGTTGATTTTCCACCATCGCGACTTCAGCGACTCCCAGAGGTAATACCTGAAATCCTGGTACTTTCTGGAGTTCTGAGTAATAGGCGAGCGCAAAGCGGCGGCCGTCGACATCCGGTTCCTGACTCAGATTAAAAAATGGGACCAGGGCCACAGTTTTAAGTCTGGGATTGGGATTGGTGACCGAAGTGTGCATAATTACACACCCAGACAGGCTGCCAAAGCAGATCAGCATTAATAATATGCGTGTCAGCACCAGAAAGTTCCCGTGGGATGAAGATAGAAATAATCGATATCAACGTTATCGGCATAACCGGTAGAGTAACTTCAATAAGAAATGTTTAAGTAGATCCCCTATATTTACTTTTACAGTAAATTCCCTGTTTTCAGCTGGTTAGGCTGTGTCCCGTTTTGCTGTAGCGTTTCCAAAACCATTTGGAGCGAGTCAAAGAGATCGACTGATGCCATGGTTAACTGTGATGCGTGCTAGAACCTGAGAGAATCTCAAAGGGGGCATTTGCAGACTCTGGCTTGACTGATAAAATGCGTTGAGTTAATGATTTGCAGCCCTCTTCATAATTTGATGAATGAATCGATGAAACCAGCTTGTCCGCCGAAGCCCGATCACCGTCCGCCTGTTTGTTACGGTGCACTGCAGCTGGAATCACGCTATCTGCTGTCTCCGCTGGCGGGGTATACGAATTTACCATTTCGGCGAATTGTGCGCGAACTGGGAGGCGTCGGGCTGGCGACGACTGATCTGGTGAATGCGCGGGGACTGCTGGAAGGGAGTGAGAAAACACTCCAGCTCACCCAGACCTGCCCTGAAGATTCCCCGTTTGCTGTCCAGATTTTCGGAAGCGAACCTCAGCAGATGAAGGATGCGGCGCAGTTACTTGAGTCGCGCGGCGTCCATTCGATTGATATCAACATGGGCTGTCCGGTGAATCGGATTGTGAAAGGGGGCGCCGGGGCCAGCATGATGTGTCGGCCGAGCGATACAGTTTCACTGGTGCAAACGGTGGTCGAAGCAGTCAAGATCCCGGTGTCGGTGAAGATGCGACTGGGCTGGGATGACAGTGAGCTGTCTGCCCCGTTTTTCTCTCGCGAATTTGAAAAAGTGGGTGTGGTCGCGGTCGCCATTCATGGCCGGACCCGGGAACAGGGATTTCGGGGTGTTGTGAATCACGATGGGATTCGCCGTGTGGTGGAAGCCGTCGATTCGATACCGGTGATCGGGAATGGCGATGTCACGAATGTTGCTGAAGCCGACTTCATGTTGAAAACAACTGGATGCGCGGGGGTTTCGATCGGCCGTGGTGCGCTGGCGAATCCGTGGATTTTTCGACAACTGGTACAGTGGGAGCAGACCGGGACATATGATCCACCCGGGAATTTTGATGATCGCCTGGAACTGCTGCTGCGACAGTTTCGTTACCTGCTGGAGATGACCACTGAGAAACGGGCTATTTCCATGTTCCGGAAAATGGGACACTGGTATTTGAAGTCGATGCGCGTGAAACCCGCGATGCGACATGAATTTCAACTGGCATCAAATCTGGATGAGTTTGGTCAGGCGGTGCGAAAAATCGCCGCAGAGGGGCCTGCAGTCGGTTCTCGCAGCGGTGTTCTGCCGGAGATGCATATTCCCGTGCCCGGCGGACCGGTGGAACGCTGGTAAGCAGCAATCGGACCCTTATCAGTTGTCCGTGTCGTACTCTTCCACCAGTGAAGTGTCCAGTTCAATGCGGAGCTTATTGATTCTGCGTTCGTCGGACTCAAGCACTTCGATTCTTAACTGCTGCCAAGTCAGTGTTTCACCAGGTTGAGGGACTTTCCCGATCTGGGTAATTACAAAACCGCCTATCGTGTCGAAATCTTTACCTTCCGGCAGATTGTAATTGTATTGCTCATTCAGGTCATCAATGTGTACCCGGGCATCGACTTCAAGTGTATTTTGGCCGGTTTCAAAAATCATCTGTTCTTCTTCTTCGTCGAATTCATCGACAATGTCGCCGACAATTTCTTCCAGCACGTCTTCCATTGTGACCAGTCCGGCGACCCCTCCGTATTCATCAATCACAATCGCCATGTGGACATGCTCTTTCTGCATGGTCTCCAGCAGTGAGTCGATCCCCGTGGTTTCGGGAATATAAAAAGGAGAAAACATCAGTTTCTGGATGGTTAACTCTTCGGGAGATTCGGAATTCTGATTCTCTTTCGAGAAATGCTTGAGCAGTTCCCGCGCATAGAGGATTCCCACGATGTCATCTGTGGATTCACCAATGACGGGAATACGGGAGTGACCGACATCGATGAACTTCAGCAGGGCTTCATCCAGCGTTGCATTCACAGAGATGTATTCCATATCCATACGCTGGGTCATGATGGCGCCGACATCTTCATCCTGAAGTTCCATCACGCGCTGGATCATTTTACCGGCTTCCGATTCGAGGATCCCTCCGCGGGCCCCTTCTTCCACGACAGACAGAATCTCTTCACTGATATTGGCTTCCCGACCGTTTTTGTTGTCTTCTTTGCCAGCCAGTCGATGGGAGAACTCATCAATTTTCCAACAGAGCCAGATCACGGGGCTCAGGAAGACCGGCAGCAGTTTAATGACAGGCCAGAACAGCTGCAGGAAGCGTTCTCCGGCAATCCGCGAGATTGTCCAGGGAATGACCATCAACAGCAGAATCCCCGTGAGCAGGATCAACAGGATCTGAATGGAAAACTGTATGGTAACTGCGGGAGTACTGAAGTTTCGCGGGACTTCCAGATATTTATGAGTGAAAATAATCGAGATCAGAATCACGCCCGTCAGCCAGAACAGGTCGGCGGCCAGCAACATGGTGGGGTGAGAGCGTAATATTTCGCTGAATCGATCGGGGACCTCAGCTTCGTTACACAGTGTTTCCAGGCGACTTCGAGAGAAATCGCGCAATGAAAATCCTGACAGGGCGGCTGTCAGAGTCAGGAGTAACAGAACAGAAAGAGTCAGCGGGATCATATGTCTTGTAAACGTTCAGATAAGATGTTTCGAAACTGATTCTGATTCACAGACAGAATCGCGTTATAGTTATACTGGTAATTATTCCAGGTGTCATTCTCAATCATCTGTTTTTACTCTTCGCGTCTGGGGATTGAGATCTGCCAGTGATCGAAGATCTGTTGCTCACGTTGCCGCATGATATGCAGTTCTTCTTCCGTAAGGTCATCATAACCGCATAAATGCAGCAACCCGTGGATCACATACAGCAGAAGTTCCTGTTCCGCGGGCCATTGGTATTCTGCAGACATCGCAACCGCCATTTCCGCGGAGACAATGACTTCACCTTCAATCTGCCTGCCTGCCCCACGAAATTCCACCTGGTTCGTATCCATTGCGGTATCGCAGTCCAGCAGAAAACTCAGAACATCAGTATCGTAATCATGTTCCAGGTATTGCTGATTCAACTGGCGAATGGTGGGATTGTCGACGATTGCCAGGCTGATTTCCGCCTGGTTTACCTGTTCGGACTGCAGCAGAAAACTGATCGCTGTTTTCAGCTGTGTTTCGTCGATGGCAAGGTGCGTTTGTGAGTTTTGAATCTCGATCTGAAACTGGTCTATTGTATTCATTCCGTTTTCAATCGGGGATTAAGCGGAGCGCTCTTCCGGGTATTTAATACGTCCGTGGTAAATACCGATCAGGGATTTTACCAGCGATTCTTCCACAACATTGATTTCACTCAAAGTGAGTGAGCATTCATTAAACTGCCCGTCAAGCAGTCGTTTCATCACAAGAGAGTGTACCAGAGATTTGATACGTTTGGGCGTCGGATCACTCAGTGTGCGGCTGGCACTTTCGACCGCGTCGGAAAGCATCATCACTCCCGCTTCCCGGGTCTGCGGTTTGGGACCGGGATACCGGAAAGAAGACTCTTCGGCATCGGTTTTGTGATCCGGGCTGAGATCCGCCTGCTTTTCTGCTTCGCGGAAGAAATATTCCACCAGCGTAGTCCCGTGATGCTGTTCAATAAAATCGATAATCGGCTGAGGCAGGTTGTGCTGACGGGCCAGATCCACGCCATCTTTGACATGGCCGATGATAATCAGGGTACTCATCGCCGGAGCGAGGTTGTCGTGCAGACTCCCACTGCCTTGTGCCATATTTTCAATGAAGTACTGAGGCTTCAGCATTTTTCCGATATCATGATAATAGGCGGCAACGCGTACCAGCAGTCCGTTGGCGCCAATTTTGTCGGCAGCGGCTTCTCCGATTGTGGCCACAGAAATGGAATGGTTATAGGTCCCCGGAGCACGACGCACCAGTTCCTGCAGCAGCGGATGTGAGACATTGCTCATTTCCAGAAGACTGATGTCGGTAACCACTCCGAATAGAGATTCAATAAAAGGCAGACTGCCCGCGACCAGATATCCAGCAGCCAGGCACCACCCTGCCCCTTGAAGACTTTCCCAGACGATCTGCTGATCAAAGAAACCGTTTGAGAGTTCCTGACTGTTGATCAGGTTGATCCCCCAGTAGACCAGGAAGTAAGTCAGTCCCATCCCGAAGCCGAGTTTGATCAGCGTGGATCGGGAAGAGACGTTGCCCAGGGATGTCACCGCGACGGCAGAGACACTCATCAGCACGACGAAATGTCCCAGTGCGGCACCTGTCGACAGGCAAATCACCAGTGACAAAGACAAGGCGGTCAGGATGGCCATCATCTGGTCGTAGACAATCGCAAACACCATGACCGTCACAACCAGCGGCAGCACTTCCGCGCGCCAGGGGTCATAGGAAAGCAGACGAGCCAGGAAAATGGTCAGAATGATCACGCTGAGATAGATACTTAACCGACTGACTGTTCGGGCGACCGCTTTTTTATTCCGCAGCAGATGATATCCATTCAGGACCGCCAGGACGACCAGCATGAGAAAGATGATGGTCACGCGAATGACCCGCTCATATGTCGGTACGGCTTTTTCCCTGGCTTCGTATTCCGCACGCAGTAAAGCAAGTTGATTGTCGTCGATTAACTGACCCGGCTCCACCAGAATCGTGCCACGCTGGAAGGTGTCAAAAATTTCTTCCACCTGATTTCTTGCCTGGGTCCGTTCCTTGAGCGTTCGCTGGGCATCGTAAGTCAGAGTGGTGGGCGCCTGGAAATAAATCCAGTGCGTAAGCACTGCCTTCAGCGGGGCCAGGCGTTGGAAGGCCTTGTTATCGAACAGTCGGCCGACGCCCCCGCTTGCTGAGAGTTGATCAGGCAGACGAATATCAAAAGTGGCGACTTTGGTGACTGTGGTAACTTTGCTATGGTCACTTTTTTTACCATCTTTTTTATCATCTTTATCAGAGCTTTCGTTGATAATGGCAATCTCATCACCAACTCTGATCTGGTTTTGGATCAGATCATTTTCGTTCACAATTCCATAAGTAGCCAGATCTGTAATCAGTTTAGTAAAGTCATTGATCAGGTCTTCAATTTTTTTAGTATCATTGGAATCGGGGCTGCTGACCAGCGATTTCAGTTCGGCAAAGGTCTGTTCTGGTTCTTCTGGAAACTGGCCTACAAACTGTTCCAGTCGGCGGGACGGAGTGAGCCCCAGTTCCGCCCGGGTGTCAGCATTCAGCTCATCCAGCGATTTGGCATTGGCAATCCTAACCAGATCTTCCTTCAGCAATCCTGGCAACTTGTCGATCAGGTCCGGCTGATTTTTGAAGTAATAGGGAACTTCTGTCTCTTTCTGGGTCCGTTGCCGGTCTGTTTCAATCGGATTGGAGACTTTGAACGTGGAATTGGCCACAATCCCATGCTCGGAAAACATGCCCAGTCGATAGGGGAACGGGGCTTTCCAGCTTTCTACTGCCACCATCAGAATCAGAATCGTCAACAGGCAGACACTCAAGCGTGAGAGCGTCCCCCGGTTACTCAGTAATTCGCGCAATCTCGAACTCAATTTGGAAGAATCGCGCAAACTGGCAGCAAGTGCAGTTCGGGATTTCTTTGAGCCAAAAAAAGCCATGAAATTAACCTGAGATGATCTGGATGAATAACGAGGGTAAGCGGATGAGAATCAGACTGTGTCCAGTTTTCTTTTAGCGTCTCCAGGAACGTTTGGACCGAGTCGAATCGCTTGAGAGACGCTATGGTTAAATGTGATACGGTCTAGTGTACGAGAGTGTCTTCGTTCTGGTAGGCCTTCACGATTTCTCCGACCAGTCTGTGTCTTACAATATCTTCGTTTTTTAATTGAGTGACTCCCACGCCTTTAATGTTTCGCAGACGATTGATGGCATCTGTCATGCCGCAGGAAACGTCAGGTGGTAAGTCGATTTGCGAAATATCTCCAGTGACCACAATTTTTGAACCCATGCCCATCCGGGTCAGGAACATTTTCATCTGGGTGACCGTCGAGTTCTGTGCTTCATCCATAATAATGAATGTGTTGTCCAGAGTTCGCCCACGCATGAATGCCAGAGGGACGACCTCGACGATATCATTTTCCATGTATCGAGTGACCTGATCGTAATCGAGCAGGCTGCCGAGTGCATCGAGCAGTGGACGCAAAAACGGGTTCACCTTTGCCAGCATGTCTCCCGGCAGAAAGCCGAGCTTTTCACCCGCTTCAACGGCAGGACGCACGAGTACAATCTTACGGACCTGTTCCGTCCGCAGTGCATTGATGGCCATGGCGACCGCCAGAAACGTTTTCCCACAGCCTGCAGGGCCTGTACAAAATACAAGATCGTGCTCGGCAATGTTCTTGATGTAGTCTGACTGACCTGGTGTTCTGGGATGTACTTTTTTGGTTTTCTCGAAGAGGTCAATCGAGGATGGCGTGGCGACGGGAGCCTGCTTGGACTGTTTTCCAGAGGAATTACCGTTGGAGAGCGCGGTTTGCACCTGCTCACTCTTCAGTTGTTTCGTGCTTTCAACGATTGCTCTCAATTCAGAGAAAATACGGAGTGACTTCTGAATCTGGGCATCATCGCCGATAATTCGCAGTTCATCGCCTCGATGAACCACGTCTACACCCAGTGCATCCTGAATGAGTCGTATATGACAGTCATGTGTGCCCAGTAATATGGGAATCTGATCAGGATCAGAAAAGGAAAGAGTGGCTTCTGACATCAGAATTTCTACGTGCGCCTCCTGGGGCCTAAGGAATACATTTCAGAGCTTGAAAATAATGACAGGTCAATTTGTATTTCGCTACACTGAAATCTATGAAAAATACAATAAAACCGAGACTGAAATCAGCCGACAGATTTGGTCTGTTGTTGCTAAGACATAAAGTCTACTCCAGCAATCCGGTAAGAGAAAGGAGAGAGTTGCTTCTAAACTGCGGGATTTTCGTAAATAAAGAAAAAGAAAAGAGTTGTGTGATGCGGAAATTCTTCAAAATGCCCCGGATTTTACCCGGAACGCTTCAATTCAGTGAATCTCAGGCTTCCCGTTCTTTTGGTTTTTTTGCAGGTTACCCAGTTTGGACAACCGGCAATGTTTCGTATTCTGAGCGGCACTTGAATGTCAAGATCTATGGTTTGGGTAATGCGCTTGAGAGACCCTGATCAGATACTGTCGATTGTATTGGTAATACTCAAGAAGAGACCATAACCTGTTCGATGAATTGTTCATACAGAGCGAGATCAATCACGATGAGAGATGCGCTGTCTGTTCTGTTCCTCCGTTCAGAATCAAAACATCCAGTCTCCCGCGGGAACTGATGCAATAATACGTGAAAAGGTTTTTGGAAATGTACGAAACAAATTTTGGGTTCACGGATCGACCCTTCACCGTTTCACCTTCACCTGCCTGTTATTTTGAGGCAGCAGAACACCAGCACGTTCTGGAAGAATTACTGGTAACGATTTCAAGTCTGAATGGGATCACAATATTGACCGGTGATGCCGGCACGGGAAAGACGGCTGTCTGTCGGCAGTTGGTTGCACGGCTGGAAGATCAGTTTCAGATTCAGTTTGTAGAACACTGCAATTTTCCGACAGTCAGGGCACTATTGCAGACCCTGCTGTACAACCTGACCGACTGTTATGAGAAAGTCAGCGAACAGGAATTGAGACTGGCTTTGACGGCGGAAGTCCGTTCCTCCTTTTTAAACCATGGTCAGCCTCTACTGGTACTCGTCGACGAAGCACATCTTCTCAGTGTTTCGTTTCTGGAAGAATTACGTGTCCTGTCTGATATTGCCTTCGATGGCAAACCGGCGCTGCAGTTACTGCTATGCGGGCAGACTTCTCTGGAAGAAACATTGATTCAACCTGCCCTGTCCTCTCTGAATCAGCGGATCGGCTGCCAGGTTTATCTGGACCGGATGACACGCCAGGAGTCAGAGGCTTACATCGCCTATCGAATTCAGCGTGTTTCCACAGACAAACGGTCCTGTTTTACAGACGAAGCCATCAAATTTATTACGCATGTCAGTGATGGTCTGCCGCGCTGTCTGAACCAGATCTGCGATCACAGCCTGATGCTGGCCTATTTACAGGACTCTGCTGTTGTCAATGAGCCGATTGCCCGGGAAGCCTTTACCGATCTGCAACAACTGCCGTTACACTGGAATGATCCACTGCCTGCCGCCTCTCCACTGGATGAGTTACGTAAAAGCCAGACCGGTTCCGGCTCAAAACCAGCACAGGCAGACTCGACCCTGGAGGCATATGAAGCAGGGTACGAGATTGATTCTGATCTGGAAGATCAGCTGAATCAACTGGTGGAAAATTTAGAAGAGGATTCAGTGTCCGTTTCAGAAGACTCCAGCTGGGATTCCGCTGATTTATTCTCCTTTGGAGAAGGGATTGAGGCGATCGAAATCGGCAGCGAATCAGAAAGAGAAGAGATCCGGGAAGCAGTACCGGAATTACAGAACCAGCGTGAAACACCTGCCCCGGTAGAGAGTGAGCCTGTAGAACCTGAACAGATTCAGGCGGCTGTTCCTCCGCGGGAAATCAGGGAAACAGTTACATCTCCAGAACTGAATGCCGGTTTCACTGAGATCATTGATCGCTATGCCGCCATTGATGCCGGCATTGACCCTGCGACTCTACCGCCAGAACCACGCAGAAAAAACAATCAGACTCTGCAACTGCGACCTCCTCAGTTTCAATCTGTGTCGAAACCGCAGCAGGTCGACCAGGAAGAATTCATATCGACAGAAGAGTCCACTGCTGCTGCCTTAACCGAATTTGCAGAAATATTTGATATGGATGCAGCGGAAATTCCAGATGTGCCGGCGTTTGATTTTGATAATGCAGAGCTGAACCATCTGAGTTCCGATGTACTGGAAGAACTCTCGCGGGAAATCTCAGGAGGAGACGGTTCGTTTGAAGACCTGCTGGCCGCTCAAGTCTATGAAGTCTGTGCGGAGAGCCGGAAAGGGTTGTTCAACGCTCTGAATGATATTCGAAACTATTCCGAAACGACGTCTATCGAAGTGTCTGAAGAAGAACTTGAGATTTATGATGCCGTTCAGCCTGAATATGAAGAACCTGGATACTCCGAGCCGGAAAGCCCTGCTTTCTCCAGTGAACAGTTCGATCTGCCATCAGGCAACTCAGTCCGCATCGATTCTCAGACCGCTACACACAACCGGTCTTCAGCAACTGCCCACCTGAAAGGTCCGGCACTGGGACGATATAAGAATCTGTTCAGCCGTCTGCGAAGTAAACAGAAGACGAGCTGATATGCTTGATTCGAGACGGTCTGCAGCCTGCAGGATGCGGCTCCCGGAATGTGATAACAGTTGCGTGTTCGCCAGTTGATATAACCGTTACAAGCCTATCAACTGGTGAGTCTGTTTCGACCGTTCGCCATATTTTCTGCATGATCGACTCAAGTGTGATCCTGTTAAGTTGATCTTGCTGCGCTGAGCCGATCTTGAAAAAATCGGTTTTTCTTTTAAAGAATTTCGCCCGATACGCTTAATACACAGCGTAACATTCGAGGCGAGGTTCAAATGCATCAAGATAAAAAAGTAGGTTTAGCACTGGCATTGCTGGTGATTGGTTTTGTAGCGGCATTCTGTTTGAGGCAGGATCGCAATACAACGGTTCAAATCCCCGAGCTGAACGACCCGCATTACCTCAACGAGCAGATTGCCGATAAGGATCGCACTCCCTATCTGGATACACAGTCAAAAAAAACTATTGAAACCCAACTGGGAAATGATCAGGCTTTTACATCGCTGACAGACAATAGCGAGCCCTCCGGAAACTCCCAGGTTGCCGTCCCGACCATTTCGCATACGACTCCTGCCGGACAGAACGGTACTGCTTCCAAAGCGGAGCGCTGGGGGCCGATTCCTGAATTTCTGAAGGATGTCGATCTGCCTCAAGAGCAGTTTTCGAGCCCGGAGCCTTCCGATTCGGTATTTGAACCGAATCCGCCTCAACCCGAGGCAAAGCCCATATCACAAAATTCAACACCAAAGCCGATTACCGGTATCGAGAATATCAAGCCGGAACATAATAACGCGTGGGAAGTGAATCCGTCACAACAGAGACCGGAACCTGCCCGCCCTGCACCAACGCCGGCTCCTCAAATCCGGATTCATACGGTCAAGGCAGGAGAAACACTCTCTGAAATTTCGATTCGCTACCTGGGGACCAGTCGCAAATACCGTGAGATATTCAATCTGAACCGTGACCAGCTTCGTAGTCCTAACGACATCCGTGAGGGAATGAAGCTGAGGATTCCTGTCTACCGCGCTCCGGAAACAGCACCTCAGTCTGCTAATCGACAGACGAATGTGGAATCTCCGGTGATGACCGGCAAGCGGACGATGGGGCAAATGGTGTCTCAGCCGACTCTGAAATCAGATGCTGCTTCTTCAACAGTTCAGTTCGAAGGATTGATAGAGTCGCTTTCCACCGCTCCCTCGAAAAAAACAATGGGTCAACTGGATCAGCAAGAGATGATTCAGGAGTTGGAAGAGTCCGTTCAAACTGAGAAACTTCCAGCAGGAATAAAAAAGGTCCCGGATAACTATCGAAAATTTATTCCCGTACCCCGCTCTCCCTTTACTCATAATAATGGAGCGACTTCGGGTTCGGGCCGTTCCCTGTCCCAGGTTCAACCAGAGAACGTGGATCAGATCGTTGATGATCTGTTCGGTGAGCAGACTGAGCCAGCCAGTCAGACGGCACAGCCGAAAACCTATACGATTCAGCCTGGCGACACCCTCGAATCCATTGCACTGGAAATCTACGGTAAACGTTCTGTTGCCTTCAAAATTTATCAGCAGAACCGGGATCTTCTGAAGAACGCCAATTATATCCGTCCGGGAATGAAGCTGCAGCTGCCGTAAGCGGTGGTGTTAGGTATGGCACCAGGTCTAATGTTCTGCAGCCAGTCCGTGGAGTGGTAATGACAGGCCGTCGTATGCGAGTTCGACATGATCGGGCAGATTCGCATTTGTTTCTTCGTGTTCCAGCGAGTGCGAGATGTGTGTAAAGTAAGTCCGTTTGGGTTTGACCCGTTCGACCACTTCCAGGCTCTGTTCCAGGCAAAAATGCGTGGGGTGTGGTTTAATCCGCAGCGCATCAAGAATCAGGTAATCCAGTCCTTCCAGGTACTGCCAGCTCTCCTCGGGTATTTCACTGACATCAGTACAGAATGCAATGTTGTTGATCCGGTATCCAAGGATCGGCAGAGTACCATGCATCAGTCGAATCGGCTGGATTCTGAGTCCCAACAGATCAAACGGTTCCAGTGAGATCGTTTTGAAATCAAGATGAGGGCGCGACATATGATGTCGATTGTGTGTCGGTTCCTCGAATGCATAGTTGAAGGAACCCCGGATCTGTTCTTCCACGGCTTCTTCGCAATAGAGCTCGATGGACTTTTCCAGCCGGTATCCGCTGATGCGCACATCATCGAGACCGAAAATATGATCGGCGTGGCTGTGGGTATATAATACGGCGTGCACCCAGGGAATATGTTCTCGCAGCAGTTGCAACCTGAGCTCCGGTGGAGTGTCGATCAGAAAGCCCCCTTCCGGGGCACCGATATAAACAGAAGTGCGCCCTCGCTGATTTTTGGGGTCAGGTGACTGACAGACTTCACAATCACAGCCAACAATGGGGATCCCCACGCTGGTCCCAGTGCCCAGCGTGATGAACTCACCTGGTTTCTGAGAAAATAAATTCGATTCCTGTTGCATTATACTTAAATCGCTCTTGCGCGGGGTTCACTCTGATCTGGTCAAGCTGGGACCCAGTTTAAATTATTGGTGGCTGGAATGGTACCGATGCATGGGTATGGGGATACGTTTTGCTGTGGAATCGAGTTCAGCTCACGCCACAATATTCGCTGACCCCGTCTGCTGTGACTACCAGTAACTGATCGGTGAGTGGATGGTCCATATTCAGATAATCGTTGGCGATATTATGCTGAATTTTTTCGATGACCTGCGATTCACTCAGACTCAGTGCCAGTAAAAAATCACGATTAGGGACACCTGCCAGAAATTCGCTTCCCAGAAACTTACGAGCCTGCCGGTAAAATGAGGGACTCAGGACCTGGCTTGCATTATACGCGTCTGCCTTGTTCTGAATAATCATATTAGGGCCCTCTTCCCGCGACATGCAGATCAGCTCAATTTCGTTCTGTAGAAAATAATGATCCAGATTGGCCAGCGCGATTTCGTGCAAGACTTCCTGGCTGATCTGCCACTTATGCAGCAGCTTTTCATGAATATACCAGTAAGCCCGGGATTCATCCACCACGTAGAGAATGGCCAGGTTTGCGATCCAGTTCTCGCCGACAAAGTTCGGGAAATGAGTTTTCCATGATTCCTGCGAGATCAGGATCGGCATGATGCGGTCCTGAATGTCGATCAGTTCCGGTTCTGTCTGTTCATCCCCCCATTCATTGATTTGCAGTACGGTTGCCAGTGCGGAGACAATATTCTGTTCGTAGTCTTCTGGAGCGCTCAGGTATGACCGGTAAAAATTGTTCAGATTCAGTTCCGATTCACCAAATTTGATGCGAAAGCCGGGAATAATCTGCGAAGAAATCAAGGGAAATTTTTTCCGGGCCAGTTGCAGGACATCGTGGGCAAACAGTTCGGGAGGATTTGCCGGATTTAAATTCAATTCAACCGAATGCAGAATTCTCTGCACGGTATCAAACAGTTCTTCATGATCCTGGGGTTCGTAAAAAAACGTGACGACCATTTGAATGGAGCGTTCGCGGATCAGCCAGAGATTCCAGTGATGCCAGTTTTTCTGAAAAAAGGCAGACTGTGTCAGCAACGACTTCCACCAGGATGAATTCTTCTTAATGATGGCTTCACCGGAATAGGCCACTGATTCATGTTCAATCGCCAGCGGCGGTCGTTTGCTAATATTCCGATGTCTGACAAAAAGCTGATCGAAATCGACATCAAGGCCTGCTCCGGACTGTGTGTGAGGGAGGACCGATTTCCAGTGGCAACTGATTGTTAACGTGGCGTTCCCACCGGGTGGGCTGAGTTGAAGTACTCCATCCTGATCATCCTTAATCCAATCGGAAGGAAATGCGAGAGAATACCAGTTGGCGGGACCGGTGTATTGCGCCCATTGTTCGAGATGAAAGTCCGACAAAAAAATCACCATCAGCACAAGAAATGTTTCTGATTCCAGAATAACCGGCGACAAAGAATATTGCGGCCTGGGGTTATTTCAACGGTGTCTCACTGTGTCTTTTATGGTAGACGATTTTTGAAATGATGACTATCGGAAAATGGGGCTGATTCTTTGGGCCATGCTGCTGTTAATCTAAGCAGCGAAATGCCCTTCTGGAGGGCATTTTCGGAGAAAATGAAACGTCGCTGGATTATTCAGATATTAATTTGATGCCATAAGTTGTATTTAATGAAAGGCTTATGGAAATCTGTCTGAGATGATGTGTCAGCTGGTACGACGTTTGCTTAAGAGATAATTACAGACAGAGAAAAGAGCAACTTCTACTGTCTGACTTGAACTTCACCAAAGGATACGCTGCTGGGGAGTATAGCCGAACTTTCCCTTGTCGGGACTGTTTGGGCGAGCGCCTATACACTCAGCGGCGTCCTTTTTTTTCAGTCGTGTCAAGATACGACTGAAAAAACCATCATATAGAGGTTCCTCTCCGTTTACCAGTCTTTTCTGGTAAGAATTATCCCCTTTGATCTCCAATGATCACGCTACTTTTCAGCTGGTTTTTTTGCAGTAGCTACCGGCTTCATGATCAATAAGCCCAGTGGTGGCAGATTGAGCGTGATGCTGTGGTCCATGCCATGGCTGCTGATTTTCTCACTATAAACTCCCCCGGCATTCCCCATATTGGATCCACCGTAAATTTTGGCATCACTGTTGATGATTTCGTGATAAAAGCCTGGTTTGGGGACACCAATTCTGTATCCATCGCGGGGAACGGGAGTAAAATTCGCGACTACAATCACATGCTCTTCCGTGTCCGTGGCGATACGCTGGAAAGCAAAGACGCTGTTTTTGGAGTCATCACACTGAATCCAGGCAAATCCTTCCTGTGTAAAATCGGTTTCATACAGCGCTTTTTCTGAGCGGTATAAATGATTCAGATCCCCGATCAGGCGACGGATTCCATCGTGTTTTTCGTGGCCGATGAGTTTCCAGTCCAGTTCCTGATCGTGATTCCATTCGACCCACTGGGCCAGTTCGCCTCCCATAAACAGCAGTTTCTTGCCTGGCATCGTATATTGATAGCCGTATAACAGTCGCAGATTGGCAAACTGCTGCCACAGGTCGCCGGGCATTTGGGAAATTAACGCACGTTTGCCGTGCACCACTTCATCATGCGAGAGCGGCAGTACGAAGTTTTCCGTAAACGCATAGATCATGCGGAAAGAGAGTTCGCCCTGATGGTGCGAGCGGTAGATCGGGTCGAAATGCATATAGCGGAGCGTATCATTCATCCAGCCCATATCCCATTTCATATTGAACCCCAGCCCGCCATTATAAACCGGGTGAGACACACCGCCCCAGGAAGTGGATTCCTCAGCGATTGTCAGGATGCCTGGATATTCTCCGTGCAGACTGATATTGGCATCTTTCAGGAACTGGATGGCTTCCAGGTTTTCGCGTCCGCCACTCGGGTTGGGCACCCATTCCCCTTCTTTACGTGAATAATCCAGGTAAAGCATCGAAGCCACAGCATCCACGCGAAGGCCGTCAAAGTGATATTTATCAATCCAGAAATGCGCACTGGAGAGCAGGAAGTCGCGGATTTCATTTCGGCCGTAATTAAAGATGTAGGTTCCCCAGTCCGGATGGAACCCTTTACGGGGGTCCGCGTGTTCGTACAGACACGTTCCGTCAAAGCGACCCAGAGAGTGACCATCAGTGGGAAAATGGCCGGGAACCCAGTCGAATAAAACTCCGATGCCAGCCTGATGGCAGTAATCGACGAAGTACATCAGATCATGGGGGCTACCGAAGCGGCTGGTCGGCGCAAAGTAACCGGTGGTCTGATAACCCCAGGAGCCATCAAACGGGTGTTCCGTGATCGGCATTAACTGAATGTGGGTGTAACCCATCTGCTGGACATATTCGACCAGCTGCTTGGCCAGTTCGCGGTAGGTAAAAAACTGGCGGCCATCCTTGGGGCGTTTCCACGAACCAAGATGGACTTCATAGATCGTAATCGGCTGTTCATGCCAGTTGGTTTCGGCCCGTTTCTGAATCCATTGATCATCCTGCCAGGGAAAATTCTCCAGGTCGTAAACAATTGAGGCGGTCTTGGGACGCAGCTCCGAGTAGAATGCATACGGATCACTTTTTTCGAAATACTCGCCGTTCTGACCACGCAGGCTGTATTTATAAGCGTCTCCATTCGAAACGCCAGGCATAAAACCGGACCAGACTCCTGCATCGCTGGAGTTCAGATAGAATTCACCATGTTTCCAGTGATTTTTATCGCAGACAATACAGACTTCCTGTGCATTCGGAGCCCAGACTGCAAAACGAGTTCCTGAGATTCCGTCAACTTCGTCCGGGTGAGCCCCCATAGATTGATACATGGTACAGTGCATTCCTGTCTTTAGTGCATGAAGTTCCGCAGATGTAAATAAAGGCCGCCTGGTCTGAGATGGTGACTGCTGGCTTTGTGATCGCCTCGGCGTCGTGGAGCGGCTGGAGTTCGATTCAAAATGAGAAGGTTGACTCATTAGAGTGCAAATTTCATCAGCAGAGTTGTAATAGACGCGAGCCTTGAAACCATCATAATCAGTAAACCCATTATAACAAGATTTCGACCAGATTGTTACTCTGCCTTAATATGCTTTTGGCGTTAAATGACGTTCAGCTCTTCTCTTTTGCGTCAGGATGTCAGACAGAGATGCGTCAGTCTGTCAATCCCCTGCTGATTGTGATGTCTGGGTAATTTACGGTGATCAAGTCGAATAATGCGGACGCGGGATCGTCAACCTGTGACTATTTCCAGATTCCCGCAGTCTTTGCTCAAGTGGTACGACCTGCAGCAAACTATAATTAAGCATACATCGATTTAACCTGAATCGCTTTAAAGAGCTGGCTTGGTGGATTTCACCAGATCTGACTGAATGTGAGTATCGCTTGTCTGTGCATCGGAATGCATTACTGATCGCAGGACCATTTGTCCTGATGACGGGCTTTTATTTTCTGATCTTCTCCGGAGCTCAGGAAGGAAGAGCCTCTGCGAATGCGGTGCGCCTCAGCCCCCCCGAGCCTTTCAAAGCACCACCGGAAATCAAATCTCGCGCGCCGAAACCGCGGCTGCAGACCGCCTGCGAAACCAAAGCAGCCTGGCTCAGAACCCGTATCAGCATTCCCGTCAATGTGCTGATTCAAACACCGTATGTGATTGTCGGAGATTATGAAGTCTCAACCCTGGAAGCGCTTTATCAGAAAGCGATCTCTCCCACTGAGTATGCGTTGAATGTTTCATACTTTGATACGCCCCCCGATCGTCCCATTACAATTGTCGCACTCTCTTCCCAGGAGCATTATCAGCAGGTGGCCATGGATCTCGACCAGAGAAAAACTGGTTCCTACTACGGATATTTTCAGTCGAACGACATGCGGATCGTCCTCAATCTCTCTACAGGTGGTGGAACTCTTGGACACGA
The DNA here is from genome assembly GCF_008298035.1 of Gimesia maris. Lineage (NCBI taxonomy): Bacteria > Pseudomonadati > Planctomycetota > Planctomycetia > Planctomycetales > Planctomycetaceae > Gimesia > Gimesia maris. Next base: position 3,052,827 of record NZ_CP042910.1, read on the forward strand.
GTTGACCCACGCACTGGCGGAAATCGACTATCCTGCCATGCCGGAATGGTTTGATGAAGGACTGGCGTCGCTGCATGAGCAATGCGAATTTTCTGACGAGCAGACACAGTTGATCGGCATTTCCAACTGGCGCGGGCAGCTCCTGCTTTCTGCGCTCGACCGCAATCAGCTGCCCCCCCTGTCTACGCTGGTAGAGCAGGTCAGAATCGACACCCGACGCGAAGCATTAACCTATGCTTATGCTCGTTACTTCTGCCTGTACCTGCAACAGAAACGGCTCCTCTCGCCCTTTTATCGCAAGTTGAGAACCAGTCAGGAATACGATGACACCGGCGGGCAGACCTTAAGGCAACTCCTGAATATCAACGATCTGTCCGATATTGATGAAGACTTCCGCCTCTGGCTCACCGGATTTCGCCAGCTAAAGACGCCGGCAGATACGTCCAGATAACAGTACGTCCCGCTGCGAAAACCGGCTTCTGGCGAAGAAAGCGATGTGAGGCTGTTTTCTGTGCTCCCCTGTCCGTCTATAATGGAATGGTTGTCTCTGAAGATCCTCTAATCACCTGTGAGCGTTCGCTATGAATCCATCCGCCTTAAACGTCTGCAGTTTCGAAAGTCGCAAAAGCGACGCCATGACCTCCCTGATTGAGCGTAACCAGGGGAACCCGACGCTCGTGCATTCCATGGATGAAATTCCGCTGGAAGACAACGCGCAGGTGAAGTCGTTCTGCGAGAAACTGTTTCGAGGCGAGATTGATGTGATTGTTTTCATGACCGGTGTGGGAGCGACCGCCTTGCTGAATGCGGCAGAGCTTTACTTCCCGCGTGAGCAGGTTCTGGCTGCGTTCCGTAAAATTATTGTCGTGGTGCGTGGTCCGAAACCAACGGTTGTACTGCGGAACTGGGAAGTTCCCATCCATTACTCAGCTCCGGAGCCCAATACCTGGCATGAGATCATTTCCGTATTAGACGATAAAAAGTTTTCTGTCACCGGCAAACATATCGCCGTTCAGGAATACGGGAAACCGGTTGAAGAATTTTATAAAGCACTGCGGAACCGTGGTGCCCAGGTTTTGCCGATTGCCGTCTACCGCTGGGCCTTACCCGATGATACCAGCGGGCTCCGCAATGCCATTCATGCGACCATTCGTGGTGATTACAACGTGCTGATGTTTACCAGCGCGCAGCAGATTACACACGTCCTGCAGATTGCCGAAGAAGAACAGGTCAAGGAAGACTGGTTACTGGCGGCGTCCAAAACGATGATTGCTTCGGTAGGTCCCGCCTGTACGGAAGCATTGCAGGAAGTGGGATTGCCTGTCGATTTTGAATCGAGCCCACCCAAAATGGGGCCGCTTGTGAAAGATGCGCTGCAGGCGGCTCCCGAAATTCTCTCTCGAAAAGGCTGATTGACTCACCTGGCTTTCCTCTGTTTCCGGGAAACTCCGCGGCGCTGAATTTCAGTTCGCGGGGAATCCTGTTAGAATCACCTCACATCGCAGAATACCCAATATTAGTAACCGAAAGAAGAAACATGGATGCCCCCATGGCCGAGACCGCCCGCTATCAGAACAGTCGATTCATGAAAGCGGTCCGCCGCGAACCCGTTGATACGACACCCATCTGGATCATGCGTCAGGCGGGTCGTTATCTACCCGAATACATGGAAGTTCGTAACAAGGTGACTTTCATTGAGCTCTGTAAAACACCTGCACTGGCTGCCGAAGTCACACTCACCGCACAGCGCGTGCTCGGCGTTGACGCCGCGATCCTGTTTGCCGATCTCCTGCCGATCCTTGAACCAATGGGGCTCGACCTGGAATACCTGAAAGGGGAAGGCCCGGTCATACATAATCCGATCCAGGATGCATCCCAGGTCGACCGGCTGACCGATATTGCCGACATGGACTGCCTCGACTTCGTCTTCCAGGCGGTCAAACTGATTCGCGCCGATCTGCCCGCTGACATTCCCCTGCTCGGCTTTGCCGGCTGTCCCTTCACACTGGCCAGTTATGCCATCGAAGGGGGCAGTTCCAAAAACTACCGCCGCACCAAACAGATGATGTATAACGACCCCTCCGCCTGGAACGCGTTGATGAATCGTTTTGTGGATAACCTGATCGTCTACCTGCAGCGTCAGATCGCCGCCGGATGTCAGGCTGTGCAGATCTTCGACAGCTGGGCAGGTTGTCTGTCTCCCGAAGACTATCAGCAGTATGTGCAACCTTACACAGCGAAACTCGTCGCAGGAGTACAGGATCATGCCCCCGTCATCAATTTTCTGACCGGTAATCCTGCGTTGCTCGGCTTGCAGCGTCAGGCCGGCGGTCAGGTGTTCGGCGTGGACTGGCGCATCAATCTGTCTGATGCCTGGGAGATCTTCGGATCCGATGTCGCCATTCAGGGGAATATGGACCCGATTGTCCTCTACGCCGAATTACCGGTTCTCAAACAGAAAGCGAAAGCCGTTCTGGATGCCGCCGCGGGCCGCAATGGTCACATTTTCAATCTGGGACATGGTGTCATGCCCGACATGAATCCCGATCATGTCAAAGCCCTTGTAGAAATGGTCCACGAACTGGGAACCCGATAACCTGCCTGCCCTGTGAACCCTGTCTATTCAGATCGAGTCCGTTATGAATCAGTCTGCACCCGCAAAACGAATCGCAGTGGTTGGCGGCGGAATTACCGGCCTGTCTGCGGCATTCCATCTGCAGGAGCTGGCGCAGGAAAAGAATCAGCCTGTTGAAGTCACGCTGTTCGAATCACAACCGGAAGCCGGCGGCTGGATTGGCACAATCAGTCAGGATGGCTACCGGATCGACACCGGCGCGGATATGTTTATTACGAACAAACCCGCGGCGATTGAACTCTGCCAGCGACTCGGTCTCGAAGATCAGCTGATTTCCACCAATCAACAGTATCGCGGCGCTCTGATTCTCAAAGACGGCACACCGGTTCCCGTGCCTCTGGGTTTTGAACTGATGACGCCTTCCCGGATTCTTCCCATGTTGAAGACTCCCCTGCTTAGCCCGATCGGAAAACTGCGGATGGGGCTCGAATACTTTCTCCCCCGTCGCACGAGTGAGTCAGGTTTAGACGCAGACGACGAAAGTCTCGCACAGTTTGTTACCCGTCGCTTCGGCAGGGAAGCGTTGACGCGGCTGATTCAGCCACTGGTTGCCGGCATTTATACTTCCGATCCGGAGAAGCTGAGTCTGCGGGCGACGTTACCTCGTTTTCTTGATATGGAACGCGATCATCGCAGTCTGATCAAGGCAATTCGCAAGCAGAAGAAACAGACCAAATCTGCCGACGCCACGGGCGCGCGATACGGATTGTTTGCCGCTTTCAAAGAGGGAATGCAGACGTTGATTCGCACGCTCGCCGATCGGGTTTCCTCCACAGGGACGATACTCTACGAACATCGCGTGACGCATGTCGCTGCCGCAGATTCGGGCTATGATCTGACGATTGAATCTACCGTTGAAACGCAGACGCAGCATTTTGACGCGGTTCTTCTCACCACGGCGGCACCACAGGCGGGGCAGATGCTTGAGGCATACGCTCCCGTGCTGTCAGGACTGCTGAAACAGATCGAATACGCTTCGACTGCGATTCAGGTCAGCGTGTATCGCCAGGAGAATATTAAACATCCTCTGCACGCCTTTGGTCTGGTGATCCCTGCAGCCGAGCAGCGGAAAATATTCGCGGTTGCGTTCGCCAGCCGCAAATTTCCCGGGCGGGCACCGGAAGGTTGTGTGCAGTTGCGGACCTTTGTTGGTGGTGCGATGCAGCCTGAACTGCTGGAGCACTCGGATGACGAATTGAACGCGATTGTGAATCAGGAACTGGCCGACATTCTCGGCGTATCCGGCGAACCGATCTTTTCAAAGCTGCTTCGTCACAACCAGTCGATGCCGCAATACCATCTGGGGCATCTGCAGTTGGTCGAACGGATTGAACAGTCAGCCGCGACTTTAGCGGGACTGGAACTGGCAGGCAACGCGTATCGTGGCGTCGGTATTCCGGACTGCATTCACAGTGCCGAACAGGCGGCCGAACGCTTGCTGGTGGACCTTACTGCACGCGTTTAAGTTCGAAACCCTTCACGTCCAGTAGTTCAGAACCGGGCTTTTTGACTCCAGTCAGCGTGAGGTTGCAGTTTCCTTTTTTGAGAGTGAATGTTCCCAGTTTGATCTTGGCCCAGTCCTTACTCATGTAGTTGTCCGATTGTTCGACGCGATCCTGGTTGCCGATTTTTGGTGGATCGTGTGGTTCTGAAATCGTTGCGTTCAGTGTTTGATCATGCACACGAGCCTGCACTTCACAACCGACATCCTCTGCGCGGCAGGTATATTTGAGTGTGGCCTCATAGGTGCCCGGCTGCAGCACATCCAGGTGCCAGACGACGGACGCATTGGAGTCGGTCCAGTCTTCAATCCAGCTGTTGGCATAACCGTTGTGTCCATTGCCGCTGTAGTTGATCCCCTGGCCTGCTTCAGGAAACAGGAACGATTCATTCGCCGGCAGTGATGTGAATTGTTCTTTGGGGTGACCTGCGGGAATCGGTATCGGTTCGAAGCCTGCCTGTGAGACATCTTTGAACCAGTCTCTGTAAGCGGCACTCAGATCTTTGATGACAGCGGGATGTGCTTCTATGACGTTCTGTTTTTGTGACGGATCGGCCTGCATGTCATACAGACTCCATTTGCCCCGTTCGTAAGCGGCCCGCCAGCGATCGGTACGCACCGAACCGTTGGGCAGTTCATCGTCCGGAATTGAATTGCGAAACAGTCGATCCGAAAACAGCATACGCTGCGGCCAGTCTTTGTTCGATTTATTTGTCAGCAGCGGTACCAGGCTTTTACCATCCAAAGGTTGATCAGCGGTATTTTCAACACTGCATAATTCCAACAGTGTCGGCAGAATATCAATGTGTGCGGCGATTGGTTTCACGACGGTTCCCGCTTTGATTTTACCCGGATAGCGGACAAACAGGGGGACCCGGATTCCGCCTTCGTGGATCGATCCTTTTCTCCCTCGCATGTTGCCGTTATAGCGATTACTGTTGGGCCCGTTGTCGGTCAGAAACAGGACGATCGTGTTGTCGCTCAGTTTCAGATCATCGAGTGTCTGCATCAACCGTCCCAGATTGTCGTCCACACATTCGACCATCGCATACGCGCAGCGGGCCTTGTCATCCAGTCCTTTATTTGCGTACTTGTCCCAGTACTTTTCGGGAACGATCCAGGGAGAATGCGGTGCGTTATAAGGGACGTAGCAGAAGAATGGCTGGTCCTTGTTCTGTTTGATGAAATCAATCGCGCGGTCGGTCAGCACATCGGTGATGTAACCTTCCGTCTTGACCGGCTGTTTGTTGTGTTCCAGATTGGTATCGAAATAACGGTTCCAGTGACCGCCACAGAAACCGAAGAATTCGTCGAAGCCCTGTCCGTTGGGATGCATGGGGTAATGCCGACCATTATGCCACTTGCCGAAGGCCCCGGTTTTGTAGCCGGCCGCTTTGAACATTTCGGCGATCGTGGTCTCTTCGGCTCGCATGTTTTCAAAGCCACGCGTCACGCCATGCACGCCGGTTCGCAGACTGTAGCGACCTGTCAGCAATGACGATCGTGTGGGGGCACAGACGGGTGAGACATAGAACCGTTCGAACCGTGCGCCCTGTGATGCCAGCAGATCCTGTTGAGGCGTTTCGATCAGTGGATTGTCATGCGAGCGGACATCCCCCCAGCCCTGGTCGTCGGTCATGATCAACAGCACGTTGGGACGTTCCGCCGCCTGCAGGAACGAACCACGACTCAAGATCAGTGTTAATACAAATAGCAGGGCCAAATTCAGAAGGAGCGTGCGTCTCATGATGAAATCAATGTCCTCAATGATCAGATTAGAGCGTCGGGTGGCACTGTCGGCTTGCCCGACAGTGAAAAAACAGGGCAGACTTCAGCTTAGAATTCAACCGGATTCATTCCAGTAGACCGAATCGGCAATGCACAGTCAATCCCACCACCAGCGAGCGGGTTGCTGCTGGTCCCGTTTACTGACAGAGGACTGTTTTTCTTCCAGTGACATATCGCGGCTCACCTGGAACGCGGTCTGGTTCAAAACCGAGCGGGCATTGATGGTGACTCCCCCGCCTACCAGGCAGATCATCAACCGCCCTGCCTTCTTGTAATTCATCGCCGTGGGGACCTGTTTGGGAATATTTCCTTCGGGGACCAGTTCGCTTGATGCGGATGAAAACAGTGAGTGTCGCCAGTCGATCTGTTTGTCCAGGCGTTCCCGATGGATCAGCGCCGCCAGAACCGTCAGGTCGGTAATCGACTGCAGTTCGGCGAACGTGGGATGCAGGTCGGCCAGCTTCGCAAAATTCTTCGTAAACTGCTGGGCATACTTTGTAGTCGAAACCCTGGTCTGGGCGGCATCGGTGCGTTGACCAGCAGAATTCACGAATTCTTCCTGCGACATCATCTGCAGTCGCTGTCCGGCGAACTGAAACGCATCCCTGTCGGCTGTCGTTGTGAAAGCATCGTACAGAGGTGTGAACCACCAGCGCTGCGTGCTGTTTCCGCCGCCTCGGAGCGTTGACAGATGACTTTTGATTTCACGGATTCCCGAGGGTTCGAGGCCGATGGAAATCCGTTTGAGCATATAGTCGGCCTCGACAAGGATGCGGGCGTAATGCGAGCCGGCAGGCACCCCGGTGACCGAGACATCCTGCATGCCCAGGATCTGTGCCATGGTTTTGAAGCGAATGGCGGCGGTGGCAGCGGAAGATGCGTTATTCGTACGCCGAATATATTCATTCATCTTCGCCAGGTTGTCGGGCTTCGCATCGAATGAACAACCGGTGATCAGCCCGCGATCCTGTGACTGAAACGCGACGACCAGGTCATCCAGTCGAATGGGGGGCCGCCCTGTATCGACGCCGACCACCCGGTTCTGCGCATTGGCGGCGAAGCCTTCCGCGGGACCGGCGATGATCAGGTCATTGTGCTCGCGATCAACGAACAGATAATCAATCCGCGTCAGTCCCGCCAGATACAAAACCTCGGGAGGCAGCGGTTCGTTTTTCGTTTGGTATTCCTGACAGACCTTTTCCAGTTGGACCAGTGAGATCTTGCGAAATTCCGACTTGCGATTCACGTCGGCGGGCAGTGCTTCCGCGGCGAGTGCCTGCAGTCGCCGTTGATTTAACTGGCTGCTGTTCTGCGTCACCCGAAACGGCGCGGCGATTACGCCGTCCGCATCAATGGTGATGCCGCCCGCATTCTGGTTATTGTTATTGTTGCCGTTCTGGTTATTTCCGCCGTTGTTGTTGCCCCCATTGTTGGTCTGTGCCAGACCAGCTGCGCAGAAAGAGAACAGCAGACAGAGGCTTGCTATCGTGCGCACGATGTTGTTTCGATGGGGGATGAGAGAGAGGCCTTTCATCAATCAACGCTTTCCGCCCCGAGAGGCTGTCAGAAAATGCGGCCCGCAGATTAAAGATGACATCTGCCATTCTAGCAGGGCAAGCAGGCGGGAGGCAGGACTTTTCCGGTATTCTGAATCAGTTTCCAGTAGATTCCGATAGCCTCTGTGACTCGCTGGGTTCAGAAACGATGGTTAATGTAGTAGCGTATACTGTGTTTTATTTACTTGCTGAATTAAATTGAGAAATGATATGGCATTGGTTACTGAAATCAGACTCTGGCATCAGCAGTATGTGGCTGCCCGGGAGGATGCAGCTCAATTGGCTCAACTGGTCAATCATTCTTTCGAGCAATGCCGTCAGGCACTGGTGATGCTGGAAGAGCGCCTGGCAGAACTCGGCTATCCGGTGGCCTCTTTGATTCTGCAGCCTGAAGCAGAACAGGAATCGCGTATCTCACACATCGAAACAATAACGCAGCGCGAGGTTCCGGCCGTCCTCAAACAATTGTGGCGAACCCTGGGAGGGATCTCTTTCATTGATGTGGACGACTACTCGCATTGTGAATTCTGGGGCCGACTGGGAATCGAAGGAGCACACGGATTCTGTGACGGTGTCTATGTCGATGCCTGTAGTCAGGAGTGGCTGGATTATACCGTGGAAGATTTCGAAGCCTGTCAGTCAGACAATACTGTTTCGGAATTCCTCTATTCGTTTGCCCCTGATGGATATCACAAAGACGATATTTCCGGAGGCGATCCCTATGGTCTGCGGGGAGAAGGCTGGCTGGCAGAGGTGGTCTTTTTTTCCTGGTCCGGAAAGCGGGTTCCGGAGAGTGCCCCTGCTTTTCCACTGGATCTATTAGGATATCTGCGGACATCAATTCTGGAATGTGGCGGTTTTTCAGGATTATTGGGACATCCAAAATTTGAACCCATTCGCGAAAAACTGGTAGCGGGGCTGCCTCTCTTCTGATTAAATGGTGGATGACGCCGATTTGATCAAAGTGTGAATTCAACGGGCGGTTATTTTCAACTCTGAAATCAATCTGGAAAAAGAGCAATACAATGACACGTATCTCCCTGAAACATGCTGGTATTCGTCTGCTTGTGTTGAGTACTGTGATCGCGGTTACCTGTCCCGGGTGGGCCGATGAAAAGCCTTCAGCGGATGAACGGCTGCAGAAACTGTTGAAACGTTTTCCCGACGCCGACAAAAATAAAGACGGTAAACTGACGCGGGAAGAGGTGCAGGAATTTCGCCAGAAGCGTCAGAGACCCCGGGACGCAAGTGCAGAGCCGACACATGCAAATGTGAAGTATGGTAAACACGAACGGAACGTACTGGACTTTTATCAGGCGGAGTCAGATACGCCGACCCCACTCGTGATTTACATTCATGGTGGCGGTTTCGTAGGCGGCAGCAAAAAAATGAATCCGCGGCTGGTCCAGAATTATCATAATGCGGGGATGAGTGTGGCTGCGATTCACTATCGCTTTATTGACGGCGAAGATATCCTGCTCCCCGAGCCTCAGCGTGACGGAGCCCGGGCCGTGCAGTTCCTGCGGAGCAATACGAAAGAGTGGAATATCGACCCGAAACGTGTTGCCTGTTATGGGGGTTCCGCCGGCGCGGGGATTTCGATGTGGATTGGTTTTCACGATGATCTGGCAGAACCGGACAGTCAGGACCCTGTCGAACGCGAGTCCACCCGCATCCAGGCCATCGGCACGATCGGCGGTCAGAGCACCTATGATCCGATTAAAATCAAAGCGCTGGTGGGTGGACGGGCCTGGGAACATCCTTCCATCTTCAAAGCGTACGGCGTGACGACTGCCGAAGAAGCATTGAACCCGACGGCGGAACAGCAGAAACGCTACGATGAGTCGTCTGCGATCACGCATCTGACCAAAGACGATCCGGCATTGTACATGATCTACAGCGAAGCCGACGGCCCCCTGCCCGCCAATGCGCGGCCCGGCCAGGGTATTCATCACCCCAACTTCGGCCGAGACCTGGTCAAGAAGATGAACGAGCTGGGTATCGAAAACGTCTTCGTCTACACCGGCGACAACAAAAGCGGCGCCTCCCCCCAGGCAATGCTGGAGTTCTTTCAAAAGCAGTTCGCGAAGGTGAAGTAGGGTTAATTTCTTTGCGAACGAGACCAGTGCACACGGCTATGATGGTCGATCAGCAGGGCTTCACCCGATTCGTAGACGAATATGGAATCCTGTGACTGGCCAAAGAAAGTGATTCCGTTAAGTCGTTCGCAGATGGTGTTTGTTGAACAGACAAATGGAGGGTATTCTTCAATTGACCATGCAGTATGTCCCAAGGCATCGGGAACCACGACGGCGCGACCACTGGGATTCAGGCTGGTATGGGTGAGTAATCGTTTGTAAATCTCGGTTGCATTCCCTGCCAGTCCCCCCTTGTTCGGATAAACCATAGTCAGGATCATCAGGATGACGAAAAAGATCGCAGGAATAATCAGCGGCATAGTCAGCTGTTTGCATCGCACTGAGAAAGGCGTCCCAGTCCAGGCCCACTTCATCTGTAATCCAACCTTTTGATTCAGGGAAGAATTTGCGAATCAGTCGGGCTGCCTCCAGAAACTCGGGGTCAGTGCCTTTCATGATTTGCGTTTCTGTCTGGAAAGTTGGGAGATACGTTCATTCAGATCATCTAATGCAGTTGAGAAAATTTCAGACTCAGTGACACATCGCAACGCTGTTTCACGCATTTCAGGTGAGCATCGTTTTGGTTGAAAACCGGGCCAGTTCGGAGCATATGTTATTGTTGCGTTCCAAACATTCTCGAGTTCAGAACGGGGTATTCCAAGAATCAGCGACTGGCGGTATCCCCACAATGAGCGAAAGAGGCTGATACAAGGTAACAGAAGAGACTCTGGATGATCCTCATCATAAATCAGATGTTTCGAGAATTCATCTGCAAATTTGAAGGCTCCTGACATGCCATCGAAAGAGGGGCTGGCTTGAGGATCTGTGATCAGATGATCCAGTTCCCTAAAAATATTCTGAAACACTGATTTATCAAACTCCATGTCATTAGCGACCACATTCATTGTCTGCAGGATCCTTCAGGGAAAGATGTCAAAAAATCAATACTTTCTTACAGGTGTTTTTCGTGGTAGCAAAATTCGTTTGTGCTGTCTCAATCGAAAACCGTTTTCATCGCGGTCGACAGATCCCGGAAGGCCTGTTCGCCGTTGCCGGTGAAACTGGAGCCGTGCATGACGGCGAGCGTTTTGGGTTTGAGGTCTGCCAGGCGGTTGAGAATCCGTTCGGTCTGTTTTGTGTAGGGGATGTAGTCAGCCAGCGGTCCCGCCTGCATCTGCTGCATTGCCGCCAGCACCTGTTCTGACAGATCGCTTTCGGTGAGGGCGTCCGGATTGCCTCCCTGGTGAAACAGGTCGGAACAGAACAGCGTGCCTTGCGTCTCTTCATACAGGAGCCCCGCATCCCAGCCGTGCGGCAGTTGCGCGGTCGAGCAAAAGCGGTATTGATGTCTGCCTGTGTTGAGCAGTTCGCCGTCGACCATGCCTTTGGGCGGCCGAATCGCGAAGTCGTTGATATTGACCATCGCCGAGACCAGGCTGCAGACCGGCTCTGCGTCGGGGGCGACTTCCAGCCACTGGTTGAGCGCCCCGCATTCATCCGACTCAAAATGACTGAAGGCGATATACCGCAGGTCCGCCGGATCCATCACCTGCGCGACCGCTTTGTGTAGCAGCGGAAAGCTGGATTTATACCCGGTCGTAAACAGCAGCGGCGCGTCATCACGGACCAGAAAATAATTAAACTGCAGATCCAGCCCCTGAGCATAACAGCCAATCCGAAACACATCCGACGCAATTTCGTTGATCGTGGGAGTCGCGAAGTCGAACATGGGTGTGGTTCCTAGATATTCATAACAATTAAGGGCTAGGCAAAAGAAATGATTTCATAATCTACGTGTAATATATGGAGGTATCGAACTGGTTATATCTAGTAATGTATCACTTTTTTTGAGATTACATTTTTGACAAAGAAGTTGAAGGTTAACAACATCATTACAACCCCCACGGGCAAGAGGAATTATATGATCGATATGATCATTCTCGGAAAGTTCGAGTATAATATCAGTATTACAAATCGCACATTTACCTCGGTCACGTGAATAAATAGTTTTCTTTGCCCAGGCTGGGATATTTTTCCGTACAACCCATTGTTGGGGATTCCCTTTTAGATCTTCATTTCCATCGAAGCCTATCATGACAAGTAATTGAGCAATAAATGCGCAAAGTTGTCTATCATGTAGTACACGATCTGAGTAATTAGCTGCGTACACTGATCCAAGCTCTTTGATTTTATCAGAGTAGCAATCTGTTATTTCATTATGAACCCGACGTAAGGTGTACCGAGTTTTATCAATTCTTCGATAGTATTCCTTTTCCTCTGACTTGTTGAAAAGCGAGTCAATGGATTCCGTAATATTTTTAGCACGACTTATCCATTTGTCGGCAGGACTTACTTCACCTGCTATCAAAAAATCTATCAAAGTTTCGAGGTACCAGGACAAATCCTCGCAGTCCTGCAGGTCAAATCTGTTGTCGCAAATTACAAACTCATCGTAGATCAACAAACCTAGATGATAAAGCACCCCTCTTTCCTCAAAGTTGTGAAAGAAAAATGGGGATTCTCTTTTACGAGCATAGCGTTTGAAAAAATCAAAGAGATCAAGGCTTGTCCAGTTTGGGTCCTGTAAGCGCATTAGCCCATAAGCATGTAATTTCAATGCAAAAGGTATATTGATCTGGATCATATATTTACTGTCTAAGTAATTGGCATTGATACTCTTTGATGATCTGGTAGGCGATTATACCACCTGATCGTTTCCGATGCCGCCATCTCAATAAAATGTGTTAGCTTTTCGAGCTCATTTGAAGGGCATTCTGTACCGGTGGTTTGGTAATTTGCTTTTGCATGTGCTACTTGATTTCTGGTGGAACAGATACATTCTGCTAAATCACGAGCATATCGATCTTTTTGTTTTTTATCTGTATCGTAACTAAGGAGTTTTTGAAGGGAATTAGGTAGTTCTTGATTCAATCCTATCAAGTCAACGCATGTTAAAAGTAAAGACTTTATTTGGTCTCGATCATTTCTTCTTACATCAAAACTTTTGGAGATTTGAAGAATCTCATTAATAAATTGACCATTTGGTTTAAGTGAATGGTGTGAATCGAGTTTTTTTCTAAGTTCATCATGCACTTCGAGATTGAGTACTATAGGAGCAAAGTATTCGAGTACTTTATAAAAGCTGAAAAAGCGTAAGGAAGGATCATTAACTTGTGAAGCTGCAAGATATAGGTGTATTCCATCATTGCATACTTCAAGTTGCTTAAATTTTAGGTCAAGACTTTTATTAGATTTTTCAGGATGGATTTCATCTTCTTCATGGATAAAACTGGTCTTGCTAAAAACGATATCATGTGAAGAAGCAAGCTCAAATAAATAGGATGACACGAGATCTAACGCTGCCTGCTCATTTTTTTGTCCTTTGCACTTTGAAAAATCTGCTTCTATTAATGTCAATGAGGTTAGGGGACCTAACTCTCTAGCTTCATAAGTGTTTTTTACTGAGGCATAAACTGCGACAGGAAGTGAGTAATATTTAAGTTGGAGTTTGATACCAGAATCTGTCGTGATACAAAGTTGTTCCCAGCGATAGCAAGCCAGATGTGCCATTTCACTCACAGGGTCAACCAACTGAATCGCTAGGTTTGACGTGTGGATGATAGAATTGTTATCGATGTATATGTTCTTACATTCTGCTGACTGAGAGATAAATTCCGCAACTCTAAAGCTGAAATAATCGTCTTCACCAGGAAAGAGTATACTGACTTTATCATTATCAATAATACATTTGAGGATTTCATCAGCAGAAACTAAATCTTCTATCCCATAGAAATCTAACTCATCTCCATTTTCAATTTTAGAAATATCTTCAAATTGGACTTTGCCACCAGAAGCTTCATTTATGAGTATCATCATTTCTTTAAGTGATTCAGTATCAACTTTCATTGTAAACTTCCTAAGCGTACTTAGTAGGACTCGGATAGACTATTTATCTTCCACTTCATTCATACGATCAAATATAGGAAAGATAAATTGATTGTTAAAGCATTTAATTGTTTGGGCTTATTTGTTGCCAGATGTTTTGACACGAAATGAATTATATTGGTTCAAAATTCAGCTCTTATAGTTCTCTATCCACGAAAACAGACAATCTCATGGAAAAGTGCAAATCGGTTTGAGGGGTTTTGTTGAATGAAGGGGATCAGGTGTTGCTGGTGCGGCATCAGTCTGTGTTACCTGCTGATTCAAGGCTGCGTGGGTGTCAAGAAACTGCGAGATTCCCGATGGGGAGATTGAAGACGGGGGCTGTCTTATCGATCAGCCGAAGAGGGATTGCCAGAGGGCGTTGGCGCGGTTGGTGATTTCATTCAGATTGAGGTGCATCGTGCGTCGGGGGGGATGGTCGGACCAGGACCAGCGGCCGGCGACTTTGCCGGACTCATCGACGGCGATGGTGGCGTGTGTGTCGCCGCGACGCCAGGTGCGCAGGGAATAGAGTTGCACGTCCCCCTGTTCTGCTGAGAGTGGGTTGTCTGCGGTTACCAGCATGGTGGAATTCAGGAGTGTGCCTCGGGTTTGGGAAACAGCGTCGGGGGGCGTGCCCAGGTGTGCGTCTGCTTGTGCTGTAGAAATTCCCAGGGGGATGCGGGCGGTGATGGATTCCAGTTCACTGACCTGATGGCGGGGCGCGTACTTGAAGTAGATGCCGACCGTCATTAAAAGCAGACAGCCAAGTACCGTGAGAATTATTTTCAGGTAGCGTTTCACGCGAACGGACATGGGTTTGAAATCCTGGCTGCCAAAGGACTGCTTCATTTCGTCTATCCTAAAGCAGGCCTGCTGATTTGTCACGAGGAATCTAAGGTTTACTGTGCCTTGTTCATCTGAGTGGAGCCCGGAGAGATCGGGTAGAATGGGACTGCAAATCTCTGTTTCCTGTGGGAAGGCACTTGCGCACTTCCGGGCAAGCCGGCAGATGGCACCCGGCGAACGGACATGGGTTTGAAATCCTGCCTGTCAAAGGACTGCTTCATTTCGTCTATCCTAAAGCAGGCCTGCTGATTTCTCACGAGGAATCTAAGGTTTACTGCGCCTTGTTCATCTGAGTGGAGCCTGGAGAGATCGGGTAGAATGGGACTGCAAATCTCTGTTTCCTGTGGGAAGGCACTTGCGCACTGCCGGGCAAGCCGGCAGATGGCACCCGGTGGTGTTTGGATCTCCGCAAACTTTCCCTGTGGATTCAGGGAGCGTTAATGTCATTTTATTGTTTCAAAGCGAGGTATTTCACATGCAGCAGACAGTGGTTGAAGTCTGTGGCCGACTCTCAGGATTATCGATAATGGCTCGGAGGAGACAAGTGGAGATCAACAAACACCGTGGCGATACGTGTCGACAGGAGTTGACAGCAGGGCGAACCGGACGCGAGAAGTGCGCCAAAGTGTGGCGATGGTGTGGCGACAGGCTGATTAATTTTATGCAGGTGTTTGGGCAAATCGCGTTAAGACCAGTGGGTTTTATAGTGCGAATATTTTCCGTAGTCGTGAAATTCACCTGAACCAGTAGTGGATCGCGCGCGACACACGTATAAATGCTGATTTTGCCGCGCGAAAAGCAGGAGTCAAGTCGAATTTCTTCAGCAGAAAGTGAACAGGATGACGTCACTTAAATCAGTTTTGCATACGATCCCAGGCGTTGAGCAGAAAGTTGCCTCGTTTGACTTTCGTGGCCGGCGACTTTTGTTCTTCTGCCTGTTGTACCTGTTTCGCCAGCTGACGCGGATCGAGAGTGCCCTGCTTGAGTTGGTGCAGTCCCTGTTCCCAGGCAGCCTTTGCAGATTGCGTCAGTGGTTCGTTGAGCCGGGCATTGTAGTCGTTGAAGAAGCCTTTTGTCGCGAAATAGAGGGCAGCCGGTATCGCCGGGTCGGAATCGGTGATTTTGATGTCGTTGAAGAAGCTGACCAGCTGACGATAACGCACGAGCGTTTGCAGCAGGAGTTCGGGGTCGAGATTGGCGGCAGTGGTCGACTGCTGTTTCGCGAGTGCGGCTGCATACCCGGCGGCTTCACCGGTCTGCAGGAAGACGGGTTCCAGACGGATGGCGCCCCAGGCAATATGGGTCGCAGAGAGACAGACGGGGACCAGCAGGTTGTCGACGCCTTGTGGCAGCAGTGCGCGATAGGGAATCTGCGACGGACGGGATTCTTCGGTGAGGATCAGTTTGCCGTCGTATTTGAATCCGGGGCGACTGTCCGTGGTGCAGGAATGCGAGTCCATGTACCAGTCGGTGACGGCGATGCTGTCCGGGTGGATGGGAGTCCGGCGGTAGTCTTCAATCAGCATGCCATCATTTTCATTGAAGACATGACGTCCCACAATGCGGCGGGCTTCGCGGACATACATTTCATAGGGAACGTGATCGTGGTCGGCGTATTCATCTTTGGGAAGCCCCCACTCGAGGTACTTCTTCCGCTGCGCCGCGGGGATCGATTCATCATGCTGCAGAAACCACATCAGCCCCAGACCGAAATCGAGATGCTGCTGAATGATCTGTTCGCGGGTGGACCAGTCGGCTTCCGGGTATGCGTGATTCTGTCCCGGCATGATCGGACTGTTGACGTGCGACTTGTGATTGGGGCCACGACTGGCAGGGATATACCGGCGGTGAAAGTTAAGATAATCCTCACGATTGTAGCTGTCGGGTTTGGGAATGGGCAGCCGATTCGCGGGGTCGGAGGTGACGCAGAAACGATAATTGTAAGCCTGGACAGCGCCATCTGCGGTGAACGGACTGGTAGGGTCCAGACTGCCCTGCCTTGCTCCGTAGACGCGAATGTTGAGACCCTCTTTGACGATGCTTTCGGGGCGATGGCCATCAATATTAACGAATACTTTACCGGCGTGCGGTTCGTTGAATTCCTCGCGGGCTTCTCGACCGACGCGATACGGGACATCAGCCAGCGCGAACAGATCGCCTTCATAGGTCGCATCGACAAAGGTGGTGCCATTTACCTGGATTGTTTGGGAAGTACCGAAGCGGCAGAGGGTGACGCTTTTGATGAGAGCGTTCTGGCGATCGACGTTCGTCGGGTAATGTTTCAACAGGAGTGTGATGTTGTTTTCCTGTGCGACGAGCCGATTGTATTCGCGTTCCGCGACATGCGGTTCTGCCCAGCCGATGGGATATTTTTCGTGTGTGTAGCGGATGGTCTGGTGATCGCGGGAGTCGCGACCGAAAGTGTTGATGTAATAGTTCTCGATGTTTTCCAGCAGTTCGCTGAAGAGGGGCGATCGGGGGCCGCCGTAGAGGGCATCCCACTGCATCAGGCCGTTGGTCATCATGCCGCCGAGGTGACCGTTATGCTGCACGAGCAGCACGGAACAACCTTCCCGGGCCGCACGCACGGCACAGGCGACACCGCCGCCCGTTCCACCGATGACGACAACATCGTATGTTTTGCCGTCAACTTCTGCCGCGGGCGTCTGTTTGGCGAGGGTGACGGGTTCGTCGGAATGTCGGGTACTTTCACCGGGTGTGCGGGGTTCGGTTTTATCAGCGAGGGGGGAGACGGCGACGCGGGTGGCCTCTGGATTGGGAAGCGGTTTCGCGATCGGTTTATCCGCCATGCTGATTTCGGGAAATCCGGAGGCTTTTGTACCGGCACGTTCGTCAGCAGCGATTTCTACAGGCAACAACTGCAGGCCATCGACGACCACGTAGCCATCGGCGCCGGTATTGGAAATGGTGATGTGCGCCGGTTGCCCGGCTTCGAAATGAAATTCCCCCAGAGAAACCGGGATACGATTGATGAGAGCGGGCTGTCGCTGATTGATGAAGACCGTTTTTTCTCCGTCTGCACTTTGGATGGTGACCGGGACTTTTGTGGAACGGTTCTCATGCCAGGTATAGAGCAGGCGGACTTCGTAGTCGCCGGTCTGTTTAATCTTCGGCGAGAAGCGGGCGGTTTTCTTACCGCGTTCTTTGTTGTTGTCGTGAGTGTAAGTCGGTCCGAGAGGCGAAGGCTGGCGATTGCTTTCACTCCAGCCTCCGGTGTATTCGGCTGCGGAGTCATCGAGGACAATTCCGGGCAGTTTTTCAGTCATTGTGATGACACGCGCCTGTGGTTGACCGCGTTTGACGGGCGAAGGCCAGTCGAGCAGTTGACCGTCGGCGAGGAGTTGGGTACGGAGTCGCTGGTAGTTGATTTCCTGGATCGGGGAATCGGCGTCGATGGCCTGGCTGGCGGCGGTGGCAGCGGACTGGCTGAGAATCATGAGAACGGGTTCCATGCGGGTGGAACCAAAGGCGACATGACTGGCGGAGATCGCAAAGGTGACCAGCAGGTTATTGCATTCGGAGGCTTTGGGGACGATCGCTGCCAAGCCGATGGGATAAGGACCGCGGGTGCCGGTGTGACCGAGCAGTTTGCCTTCGCGGATCATCATACCGTCATGAGCAATCCGACGGGTTTCGTGGATGTCGACTCCATAAGAGGCCAGTCCTACAGATTGGGGGGCGACTTCTGTGTGTCGACAATGATGTTCGGTCATGACCAGGTCGGAGATCATCCGCCGTGACTCGCGAATATAAAGTTGATGCGGCCAGCCTCCGTTGTCGAGAAATTCATCTTTGCAGAGACCGTACTGATTGATCTGCTGCCGGACTTTTGCAGGAACACGCGGGTCCGTCTTCAAAAAATGATAGAGGCCGCGGGCGTAGTTCTCGTGTTCTTTAATGATTTTCTGACGCTCTGCGTGGCTGGCTTCGGTGTAGCCTTTGTTTCCGCCGACGTAATTCAAACCGAAGTAGGCTGTGTTGAAATCGAATTTGCCGTTGGGGAGTGCATCGTGTTTGGTGAACCAGCGGAGGTCCATGTCATCGCCGGCCTTCTGACAGGCCTGGATGTAGCGGGCGACGATTTCATAGCGGGCAGGATCGTAGTTGGCGGGAGGTTCAATGGGGATGCGGTTCTCGGGTTGGTCGGTAACGCAGAGTCGGAAACAGTAGGCCTGTACTCCGGGAGCTGCTTCACCGGGAGTGCCGAGTTCACCCTCTTCGATTAACGGTAACAGACCGCTGTCCGGTTTGCCGGGAATGCGATAAGGATCGAGTGGGATGGAGCGATCCCATAAACCGCGGCGATCTTTACGGCGACCGATGGCATTGACTTTCCCAAACTTAACCTGTGGGATTTCGTGGTACTGAATGCCGTTCAACGTTTCGTTGTATTGTGAATTGGCTTCGCGGGTCAGCGAATAAGAGACACCGGCGGCAGCCAGCAGGTCTCCTTCATAGGTGGTGTCGATAAACATCTTCGCATCAATGCGGGTCCCCTTTTCTGTGATTAAAGTCTGAATGCGCGGCCCCTGCTTGATGACTTTTTTGAGCGGCTCTCCTTTAAGAACGGTCACGCCGACTTCTGTGATCATCTCGTCGAACACCTGTTCGGCGACATGGGGTTCGAGCTGTGTTTCGAGAGGTTTATTGTATCTCCTGCCGATGCGTTGATAAAATTCGCGTGCCATGCCGGCGACTGTGGCGGCTTTTCCCATGTCGGAAAAGCTGAGACCGCCGGAACTCATGCCACCCAGATGCTGTCCGGGCTCAATGAGTATCGCCTGTTTTCCGAGCCGGGCCGCTTTGACGGCAGCGACAACGCCACCGGAAGTTCCGCCATAGATGCAGATGTCGACACTGTGATCGGGTTTGTCAGCGGAGACAGACTGGAGAGGAAACAGACAGCAGCAGACGAGTATGAAAACAATGAGGCAGTTGCGAGGCATGGCAGGAACTCAATCTTTCTCGGGGAGCGATACCGGGTTTCAGAGTTGATGATGACTTCCGTGTTCGGATCAGTCCTGTAAGATCCATTTCAATGGAAATCGGGCGATTGTCAAGGCGGTTGTGTCGTAACCGTTATTTTTGAAGCCGCCATCTTCGTAGAAACAGAAGATCGTTCCATCGGGCAACGCTGCTAAATCGCTGTAACCGCTGATCCCCGGTTCGAGCACCTGCTTGCTGGCCCAGGTCTGACAGTCATCGAAGCTGACCTGCAGCGTCAGGTTTTTGCGATCGCGATTGGGCTTTCTACGTTTGGTTTTGTTTTCCAGATTGTCCGGGTTCGCGAAGACAATCGCATTCCTGGGTTGTGACTTACTGGCCGGGAGACGCAGGATGCTGGCCATGCAGACCGGTTCGCGGAGTTGATCGTCAAAATGTTTGCTGGTCCAGTTCGTCGCGCCGTTGTCGCTTACGGCAACCAGGCGTCGATGCGGATTGGATTCCGTGCGGATATTGACCAGGACCTGATTGTCAAACAACTGGACGGCGACGGTTTCACTGGGATTCACAACCGTTTCACCGGCGACAATATCTCCCTGCTTGACAATGATGTCACCGCGCTGCCAGGTTTTGCCATGATCGTCACTGAAGATGGTAGCGACGCTGGAGGGACGATGTTTTTTACCACCGGTTGATAACCAGACAGGAACGAGCAGACGTCCGTTCTGCAGTTGAATGCCATGACCGGGACCGGTAGCGATGACATTCCAGTCGTATTCCTTACGGAACTGTTCGAAGACACTGGTGATTTCAACGGGTTTACTGAAGGTCTTGCCGTCGTCTTTACTGTCGATATAAAAGCAGCGGCCGTAATTCTCACAATACAGGAGATGAACCTGTTCTGTCTGAGTATCCGCGAAAGCGACTACGTTGTTGACGGTGTTTTCTTTCGCATCATGAATGGTCTGGGGGGCCAGCCAGGTCTTGCCGCCATCAGTGCTGCGGCGCATGAGAATATCGATGTTGGCCCAGTCGCCGGCTGCTTTACGAGCTTCACAGTAAGCCAGCAGTGTGCCCTGCTTCGTGGTGATGATGCCGGGGATGCGGTAGTGATGATATAGACCGTCACGTGCTTCGAATAACACGGTCTTCTGCAGATCGTCGGCCTGACTGTGTTGCAGCGGCGAAAGAATCACGAACAGTGAGAGGGAGAAAAACAACATGGAGCGCAGTGGAAGGTGTGTCATTTTACCGATTTCCCGTCTAAGGTTAATAATATTATTGTTGCGATATTATTATCTCTTCTGTAATATTATAGAAGAGCGGACAGAATTGAAAGCATAAAACGAGTTTTTTCAAATGAATGAGACACCTCTATGAAACCGGCAATTGTGGATCTGGCCGAGCGGATTCAGACTGACATTCAGGCGCGTAAGCTGAAACCGGGCGATCCCTATTTTACAACCAGTGAGACGGCCCGCTCTTTTCAAGTGAGTGGTACTACCGCGAACCGGGCTTTGCAGCTATTGACACAGCGTCGTGTACTGGTTCGCAAACAACGCGCGGGAACCTTCATCGCCGAACCGGGTAAGAAACAGTCATACGGTCTGAAGTGCGTCCATCTGGTGGTACATCAGAAGTTTCTGGAGCGTGAAGGATTACTGGCTGATGGGATCGTGATTGGCATTCAGCGGGAAATGCCTGACGCTGAGCTGCAGTTCAATTTTCTGCCTCACCGAGAGGAAGAAGTGTATGTGCAGGAGATCGTCAACCGTGCCCTGAAGTCGAGTGAGCCGGAAGGCTTCGTCCTGCAGCGGGCCCAGGTAGGCGTACAGCGGATTCTGGAAGAGAGTGGTCTTCCTGCTGTTGTGAATGGATTATTGCAGCCTTCCATCAGCGGACTGGCGCAGATTGACCGCGACCAGGAGCAGATTGGTCGGCTGCTGATTCAGGAACTGCTGCGAAAGAAGTGCACGCGATTTCTGGTTGTACTGCGAGATCAGGTGACGGCGGGAGATCATCAGTTGCTGGATACGATTCAGCGGGAGCTGAAAGTAGCGGGTTTTGGTCTGGATCAACTCTGTATTCGCTGTCTGCCCGCAGATGACCGTGCGATTCAGGCGGCTGCTTTGGAAGTGCTCCAGCAGTCAACAGGCAAACTGGGAGTACTGTGTCGCTCGGAACCGGCAGCGCGGGCGATTGGAGAATGTGTATTCGGAGAGCCACTGCCTAAGAGCAGGCGTCCGGTGCTGGTTGTAGCAGACCGGTTCGCCCGCGATCAGTCAGACTGCCCGTTTCCTTACATCCGCGCCTGCCTTTCTCCCGTCGCATATGGACAGGAGATCGGCAGAATGCTGCTGCGACAGGTCAACGGCGAAGACGCTCTTTCAATGGAGACGCGCGTCGAAGTGGAACTGGTTCAACCGATCAAAGCGACTCCAAGCTAATTCCGGTTTATCTCGCACAGCCTGAGAGATCGAGGATCGGTTGATCGCCCTGGATGGAAATGGTTTTGATTCCGGCTGCATTCAGATCGATACAGTTCAGATTGATCATTTTGATCGTGCTGTCATCGTAGGTCCGAAAGTAGTAATGTAAATTCTTCAGATCGGAAACGGCGGTCCACAGCGTGTAGTCTGCGGTGACTTTACCGTTCTCGTCCCCGCGGGCAGCTCCTTTGGGAATATCGAACTGATTCAGAATATGAAATACCTGCAATACCCCAGCTCTGGCTGTTGGTACCGGGAAGGCACTTGCTGAAAAGGCGACGGCTCGGACAAACCGGGAAGGTGGCGTGAAGTCGCCAGGAAGTCCGAGCATGCCGCTCCCTTGCCCGAGTCCTTTGATGGTCTGTTTTTTGATTTCAATTTTTGAAACATTGTTTGTCAGCAGATTGACATAATTCCCCAGGTTGGTCATATGCCAGTCAAAAGTGGGTGAGTTTGTAAATACGCCCAGCGGGTTCGGAAATTGATTCAGTTTCCCGTCGACGTATTCCAGGACGATCGAATTTCCGCTGGCATCGGTGGCGATGTAATGGAATGGTGGGATTCCCCCCAGTTCCTCCATGACTGTCTTTCCGACTTTGATCTGTTTGATATTTTCCGCCACTTCTGCGACGGTCGCACAATTGCCGAGCAGATAAAGGGGAACTTCAACCGGACTGATCGTTCTGGAGATCTCCTGTTCCGAGACGTCCTGAAATCCGGCATAATCGGGAAAGTAAAAGATGCCGACATGCAAACCTTTTTCGTTAATTCCGTCAGCAATCACGGGCAGACCAAACGCATTCATTCCGACCATGCCATACTTTGTATTCCACTGAAGTCCCTGTCTATTGCCGGGAGCCGTCCCCACGAAAGCATGATTGCGAGGGACAATAATGATATTCGACTGCAGGTCCTGGGCGAATTCGAGTGTGCGCCCGAAAATCACTGACCCATCTTTCGGATTGACGGTAATTCCTGTACAAGCCCGACTGGTAACAGGCGCGAATGAAGTGAGTGAGATCAGTCCCGCTATGGCAATGGAATGAATGAAGCGTTTCAATTAATTCTCCGTGTTTCTTGTATTTGCAGCAGTTTATCGTGAGATATCGTAAATGTGTGTGAAAGGTTCTATTCTAAGAGTCATCCTGTTTTTGTAAGAACCAGATCGCAGGTAATACATGCTTCGACTGTCTGACTACGAAAATTAAAAAAAGGAGAAAGTCAGTGACAAAATCTCTAGAAATGAGAGAGAGCATAGCGACAAATCATTTTAAACCGGCTGGAACGCATACACCGAAACTGAAGTGCTCCCGCATTGATGCGGGTAGACGGGTCAAACCGGTTTATGCAACTGTAGCGCCGACGACACGATGGAAACCCTCATCAGCAGGGAGGGATTTCTGAAAAATGGTCTGTACAGATTTATTAGCACTGAGGGGAGAAATCGGTGTGTGTACCTGAAAAAATGTTTTCGATCAGAGTTTATTTCACAATTGGAAACCAGGAAACCAGGCTCATTCGTATCGCATTCAACTATAGCGTCTGTCAATTTTATGCTACTCGACCCAATGGTCCTGCAGACGCTACAGTAAAAAAATGGATACCGTCTAAGGTCTTCCATCCCGCAGCATCTCTCTGGCCGCATTGCGACCGCAGGCTCCCATGACTCCCCCTCCCGGATGAGCGGCACTACCACACAGATAGAGCCCTTTGATGGGGGTGCGGTAATCGCTCCAGCCGGGGACCGGACGCATGTTGTATAACTGATGGGTGGGCATGGCTCCCTGGAAAATGTTGCCGCCCGTCAGACTGAAGATTCGTTCCAGATCGAGTGGTGAGAGAACCTGACGATGCAGCACTGAAGCAGGTACATTCGGCGCAAATTCGGCAATACGATTAATACAACGATCTGCGAAGTCTTCTTTGATCTCGTCCCAGTTTCCGCTGGCCAGCTGGTAGGGAGCATATTGCACAAACAGGGATAGGATATGCTGGCCGGGGGGAGCCAGAGTCGTATCGACGGCCGAGGGGATTGTCATTTCGATGATCGGTTTTTGAGACGGTTTACCATATTTGGCATCGTCGTAGGCTCGTTCGATCTCTTCACAGGTGGCGCCGATATGAATGGTCCCCCGGTGCTGTGGCTGCGGTTCCTGACTGCCGGGTTGACAGGTGAAATCGGGGAGTTCGCTGACGGCAACGTTGATTTTCATGCTGGCGCTGCTGTAGTCAATGCGGCTGACCGCTTTCTCGAACGTTTCGGGGAGTGTACCCGCGGGGATCAGCTTTTCGAATGTGACATGCGCGTCGGCGTTCGAAGCGACGGAACGGGTCGCGATGGTTTCGCCTGTGGATAAACGAACCCCTGAGATCTGCTGACCCGAGATAAGGATTTCTTCAACAGTGATACCGGTACGAATCTCAACACCTGCTGCTTTCGCAGAGGCCGCCATTGCCTGGCCCAAAGCTCCCATGCCCCCTTCCACATAGCCCCAGACGCCTCGTGCGCCGCCAGCGGAACCCATCACATGGTGCAGTAGCACATAGGCCGTCCCCGGTGCAGACGGCGGTTGAAAAGTACCAATAATCGCATCGGTGGCCAGTGTTGCTTTGAGGATATCCGATTCGAACCAGCGGTTCAGAATGGGGAGTGCGGGGCCGGTGAGCAGCTCAATTGCTTCGGGGATCGTTTCCCCCAGATGTTTAAGTGACTGATGTAAATGGTAGGCGGTTTTTGTATCGCGAAATTTCTTCCTGAAGCCGACGGACCGCCAGCTGGCAGGAAGTGGCAGCAGATCGGGGGGTGTCTGCATCAGAGCGGGTTCCAGGCACTCGGCGATTTTTTGCAGCATCGCTTCATAGCGGGGAAACTGTTCCGCATCGCGTGTGCTGAACTGCGAAATCTGTTGCTGATTCTGTTTCAGATCGGGACCGAGCAACAGAGATCTGCCATCGGTTCCGGGGGTGAAAGAACTGGGATTGCGCGGCAGAACGCGGTAGCCGTGACGGGCCAGTTGCATTTCTTCTTCAATTTCAGGAAGAAGCAGACTGACCAGATAGGAAGCGGTAGAGACTTTAAAGCCGGGCCAGAGTTCCTCGGTCACACAGGCGCCGCCAACCAGATCGCGGCGTTCGAGAACCAGAACCTTCCACCCCTGTTTTGCCAGTTGATGGGCACACACCAGGCCATTATGCCCTGCTCCGATAATCACACAGTCATACATTAAGGTTGTTTCCAGGTGAGTAAAGAATCAATTTTCGAAACAGGTTGTATTATGAAATAAAAAGGACGATGTACCAGTGTGAGAGAGGATCAATCCTGTACGCTGTGGTTATGTTTTAAAAAAAGAGTTCGGAAACAGAGGGAGTGTGTACAGTCATTCCAGAGCCCGTTATGATTTTGTTTGTATTTTACTCACAATGAAACTCATGAGCTTTTTTCGGAATGATACAGGATGGGAACGAATCAAACTGGGTGGACGGTCATATTACTGATGTGCGTATTCTTAATTGCCGGTTGCGGTCGATCAGCTTCTCCGCCGAAGGCAGTGGCCCCAATGAGTCCTGAAGAAAACGCACTTGATATCGTAACCGCCATTTACAAAATCAGCGCGGACGTAAAGAAAAAAGTACCTCAGAACTGGGGAGATCTCGAAAATTATGCATCCAGTTTACAGAATCCTGCGCGTCAGGATGCTCTGGATGCGATCAGGAAAATAAAAGATTTGAACTACAAGGTAACCTGGGGCATTGATAGTATGGTGTTGAAAGAAAAAAACGCCAGTGCGAAAGAATATGTTCTCTTCGAATCCCCGGACGGCCATTTGAAATCGACCTATGGGGGTACGATTCTGAAAGAGGATCCAGAGGAAGGTAAAGAAGAAGTGGAACTGGAAAAGGTGGAATCCGACGAGAAACAAACAGATACTGCGACAGCGCGATAATTGAAGACGTTGATAGTGATTACTTCTTTCAGCCAGACGAACGTACTTTTGATCATATTACAGAAACGACTAACATTTTCTGACAACGGGTGAACTCATGCGACTGATTTCTCTGATGTGCTTACTGTTTTGTGTCCTGCTCTCTCCGGTTTGCGCGGCCGACCTGGAACTGGAAAAGATCGAAGGGGCCAAACCCAGGAATGTGGTTTTTATTCTTGCCGATGACCATCGTTACGATGTGATGGGTTTTCTGGGGCACCCATGGGTGGAGACCCCGGCGATGGATGCGATGGCCAAAGACGGTGTGTACTTCAAGAATGCGATGGTAACGACTTCGCTGTGTTCGCCCAGTCGTGCATCGATCTTGACTGGTCAGTATATGCACAATCATGGTGTCGTGGATAACAACGTGTCAGCGAAACCAGGCACGATTTTCTTTCCACAGTATCTGCAACAGGCAGGCTACAAGACCGGGTTCTTCGGGAAATGGCATATGGGAGGGCATTCGGATGATCCGCGGCCTGGTTTTGATAAATGGATCTCCTTTCGCGGACAAGGACATTATTATCCTCCCAGGCACCTGAAAAAATGGTCGTTGAATATCGATGGGAAATCGGTACCTCAAAAAGGCTATATCACGGATGAACTGACGGATTACGCCATTGAGTGGCTGGATGATACGGTAAAACCGAGTGGCAAACCGTTCTTCGTTTATTTGTCGCATAAAGGCGTGCATGGGATGTTTCATCCGGCGGAACGACATGCCGGGCGCTATAAAGACAAGTCGATGCCGATCCCCAAGACGATGGAAAACACCTCGGAGAATTATTTCAATAAGCCGATGTGGCTCAAGAATCAACGGAACAGCTGGCATGGCGTCGACTTCGCGTATCACCAGGATACAGACATTGAAGAACATTACCGCCTGTATTGTGAAGCGTTGCTGAGTGTCGACGAATCGATTGCCCGTGTGCGGAAATGGTTGAAAGACAACGGCCTGGCAGAGAATACGCTGGTCATGTATATGGGTGACAACGGCTTCCAGTGGGGCGAACATGGTCTGATCGACAAACGGACTGCCTACGAGGCTTCCATGCGTGTGCCCCTGGTCGGGGTCTGTCCCGGTCTGTGGAAACCGGGAACGGTCATTAATGAAGTCGTTGCGAATATCGATATAGGCCCGACCATCCTGGCTGCCGCCGGTTTGAAGACGCCAGCTCAGATGGATGGTCAAAGTTTTCTGCAACTGGCTGCTGGAAAGCTGCCTGCGAAAGACTGGCGACAGAATATTCTCTATGAATACTATTGGGAATATAATTTCCCACAGACGCCAACCACTTTTGCGCTGCGAACTCCGCGGTATAAATTCATCCAATATCACGGCATCTGGGATATTGACGAACTCTACGATATGGAGAAAGATCCCCACGAAGAGCATAATCTGATCTTTGACAAGGACCAGCAGAAACGCATTCAGAAAATGCGTGCAGACCTGCATGCGATCCTGGAGAAAGCGGACGCCGACCGGGTCCCCTTCAGTCACAAGCGTCGCATGGGGGCCAACCTGCGTCTCAAAAGCGGATCGAAGCCTGCTGATTTCAACGACAAACTGATGCGGGAGAAGGATGCGAAGAACTAAGGCATTACAAAACACTGTATTTATATTCCATGAATAATTGCTTCCATATTGATGTCACTCTCAAAAAAAGATTGTCAGCTTCGTTTCCGTGATTTAAAATAACCCTCAGGAGATTGTGGGCCCATTCGTCCTGGTATCTGTGTTTTCAGTTTGATGTACCAGAATAAGGGGGAACGGAAATGAAGGAGTCTTATTTCAGGGAGCAACGCATCCAGTATCAGAAATGTCCAGATTGTCAGGCGGATATCGAACTGGATACAGAACAGTGTCGATTTTGTGACTGCAAGCTGACTGCTGAAGCGCAGGAATCAGAACTGGAATCATCGCTCCTTTGCAGCGTTGTCGAAAGCGATTCAACCGGCAGCATTGTGGTCATGCTGATTTTGAACATCGTGGTCAGTCTGGCCGGCGTCTTTGTTACTTCTGCGGATCGATATTCAGAAAAGCCAACCCATGACCATGAGTTTCGTCTGGCGGAACAGGATCGTGATTATGCCACAAGCCTGTTTCACAAGAAACGTTCCCATTCTGAGGTTCGCTTCAACGAGCCACCAGATCGAAATGCTGTGATCGAATGCAGGAGAGACAGCAGGCATCGACAGCACCGGGACTAATTGATTTCTGTGTATAATGACTGCTGATTTGATTCGATATTCCGGTTTGTCGAAGAGGTTCACCTTGCGCAGCTAATTGAGAGCCGATTATTTATCTTGACAGAACGGGTGAGTTCAGCGACAGTCTGAGGAGTATGATGACTGTTATTATAGTTCTACTCCGGGACAGAAAATGGATTCGCTGCCCCTCGATCATCCTCGCCTGAAAAAAAATAACTTCGATCTCCTTCGGTTACTGTTTGCCTCGATGGTCTGCGTGGTGCACGCATATGATGTTTCCGATTTCGGGCAACTGGCTATTCTGGCAGGAGTTCTGTCATCTAAAGTGGCCGTGCAGGGGTTTTTTGTTGTCAGCGGTTTTCTGATCGTCATGAGTTATGAACGGTCTTCTTCGCTGAAATCTTATGCCAGCAAACGGCTTCGGCGAATATATCCGGCCTATTTCACAGTGGTGATATTGTCAGCCGTTTTTCTGGTTCTGGTCAGTCAGAAGCTGGTGCAAGAGTATTTCTCATACGCCTGGTTACAGTACCTGGCTGCTAACCTCACGTTTCTGAATTTTCTGCACCCCTCTCTGCCGGGTGTTTTTGAAGCCAATAAATATGCAGCTGTGAACGGCGCGTTATGGACTCTCAAAGTGGAAGCGATGTTTTACATTGCAGTGCCTGTACTGGTCTATTTCTTTCGACGATTCCCCAGGCTGCCGATCCTGTTCCTGATTTACCTGCTTTCAATTGGCTACAGCGAACTTCTGCTGACTGCTTCTGCGAGGACGGGCGTAGAGTTCTACGCGCGACTGGCACGACAGCTGCCGGGACAGATGTGTTTCTTTATGGCGGGGGCGACGTTGTTTTACTATTTGAACTTTTTTGAACGAAATGTCAAATGGTTTGCGATAGTGGCTGCTGTCATTCTGATGGTTGATGGGGTTGTCGTTCCTTTGCCCTGGCTGCAACCGGCTGCGCTGGCGACGCTGGTTATCTTTTTCGGATTGTTTCTGTATGCGGGAAACTTCGGAAAATATGGTGACTTTTCCTACGGCGTTTACATCCTGCATTTCCCGATTCTACAGCTACTGTTGAACTCCGGCTGGTTTGCAGAACGCCCGTGGCTGTTTCTGCTGACAACCATCGGCCTGACTGCGGTGGGGGCGTTCCTGATGTGGAATCTGGTTGAGAAACGCTTCCTGTTACGCAGCAGTCATTATGTTGCCGCGGTCGAAACGCCGGCAGATGAGCTGACGGTCCCGCAACCAGCCAGCCTGTCAGCCGAGTAATTTTATTTTGATTTCAAATCGAAGTCGAAACTGTTGTCGCCTTCTTTGACCTCAGCTGTCAGCTCCGTTTTGTTGTTATACTTAGCAGGTATCAGTTGTTCCCCTGCTTGCTCCGGGTCATCTGGCATCTTGCTAATCAAAACTTTGTGGCTTCCTGGTGTCGCCCCGGAGGCATCCGAATTATATTGGAGCGTGTAAGAGCCATCGCTTTCCGTGGTTGCACTTGATGCACGGCGTCTGGCTTTGTCAGTGGCCTGCTGTGGTTCAAAAATAACTTTTGCGCCTTCGAGGGGCGCACCATCCATGGTTATGACGCCTGTGACTTGAGCGAGTTCGGGGATAGGTTCTCCTCCACTGCCGCAGCCTGAAACCGAAAAGATCAAAATAGTAAAGAGGATAGAGTTTACTCGTTGTGGTACGCAAACATTGAGCATGATATAGAAATCTTATTTTAAAGAAGTATGAGAGGCTGAAACTATCTGCAGGCTTTCGTTGAGAGAAATACCGCGATGGAAAGTTTCCATCGCGGTATTTCAGACGATACAAAGAATGACTAAAAGAGCATTCCTTTAAAATTCAGGAAGGATTTCTCCACCTCTGACCGAAATTAAAGCGGCTACAACACCGACACGGTCGACATTTTCACTCAGGAATCGGACGGCCCCATCAGCCAAAAGGATATGACCACCACCTACATGGTGACTACCTGCGCCCCAGGCATATTGTTTGTTGTTTCCATCATAGTTGAAGTTTAGCGTATAGTTCAATTTTGCTGGTGTAATGAAAAACGTATGGGCCGCTGCATTCCAGAAGGGACCATAGCTGGTTGACGTTTTATTCAACGGGGTTTCTACAAAAATCATGGTGTTACTGGTGCCGTCCGTGATATCGCGGAATCTGGCAGCGCCGTTACGCCCCAATACCCCTTTTTCGATGCTGGTATTACTTTCCCAGCTACCCATACTGGCGCCGTATTGATAAGTAGCTACACCATAGCTGGTCCGCCAGCCGGGAGTCGCATGGTAAGTACCTGATGTAACAGATTGTGATGGATTCCCGGGATCCGAGGGACAGAGAAATACAGGGACCGGCGATGTAACAATGGATGTTTGATCTGTAGTGGGAGCAGCTGTAGTGCAACCTGAGTGAACTCCGCGTCCACTTGGGAGGCTGAAGTTATACTGGTTATAAAGATTTGCCTGGTCAATGTACGGTAGAATCATCTGATAACAGGTATGATTCAGGATTGGAGATGAGCCTTGGACACTAGCGCAACCCGTCAGACCAGCATTAATAGTAGCTGGTGGGAATACGCGATGTGTATCGTGGTAGTTATGAAGTGCCAGACCCATCTGTTTCAGATTGTTTTTACAGGTGCTGCGGCGGGCTGCTTCGCGGGCCTGTTGTACTGCAGGTAACAGCAGTGCGATTAAAATGGCGATGATCGCAATCACCACTAGAAGTTCAATCAGGGTGAAACCGTGTTTCCGTGACTTTTGTGTGCGCATGAAAGTGCCTTTTTCATAGAATGAGAAGAAAGAAATAGAACTCAGAAGAATGGACGTGACTGGTGTTTCGTTGATGGGAGCGCGCAACTGGCGAAATCAGTTTTGCTACTGTTTGTAAATATTACTTAACAGTGCCAACTAATTATGTGACTGGTGTGAAGCTCACGCAACCTCATTTGTTAAGAATTATAATTAAATGCGGCGTTTTTATTTAAGAATTTTGAATAATCAAAACATTCATTGGTAAGATAATGTATACTAACGGTTTAGAGTTCGCCCATCCCGCAGACTAATCGATTCTATCATTGGAAACGGTATTTTCTTAACGTTTCAACAGAAATCGCATGAGACAGAGGATACTTGTGTGTCCTTATTCGCTGATGAGGGGAAGTGATCAAAGTCGTTTATTTTCGAAGTGCAATCAGATACGTGAAAACTCGGGGATGAGTTAACATTGGGAATTAAATTCGTTACTTCTTTACTGATTCTGTGTAAGTGATCCTGAAACTGGCTTCCATTGATTTAATCAGGAGAAAAAATGGACCGTCTTATTTATCAACTCTCAGAGCTGGACTCCTCGCTGGTAGCTGAAGCGGGAGGGAAAGGAGCTTCCCTGGGAGAATTGATGCGGGCACGGGCGCCGGTTCCCCCTGGTTTTGTTGTAACAAGCGCTGCCTTCCGACATTATTTTTCTGCAACGGAACTCCAGCGGCCGATGCTTGAAATTATGCAGGCATCGAAATCCAATGAGATCGATTATTCACAGGCTCATCAGCGCATTCGATCCTGTGTTGAAGCCGTTGAGGTGCCTGTTGAAATCTGTGAAGCGGTGCTGATCGCAGCAGAGAAATTAGCAGCGCCACGTGTTTCGGTCCGATCCAGTGCGACGTGTGAAGACAGTGCCACCAGTGCCTGGGCGGGACAACTGGAGACCTTTCTGGATGTCACTCCCGAAGAAATTATTGATAAAATCCGGAACTGCTGGCTGTCTCTGTTTAGCGAGTCAGCGTTGTCTTATGGCGGGTGTCATGGATTTTCCACGGGAGAAATTTCTGTGGCTGTGGTTGTGCAACAGATGGTGCAGAGTGAGATCTCCGGTATCGGGTTTTCGGTTCACCCTGTTACCCAGGAACCTGAAATTCAATTAATTGAAGCCTGCCTGGGGCTGGGGGAAGCGATCGTTTCCGGGCGTATCACTCCGGATCAGTTTGTTGTCGAGCGGGGTTCCCGTCAGATTCTGGAATCAATTACCGGAGATCAGAAAGAAGCATTGTGGATCGCTGAGGGGAACTCGAAACCAGTCTGGCAGGAACTCGATGGTCGAGGCAGACAACCGAAAATCACGCAAGAACAGGTTTCCGAGTATTCCGCCCTGTTGAACCAGTTACACGAGCACTACGGTCATCCCATTGATACAGAATGGGCAATACAGGATGGGGACTTTCAGGTTTTACAGGCGCGACCGATCACGACCCTGGCGCCGGAATACAATAAGCGGCTGTTTGATGATTCGCAGGGATGGCAATTCTGCGTTCGTCGTCCTTTTTTCCTGCTGGCTGCCTCCCTGCTCCCTTACTGGATGGATGCGAAACACGCGGACAATACGCTGGGCGCACATCTGAATGAAGCGTTGCTGATTCAGGATGAAACCGGGATGATGAATATGTTTTATACTCAAAGTTCCAGTGAAGCCTTTCTCGAGCGCATCAGTGATCTGTTTCAGAATGATCGTGAGCAACTTCTCCGCATCTTAAGGTATGGGCTTGGAATTTATGCACAGGCACCACCTGTCATCGAACAGGGGTTGAGTGGATTTGAGAACCTGGCAGAACTCGAAGACCTGTTTGCTGACATCGCCCAGCATACGACGGTATTTCCTGCCTGGGTTCTCATCTATATTGAAGCCTGTCAGATTGATGACCCTGAAGTGCGGTCTCTGGCAGAGCAGATTCGTTCCCATTCTCTGTATCCGGTGATTGAACGAAATATCCTGCAGCCTCTGGCCTCTCAGACCGCAGAGCAACTCGGTTTTGCTGAGCCGGATTGCGCCTGCGAATTGATATTGTGGAGTGAGTTGAAATCAGGAACCGTAACGCGCGAACTGCTGGAATCCCGATACGAAGCAATCAGGGAGGGCAAACGGTTCATTTTTCAGGTCATTGATGGTGAGGAAACATTTCACCTGGTTTCTCAGACCGGATATTTACTGACTCGATTGGCGAAGCAGCGTAACCTTCAGGTCCGCACCAACGAAAACGAGCTGACAGGACAAGTCGCGTGGCCGGGAATTTTTCAGGGGCGGGCACGGGTGGTTCTCAGCCTGGATGCGCTGGGACTGACACTTTCGCCTGATGAGGTTCTGGTTTCGATCCAGTCCAATCCGGCATTGATGCCTTTACTGCAGCAGTGTGGTGCGATTGTAACTGATGATGGCGGTATTGCCTGTCACGCTGCGATACTGGCGCGGGAATTGAAAAAACCGACCTTAATTGGCACGAGAGAAGCAACGATAAAAATCCAGACCGGCGACTTGATCGAAATAGACACTTACGCCCAGGTCGTGCGAATTCTGGAGAAGAAGCAGTCTTAATAAAAAAGCACTGATACCAGGCAGGCATCAGTGCTATTCGAATGGGGATGACAGGACTTGAACCTGCACGCCTTGCGGCACTAGATCCTAAATCTAGCGTGTCTGCCAATTCCACCACATCCCCGGATGGAGTTACTTTCAGTGGGAATACTAACGATTTCCGGTAGTTGATACAAATCGCAGATGAGAAAAAAGTCTGACTTTCAGCGGGATTCTCGAAGATTTCTTCGTTCGCTCCCCGAAATTCTGAGACAGACTGTACGCGTTATTCAGTTGGAGAATCCGTCTCAGATGACTCGTTTTCTTCTTCCTGCTCAAGTTTGGAAATCTGGTCGCGGAGGGAAGCGGCGGCTTCGTAATTTTCTTCCGCTACCGCAGCCGTCAACTCCCTGCGGAGCTTAATCAAATTGTACTGCTGCTGACTGGAAGTGGGTGCCCGCTTGGGAAATTTACCGATATGTTCACACGCACCATGAATATTTTCCAGAAGCTGTATCAGGGGCTCGCGGAACGCAATGTAATCATGTGGACAGCCCAGACGCCCTTCACTGCGAAATTCCTGGAATGTGATCCCGCAATTCGGACACTCCAGTTCCTCGTCCAGATCCAGGTCCTGTGAGTTGAGTTCGATCAGAGTTGCCTCGTCCTGGGGTTCCCATTCATCGGAGGGAGCCTGGCCACTGATGTATTCCTGAAAATGTTCTTCACAGAAATGAAGCGCCTGTGCCTCCCCGTTTTGAATTTCGGTCAGGTGGTAGACAGCGGGTTTATTACAGACTCTACATTTTTTCATGGTTGAAACTTTTTGGATAATGGACTGATAAGGTTTTCCTGAACAGGAAACATGCCACCTCTACTCTGATTCTATACGAACCGGTAGCGGGGCTCAATCGCGATTCCCAATTTGATTTCAATCCGGATGAGCAGACGGCGATTCGCCGATGTCAACGATGCTGCAGGCCCGAATGATGTCCAGCCCCAGTTCGCTGGCCCGCCTAAGTAACTCAGGACTTTCGCTGCCCGGATTAAACCAGACTTCGTCGGCGCCTTTCGCCTGGATTTCTTCCAGTAAACTGATCCCGATCTGCGGTGGAACATACACGCTGATCCGATCCAGGTGAGCAACTGGCACCTCTGACAGGCTGGGGTAGACGGTTAGACCTTCAAGGCTCGTTTCGGTCGGATGAATCGGGAAGACTTCGTAACCCTGTTTCAGATGTGCACGGACCGACTTGTTTCCGTATTTTTGTCGGTCCGCACTGGCTCCAATAATGGCGACTGTCTGCTTTGGCATGCTTAGTCCTGTTTTTTCAAAGTAGAGACAAATTCGTCGTAATGTTTCTGGACCTCTGCCTGCGTCGGAGTTTTTCCTTCGCTGACAATCACCC
The DNA here is from genome assembly GCF_008298035.1 of Gimesia maris. Taxonomy (NCBI): domain Bacteria; kingdom Pseudomonadati; phylum Planctomycetota; class Planctomycetia; order Planctomycetales; family Planctomycetaceae; genus Gimesia; species Gimesia maris. The sequence goes on from NZ_CP042910.1 coordinate 3,087,631, forward strand.
GGTACTTCATTTCCAATGGTTTGCTTTCATCAAACTTTGTGTCAAAAAAGGCACCAAAGCGACCGTAGGGACGTTCGGAATAACGTGATGGTTCAGGGACGCTGGGGTCTTCCAGATATTCCACGTTATAGCGTTTTCCGTCAATTTCGTAAGACATGGCAAACCAGCCCAGATTCGTGTGACCATTGGGGTCGGTTTTGTCAGAGACCTGGAAGGGGGCCGGCTGCTGTGGGAATCCAGCGGGACGTACATACGTGGCATTGTTGGATTCTGCGACGTCCTGGGCTGCCCGGTACTGGAATCCGGCGTGCTGACGGTCTCCGTCCAGAACAATTTCGCCTCGTTTGCTTTCCAGTTGCGTCTGCCAGTCGATCTGCCAGGCAGGGAGTTTTGAGTTGGCGACTTCAACAGGGGTGACTGTGACTTTGCGAGTTTCAATGATCACAGGTTTTCCCTTGGCATCTTCCCAGTGAATTTCGGAAGTCATCGTGCCCTGTTTGGGGCCCCCTTTCATTTCCAGCATTTTCTCATGACGCAGATGTGCGCCATTTTTGCAGTGCCAGAAATCGAGTTCTGTGCCTTCAAATTTGGTTTTATTCCAGCCGACATACAAGCCACGGTGGTGTGTGTATTTTCCGCCTGGTCCTTTGGTGATGACTTTTTTGCTGCCTGGGCCGTAAACGTGGTGAAAAACCTTGTAGGTATCGTGAAAACTCTCTTTCGATGAGTCGTCATAGGGATAGACATACTGCAGGACAGGATTTCCGTTAAAGTACAGATCGGCCACTTTTTTTTCCGGCTGATCCTTCCAGGTGAATCCCGATTTTTCACTGGCTTGAATGCCTGCTGAAACAGTTAAATATGCCAGCAGAACGAGGGTGGTTGCGATAAGACGATTCATAGCAGCTTCCGTGAATGTAAAAGAGGGGTGAAGTTTTGATTCCGGATGTATGATTCGTAAAAAATCCCGTATTCCAGGCAGGAATACGGGATTGGAAGAGTCCGAATCAGGGGTTAACCAGCGTTGGTGTCAGGGTTGTTTTTCGGGGGTTTCCCGTCAACCCAGGGGCCCGCGAGAGTCATGTAGCTGGGTTCTTCCAGCACACTTCCTTTGTCGCCGGCTTTCCAGCCTGGAATGTGTTTGGGTTTCTGCCGTGCTTCTGACATGGCTTCCCATTTTTTCGACCAGCTGCCGTCGCCTTCGGTAATGGCATGGGAATCAGCATCGAAGTGGTAGACCTTACCATTGCGATAGCTGTTTGATCCCATGTTGACGACGGCGATCGCTGCCGCACCCAGATCAGGTGGGTTGTTACACTTGCTCTGATCATTGGCCTGCATCGCTTCGACCCAGTTCTTGAAGTGAGCATAGGTTGTGTCTTTGATCGGAGTGACATCAATCCGCTGCTGTTTCAGAGAACTGTCTCGGGTGACCTGTGGTCGTTCAGGGATGAAATCATACCCGTCGAACCCTTCGCCGTTACCAAAGACAAACGAACCATTATGCCCGCGGATAATCTGTTTGATGCGGGTTTCCTGGTTACACATGGTGGCATTGACCAGTCCCTGGACCCCTTCATTGAAGTCAGCAGCAACCGTTGCCACATCGGGAACGTCGCGACCATCGTATTCCAGGTACAGACCCCCTGCTCCGACAACGCGACCAGGATAACGCAGACCGGTTGCTTTGAGCATGGCGGTGGTTCTGTGGACAAACAGGTCAGTAAACATGCCGGAACCGAAGGGCCAGAATCGACGCCACTGTGCGTAGACGGCGCGGTCGAAAGGCTGGTATTCGGCCAGACCTTCTTTGGTTCCGAGCCAGAGGTTCCAGTCGATGTTCTGTGGGTTCATCTCTTTTTTCAGAGCATAGTACCGCCACTGACCCATGGAAGAGTTGCGGAAGTATTCGGTCTGGAACTGGAGTACTTTCCCCAGTTGTCCATCCTGCAGACGGGCCCGCACATCATCCCAGACTGGAAGGCTGGTGGACTGCACACCGACCTGCATGATTTTACCGGTTTTTTTCCAGGTTTCGACGACTTCCAGAGCCTCTTCGACTTTCTTGGTCATTGGCTTTTCGCAGTAGACATGCAGACCGGCATTCATGGAGTCGATGGTCTGCTTGGCATGCCAGTGGTCGGGAGTTCCGATACAGACGGCATCCAGTTTTTCTTTTTCGAGCATGTCGCGGTAATCGACGTAGGAAGTGACGTCATTCCCCAGCTCTTTTTTGATATAATTGGCAGTGCGGTCTCGATGCTCTGAATACACATCAGCGACGGCAATCAGATCGATGTTCATGCCATCTTTTTTCAGCTGCACCAGCTTTTTGACATGGGCACCAAATCCACGACCACCAGGGCCGATAAATGCGATGCGAATTGCTTCATTACTATTGCCGGCTCCCAATGCGGGGGCGGAAGCCAGTCCGGCGATCGTGCTGGCGGCGACCGCCGTGGTTCCTGAGGTTTTCAGGAAATCTCTTCGATTGATGGGGCTTTGATCCATTTCGTTATCTCCAGTGATATAATAAAGTGTGACTGTTACTGGATGGCATCAATGGTCGGTGATACCAAGTGCGTTTCAGGTTCGCAGGCGCGTACCTTCAAGCGCTTATGGGGGAAGGAGAAGGAAACTGCTTTCCCTACGCTTAATAGTAGCAATATTGTGGGCCTAATGGTACTTATCACTCTACATTTTCTGGATTGTTGCCGATTCAACTGATACAGCCCGAACTGAGTACCGGCCAGAGTGTTTTTCTAAATAAAGTCAATAAATTGTTGGGTTAAGTGGTGTTAATACGAGGACTAGCAGGTTTTGACGGCTGTCAGGGAGGCATGGTCTCAATTGGTAACTTCGATGGAGTGCATCGAGGGCATCAGTTGATGATTCTGACATTAGTTCAGCATGCTCGGACACAAAAAATTCCCGCCATTGTTTTTACCTTTGATCCTCACCCAATTCATCTATTGCGGCCCGAACATGCTCCCCCAGAGTTAATGACAATTGAACAACGCGCGGAGGTTCTGCAAGGACTGGGCGTGGACTGTGTGATTGCTTATCCCACCGATCGTGCGTTATTGAATCTGACCGCGGAAGAATTCTTTCAACAGGTCCTGTGTGACCAACTGCAGGCCAAAGGCATGGTGGAAGGCCCCAATTTTTACTTTGGCAAAAACCGTGCTGGAGACGTTGCTTTATTAGGTCATTTGTGTGAGCAGGCGGGAATGTTTTTTAAAGTGGTTGAACCAACCGTTTGTGGTTCGCGCATGATCTCTTCGTCTGAGGTTCGTAAATCCATTCAAGCGGGAGAAATCGGAGAGGCGACCAGAATGCTGGGACGCCTCTATCAGATCTCGGGAACGGTTGGCCATGGTGCCGAGCGGGGGCGTATGCTGGGCTTCCCGACCGCGAATCTTACCGATATTAAAACGCTGATTCCCGCAGATGGTGTGTATTGTGGAGTCGGGGAGATCGCAGGTCGACAGTACCCGGCTGCCATTCATATAGGGGGGAATCCCACATTTCAGTCTGATGAGACCAAGGTCGAAGTACATTTGATTGGTTTCTCTGGAGATATTTACGGGCAGAAGCTGCAGGTTCAGTTTCTGGATCAATTGCGGGGAACTCAAACATTTGCCGATGCTGAATCGCTTAAAACGCAACTTCTGATTGATGTCGAATCAGCAAAAAAGCTGGCCAGTCAATGGATAGATCTCCAATAATGCGCTAAGATGGCCAGTTAACAAAGTGAAACCACTCACTGGATGCAGCCGGAATTCGCAGAGCAGGAAAAATGAATGAGTACGATTAACTGGGCCCCCCTCTGTGAACTTATTCATGCACATCAGAAGTTTCTGCTTTCCTGTCATGTCCGGCCGGACGCTGATGCACTTGGTTCTGAACTGGCACTGGCCTGTTTTCTCCGGGAACTGGGGAAAGATGTCCGGGTCATCAATCCTTCTGCTCATCCCAAAAGCATGGAATTTCTGGTTCAGGAACATGAAGTCCGTTATGTAGGAGATGGAGTATCAACGGCTGAGTTTGAATGGGCGGAGGTGCACATTGTGCTCGATACCAGTGCCTGGTCTCAACTGCCTGGACTGGCTAATTTCTATCGAAAAACGGATTCAAAAAAAGTGATCATCGATCACCATGTCAGCTCAGATTCTCTGGGGGCGGAAGAATTCAAAGATGTGACCTCCCCTGCCACTGGCTGTCTGGTGTACGATCTGGGACGTGCTCTCAACTGCAGTCTGAATCCTGAGATCGCCACCCTGCTGTATGCTGCAATAGCTACAGACACAGGTTGGTTTCGATTTCCTTCCACCACCGCCTATACCATGCAGATTATCAGTGAACTGATCAAAGCGGGGGCTGAACCACATCAGATCTATGAGTTGCTGTATGAACAGAACAACTTACCCCAGCTCAGACTGATGGGGCGAGTACTGGGGCAGGTGCAGACAGACTTCGATGGGTTGCTGGCGTACACGATCGTCAGTTGCGAAGACTTCAGTGCGACAGGGACCACGCCCGTTGATACGGAAGGACTTGTTAATTACTGTCTTACACTTGCGGGAACCCAGGCAGCGTTTATTGCGGTTGAACAGCGCAGTCGACAGGTGAAAATCAGTTTTCGCAGCCGCACTGCGTGGGATGTTTCTAAAGTAGCAGAATCATTTGGAGGGGGGGGACACCGACAGGCCTCCGGTGCGATGTTAAACGGTCCCCTTTCTTCCGCTGTGACAAAAGTTCTAGGGAAATTTCGTGAGATGTTTGACACTCTCGAAAAGTAAAAAAGCCCTCAGCGCTTTGTCCTGTTTTGTAGAAACTATTTTCCTGATTTGATTGCTCTTGGTCTAAACCTGCTATAGCATAAGTGATATCTATTAATATCCGGCTGTCCATTTTATTAGACTCAGAGGGTAATTGATGCGCTTACACGATCAACTCCGGTTTTTTATCTGTCTCCTCGCCTCCTACTCAATGCTGAGTTTACCGGGCGATTTCTCTCTGGCAGAGAGCCCGATTCGCAACACACAAGATCCCAAAGATATTGCCACCTCGCCGGAACAGACTGTGAAAAACATGACGGTTCCCGAAGGGTTCAAAGTGACCGTGTTTGCCAGCGAACCTGACGTGCACCAACCAATCGGTTTTGAGATTGACGATCGTGGTCGACTCTGGGTTGCCGAATGTTTCAGCTATGAACGCGGGACCTTTGATGATCAGTATCAAGACCGGATTGTTATTCTGGAAGATTCCAATGGCGACGGCAAAATGGACAAACGGAAAATCTTCTGGCAGGGACCAGGACCTTTAACCAGTGTGACCGTCGGTTCGAATGGTGTCTGGGCTTTGTGCCGCGGCGAATTACGCTATTACGAAGATAAAAACCACGATGATGTTCCCGATGGTAAACCGCAGGTGCTGCTGGAAGGCTGGAACTATAAAACCGTCCGACACAACATTGTGAGTGGTCTTACCTGGGGGCCTGATGGCTGGTTGTACGGGCGTCATGGAATCACGGACTCCTCACTCGTTGGTACTCCTGAAACAGTACCTGCAGATCGCACTACGATTCATTGTGGTATCTGGCGCTATCACCCAGTCAGCCATAAAGTGGAAGAAGTCAGCTCTGGTACGACCAATCCCTGGGGCTTTGACTATGACGAGTATGGCCAGATGTTTTTCACGAATAATGTGAATGGTCATCTCTGGCATATGATTCCCGGTTCTCACTACATTCGCATGTCAGGGCACGGCAGCGATCCCAACCCTTATGTTTACGAATTGATGACGAAGTGCGCGGACCACGATCACTGGGACAGCTCATCAGGAAAATGGACTGATTCCCGGGATACCTCCGGCATTCATGGCAAACTGGGAGGGGGACACAGTCATTGTGGCGGCATGATTTACCTGGGCGACAACTGGCCACAGAAATACCGCAACTCCCTGTTCCTGTGTAACACGCACGGACATCGTGTGAATAATGATGCGCTGGAGCGAGAAGGTTCCGGATATGTCGGAACTCATCGCCCTGATTTTCTGTTGACCGGTTCAGACTGGTTTCGAGGCACCGAATTAAAATATGGACCCGATGGCAGTGTCTATCTCACCGACTGGGCGGATCTGGGAGAATGTCATGATCACGATGGCGTGCATCGTACCAGTGGTCGAATCTACAAAATTGCCTATGGGGATGTGCCACAACCTGAAAAGCTGAATCTGAATCAGTTGTCAGACAGTGAACTTGTGAAGCTGCAGTTGCATCCCAATGACTGGTATGTCCGTCATGCCCGCCGGATTCTGACAGAACGTGCGGGAACTGCCAAGAACTGGAGCCAGGCGAAAGCGGACTTGTTAAAAATCTATAATACTTCGAAAGAGGTTTCGCGTCGGCTGCGTGCTCTGTGGACACTTTATTGTACGAATCAAGTGAACGATGCTTGGTTGACGAAACAGTTGAATGATCCCAGTGAGCACGTTCGCATCTGGGCGATTCGCTATCTGGTTGATGACGGTCAAGTTCCTGCAGAGGCGGTAAAGCAGTTTGCCAGGTTAGCACGCACCGAAACTTCCGGACTCGTACGACTCTATCTGGCATCGGCAATGCAGTCGCTGGCTCCCCAGGACTGCTGGGAAATTGCCGCTGCCCTTGATCAGAACCCACAGGATACTGAAGACCGAAATTTCACACTGATGCTCTGGTATGGAATTGAGCCAGCAGTCATGGGGGACAGTCAATCCGCATTAAAGTTTCTCAGTCAGGCAACAAGACCACTGGTGCGCCAACTGGCGGCACGACGCCTGACAGAGGACATTGATCAGCATCCAGAGTATGTGGTACAGCTGATCCAGCAGGCGATTGATACAAAAGACACTGCGAAACAGCAGGATCTGTTAGCAGGGATTCAGGCTGCCTTACAGGGCCGCTTAAAAGCAGAGGCACCAGAAAACTGGCAGGCATTTAAGCAGGCAACAGCCAGGACTGATTCCAAAGATTTGCAGAAGCAAATTACAGAATTATCTGTTGTGTTTGGTGATGGGCAGACGATGGATGCGCTCAAGAAAATTGCTTTGGATTCTGAGCAGCCTATGAAAAGCCGTTACCAGGCATTCGAAACATTATTAAACAGTTCTCAGGACAAAGACCTGTTATCTGTTATTCAGAAATCGGTATATACGACGGAACTTCAGCCACTGGCATTTCGAGGGTTAGCACGGTTTTACGATCCCCAGACAATCCAGCGCATGCTGGGGCGCTACCGCAGTATCAAGCATGAAGGACGACAGGTGCTGCTTGATACCGTCAGCAGTCGTAAGGAATATGTTCTACTGCTGCTGAATGCCATCGATAAAAAACAGGTTCCCCAGGAAGATGTTTCCGCATTTCATGTGCGTCAGCTCCGAAATTTCCGGGACAAGGAAGTGGTTGAGAAACTGAATCAGGTCTGGGGGCAGACACGGGAAACCCCTGAAAAGAAACGAGCCCAGATCGAGAGCTATAAGGCGTTACTGACGGCAGAACGACTGGCAAAAGCCGATCGTGTGCACGGACGGGTTCTGTATGAAAAAACCTGTGCGAAATGTCATCGACTGTTTGGAAGTGGAGGTCAGATCGGCCCTGATCTGACGGGAGCGAATCGGGCTAATATGGATTATCTGCTGGAGAATATGGTAGACCCCTCTGCTCTCATTCCCAAAGGCTATGAAATGGTGGTGGTCGCGCTCACCGATGGTCGTGTCCTGAACGGAAACGTGGTCAGAAAGACTGACAAGCAGTTGACCTTGCAGACTCAGAATGAATTGCTCGTGCTCGATCGTCAGCAGATCGACGATATGACTGCTTCCAAACTGTCCCTGATGCCGGAAGGTCAACTTGATCAACTGAGCGAAGAGCAGCTTGCGGATCTGATTGCCTACCTCGCGGGTAATACCCAGGTGAAACCGCCGGTGGCATCCGCGACAACAGGCCCTTAAAGAGAGTTGCTATAGATTGAAAGCGCAGGCACACTGTAAAAATCTCGCCCCCTTTTTCTACCAGGTAGAAGGAGACCGTGATGACAGGACGTGTTATTATTCGTCTGATGTATCAGACTGGCAGAGTATTCTGCTTATGTGCTGCGTTGATTTCATTATTGCAGACATCGAAGATGGCGTCTGCTGAAGATCTGGGGCGGAAATATCCTGCCAGTCTGGAATATTCGAAGCAGCCTCGCGGATACGATTCCACGACGACAAAAGAAGATGTCTGGAGCCTGAATTCATTCGAATTCAAACTGACAGACAAGTTCGAGATCCAGCTTGGACCCTCACAGGTTGTTTTAGGCCGTCATGGCAGAAACGTACTCTGGGCGGCCGTTTTTCCTGAAACACCAGGAGAAATTGTGACAGCCGATGCAGGCAAAGGGGAACATGTCTCCAGCATCTGGTTACGATTGCATCCGGCACGCGTGGGGGAACTGTTTCGTGCCAGCACTGTGACAAAGCAGGGAGATTCAAAATGGATCGAACAAGCTGTTGCTCTGGCTCGGCATAAAATGCGATCAAGCTGGCATCAGGGAGGGAAGCCGATGGTGCCACTTCGAGAGTCCCTCATTTTCGATCTTGAAACGAAAGCAGGTTTCCGACGGTTTTACGCAATCGATACCCGCCAGCAGACCGTGAAGTATGTCGATGCATTTCGACAGAGGGCACTGGCTGTCGCAGTCCCGTTTAAGACTGGTGTTGGAGCTGAAATCTTTGACAAAGTGTGGAATGCCTTTGATCGCGAATATGCGATGTTTGTCATTAAACCGGAAGTGGACTGGCAGAAGTTGCGCGACCAGTTTCGCCCCCAGGCGGTCCTCGCAAAAAACAATCGTGAACTGGCAAACGTTCTTAGTGAGATGCTCGCTCACTTGAAGGATCTGCATGTGTATGTCCAGGTCGATGGGACATATGTGAAAGGGTTCAATCGCGAGCGACAGTTTAATGCCAGCCCGGCTGCGGCAGCACATCTGATCGGGAAGATCAACCAGGTCAAAGGCATGCGCTGGGGGCGCACGGAAGATGATATCGGTTATATCGCTGTCGACAGCCTCTCGAAAGAGACTCTTCTGAATCAGTTTGAATCTGCTCTGAAACAGATGCAGGGTACACGCGGCCTGGTTCTGGATATTCGTGCGAATGGTGGAGGAGCCGAACCGCTGGGGCAGAAAATGGCAGGATACTTTTTAGATCAGCCCTGTCTTTATGCGACGCATCAATATCGCAGTGGACCAAAACACGATGATCTGGGTTCTATGCAAAAGCGTCGTCTGATTCCCAGTCAGGACTGGTATTACCGGGGACCGGTGATTGTGTTACAGGGGGAAAAAACAATGAGTTCTGCAGAAGCATTTGCATTGATGCTGGCAGAATGCCCCACTGTGACAACGATGGGAGACCGGACTGCAGGATCCAGCGGTAATCCACGGAGGATTGATGCGGGAGCAGGGATCATTGTCAATCTTCCCCGCTGGATCGCTTATGACGCGGCTGGAAAACCTTTTGATACCGTGGGAGTTCAACCGGATATCAGAGTGAAGACCACTCCTCCGGACTTTACGAAATCCAGTGACCCAGTCCTGTCCGCTGCATTACAAAGACTGAGAAATCCAACTGAAAATCAGCCGGGTGGCTCTGAAGAAACACTGATTCCGCGCAAGTGAAATTCAAAGTGGAATGTGAAAAACGCACATACTATCCGCAATCAGAGACACTCTTATTGTTTCGCATTCAGCACATGTTCAATTTCCCGACTGATCAATGTGAATTGAAGCTGATTCATGATTTCTATCATCTCAGTTTGAGTTGCATTCTCGGCGGGCGGCCATTTCACGTCACTTGCTTCTGCCAGGGTTTTCATAAAAACTCCGCGATCCCCCGGGGGATTGACATCGCTGCGAAATGTGATCTGGCCTTCCGGGTTAATGACAATTAGTGCCGGATATCCCTGGATTCCATATTTCTTGCCTGTCGCATTATCCAGAATGGAAGTGCCCCGATCGATTCCCGTGGGCGTCGTCCACTGCTCGCTCTGGAGCAGCTTTTTGATCTGGCTCATTTCTCCATCTGCAGTATGGATTCCCAGGAAGACGACACCCTGCTCTTTGTATTTCCTGGCAAGTCGTTTCTGCGCGGGAATGGAAGCGACGCAACCACTGCAACGGAGACCCCAGAAATCAAGTACCACCACCTGACCGCGAAGGTCGGAGAGTTTGCGGGTTCGTCCATCAGACCATGCCACGATCTCCCATTCCGGAGCCTGCTGGCCAACCGCCAGTGGTTTCTGTTTTTCTACCATGGATGTAGATGAGGGGACGAACTCATTAACATGAATTGTCACTTCTCTATTTTTAGACGGGTTTTTACTGATCACCAGGTTGGTCTCTTTGATTTTCGTACCCCAGCGGACAGAGAGTCGAATCACACCACTCGGCAGGTTTTTTAAGACGGCTTTTCCTGTGGCATCGGTTCGGGTGATCTGACGTCTCAAAGCGTAATCGTTAACGGGTTCCAGGATTGCTCCCGGCAGGGGCTGTTTCTGTTCATCGAGAACAAGGACTGGAATGGTGTGTCCCGGCTGAAGTGTAAGGTTTTTAAAGTTGATAGGGGCAAAGTCCTTATTAGCTTCTACGATTTCTGAATCCGTACCGGCAAATCCGTCTTTTGTCAGCGTGACTGAATACTGCTGATTTTGAAATACCTGGTTATCATATATCGGCAGTTTTACAGAGAATGTTCCATCATCAGTGGTCTGGGTTTCTTCGCCCGTTTCGCCACTACCTCCCCCCTTTAAGCCTTCGATCACGCCGACCCGCACATCAGCGAGTGGATTGCCCGCTTTGTCGACGACACGACCGCTCAGCCTCTGATAGCCAGTCGGTTTCGCAGCTTCGGTCTGAAAGGTCAGTAAAGGAACGCCGTCGCTCAGTGTGACGGTTGCTTTGCTGACGATGGCTTTCTTTCCCGAGGAGTCGATCATCTCTGTTTTTTCGGTATCGGGAATCTGTTTCAGCGAGATGACCCGTGTATTGTTGAAGCCAGATTCCACAATCAGTTCGGCAGTCATATTGACGAGTGTCAAAATAGTTTTACCGCTCGTTCCCACTTGCGTCAGTTTTCCGCGACCTGTCTGATCCAGATTGCTTATCGAACTGGCATTCGCTTTCTGGAACGAGACTGGTTCCCCCTTCAACCAGGCGGCCCGTTTCGCGTCGTCTTCCACTTCCTGAAGGGAGACCCTGTATTGGATCGGCTGGTCCTTGAGATGCGCGGTCAGGAACTTCAGTTGATGCTCGTTGAGCTTGCCTTTCCAGTGAATATTCCAGGTGGGGCCCGTTTGAGCTTTGATATTGTGTACCAGCACGGGATTTTCAGCCGTCGTGACTAACGCTCGCGTGCATTCTTCAGGCAGTAGCCAGTATCCCGGTTTTAATGTCGGGAACCAGAGTTGGACATTTCCGATGGGGACTTCAATGCGATACTGACCGGCGTCATTTGTAATCCCCTTTTTTTCTCTCTGGTTTACATCTGGTTCGGAGGCGACAAACAACCGGATCTCTGCGTCCGAAACCGGTTCACCTGTCTGTGCATCGCGAACGGTGCCTGTGATGAAATATTGTGCTGCTGGTTTGCTCTCGGAATGCTGTTCTGGTCTGGTGGAGACCGCCGGACTTTTTTGATTCTTCTCAGGCTGTTCCTTCTTCTGTGCTGCATCACTCAAACCTGTAACAAGGAAAAGTAACAACACACAGATCGCAAGAGCGGATCGGCAGCGACTCTCCCGGATCGGATTTGTCAGCTGACTGATTCGTGCGCAGTGCCGATCGTTTGCCGGCCATGGGAAGTGCCGCGCTCGGTTTTTGTGAATACTGCGAAAGCTGGATTAACAGTTCACCGTATTGGTGACGGGTCTGTTCGTCAAAAGCAGCTACTGTTGCTGCATCTACGGCCAGTTCGATTTCACGGCGCAGCCGACTCGTGATCAGGTAGACGAGTGGATTGAACCAGTGCACAGCGATGGCAATCCTGCTGAGAAACAGCAGCAAAGCATCATGACGCCGAATGTGTTCCAGCTCATGAGTGACGATGGCGCGTCGGGATTGCTGATCAAAGTCATCCCACAACTGGCGTGGCAGCAAGATAGTGGGGCGCCAGAATCCACAAGAGGACGGACCCAACTCTGCATCCGTCACACAACAACGAACGGGGAATTTGAGAAAACCCTGTTGTTGTCTGGCGGCAATTAATAAAAGCAATTCTGTGTCCTGGAGCGGCTGACTGTTCGCGATGAGGCGTGACAGCATCCAGCGTGAGCCGATTTCTCTGATCAGCAGAACACAAAAACCCAGGAACCAGAGACCGGTGATGAGATCGGAAATCGAAATACGGACATTCGATTCAGGCTCTGGGGGGATCGTGGCTGCATGATTCACATTCTGTTCGTCTGCCGTGTGGGTTTGTGCAGAGTTGTGAGAAGTTGAGAGTTGAGGACCAGGCGAACTGCTTATCACTGTCTCAGTGGGCACCGTCATCAAGGTATCTGTAACCTGGGGGATGCGATTGGGTTCGATAGAGAAGAACTGAAACAGGCTCAATCCACTGGCTGGAACGATTAACAGCACGAGGCGAACCAGGGGAACCGTCCACAGCAGCGCACGCCATTTGGGAGAAATCCAGCGCTGCAGCAGGAAGATAACACAGAATACCAGGCACGCCAGTATTCCTGCCTGCCAGGTTGCACGCCAGATCAGTTGCCAGAACGAGGGCAGATCAGATGCGAAGTTCATTGTGTTTTCCTCCGTCGAGAAGCCGATTTCCCGGATGACTGGGGTTTGTTGGGTTGACTCTGATTCGCAAGTTGTTCGTCCAGGGTTTGTTTGAGTTCTGCTAGTTCCTCGCTGGAAAGCGTTTCGTTCTCGACAAAATGCATCAGCAGCGATTGCAGATTTCCGGCGAAGAATCGTTCAGAGAAAGAGTGGGCAGCCGAGCGGACACATTCGTTTCGTGTTACAGCGGCACGGTAAAGGTGTCGAGAACCCTCGACATGCACGTCGACGGCCCCTTTCTCTACCAGGCGCGCCAGCAGGGTTCTGATGGTGCGATGACTGCGGTCTCGCAGCGTTTCAGTGCGGGCGATGATTTCACCGGCAGTCTGGTCTTCTGCCTCCCAGACACTGAGCATCACTTCCCATTCCGCATCCGTAATTTGTAATTCCGATCGCTGGTTCATGTCAGCTCCTGTGACTACGGGTGTAGTAATCTCTGGGATTAGTGTTACCACAGTTGTAGTAATGGTGCAAGCAGAAACCTGGAGAATTTGAAAATTCTGCGACTGGAGAATACTGGGCCGTTAGGAATTCCGGGCTAAGCTGTGTCCGGTTTTACTGTAGCGCCTCCAAGACCATTTTGACCGAGTATAATAGATCGGGAGACGCTATGGTTAAATGTGACGCGTTCTAGTACACACATCAGCGAAAGGGGGACAAGAACGCGTGATCAGGTCAAAACTGAGCGGGTGTCTGAAGTGAAACTGAAATACTCAGCAGGAACCTGTTCTTATTTTTCCGTTTCTGGCCGCTGCCATTCACCGCGCATCCATTTGACGAGCAGGTTCAGATCGTGTTTGGAGAGTTTTGATTCCTCAAAGGAAGGCATGATGTTTTTCTCACCATAGAAGCGTTCTGCTCCTGGTTTACGGATAAAATCGGTCAACCATTTTTCTGAGCCATAACCGTTGAAATCGGGAGCCGCCCCGCCCCCTTCTTCTTCCGGATCGCCGGCTTTCATCGCGTGACATTGAGCACAGTAGCCGTAGAATTCTGCCACTTTGCCGGACTTGTCTTTGAAGTCGATCCCGCTGAAAACCGAAACTCCGCGTTTAACGGTCTCTTCGCTCAGTGGTTTAAAGTCTCTGTGGTTGGCTTCGCGGGCCACCAGTGCCGCGACTGCTTCAATATCTGCTTTCGTGAGAATGCCTTCCGGTCCGACATAGCTGTCAGCCCAGTCGCTCATATCCCCATTCAGAATGGCATCCCCTCCTTTAGTTGATCCCAGGTGACCGAAAAATTTCGGCGATTTGGGATCCATGAGAAATTCTGTCAGCCATTTGGTGGTAGCGAAGCCTGCCAGATCGGATGCGCGGGGAGTGGCGATGACTTTTTTACCATCTTTCATTTCCATGATGTTATGCCCAGTACCATCATGCCCGTTCCAGGTATGACAGATGCCGCAGTGTCTCGCAAAAATCAGGGGACCCATTGATTTGGGGTCGTTTCTCAACAGGGATGCGGGACCTTCAGGGGGGACGCCATTCTGGCTGGCCAGCCAGGAAGCCCGGGCTGCGTATGCGATTTCCTGAGAACGATTGAGCGCATAGTCAGGCGCACTGCGTTCCATCTTGATGCCGTACCAACTGATCCCGGAGATAATGAGTAACCCACCCACATAAACAATAATAGCGACCCTCTGTCCCCACTTCTCACCCAGAACTTTTTCATAAAAAGGGACGAGGAACAGTACCGCCAGGATAACCCCTGGCAATACGGCTGTTACCAGAACTTCCATTTCTTTGGGAACCATGTGTCGCAGTTCAAACAGAAAGCGGACGAACCATTCCGGGCGTGCGACGTAAGGAATTGAACTGTCGGCGGGTGCTTCCAGTTTGATCTCGCTGGCCTGCAGGTCGGCCACCCAGTCATCATGCCCGACGGTAACATGCTGATTTTTGAGGGCGGGATATACGATCAACTGGATTATGACGATGCCGATCAGAACCAGCGCGAGTACCAGGGTGCGTGTCGTCTGGTAAGGCCAGTAAGGTTGAGTGATTTCATCTTTGACCGGGTCATCTTCGTCCAGTTGAAAATCGACTGCCGGGTCGTCGGCTGCTTCTTTTATTTTTGCTGTCCGCAGACGTTCGCGTCGGATGAGCGCCATATGAAAGGTAAACAGCAGCATGGCGATGAGGGGCAGTACAATGACATGAATCGTATACAGGCGGGTCAAAGTGAGGTTACCGAATTCACTCCCCCCCACGACCAGGGATCTTAGAGTGGAACCAATGACCGGCATGGTTCCGGCAATCCCTGTTTCAATCTGATAGGACCAGTACCCTTTCTGATCCCAGGGGAGTGGATTTCCAGTGATAGTCAGGCCAATAATCACGCCTCCAATTAAGAGGCTGGTCCAGTAGATAAATTCTTTGGGTTTGCGATATCCGGCTGAAATAATCACCAGAAAAATGTGCACGACGATTGCCACAATCATCATATGTGCGGTGTAATGATGTAAGCCGCGTACGAACCAGCCCAGATCGACCTGTGTTTCGATATAATGCACACTGCCCCAGGCAGATGCTTCGGAAGGACTGTAAACAGTCATCAACAGTGCGCCGGTCACCATTTCCACCAGCATCATCAACACGAGTGCCCCTCCCCAGATAAACTGCCAGCGGGAGCGTCTTTTGGTCGGGAAATTTAACAGAAAGATCGCGTGCAGGAAATTTTTGTATCCGGTTCGTTCATCGATCCACTGTTGGGTTTTTTTAGGCAGCACTGAAGTATCTCCCTATGGGAAATCAAATTGATGAGTCTGTGTAGTCTGTCAGAGAGTCGCACTTCGGGGGATCTTAACCGATGGGAACTTTTTCAGAGATGCCTGTCTCAAATTTCTGGTATTCTACCATAACCCACTGTTCTCCCCGGATGGTTTCGATAGTCGTTTTCAGCTCATCCATTCCCCGTGGCTGCGGGCCACTGACCATCGAACCGTCTGTCTGAAAGGTCGCTGCATGGCAGGGGCAGAAATATTCTTCGTCACCAGCGACATAATCAACCACGCAGCCCAGGTGGGGGCAGGTGGAAGAAAACGCGGTGATGTCTCCCTCCTGAGATTTGCTGATCCAGACTGAACCGATGGGCCCCGAAGGATATTTGGTCCAGGCATCTACGCGCTGGTCGTTAATGGTGAAACGCTGTGGAACGCCCGGTTCCAGGTCGTTCAGACGCGCCAGGCGGTACGTATTTTCTGTCTGCCTGCCTCTTTTGAGAGTCGAAAACAAAAAGCCCAAAGCCGGTACCGCGAGGATTGTGACGTACAGCGAACCCAGAATACTGGTGCAGTGTTTGAGAAATTTTCGACGTCGCATGGTGAGAACCTTTAAATCTGAAAAGCGCCAGTCGTTTAAACAGCAGTCCGCTATGAACTGAGTGCATTCTGATTCAAACAATTGATGCCTTAAAGGGTAACGGTTTAATTTGTTCGATCTTGGCCAGTAGTATTTCGTGGAGCTTTCAATGGCAGGTTGCAACTGGTTTCGGACAGTCGCATTTGAGGAGGGAATCGTGTAACTGGTATCCTGATATAAAAAACATCAAAGACGGTATCAATCATTGCCTGTTATGTTATCAGATCTAATCAGTGTTTACGAATCTTTATTTTAAGTCTAGTGCTTTCAAATCTTTATGACAACAGAATTCATTAAATTGGATTGTAGTGTCCAGAAAGGCGGTCTTCAATACCGGAAATCCTGGTTTGGCTGTAACCAAAAAAAAACGGCTCTCCCGTTGAGGAGAGCCGTTTCGATACTTCGATTCAGTCAAGCTGAAGTCTTAATTGAACTAGTCAATCAGACCGAACAGATTTGACAGGCTGTTTCCGCTCAGACGACGTGTCTGCTTCTGGTTCTGCAGACGGCTGGGGAAGTAAGCTTTAGGATCTGAAGCAGGAGCAGGAGCAGCAGGAGCTGCAGATGGTGAGCATCCAGCAGGAGCACATCCATTTGTGTGACAGCAAGGTGTGTCACAGCATCCTTCAACAACTTCGTATCCGCACAGTTCCAGAGCCTGAGTTGCTTCACGAACAACTTTCTTGTCGCAATCGCCCAGAGCACAAGTCAGAGCAGCTGTCAGCTCAGGAGAGCATCCACAGCAGTGCTTGCGAAGCTGGTCGCCGATTTCATCAGCAGCTTTAGCACGAACGCGTTCGTCAGCGTCGTTTAGAGCGTAGATGAAAGCACACATGATCTCAGGATTGCATTCGCAGTTGAACTTGTCACCCAGTTTGTGGATTGCTTTGCGACGGTGTTTAGCGTAGCAGGCAGTCTGAGACTGGTAGATCAGTTCAGCGATTTCGCAAGGATCTGCGTTGCAGCAGGGTTGTTCGTTGCAGTAGCTGTCTGCAGCAGGAGCAGCACAGGTCTTGGGGGCTGGTGCACAGCAAGCTTTGGGAGCAGGAGCACAGCAGGCCTTAGGAGCTGGAGCGGCACATGCTTTAGGAGCAGGAGCACAGCAGGCTTTAGGGGCTGGTGCACAGCAAGCTTTAGGAGCTGGAGCGGCACATGCTTTGGGAGCAGGAGCACAGCAGGCTTTTGGAGCTGGGGTGCAGCAGTCATTCTTTGGAGCTGGAGCACAGCAGTTATCCTGGGCACAGCCAGAATCTGAGCAGCAGCGTTTCTTGAACCAGCCACGCAGTTTACGGGCAGGTTTGCAGCATGCTGGTGCAGCTTCGCAGCAGCAAGGTGGTTTAATTGATGAACACTGACGTTGATAGGTATAAACGTTAGGCTCACACGGTTTTGTAATAGTGGGTTTACAACATTCAGGTTGACAGGTCGAGGCACATTCACAGCTCTTTGCAGCCCCGCAATTAAGCGAAAGGTCAAAAAGATCTGCTTGTGCAACGGCATTCATCCCCAATGCCACAACAAATGCACTTAACAGACTAATCCATTTCATAGAACAGCGTCTCCTTCTTGGGTCGTTTTCTGACCATCATAGACAGATAGATGTGCCTCTTTTGTCACATCACAGTGGTTACGGCGCGAATCTTGTTTTGTTCCTTTAGGGACTGCTTAATTCGTCCAAGTTGAAATCATCAACTCGCGCTGGCTTGAATCTCAGAGTGTTGCCTACGACAGCACTCTTACAAAAATCTTCCTAGTAATTTCGATTGCGGTTGATACTCCCTGGGAGCATCACCTGAAATCACATCCGAATTGTTTCCTTCGATCATTCAGATATGAATTCTCATTGCGACTGGTACAATCTATCGGCGTGCTGTAATCGTCGCTTGAATGTCTCAAGTCATTATCAGATAAAAAGGTTACGTCATTTTTTGTCATGATTATATGCGTCGTAACGGTTGGTTAAACTGGGAGAGATTTGCCTCTGTATCAACCTGCTGAGGGACCAGAAAATGTGTAAGACTGGGTAGAATGTATGTCTCAAGGTGAGATAGATGGGAGCTTCGCGGCTGTTCCTAATGTGAGGAGCGACCCGTTCCCGGGAGTTAATATTGTTGAAAGGTTTGCACCATTGATCTCTCCGGTCACGTGCAATATGTGGCCATAAACTTTCGCCAGACTGTCAGAAAGCCATTTAATTTATACCGATCAGACCTGTTCAAAACGATCACACGATTTCTTTTCAACAGTCCTGCTGGTTCGACTGCTCTAGAAATGGGAATTGTGCGAAAAACTGGAGATATACCTGATTCACCAGTCATGATGAGTGACTGGTGACCGTTAACTTCCATCGTGGCTGGTGTGCAGTGCTTTGTGTTGTAGCGATTGAACAGTTCTTGCATTTCCTTCTCAGTCCCTGCATAATAACGTTATTCATCAGGAACTGGGCCAGACAGGAGAGTACCAATGCGATCACTTCTCATCGTGAGCACAGTTTTTCTGTTTGTGGGATCTCCTGAGCAGGTTCCTGCTCAAAGGCATCGTTCTACACACGGGCATCAGCACCACTCCCACCATCATGGAAGGTCTTATCCACGCTATTACGGTAAGACCTGGGCTAATCCAGGCTGGTCTGTCAGTGGATTCTCCGGGAATACCAGTTTCAACTTTTCATTTCCGGGAAGTTCTTATTATGGCAATCCCTGGGGACCTTACATGTATAACCGGTTTGGTTACTACAGTACGGATGCATTCATTGCCGGAAATCCGGTCTTGTTTTCCAATGGATATTCTTTGAACGGTTTCTATCCGATTCTGCCGGGACAGGGATTTTCTCCGCCAGCCGTTTATCCTTACAGTAATGTTCCCGGAACTCTGCCTACGCTCCCGAATTCACCACAAGGCAATGGTTTTCCTGCTGCCAGTAATATCCCCCTCAATAATGCACTCCAGAATGACCTGGAACGCTGGGATGACAAAAATTATCTGCCGGAACCTTCTCGCAAGATACAGAAATACATTGTCCCCTCGACTCGACATGCGCGGGAGTTGAGTCTGCGGAATCAGGTCAAGGGAGATGAATACTTTAAAAAACTGGATTACCGCCGGGCTTATGAGCGTTACAAACTGGCTGCATCGTTGACGAAAGATCTGGCAACGCCGCATTTCCGGAAAGGATTTTCGCTGGTTGCCCTGGGACAGTATGATCGCGCAGCATTCGAGTTTAAACAGGGGCTGGAACTGGATCCTACCTGGCCTTCGACTGGCGAAAGCCTGAACGAACTGTTCGGTGCAGAGCATGCGATTGCCAGGGATTCAATGGTGCATCAGGTTGCCGAATGGGTAAAGAAAGACATTCGTGATCCTGAGCGATTGTTTGTGTTTGGCGTGGTCCTGCATTTTAACGGTCAGACTGAAGAGGCACATGACGTAATAGAAACTGCTGCCCGTCTGGCTGGCCGCGGTGATCATTTTCTGGCGTTCCTGAATCCTCAACCGGTTCCCGTCGATCAGCAGACCGTGAAACAGAAAAGCGGTAATCAGCAAGGATATGTGGTAGATCCTGCTAAAACCAGACCGCCGGCGTTCGAATCCAGACAGACGCCAGCCGAACCTGCGAAACCTCTGGGACCAGCTCGTTCGCAGCCACTTTCCAAACCTCTGCCTCCCCCTCCCCAGAGAGTCCCCCAAAAACCTGCAGGCAACGATTCAGGATTGCCTCCCCTGCCGCAAAAGGCAGATACACCAGGTGAGCCGTTGATTCCTCTGCCGGAGCCTGTTAAAAGTCAACAACCACCGTTGTTGATTCCACCAAAATGAGCTGAACCATCCCTGATCGACTGGGCCTGATTTTTCCGATGACCGATTCTGCACAACCCCGACTCTTAGTGACATTGTGTACCTACAACGAGCGCGAAAATCTGGAGCTGTTAATTCCAGAAATACACAAGTACTTGCCTTCTGCTGCCATTCTGGTGATTGATGATAATTCACCAGACGGTACGGGAGAGTATGCCAAAGAGCTGAAAAAGACGGATTCTCGGATTCATTCCATCCATCGTTCTGGAAAACTCGGGCTGGGAACTGCCACGATTGCCGGTTTTCAATATGCGATTGAAAATCATTATGACCTGGTACTGAATCTGGATGCTGACTTCAGCCATCCACCCCGTTTCATGCCGGATCTGGTTGAGGCGACGAAAACCGCGGATGTGGCTATTGGCTCACGTTATATCCCGGGGGGGAAAATTGAGGGTTGGAGCCCCAAACGTTATTTCATGAGTGGTGCCGTCAACTGGTACTCTCGGTTATTATTGAGGCTCAAATCCCGTGACTGCAGTGGCAGTTTTCGCTGTTATCGGGTTCCCAAGCTGGCGGAAATCGATTTTGCCCTTATACGTGCCAGGGGATATGCGTTCCAGGAAGAAATACTGTACCGCTGCCGCAGAGTCGGGTGCACGTTTAAGGAAGTTCCCTTCACGTTTGAAGAACGTCGGTTTGGGAGTTCCAAAATCAACCTGCGGGAAGCGTTCTCGGCATTATGGGTGATGCTGGTCCTGGGAATTGATAACTGTCTGGGAAAACGCGTTCGTACCCTGCCCTCTGATTCTGGCAGATAACCTGAGTGAAACTGAAGATAACTCAGGAGTGGCTGTGAGACGCATCCGGGAACGTGCCTTCTCGTACTTCACTGGCATATGCCTGAACAGCAGTTTTCATGTCTGCTGCAAAATTGGCATATTTCTTCAGGAAACGCGGGTGAAATTCCGCATTCATTCCCAGCATATCGGGTGTGACCAAAACCTGCCCGTCGCAGCCTGAACCCGATCCGATTCCAATCGTGGGCACCGTCACTGTTTCTGTGATTTTTCGGGCGATGGGAGCCGTGATCATTTCCAGTAGAATTCCAAAGGCACCTGCGCGTTCTGCAGCGAGTGCGTCTGCAATCAGCTGATCTTCATCACGTTGAATTTTTCCCATGCTGCCGATGGCACGGACAGACTGTGGTTTGAGTCCCAGATGTGCCATCACGGGGATATCTGCTGCTGCAATCGCTTCGATGGTTTTTGCCTGATTGACTCCCCCTTCCAGTTTAACGGCGTCAGCTCCCGTTTCTTTCAGAATGCGTCCGGCATTCTCCAGAGCCTGAGCCGGGGAAATATGAAATGACATAAAGGGCATGTCCACGATGACCAGAGCTCTCTGGACGGCACGGCAGACCATTTCCCCGTGGTAAATCATTTCATCGACTGTCACAGGCAGTGTGGTACTCTTGCCCTGCACGACCATTCCTAAAGTGTCGCCTACCAGCAGGCAGTCCAGACCGGCGTCATCCAGAATTTTTGCAGACAGATAATCATAGGCTGTCAGCATGGTGATCTTCTGGTTTTTCTCTTTGGCAGCGAGAAACCGGGGAACAGTAAACTTCTGGGGCCGTGCGGGGGACGCATCTGACACGGAACTCTCCTTAAAAACGCTCAGCAAATCGGAATCACACTATGGTGAAGGAAACTCATCAGTTTAGGTAATTGTAGACATCATCATTAGTTGGAGGGTTCACAATATGAAAACTCAGTCCTCATTCGCAATACTCGGGTCGGGTTTTATTTAAAATCGGAGTCGCCGAAGGATGTGTTGCATTTTGCACTGTTTTATTTTGCAGCACGTGTGGCGTAATTGACCACCCTGCCGAGGTCTGAATTCGACTCAAATATACTCTGGAAAATGTAATGCTATGTCAATAAAAGGTTTACGTTTATTTTTACGAATAATATTCTGAATGGTACAGCTTATGCATTAGTACTATAGCAGCGATGGTGGCAAGCGTTGGCCCGCACTTGCTCCATTCAGCACAGAAAAGGTGCTTCAGTCATTCACATGATTCGAAGCACCTTTTTTTTGTACCTTCAAAACATTTCGCTGTGTTCATTCGAAACGATCATTTTCTGGTCCGGCTTAAAAACCCTTCCTCCGGGCATCTGGAATTCCTGACCGTACTTCATTAGGATTGTGACTCACGCCAGGTTCGTACGCTGGTTATGTTTCAGGATTACAATTCACACGCAACTTCTCTGACAGGAGATCTATTTACGGATTTCTCTCAGGGAGAATGCATATCAGGAGGTCACCTAACGTGCCAGAAAAAGTCGTCGTGATCGGATCAGGACCCGCTGGTTGGGCAGCTTGCATTTACACATCCAGAGCCAACTTGGAACCGCTCTGCTTCGAAGGAGCAATTTCTGAGGAAAATCGACTGCAGGGGACACTGCCCCTGGGGCAGCTGGCTTTGACTACAGAAGTGGAGAACTATCCTGGTTTTCCTGCCGGGAATCTTGAGTCATACCTTGATGGATCAATCGATAAATCAAAACGACAGTATATGGCACCGCATCTGGGGCATGGTGTCAGTGGTCCTGAGCTCATGGAACTGATGCGTCAGCAGGCGATAAATTTTGGTACCAAGGTTGTGACAGACGACGTGGTTGATGTCGATTTATCTGCACATCCTTTCAAAGTGACTCGGGCTAACGGCGAAACTGTCGAAGCGCTGTCTGTCATCATTGCCACCGGTGCCCGGGCGAATTACCTGGGGCTCGAATCGGAAAACCGTTTTAAGAACATGGGGGTTTCCGCATGTGCCGTCTGTGATGGAGCCATGCCCCGTTTCCGGAATCATCCTCTGGTTGTCGTTGGCGGAGGTGACAGTGCCATGGAAGAAGCGAATTACCTGACCAAGTTTGCGTCCAAAGTTTACATCATCCACCGTCGTGACGAATTCCGCGCCAGCAAAATTATGGCGGAACGGGCGCTTGCCAATGAAAAGATCGAAGTGAAATGGAATTCGGTCGTCGAAGAAGTTCTGGGCGATGATGAAAAAGGTGTCACCGGAGTCCGGATTCGCAGCACGGTAGATGAAAGTCAGACCGAAGAACTGGAAGCTTCCGGCTATTTCGCCGCCATTGGTCACACACCCAATACCAACTTCCTTAAAGGTCAGATTGAAACAAACGACAAAGGTTTCATTGAATGGAAGATTCCCTTCCGTACCAATACCAATGTCGAAGGTGTGTTCGCCGCCGGGGATGTTGCCGACGATAACTATAAACAGGCCATTACGGCTGCCGGCAGCGGATGTATGGCTGCCCTGGATGCAGAACGCTGGCTTGTTGAAAAAGGTTTTGAATAAGCGACATTCCTGGTTACTAATTGATAGAGTTCCGTCTGAAAGGGCGTATAAAGCATGCTGACTCAAGAAGGTTGTCTGGCACGACAGAAACGATTGTGGGAAACGGTTCCCGATCACCTGGAATGGATTCTGATCGCGGATCCCCGTCATGTTCTGTATCTTTCCAACTTCCTGGTGCAGCCCTGCAGCTTTTCCCGGGGTGAGCGGGCATTGTTACTGCTGGACCGTGAAAAAGGGGTCACTCTGGTTGGTGATAATTTCACGCTTCGTTCTTCCGCTGCCGAGTTTTATGTCGATCATGAAGCGATTGAAACCTGGTACGATCACAAGCACTCAGTCGAAAACCGCGATCATGCGCTCTTTAAAGCCTTGAAATCGGTGGTACCTCAACTCAAAGGTCGCCCCGGTGCCATAGAAGCAGAATGGCTGCCGGTAGGTGCCTTGCAGGAGCTGGAAATCACTCAGACCGATGCGACTCTGGAACTGGGAAGCGTCCTGCGTCAATTACGTCGTCAGAAACATGACGATGAAATTGCTTTACTCAAGCAATGCATGCAAGCCTGTGATGCCGGACATGCGTGTGCGCGGGAAGTCGTCGCAGCGGGGAAAAGTGAATTCGACATCTTCCGCAAGGTTCAGGCAGCGGTCCTGCAGGCTGCTGGTCTGCCGGTCATTATTTATGGCGATTTTCGTGCTTCGACACCTGCTGTACCGAAAGCAGGGGGATTGCCTTCCGGTCATGTTCTGGAGAACGGGGATCTGTTTGTTCTGGATTACTCCGTGGTGATTCACGGTTATCGCAGTGATTTTACCAATACGATCGCAGTTGGCGAACCGAGTGCTGAACAGGAAAAACTGTTCGGTCTCTGCCAGGCCGCCATGCAGGGAGGCGAGTCAACACTCAAAGCAGGCGCAAAATGTGCCGAAGTACATGCAGCGACCGCCGCTCCCCTCTGGAATGCTGGCTACAAAGAAAACTTCCAGCATCATGCCGGTCACGGTCTGGGACTGGGACTTCCCGAAGCACCGATTCTGGTACCGGAAAGCATCGATACCCTGCTTGCCGGTGATGTCGTCACGCTTGAACCAGGTGTTTATGTGGAAGGGGTCGGCGGGATGCGGATCGAGCATAACTACCTGATCACGGAAGATGGCTTTGAACGATTGAGCAATCACGTCATCGCGCTGAAGTAACTGGAATCGGCTTTCAATCTCAAATCAGGTATTCGTGACTATGTCCTCTTCTGAATTTCCGGATTGGATAGAAGACGACCTGCAGAAGCTCCGGAAGGAGGGTTTGTTTCGAACTCGACGAACCTTCAGTCCTTTGCCGAACGGACGCTGTCTGCTGGAAGGTCAGAAACTGATCAATCTCTCCAGTAATGACTATCTGAATCTGGCTCACGACCCGCGCCTGATTTCTGCAACTGCTTCAGCATTACAGGTCATGGGGGTTGGCGCTCGCGCCAGTGCCCTGGTAAGCGGTCGCACGGAATGGCATGCTCAACTCGAACAACGACTTGCTGATTTTGAGAGAACGGACGCGGCCATTCTGTTTCCCAGCGGTTATGCTGCAAATCTGGGAGTCGTGTCTGCCATCGCGGGTGAGGGAGACACAATCTATTGTGATCGTCTGAATCATGCCAGCCTGATCGATGGATGTCGACTCGCAGGGGCAGCGTTCCGCGTCTATCGTCATGATCGTCTGGAAAAGCTGAAACGGGAACTGGATAAAAAAACGGGTGAGGGAAAAACGATCATTGTGACGGATTCGATCTTCAGTATGGATGGAATCCGGGCACCTCTGGTTGAGCTTTGCGATCTGGCAGAACAATATCACGCAGCTCTGGTGGTGGATGAAGCTCACGGGACGGGAGTCTGGGGCGAGACGGGACGCGGACTGGCTGAAGAATTGAATGTGGAATCAAGAGTCACCATTCGCATCGGTACGCTCAGTAAGGGGCTGGGAGCCATGGGAGGATTTGTGGCTGGCTCAGATTCCCTGATCAACTGGCTCTGGAACCGGGTACGGACACAAATTTATTCGACTGCCCTGCCCCCGGCAATCTGTGCAGCGGCCTGTGAATCTCTCCTGATTATTAAGGCAGAACCAGAGCGCAAACAGCATCTGCATCAACTATCCGTATTTCTGCGCCAGGAACTGGCACATCGATCACTTCTGGCTGACGTTACGTCTAGCGGACCGATCATTCCCGTGATTCTGGAAGATCCTGAACGAACGATGTCGATTGCAGCAGATTTACAGGCTGCTGGATTTCTTGTCGGGGCAATCCGACCTCCCACCGTACCTCAGGGGACCTCGCGACTGCGAATTTCGGTGACCAGTGCGCATCAGCGTGATGATCTGGAGCGGTTTTTAAAAGCGTTGGATCGTTCCCTCGCCAGATACGGGAAATCGCGATAAGGTATGCAGATCATAATGTACTACTATCCAACTGTAATGAAACGCGACAGCTGCTGTTCAGGCTGACCTATTCAACGTTTAAAGAACTACGCATGACTTTTCGTGATCAGATTAAAAATGAATACCCGTTTGAATCTCATTGGTTGAAGATCGACGGTCATCAATATCACTATCTGGATGAAGGCGCAGGACCGGTTTTGCTGATGGTGCACGGCAATCCAACCTGGAGTTTCGCCTGGCGACGTCTGGTCAAGCAACTCTCTCAAAAGTACCGTGTGATCGCGGTCGACCACATGGGATGTGGGTTGTCTGATAAACCTCAGCAATATTCCTATCAGCTGGCGACACACATCGAAAACCTGAAAACCCTGATTCAGGAACTGGATCTGCAAAAGATTACGTTATTTGCACATGATTGGGGGGGCGCGATTGGTATGGGGGCTGCCGTTGATCTGCCGGATCGCTTTCAACAGTTTGTGCTCATGAATACAGCCGCCTTTCGTTCACAGGAGATCCCGCTGCGTATTGCTGTCTGCCGAATTCCTTTTCTGGGCGCATGGGGAGTGCGAGGTTTGAATCTGTTTTCCGGGGCTGCTGTGAAAATGGCGGTTGAGAAACCCGAGCGGATGTCTGCCGAAGTCAAAGCCGGTTTTCTGGGGCCTTACGATAACTGGCAGCATCGCGTCGCCGTCCATCAGTTTGTGAAAGATATTCCTTTGAAGTCTTCACACCCCAGTTATCAGACTCTGCAGCATGTCGAAGAGGGGCTGCAGCAGTTCACCGGGCATCCCATGCTGCTGATCTGGGGTGAAAAGGACTGGTGTTTTACAACCAGTTTTCTCGATGAGTTTGAACGACGCTTCCCGGCAGCGGAAACCTTGCGAATTCCCGATGCCGGTCATTATGTGTTTGAAGATGCACATGAAGTCATGCTGCCCCGCATCGAAGCGTTTCTGGAGCAGCATGTCTGATCAAGTTAGAAATCACCGAAGTCAGGGTTGATGAGGTGCTCGGTGCTGCCCAGGTGTGAAACTTTTTCAATCTTCTTACGGGGTTTTTGAGGTTTATAGGCTTCGAATTCGTCGACGCGAAACTCCTTCACCATATGATTGATCCGGTTTTCGATATTTGTCAGCTGTTCTCCTTCATCAGGTGCAACAAAAGTAAAAGCAGCCCCTTTCTGATCGGAAGAGAGACGTCCGACACGACCAATGCGGTGCACATAGTCATCACTGAATTCCGGGATATCGAAATTGATGATGTGGGAAATACCACTGACATCAATTCCACGCCCCATCACATCGGTGGCAATCAGCAGTCTGATTTTCCCTTCGCGGAATTTTTTCAGCACACGATCGCGCTTCGGTTGTGGTAAGTCACCATGGATGGCTGCAACTTCTTTGAGCTTTTTAGAGAAAATTCGATCCAGCTTGTCCGCACCGCGTTTCGTACGTGTAAACACAATCGTCTGCTTCGGTCGTTCCTGAAACAACAGTCGGGACAACAGTTTGATTTTACGGTCAGGGTCGACAGTGATGTAGTACTGGTCGATGGCATCGACGCTGACTTTATCTTCAGAGAGGTCGATCATTACCGGGTTCTGCATATAGCGGTTTGCCAGTCGCTCAACCGGAGGAGGTAATGTTGCAGACAGTAGCAGGGTCTGTCTTTTCTCAGGGCATTTTCGCAGAATTTTTTCAATATCCGGACGAAAGCCGATGTCTAGCATCCGGTCAGCTTCATCGAGCACGACAAATCCCAGTGTGCCCAGTTGGAGGTTTCCCCGGTTGATGTGGTCGATGACACGTCCGGGAGTTCCTACGGCGATCTGCGCCCCCTTTTTCAGCTGGTTTTCCTGGGGGCGGACCGGTTTGCCTCCTACCAGTACTGCGATGCTTAACGATTTCGAAGTGCATAGTTTCCGGATTTCAGCGGCTACCTGCTCACTCAATTCGCGGGTGGGTGCCAGGATCAGGGCCTGCATTCCGGGGCGCCTGAGATCAAGTTGCTGCAGCACGGGGAGTGAGAATGCGGCCGTTTTGCCGGTTCCTGTGCGTGCCTGGCCAATACAGTCCTGGCCAGTAACAGCGATGGGAATCAGTTCCGACTGGATCGGGCTGGGGGTTTCGTACCCCGCTTTACTCAGATCCTTGA
Organism: Gimesia maris; assembly: GCF_008298035.1. Lineage (NCBI taxonomy): Bacteria > Pseudomonadati > Planctomycetota > Planctomycetia > Planctomycetales > Planctomycetaceae > Gimesia > Gimesia maris. The sequence goes on from NZ_CP042910.1 coordinate 3,115,618, forward strand.
GGATTTTTTCATTCAGTCCTAACTGTGAAAAACTGGTATTAACTGGTTTTTTCTTCTTCTTTTTCTTTTTGGGATTCATATCCTGTGTTTTCCTGCTGAGGCAGGAGAAAACTCGTTCTGCGCCGAGGCAACCGTGATGGGGTCATTACTCTGGTTGCGGATTGCTTTCGCTGTCCAAACCAGACTGTTTTAAACTGTCGAGACTTGCCTGTTCTCGAACCGAAATCCCTATCAAACGCTTGATGTCATTGCTGTCAATGGCCTCTTGTTCTACGAGTGCTTTTGCCAGCAGATCAAGTTTCTCCCTGTTTTCTGTTAATATTTTCTCGGCCCGTTCTTCAGCAGCATTCATGAATCGCTGCATTTCCTGGTCGATGACGTGTGCCGTTTCTTCACTGCATTCGCCTTGAGATTTCATCTCTTTCCCCAGGAACGGGTTTTCATCGGAGTGGCGGAATGCCACTGGTCCGATGACATCACTCATGCCCCACTGCCCCACCATTTTTCGTGTGATCTGTGTGGCACGTTTAATATCATCTGCTGCTCCAGCGGTGTGTTCACCGAACACAATGCCTTCTGCAGCGCGTCCGCCTAACATGAACGCTAGCTGGGAGTGAAGCTGTTTCTCTCCCATATTGTAACGCTCTTCATCGGGGAGAAGTTGAGTCACACCCAACGCTCTGCCGCGAGGAATAACGGTTACTTTATGTACCGGGTCAATTTCCGGCAGTAACCAGGCCAGCAGTGCATGGCCTGCTTCGTGATAGGCTGTCATTTCTCTTTCTTTTGCGCTCAGGATCTCTTCGCGAGGCGGTCCCATCAGGACTCGATCCCGGGCGTTGTCAAAGTCTTCGTCGTCGACATGGTCTTTATTCAAACGGGTTGCCGACAATGCTGCTTCATTCACAAGATTCTTCAGATCAGCGCCGGAGAACCCAATCGTACCGGCAGCAATTTTCTGTAAATCAACATCTTCTGAAAGCGGGATCTTGCGCGAGTGCACTTTCAAAATTGCGGCCCGACCGTCTTTGGTGGGCCGATCCACGGTAATATGTCTGTCAAAGCGTCCGGGACGCAATAAAGCCGGGTCCAGTACATCGGGGCGGTTGGTGGCAGCGATGATGATCACTGCTTCATTCTGCTGGAAGCCATCCATCTCGCTCAACATCTGATTCAGAGTCTGTTCCCGTTCGTCATGGCCTCCCCCCAGACCGGCGCCTCGAATTCGTCCCACGGCATCGATTTCATCAACGAAAATGATACAGGGCGCGTTTTCTTTGGCTGTACGAAACAGGTCGCGTACTCGACTGGCTCCAACGCCGACAAACATCTGAATAAATTCAGAACCATTGATCGAATAAAAGGGAACTCCTGCCTCGCCTGCGGTCGCGCGAGCCAGCAGTGTTTTTCCTGTTCCAGGAGACCCCATCAGCAGCACGCCTTTTGGGATCTGAGCCCCCAGTCGCTGAAACTTGGCGGGAGTCTTCAAAAATTCCACGACTTCCTGCAATTCCGCCTTGGCCTGTTCCATGGCAGCCACGTCATCAAAGGTGGTCTGTTCTTCAGAGGGTCGAAACCGTTTTGCCGGACTTTTGGTAAAATTACCGAGCATGCCGGAGCCCATGGGGTCCGAAGATCGTTTTAACATGAACCAGAAGAAACCAATAATCAGCAGTGGTCCTATTAACCAGGGGAGAATGTAGGCGCCTATGCCGACGTTCGTGCTTTCCGCCTTGAAAGTCACACCCTGTTTTTCCAGTTCGGGGATCAGGTTGCGGTCTTCCACCGGATGCGAAGGCAGAACGGTATTAAATTCTTCGGCCAGCTTTTCATCTTTTTTCTCTTTATCAGGATTCTCAGGCTTAGTTTTCCATTTTCCAGTCAGGATATCTCCGTGGAAATCAACCGAATCAACATTCCCCCGTTTGAGCTCTGAAATAAAGAAGCTGTAATCCACCTTCGAACCGGTATTTTCCGGCGAGGTTTTCATCAACATCAGGCTGCCGATCACCAGAATGAGCAGGATAATCAGCCAGGGACCGGTCGATGGGGTATTATTCTGAATTTCTTTGCCTGGTTGCTTCTGAGGAGCTTTGCCTTTGGGAGGAGTTGCCTGGGGGTTCTCCGGAGGAGAGGCCATATGATGTTCCGTTCGTTTACTGAGATCTATTACTGTTTGCTGATAACTGCATTGCTCATGGTGTGTTATTCGCGTCGAATCAGCCGTCTATGCGGAAATTTGTACTGCGACATTACAGGTGACAGATGTTTCTTTCTGAGTTTCAGTAACATGTTGCTGATTCTATGGGAAAATCTGTGTCACAGGCAATGCTGGCAGACCAGTTTTTAGAAAGGATCAGGTAAGCAATTAATAAATTAAGTGCTTCATAATTGGGACCTTAATGCATCAGGTCCTGTGCTGTCGTCAATCCTTGAGACCGTAGCGGACAATACACCAGATTGCCTTCACGCCATCCCGCCAGCCGATTTTCTTGCCCTGATCGTAAGTGCGACCGTCGTAGCTGATTGACATTTCAAAGATACGGCACTGGCGTCGTGCCACTTTCGCTGTGAGTTCTGGTTCGATTCCGAATCGATTCTGGCACAGTCCCGGTGCAATCTCTTTAATGACTTCCTTCTTGAAGAGTTTATAACAGGTCTCCATATCTGTCAGATTGAGGTTGGTAAAGCAGTTGGAAAGTGTGGTCAGGAACCTGTTTCCCAGGTAATGCCAGAAATACAGCACCCGGTGCGGTTGATCTCCCAGGAAGCGGCTGCCATAGACAACATCTGCTTTGCCTTCAATTATGGGCTGTAACAGCCGCGGGTATTCGGAGGGATCGTATTCGAGGTCTGCGTCCTGAATCAGCATGACGTCGCCCTGGGCTTCTATAAAACCGGTCCTGACGGCAGCTCCCTTGCCCTGGTTCTGTTCATGGAAGATCACACGAACCAGGTTTTGCGAATCATTTTCCATCTGAAACTGCTCTTCCAGTTTCTTCAGAATCTCTCGTGTACCATCAGTGCTGCCATCATCCACCAGGACCAGTTCTTTTCGAATAGGAACGGCCTTTACCTGATTGATCAGATTTTCGACGGTTTTGTGCTCATTGAAAATAGGAATGACTACGGACAGCAGGAAATCGGCTGGTATGGGATAAAAGCCAAGCTGGCGACAACCAGCCTCCCCCAGGGATGATTTGAGTGAATTATACCATTCGTCGGTATAAGGATATCCGTGTTCATCTGCTTGAGGAACTGAGGTCATTGAGAAGTGATCCATGGGTAACTTTAAATTATCAGAACAATATTGAATATGAAAAAGCTCAGGATGCAGACCGTTGAACTGTATCGTGTGGAGAAGAGTTTGACACTCGTCTCCCGATGTGGCTCCTGCTACGTGTTAAAACAGCTTATTCTGTATTATAAGTCGTAAATGGTAACTGCAAGAGGAGTTTCTGTTTCCTTTTTGCTTTCAATGCTGGCGAAGTAGAACAAACCGGTTTACATTATCCATACTGTCAGACTGATTCTCCGTGTCGTAGCTCTTATTCTGATAATAATGATTTTCTGAACGACTGATTTTTCAATTGTTAAGGCGTGCTCATGAAATCCACAACAGTTTTGTTCACTGATGTGAGTTCTCAAACCTGGATCGAAGAAACTCTGCTCAATGCCGAGACCCATTCCGACTTTTCCAGAGATCCCGGCTGGTTCATTCAGAAGCAGCAACTGCATGGAGGGACATCCGAGGGGGTCGACCTGATTACGGTTAACAATGGGGCCTTGTCGCTCTCGATAGTGCCAACAAGAGGCATGGGCGTCTGGAAGGGAGATTTCCAGGGAACTCCTCTCGGATGGGAGTCACCGGTAAAATCCCCGGTCAATCCAGCTTATGTGAACCTTTCTGAACGTGGCGGCCTGGGCTGGCTCAGCGGGTTCAATGAACTGATCTGCCGCTGTGGACTGATTTCAAATGGTCCGCCCGGAAGGGATCCGTCCGGGAATCCTCTGGAATCCGATTTGACGCTGCATGGACGGATTGCGAATACCCCCGCTCATTTTGTGAGCGTCACACTTGATCCCGAGGATGGGGGCTGGATCAGAATTACGGGGAGAGTAGGAGAAGGCATGTTGTTTGGCAGCCAGTTGTTACTGGAATCAACTCTCGAGACACAACTGGGGTCGAACAAGTTTCGAATTCGTGACCGGGTGACCAATCCAGGCGCCGATAATGTTGAATCTGAACTCTTGTATCATATTAATGTGGGAGCTCCATTTCTCGAAGAGGGGGCACAGTTTAGCCTGCCATTTGCAGAGATGGCCCCCCGGGATCCACGTGCTGCAGAGGGTATAAAAGAATTTAAAACCTATCTGGGTCCGACTTCGGGATATGCAGAGCAGGCATATTATTTTGAACCCGTTGCCGATGAGAATGGCTTTTCCCCTGCCTTGCTCACCAATAGAAGGGGGGGGATGGGATTTCTGGTAGATTTTAAGAAGTCGACTCTGCCCTGCTTTACTCTCTGGAAGAATACGCAGCCTGAGGCGAGTGGGTATGTGACAGGTCTGGAACCAGGCATTAATTTCCCGAATTTTCGCGCAGATGAGCGGGAACGGGGACGAGTTAAGAATCTTGATCCAGGAGACAGTTATGAGACGGAATTTGAAGTCTCAATTTTGAATAATTCGAATTCAGTTGATGCTGTGAGACAGAAAATCACGAAACTAACTGAACAGGCCCCCGCCGTCATCCACTCCGCACCTCATTCGCGGTTTTCATGATGTTGCAACGATGCGTTCTGTCTCCTCTGATCAGGATGATCTGACAGAACCAGAATCGATGAAAAAATAGAAGAAATCAGCGATTTAATCACATTCTGCCGCCTATATGGCTGGAATTAAATCAAATGGTTCTGATATATTTGCTGGACTGATCTCCTGGGTGTATCGATCAATGCGTTGGGCATTGACCACAAAGTGAGACAACTGGTTTTGGAGAAGTTAATATTCACTGGATGGTTGCGGGAGATTCTCTGATCTCTTCGCTTTTTTTTTCGATTGTCAGTTCGCGTTCATTGGCAGGTTGACGGAAATTCTGAAACCCCTTGTGGTATCTCAGAATCGTTAACGAAGAGAAGCTTTTGTAACACCGGGACGGCTGATCTAAAGGATTTCAGATCCCTGGTCCCCTGACATCAAAATGAGCTGACTTTCCTGCAGAAATTTAATTTCGAAATTTTAAGTGTAGTTGGACTTTTTATAGTATGGTTGATCGTAATTTAATTCGAGAGTTTAGTATTTCCGATGAAGATCTGGATGCAGCGTTTGCCGAGGTCATGCCGGAAGTTGATGCCGATGCGGAAGGTGAAGAAAACGACTGGGTACTGGATGACGTGTATGCTTCCGTGTCCTGTGCCTATGATGTCAATCAGATTATTGACGGCGTGATTCTGAGTGTGGACGGAGAAGAGGTTCTCGTCGACATCGGATTCAAGAGTGAAGGTGTCGTTCACATTGATGAGTGGTCTGAGGAAGAAGAAGTTCCCAAGGCCGGCGATAAGGTTCAGGTACTGCTCGAAGAAGTAGAAGATGAATTCGGTTTAACCATGCTCTCCAAGCGGAAAGCAGACCGGATTCGCGAATGGGAAAAAGTGATCGCGACGCACGCCGAAGGCGATGTGGTCTCCGGTACTGTGGTTCGCAAAATCAAAGGTGGTTTGCTGATCAATATCGGCGTCAATGTCTTCCTGCCCGCCAGCCAGGTCGATATCCGTCGTCCTTCAGATATTGCCAACTACATTGGTCGCACTATTGAGTGTGTGATCCTGAAAATTGATGAAGCCCGTCGCAACATCGTTGTTTCGCGTCGTAAGCTCATCGAAGAAAAACGCGAAAAACTCAAACAGGACCTGCTCAGCAAAATCGAAGAAGGTCAGATCGTCAAGGGGATTGTCAAAAATATCGCCGATTTTGGTGCCTTCGTCGATCTGGGCGGCATCGATGGTCTGTTACACATTACCGACATGAGCTGGGGACGTATTAATCATCCCACAGAGATCGTCAAAATTGATGACGAAATCGAAGTCATGATCCTGAGTGTTGATCGCGATAAAGAAAAGATCGCTCTGGGTCTGAAGCAGAAATCACCCAGCCCCTGGGAACTGGTCGAATCCAAGTACCCTGTTGGTACCAAAGTCAATGGTCACGTTGTCAACGTGATGTCCTACGGTGCTTTCGTGAAACTGGAAGATGGTATTGAAGGTCTGGTTCACATCAGTGAAATGTCCTGGACCAAACGCATCAATCACCCCAGTGAACTGGTCAACATCGGCGATGAAGTCGAAGTCGTTGTCCTGGGCGTCAACAAAGACAAGCAGGAAATCTCTCTGGGTATGAAGCAGACTCAGTCCAACCCATGGGACGAAGTCACCAAGAAGTATCCGGAAGGAGCTCAGGTCAAAGGGACTGTTCGCAATCTGACCAACTACGGTGCGTTCATCGAACTCGAAGAAGGCGTCGATGGTCTGCTGCATGTGAGCGATATGTCCTGGACACGTAAGATTTCTCATGCCAGTGAAGTCATGAAGAAAGGCGACGAAATCGAGTGCCTGGTAATTTCAGTGGACGAAGAACGCAAACGTATTGCTCTGGGTCTGAAGCAGCTGGCTTCCGATCCCTGGGAAACAGATATTCCTCAGAAATATCAGCCAGGAGCGATTGTTCAAGGGACTGTCACCAAGATTACCAACTTCGGTGTATTCGTTGAACTGGAAGAAGAACTCGAAGGTCTGCTGCACATTTCTGAACTGGCAGATCACAAGGTGGAAAATCCGGAGGACATCGTCAAAGTCGGTGAAAAGCTGGATGTGAAAATCCTGCGTGTCGACACGGACGATCGCAAGATCGGATTGAGCCGCAAGCTGGAAGAATCGATCGAAGAAGAAGCGACTTCTGGCGAAGGTGGAGAATCAGGAACTGCTGCTGCTCCTCGTAAGGAACTGATGGGCGGAACCGGTGGTGATGCTCCTCTGTTTACAATGCCTTCCGAAACCAGCGAAGAAGCTGTTGTCGAAGAAGAGGCAGTTGAAGAAACTGCAGTTGAAGAAGAAGCTGTTCAAGAAGAAGCTGTTCAAGAAGACGCTGTTCAAGAAGACGCTGTTCAAGAAGAAGCAGAAGAGAAAACTGAGTAATTCTCTCACGCTGATTCCAGTGTAGAAATCGAAAGCGACGGTCTGTTATTTCAGGTCGTCGCTTTTTTCGTTACTTACGGTCGAGGAACAAGGACCGGCTATCGGTTCGAGTAGCGATAAGGTTTGACAGGTATTCATAGGGATGGATCAGCTGATTTTTATGCAATGCCAGCGTCTGCATTTTGAACAAAACTCCTGTAACAGAGGGATTTTAGCAGCGCCAGTCAGCCTGACCCGCATAATCGATACAGTTTCTGCAGTTTCTGATTTTCGCGTCTTGCTTTTCCAGACAGGATTCAGGAATCGGGCAAATCTTGCCGATAAGAATCTTACGGGTTGCAGGTCTTTCTACTCTGTGACCCGTCATTGAATCATCGTGTCGAGAGGAAACGAGTTCCCGCGAACGGTTGCAAATCTAATGGAAGCCAGGGACAAGAACGGCTTACCATTTGTCAACAACAAATAGATAACAGGTTTTCCATGCAGAAAACTGCTCGACGGCGTTCCTCTTCAGCCGTACAGAATCCATTAGAAACATATCTCAAAGAGATCAACGAAACCGCCCTGCTCTCTGCAGAAGAAGAGAGAGAGTTGTCGAATCGCATTGAACATGGGGATAAAGAAGCCCGTGATCGTATGGTGCGTGCCAACCTGCGGCTGGTTGTGAATATTGCCCGCGCTTATTCAGGCAAAGGTCTGCCTTTGCAGGATCTGATTGAGGAAGGCAACCTGGGACTGTTGAGAGCCGTCGAAGGCTTCGATCCCGAGATGGGAACCCGCTTCAGTACCTATGCCAGTTACTGGATCAAGCAGTCGATCAAGCGGGCTCTCGTGAATTCTGCCAAGACAATTCGTATTCCGGCTTACATGGTCGAACTGCTTACAAAATGGCGTCGCGCTACGGCACAACTGCAGGATACACTGGATCGGACACCGACGACTGAAGAAGTCGCACGCGAGCTGGACCTGCCACCGAAAAAACTGAAAATCGTGAAGAAAGCAATCCAGCTTTACAATTCTTCCCCTCAATCTGAACAGCATGATGCCGGCTGGTCCCTGGGAGAAATGATTCCCGATGACCGTCTGAAAGGTCCGGATGATGAACTGGTTGAGAACGACAATCTGAAACACGTCTTTCGTCTGCTTAAGGAAATTCCGGAACGCGAAGCCAATATCTTGCGGATGCGATTTGGTCTGGATGGAGATGAACCCAAGACGCTTAAGGAAATCGGTCAGGCTTTAGGGCTCACCCGGGAACGCGTCAGGCAGATCGAGAGTGAAGCATTGAAAAAACTGGCCAAAGAAATTACCGGCGAGTAACCAGCGATTCATTCAAAATGAATACGCAAAGAGACCAGTTATTGACTGGTCTTTTTTGCATTGGCAGGGACGACTTGTGAATCGTAAATGATCCGCTTTTCTTTTTGATCAAGACTGCGATACACGTTTGCCAGTTCAACCATCAGGGGTTCCAGCTGTGTGTAATATTCATCCAGGTTGGCAAATGAAGCTTTGCGTTGTTTCAGCTCCAGAATTTTGATTTCCAGTTCATCCCTGAGTTGCTTCTGTTCGCCAGAGACAAGTCTCAAACGCTGAGTGGTAGACAGAATGAATTGATGCGCGCGAAATCCATCCGGTAGCGATGCTGTCGTTGTTACTGATCCGGGAGTCTGATGTAAGCCCTGAAATTGATCTCCGCGTGTTCCCTGCTGGTCCGCGTTGTCATCCAGCAGGGAATGTTCCGTCGCCAGTTCCCCTTTCTCCAGATAGTATTCAGAGGTCTGCCGACTGGCAGCCAGGTACGCTTCCAGCAGTGAAATCTGTCCATCGTGATCCAGGTCCGACAGTTTGTCACTGGCGGCCTGGGACAGAAAATTACCGAAGTGTGAGAAATAGAATTCATGACCTGTTTTGGTCGCTGTGATCACAACGCGGTTTTTCGCAGAGAGTGTCTCCAGAAAGGGAGCGCTCGACGAAAAGCAGTTAATCACCGCCAGTGGATGTTGAATGGCGTGACAGGATTGGTTTAAAGCGTCTGCAGTGAGATCCGGGCCGCGCAGATTGAAGCGGGCGGTTTTGCCGTCAAAGGTTCCATGTCCAATCAGAATCAGCCAGGTTGCCGTATAATCTGTCTGCTGGTGGAGTTCATGCAGTACCAGCTCCAGATCGCTATGACGTGCATCTACGCTGTCACCGATCAATGTCAGGGCAACCTGTTTGTCAGCTGCCAGTTGCTGCCAGCGCCTGGACCAGTCTGCAAACTGTTGACCGTATTCGGAAGTTCCTTCGGCTCCCAGCACAACGATCATTCGTTCGGTCTTTTCAGCGGAACCTGATGGATCGGCCAAAGTGGTCTGGCAGTGTAACAGCAGACTGAGACAGATGACTCCCGTCAGAAAACGATATGGTTTCTCAAGATGCATCAGGGCAATCCTTTCCAGCGTCGCAATGACCATTCTCCAAACAGGCATCCCAGAACGAGCAGCAGTACCCAGGGATGATGCCAGAGTGGAGAGATTGATTCTTCAGTAACCGGAATTTCGCGTTGATCGATTGAACGGACAAAACGTGACAGTTGAGCAGCAGGAATGACTTCTCCGTTTGATTCTGTCGCCAGTTGTTTTAACAGGGAGAGATCCGGGTTCACCGATCGGAACTCGACAGTTTCAGGCGCATGAACCCAACCTCCTTTTGTCGTACTGGTTTTTGAATCCGGTGTGGTAACGCGCGCCGTAATGGAATAGCCGCCAGGTAAATCAGGCAGGTAAACAGACTGATATTCGCCCGGCTGATCTGCCACTGGATCTGCATTCAATTTGAGCGTTTCCTGATTCGGTGTGGTGACTTCCAGTTCGACCTGGTAGTCACTTCGTTTCTGAAAATCCTCATCGCGGACATGGACTTTGATTCGAGTGCCAGCTGATCCTGCCGCGACTTCTTCAATTTGCAGATTCACCGGTTCCAGCGCATCGGTGGTCATCCACCGTAATAACTGTCGCCAGGCTTTATTCAACTGTGGATCAGTTGAGTCTTCTTTTAATCGCCAGCGCCATAAGTCGCCAATCATGACTGCCGAGACTCGTCCCAGGCCGTACCGTTGACTGGCGAGAGCAGGATGTCGAGATTGTTGTGATCCTTTGAGTTCTGCAGTCAAAACCGCACCCGGTTTTATGGAATCCACATGATTGACCGTTTTAAACGCAGGCATATCGGCGAGCCGCTTGTGTTCATCCTGTTCATTTTTATGATGGCGCATCCAGGGCTGCAGCCAGCCATCGCGGGTCAAGTCAAACTGGTAATCGCTTTCAATCTCTGAATCGGTTCTCTGAGAAAAATAGATGGGTAACAGCTGTTTGAAATCTGTTTTGTCGTATCCTCCCTGCTGGAATGACTCCTGGCCTCCCAGCATGACCAGGCCTCCCCCCCGTTCAGACACAAAGCGAGTGATCAATTCCAGCTGGTCATGGGTAAAAAAAGCAGCTTCCAGATCATCGATGATAATGGTCTCATATTGAAACAGTTCTGCTTCGGTTTTAGGGAATCCGTCGCTTAACTCATCCGGTGACTGGGTATTGATGCGTACGAAAACAGGCTGGTCATATCGTTCCAGGTCAGATTCATTCTGCTGGTCGAATCCGCGGTAGAGCGCATTTCCCTCTTCGCCTTCGCGACTGCGAAAATCGAATTTCGCTTCTTTTTTTGCAATTCGGATCAACCCCACGAGGTGAATGTACTCATCATCTTCAATCGCGCGACGCAGAAACTTGAATTCCCAGTTAGGACGACCCGAGACATAAAGCACGCGATGCGCGGTTCGACCACGGTCCAGTTTTAGTGTGCGCTGGTTATTGGCCAGCGTCAGTTCCTGGTTTGCGTTCGAAATCAGTCTGGTTTTGACCTGGTAAAAAGCAATCCCCGGTTGGTCCGGCCGCACCTGAAACCGGACTTGCAACTGTTGATCGGGAGTCTCGATTTGACGAGTGACTGTTTCTACAACTTTCCCGGTCTGATCCAGCAGTTGTGTTTCGACCTGGCTCTGCTGACAGTGTGTCGCGGAGAGGTCTGCCAGAATACGAATCGGGGCGTCTTCAAAGGGGGAATAACTGACCGACGTGTTCGTGATTGCCAGATCGGTAGAAGGAGTCTCGCTGCCGATGGGAACCGGATACACGGGCACGCTTTGTTGCAGCTGGCTGATTTCCCCGGCGGAGATGCCGTCGCTCATCAGGAGGATACCTGCTAAAGGCAGCTTCTGATAACGCTGATTCAATTCATTGATACTGGAAATGAGATTACTTTGTTTGCCAGTGAACGTCAGATGCTGTAAATCGGCTTTTGCATGGGCGCGCGAATCAACAGAGTAGAGCCGAACGGAAAAGTTCTGATGCAGGTCAACCAGCCATTGAGGCTGAGATGACGTCTGATTCTTTGCTTCTCCTGCAAGCAGTTGCTGGACCTGCTGCAGGCGGGTTTGTCCTGTGTCAGGGTCTCTGATTTGCAGACTGGCGCTGTCGTCTACCAGGACAGCGAACAGATTGGTACCGGGTTGAATTCGTGTGCCACTCCATAAGGGTTCAGTCAATGCGATGGAGAGAATGGCAATCGCAGACAGTTTCAGGCATAACGCTGCTCCTGACAGTGACTGTTTTAAAGTCAGCGAACGATAAGCGTAGATTAATAATGCGAATGCTCCCGCGATGAGCGTCAGAGAGATGGCAAACCATCCCGGTGCACCAAATTGAAGCTGTGCCAGATGCATCATTTTCCATTTCCTAGTTCTTCATAGTAACGACGGACCAGGTCTGAGTATTTTTCCGGAACCGGATCGCGGTCAATCGGTGCCAGCGATGTTTCCTCGCCTCGTTTACTGATTTCATTGGAGAGAATGTTTTGTAGTTCAACCAGCGGTTCCAGGATTTGTGCATTGACCAGGTCTCCCTGAGGTGCTTTGGAATGACGTTTAAAATCCGCACGCATGCTCTGGGCACGTTCACGGATCTGAGCGACTTTGCTGCGTAGTTCCGGATCCCCCACCATCTCTTCGACATCCCGCATCCGATCTGACCATTCCCGGAACTGATTCCCGGTCAGTGGTCCTAAAGCAGGACTGCCAGGTCCCCCCTGGCCTCCTGCAGAACTGGTTTGCCCCGAACTGCGGGACCCTTTCAATGATTTGGGAGCCAGTGATTGGGGTGCAGGTGTTCCATTTTGGGGTTGTCTTGACTGTCCAGACCCGGAGCCTGACTGCGCCGAAGCGAGTTGGACGGGAGAATTTTTCTGGCCTGTACCCTGTCCGGGAGAAGAGCCGGGAGAAGATGCAGGTGAAGACCCGGGAGAGCCAGGTTTTCCAGGCTGATTGGATTTCGAATCCGAAGACGGAGTTGGTCCTGATGATTTCTGGCCTGGCTGATTTTTTCCGGAAGCAGGTTTGCTCCCGCTTGGCTGAGTGGATGGTTGCTGATTTCCCGGTTTCCGGGCGTTTTCTGCAGGTGTGGACGCGGCACGTTTTGGCGATTTTCCAGGATCTGCCTGGTTGGTATTTGCTGCCAGGCTTTCTTCCTGTTTCAGTTCGGATGTCAGCGATTTGAGTTCCTGTCGGGCTTTCTTGAGTGCTTCCAGGTCATTTCCCAGCACGCTCTCGGCGGCCATTTGAATCCCCTGCTTCATGGTGTCGATCCCCGCTGCTGCCCGTTGCTCTGCTTCCTGAGCACGTTGGTTATCACCATCATTCAGAAACTCGGCTGCATTCTGTAATGCATCCTCTGGTCGAAACGGGCGGGTTTTACGAATCGCGTCGTACAGGTGTTTCGACAGCAGCGGTTCCGATTTCTCAGATTCCTGAACGACCTGCTTCATTTGCTCCATCAGATTTTTCAATCGGTCTTCCTGTTCCTGTAACTGGTTGGCCAGTTCCTGTTGTCCCTGATTTTTGCGGAGTGATTTTCGTTCCTGAGTTTGTGCCTGCTGTTGCTGCTTGTCTAATTGATTACTGATCTGCTTCTGTTTTTCGTCCAGTTGTTCTGCCTGTTGCTTCAGCCCGCGCATTGTATCTGCGAACTGGTTGGCAGTTTTTTTGCGAAAGTCATTTTTGAGCTGATCCAACTGCTGTTGCGCGCGGGTTCCGGAATTCAGCGCACGAGAAATTTGTCCCTCTTTCAGAGACTCAGAACTTTGCTGAAGATGATTTCGCGTCTGTTCCAGTTCACGCCGGGACTTCGTCGAAGAGGGTTGTTTTGACTGATCCATTCGCTGAGCGACTTCATCTGCTTTCCGGAGCAGTTCTCTCTGGCGCTCCCGTAATCGCTTCAGCTGGCGTTCGATTTCTTCGCGTTCCTGATCAGTTTTTGCAAATCGCTGTTTGTCTGCTAATGCTTTGAGTTGCTCGTTCAAATCTTTCTGGCGTTGCGCGAGCTCTCTCAGTCGATTGAGAATCTGCAGGGATTCACGATCCGGTTGTGCAGCCTGGGGGGTAGAAGCCTGGTTTTCTGTTTCATAGCGTTGTTTTTTATTCGTCAATTCCAGTTGCTGCAACTGATTCTGTGAACGGCTGCTGCCTCCTCCTTTACTGCCTCCGCCGTTTTTATTCTGCGAAACGCGGTGTTCACGAGCACGGAGTTTGAGCAATAACTGGTAACTGGCCTGTTCCCTGGAAAGGGCACTGGTAAGTGGTTCGCTCTTTGCTGCTTCCAGGGATGAATCGAGCAGAGCCACCGTTTCCTGCATTTTTGTTGTGATGGATTCGATGATCGCCTTGGATTTCTGTTCTTTTACCTTGGCAGCCAGTTCGAGGGTGGCCGTTACCAGAGCCTGCTGAGCCTGTTTGAGTGTACTGACATCTTCTTTGAAGTCTGCCGAGACAGTCGCTTTAATTTCGCGTCGTATGATTTTCCAGGTCGCATTGATGATCTGCTTCTGCTGCTCGGCCAGTTTTTCTGCCTGCTGTGCATTACCTCCACTCTTGCCACCTTTGGCTCCTCCGGCTGACTGTCCCTGCCGGAAGATCTCTTCGAAGTGACGAACTTCCATGAAGAACATGTCGCTCGAGATTCGACGGGGGCTGCCAGCTACTGACACATCTTCTGCAAACAGGTAATAAGAAATCAGAGTGTCAGGCTGCACCTGTAACTGTTCCAGCGATAACAGATGTTCCGCGGCGAATTCCAGATCATTCGGTTTGGAATTCTTAAGCTGTATTGTGTGGGCAGGCTGACCGGGTATGGAATATACAATTCCCACCTGTTGCAGGCCGTAATCATCTACGATCGTTCCCTGCACGAGTGCTTCCTCAAGCGGAGAGACGCGTGTGTCACGTCCCGGAAACGTGATTTTGATCTCAGGTGGCAGGTTTGGAATCACGACCAGATCAACAAAGGGGGGCGTTCGGTTTTCTCGCTGGTCGGCGTCGATCAGTTTCAGGTTCCAGGTCTGGTCAGACTCTGCTTTCAGAGTGAGTCGTGCAGACAGGCCGCCAGAATCGACGATCATTTCCAGCGGAGGCTGCCCGGTTGCCTCCAGCGCAGCAGTCACGACGGGTTTACTAAAAGTCGCTACGAGTTCCACCTTTGAGCCGATAATCGCGCTGATGCTCAGACTGTCTTCCACGTTTTGAATCGGCTGCCCTGTGTAGTCCGGTGGAGTGATTTTTGAATTCAGCTGGACCAGTTCAGGCAGGATATAGACTTCAACACGAAATGTTTCGGAAGTCCAGTCAGCTGTTTGAATCTGATACGTCAAACCTTCAGTTACAGCAGGTAATCGAGCAGCAAATACGGGGTCATCCAGATGTTTTGTCAGTGGCAGTTGTTGCGATTCCCCCGATGCGTTTTTGATGAATAGTTCAGCGGTGTCGGGAGTTTTACCCTTAAATCGTGCCGTGATCAGTAAGGGATGATGTTTCTCGACTTCCGTTGTACCGGGTTTGATTTCGACATCATAGATGTTTCTGGCGGTCGCTACCGTTGATGGTCGACGGGGGGCAGACGGGGCTGCCTTTAAATACGACCAGCAACTCAGACAGCTGATAAACCAGGCTGTGAAGCACAGCAAGTGGGTGGTACTTTGCAGGATCAGCCGGCGGTTTGAGATCGACTGTCTCCAGTCATGCTGCCTGGCGTGAGTGAGAACCTGTTGAATCAGCCGATTCTGTAGAAATGTGGGAAGCGTTTCCTGAGTGTTTTTTTCCAGTTCCAAAGTGGCCAGCAGACTGGTATCCAGATCGGGGTAAGTGCGTTCAATCATCGTTGCGATGGCGTGCCGATTTGCCGGTGAGAAACGATTGCCTGGTCGATAGGCGAGGATTCCGACTGCCATCAGAACCGGTAGTCCCAGCATGACTCCCAGCAGGAGAACCTGGTCCTGTTTTGAGTCAACGGGATTCAGTATGGATAATGAAAGTAGTGTCAGGCCACAGGCAGCGAGCCAGAGTACAGTCAATCGTCTCAGTTTCACGCTGGTCTGGTAGCGAATAATGATCTGATTGAGTTGTTTAACGAGATCGGACAGGCCCATACTTACGCCTTTCGTGTCGCAGGTGTTTTGTCGGCAAACCATTTTGCCAGCAGTGTTTCCAGGCCCAGCAGCGCGAGAGCCCCTAGAATCAACCAGCGCCAGAGTTTCTGTTTTTGTTCCAGTTCACGAACCAGAGCCTGGCGTTGAATATCGGCTGAGTTCATTTCTTTCTCCGTCGCTTGATCTGTCTGAATCAATTTGACTCCCAGTGCTTCCAACTGCTCTACAGGCATTGGAGCAGTTTTACTTTCGTTGATATCCAGATTGACAGCGAACTGATGTGTCGTCTCTGAGCGATCTTCCGTGGTAATCTGATACAGACCGGGCTGAACTGTTTCCGAGAAATCCTGCACCCCGGCAACAAGTTGAATCTGAGGTTCTGAAGGGGTACTGATCTGAATTGTCTGAACTGGATCAGGTAATTTCACTTTCTGTCCGACCAGGAACTGTGTGCGTGATGCATCGAATTCTGTTTTGAGATTCAAAATCGCATTCATGATGGGAACAAACTTGGTCGAGAGAGCAAATTGGCTTTCCCGTGGCGTCCACCCAAAAGTGGAAACGATTAACCGCCCTGCACCGCGAGGAATACTGACCAGGGCAGGATCATTGTGATCAAAGCGTGCGAGAACCTGATGCGACAGGCTGTCTGGCAGGGAGAGTTTCTGATAGCGCCAGAATTTCAGCTTCGTGAAATCAGAATACTCCGGTGCCTGAAACATTTGAAACAGTTTATGCTCGAAATCAATGTTGGTGAGCAAGGCATAGCCGTTGACTTCAGCGGGCTCGATTTCAGTTGCCGTATCTTGCTCTTTTGAGAGTGATAGCAGCGACTTCAGAGAGTGTGTCGATGATTGATCGTTTAATGACAAAAGTGCGACACCTCCCTGCTTGAGAAATTCATCGACCTGCTGGATTTCACCCCCAGACAATTCTCGGCTGAGAATCATCAGGTCCATGTTTGCTGTGCCTACAAGTACTTGTGGTGAAGCAGGGTCCACTGTCAGGAATTCAATTTTTCGTTCCGGGGTGGAAGGGAACGCACGTTTTACAAAGTAATCGGGAGACTCAATCGAATTTTCTGCAGGAATACCATAATGGACGATCGTCCGGTTTTCTGTTTTGAGTGGTTGAAAATGAAGTGTGTTGTCAAAGGGATGATCATCGCCACTCAGTTTGATCAATGGCGTAGGGAGATTTGAATCCAGAGCAGGAAGACGCAGGACACGCGATTGTCCGCGCGGCACATAAATCTGCTGAGTGAGTTCAGGCTCACCCGGACGCCATACATAAGCGACGGAAAACTGTTCCTGCTTTGAGTCTGATGCATTCAGAATTCGCACTGTAGGTTGAGTCTTTTCGAACGCCAGTAGTTGCAGTCCGGCGTTACTGGTTTGAGGCGTCTGGAGGGGATGCAGACGAACCTGCAGGGATTCGGGCCAGGAGAAATCCGCTAAGGATGCAATTTGCGAACCCTCTTGAAAATCGGTGATCAGTTCTATCGTGCAGTTTTGCAGCGAGGTTCCTGTCGGATCTGAGATGGCCTGTTGCTGCAGGAGTGCAGCCAGTTCTATTAAAGCCAGGCCCAGATCAGTGGCGTGCCAGCCTGGCGACAGTCGTTGAATTCGTTCCCGGTGCAGTTCTGTTAACGGGAGCTCTGCAGTCTGCTGTGAGGTCTGTAGTGGTTTGATCGGGTGTAAACTGGTATCGAACGTGTAGATGGAAATCTTGTTTTGCGCGTTTTCTTTAAGAATCTGTTCTGCCGTCTGAATCGCCTGGTTCCAGAGTGATTCTCTGCGCATGCTGGAGCTGGTGTCAATCAGAAGAATTGTCTGTTTCGCTGGCTCGGCAGTAGTCAGCTCGAGATCGGAGTTCTTAAAAAAGGGACGGGCAAAGGCTGTTACCAGCAGAATGACGGCTAATGCGCGTAGTGAGAGCAGTAGCCAGTGTTCGATTTTGTTTCTGCGATTGGTCTGAGGCGGTTTGTGTTCGAGAAAACGGAGGGAGCTGAAGAACAGTACGTTCTTAGGCTGGTGTCTGACCAGGTGCAGAAGGATGGGAAGTCCAACAGCGATGATTCCAGCTAAATAGAGAGGCGTTAAAAAACTCAACTTGTATCCTTCCCTTGTTGGTTCGTTTTCACGCGGCGCGATCGGTCAGAAAATCGGAAAGTCCCACTTCGAGGGGCGTATCAGTAGTTAATTTGTGATAATGCACACCCTGTTTTCGACAGATGGTTTCAATTGAGTCCAGGTGTGCATTGAACTGTTCCAGGTATTGTTTCTGAGCCGCTTTGGGGTTCAGCGAGATCCGCTCTCCCGTTTCCAGATCTTCAAAAACTGCAGTTTCATGAAAATTCAGGTGTACCTCAGCCGGATCCAGAATCTGAAACAGAGCGACTTCATGCCCTTTTGCCCGTAAGTATCCCAGCTGAGTATTCAGCTCATCGACAGATGTCATCAGGTCGGAAATCAATACGACCAGCCCCCGTTTTTTGATTGTTTCCACGGCATGTTTGAGCGGAGAGATTAAGTTTGTATGAGAACCCTGCGGAGGACGTTCCAGTTCGATGAGGATGCGCCGGAGCTGCCCGCGTGTGAATCGTGCGGGCACGATGGAATCAACGTGTTCATGGAAGATGATCAACCCACTGGCGTCACGTTGTGTTGACAGGAAGTAGGCGAATGTTGCCACCAGTGTTTTGGCATAATCGGATTTGGAATATCCCAGGCTGTCGAACTGCATGGACGAGCTTAAATCGAGCAGCATGTGACAGCAGAGATTGGTCTCTTCTTCAAACCGCTTGATAAAATGCTGGTTAGAGCGGGCCGCCAGTTTCCAGTCGATGTGGCGGGGATCATCACCGGGCGTGTATTCCCGATATTCCGTGAACTCGACCGAAAATCCGTGATAGGGACTGCGATGCAGGCCTTTCCAGGTGCCCTCGACAACTGATTTGGCCCGCAGTTCCAGCGATTTAATTCGCATCAGGCAGGCAGGGTCAATCCGTTGTGAGATTAACTTCTGGCTCTGACTGGAGCGGGATGTCTGTTTGAAAGGGAGTGTGCTCATGCTTCGACGGGCCCTTTGATTGTCTCAATCAGTTGTTGTACGACGGATTCGACAGTAATGCCTTCGGCTTCGGCACGGTAATTGATCAGGATGCGATGCCGGAGAACGGGGGCCAGTAAGGCATGGATATCCTCAAGGATGACATGCACGCGTCCCCGCAGTACGGCCCGCGCTTTGGCGCCCAGGATCAGACTCTGAGCAGCCCGCAATCCGGCTCCCCAGTTGACCCATTCGTTGATGAAATCGGGGGTTGTTTCCTGCCTGGGCCGCGATGCCGCACAGAGTTGAACCGCGTAGCGTACGAGTTCCTCTGCCACGGGAACTTCGCGGACGAACTGATGAAACTGCTGGATATCACTGCCGGTAAACAGTGGCTGGATGGGTTCAGCATTGCGGGAAGTTGTCTGTGCTACCACTGCGACTTCATCATCTTCAGAGAGATAATCAATCACGAGGTTGAACATGAAGCGGTCCAGCTGTGCTTCCGGTAGTGGGTAGGTGCCTTCCATTTCAATCGGATTTTGAGTCGCCAGTACGAAGAAAGGTTTATCCAGTTCATACCTGATCCCAGTCACCGTGACTTGTTTTTCCTGCATGGCTTCCAGGAGGGCGGCCTGTGTTTTGGGAGGGGTGCGGTTGATCTCATCCGCCAGCAGAATGTTGGTGAAAACCGGTCCTTTGACAAATTTCATCGCCCGGTTTTCCTGTGAATCTCCCGAGAGGATTTCCGTACCGGTAATATCAGCGGGCATCAGATCCGGAGTAAATTGGATTCGTTGTGACTTCAGTTTGAAGACTTGTGCCAGGGAATTGACCAGGAGTGTTTTTGCCAGTCCGGGCGCACCGGTAATCAGACAGTGTCCGCCGGCAAATAACGCGATCAGGAGCTGATCAATGATTTCTTTCTGGCCGATGACTGCTTTTGTGATTTCCGAATCGATCTGCCGACGGCTGTTTTGCAGCAGTTCGAAGATACGTTCATCTTCACTGCGACTATCGGGTGAGACAACTTTAAGGTTCACGTTTCTGCTCCTGATAGAAAAACTAAAATTTCATGGGCGCTGAATTCAGTGTGTCATGGCGTAAAAAACAATATTAATTCCCAAAGGATATGCTTTCTTCTCGGAGAACTCCTGGAAGTACCATTTGTCTTCCCCTTCCCGTTCCCAACCATCACCCAGATCAGTATTGTGGCAGACAACGACAATCAGCCGCCCTGCGTCATCAAAGATTCCGCGGTAATGTACTTCTTTGGCATCTTCCCGTTCCCAGGTGATGCCTTCTGAACGGCCCCATTGTGCGACCCCGATACTGGGGACCTGGGGTTTTTCTTTCAGGTCGTAAACACAATGAAAGATGGGATGTTCCAGGGGGATGTCGATCAGTTCGCGTTCCGGAAAAACGCGTTTCATTTCCATCGCGAAGTTATCCCACTCCGCTTCTCCCCAGAAATCATCTACCATCATGAATCCGCCGTTCATCAGGTAGCGTCGCAGGCAGGTGACTTCCTCTTCAGTGAATTCCAGAGAGCCGGGTTCGATCATGTAAATGAAAGGGAAGTCAAACAGTTCTTTGTCGGTCAGTTCCAGAATGCGTCCTTCCGGATCGACTTTCATGGAGGTGAGCTGCTGCATTCGATAGGAAAAGTTTAAGTCGCTGTCCGGGTAATCGGTGGCCCAGCGGCGCCAGCCCTGGTGGGAGTTGTAGCGGACCCTGACGAAGGTGAAGACATCGTGCCTGAATTCCGGGTCGTTCTTCCACTCGGGAACACCATTGCGGTCCGCGGGGATGCTCCTGCGATACTGTCCAATGGAGATCGTAACGACAATCAGAGATGCGCAGATTACTGCCAGCGAAATCAATGATTTTTTCATGTCAGGCTCCTCCTGAGCCTTTTCAGTCCCTACATCAACCTGTGTATGACATTAAGGTGTGTTTGCAGTTAATTCGAGCAATAGTTGGTGAGCGGCCCTGAATCGAGGGGCCTGTTCGAGCGCGATGAGTGTGTGTCGTTTTGCTTTCTGTTTGTGAGTATCCTGTAGCAAACGGGCGAGCTGATAGTGAGTTTCTGCAGGGTTATGTGGTTCTAATGCAAGAATCGCCTGATACGCGGCGACTGCTTCTGGATCACGATTTAACTGAATGCAGGCATTTGCCAGCAGCAGCTGTGTTTCCTGATCAAGTGGATTAACTGCATTAGCAGCCTGGCAGGCCTGATAAACGGATTCCCAGTTTTCCTGTTGCTTGTAGAGGATCGCCAGACGTTGAAATACTGGCAGTGCATTTGGATTCCATGTTGCATGCTGTTCCAGATATGATAGTTCCAGATCGAAGCGTTCCTGTTTCTGGTAAAGGGCTGCCAGTCGCAGACAGGCATTGTCTGCACCTGCGTATTGGGGATACAGTTCAACCAGTTTTTTTAAAGTGGTTTCCAGTTCCGCGGTTCGATTTTCCTCTTCCAGAATCCGGGCGTAAGCCATCAGTCCCTGAAAATGATGGGGATGTTTACGGATCCAGTCGTCAAACCGCTTGGTATCATCGCTGGTCAGTGCAGTCAGATCCTGTTCTGACCAGTCAACCGAAGGGGCAAAATTCTCGGCTTCTGTTTTCATGTATGTAGCGAAATCCAGTTCCAGTTCGCCCAGTGTTTTTGTTCGACGTTCAATGGCGACATTAACCGGGATCCCGATTCGCAGATCATTCAGGATCAATTTTATCGCTTCAAAACCGAATTCATTGATCAGGTACTCCACGACCATGGATGACTGGTAGTAGGCGAACTGGATGTGCAGACTGCTTTTGGGATTCAGGAAGGCACTACTCAACTCACTGATCGGTGTCGTTTCCCCTTTGAGAATCATGTCCCGGTACTGGGGAATCATCGTTTCACCCCAGTGTGGGTTTTTCTGACGTTCTTCATAGACAGATAAACCTTCACTGATCCAGCGGGGCATTTTGTTTTTTGTGAGTTCCAGGGTGACCACATGGCAGAATTCATGCCACAACACGGACTGCCAGTTGGTGGGATGTTCCGCCTGAGAAGCCGGGCTGTTAGCGGTGATGACTTTTCCGAAACAGACGCCCAGGTATCCGGAGACGGCAGGCATCCCGAATGTACGGACAGCAAAGTCATCCGGATTGGGAAAAATTTCCACCGTGATTTTCTGATTGAGTTCCAGTTCATATTTTTTGCATAGAACCTGTTTCGCTTCGTGCAGAAGATTGAGGACTTCCTGGCCGTAAACTTCCGCTTCGCGGGTTTCCATGCGTACGATGAAGGTGTCATCTTCCAGTGTTTTGAAACTGGCCAGCTGATCTTTGAGTTCCAGCAGATTGAATATGGTTGTATCGTACCCGTCCTGCTGGTGAGCCTGCATGGCGTGTTCCCAGCCACTTACTTCACGACCCAGACGCAATTCATCTTGAGCCAGTTGAATGCGGGCTGGAATGAAATTTGAATCTTTCTGCAGTGCCTGTCGCTGGTAAGCAGCGCCTTCGGCAAAACGATAGTGTTCAGACAGAGCTTTACCAATCTGGTAGTCTACCTGTGGATTCTGGTCATGGTGACTGAGTGCCTGCCAGTAAAAGGCTGTTTCATCATGTGGCCGATGCTCAAAGTGGGCGATGACAGCGAGGCAGGACCATGCTTCGGCCTGGTGAGGATTAATATCAAGTACCACCTCCAGGCGTTGTTGTGCCTCTGAGTACTGTTCGGAATGAAGGCAGCGATAGATCTGTTCCAGGTGCACCGGGATGTAGTGAGGGTTAATACTCAATACCTGTGACATCAGCTTTTCAGAACGCTCTGGATTGCCGGTTTGCAGAGCTTTAGCCAACCCAAACAGCAGATCAGTATCCTCGGGGATTATTTTAATCGCTGCTTCAAAGATTTCCTGTGCCAGAATGAAGTCACGTTTGGATAAAGCCAGATTTCCGCTGGCAAGGTAAGCGTCTTTCTGCTTGGGGTATTCCCTGATGGCGCGGTCATAAAATGACTCCAGTACCAGCGCAGGATCTGCTTTTTTCAGGAGGGAAGCCTGTCCTAAGGCAATCAGACTGCTGGCATCGGTATAACGCCAGGCAGAGCGGCTGGCCAGTTCGTGAATGCTGTTGAGGAATTCTTCGGCTGCTTGATGCTCATTATTGAGCTGATAAATTTCATACGCTTTGAGGCGAAGCGGCAGGCTCCAGGAGTAGCGTTTGAGTCCCGCGTCGATTGTCTGTTGCGCTTCTGCATATTGACCGACGGCCAGTTCCGCTTTTGCTTTCAACAATGGCCATTCGGAACCATACGTTTTTTTCAGTATTGCCGCTTCCGTTTTTTTAATACAGGTCTGATATTGACCGGAATTCAGGAGCTGCTCACATACTTCCTGCTCATTGGCGTAAAGGGAAGTCTGGCTGAAAAGAGGGAGAATCAGGAAGGCGAAGAGGGAGAGAGTGCGATTCACAAGCTTTTTGTGAAAGAGCCGTTTAAGACAGGCGGCTGAAAGTTCAAGTTCGAACTCGAATCGATGCACTCTTTGCATATGCGCCCTTCCCTGGGAAAGTCCAATGCACGAAACGAATTTCGTGATCATTGAGATACCATACTTCAGAGTCGGATCCAAAACGGCTTCATATCCGAAACACCGAAGGAAGTTACTTCTGACTCGAGCAGCGCTGGAAGTAGATCATAAGTTGGAGAGCCAACGGAGAACCATATCTGAAAATTGCAAATTGTGCAATAAGAATTTTACCGGGGAGGGATATTTGACAATTTTTCCCAGAGCGTCAGAGTGTTTAGCGCATAAAAAAACAGGCAGTCCACTCTACTGTTTCGAAGTAAAGTGGCTGCCTGTTTAGCAGAGTTCAGTTCTGTTGAATAATCACAGAAACTGTGTTTGGCAAATCAAACTGACTTTAGAATTCGCCCAGAACCTGACCATCATTGATGATGGCAAGTTTCTGGTAGGTACCCATGGCAGCAGCACCTGCTGTGGAATTGTAGTCAGCTGAATTGATGTTCTCGCTGATGAATCGGACGGTACCATCACCCAGCAGGAAGTGACATCCACCTACGTGCTGGCTGCTGAAACCACGATGGGGAGCAGAACCGCTAGTTTTCTGATTGATGTTTGTCGCTTGGGAAACAACACCAGTTGTATCCTGTTCCAGGCCACCGACGGTGCTGGTGATACCAGTAGTGCCTGCTGCGTTGTAACGTCCGCCCGCCCAGATGGCAGCAGATGGCTGTGTAATTGTGCTGCCAGTCTGCTGGAAGGCACGTTCGCCGACCAGAATGGTGTTGGATGTTCCGTCTGTGAAATCACGGAAACGAACACTGCTTCGGGGGTAGAAGGAACCTTTGTACTGATAGGTATTGACGGGGGTACCAGTCAGGTCAGAAATGTGTCCTGAGACAGCGGGGTAGCTCAGAGCACCATAACCGCTTGTGCCATCGGTACGCAGGTTGTTAACCACAGGTACGATTGATGAAGGGCAGCGATATACGGGAATCGCAGTCTGCAGAGCATTCGCGGTAGACCCATAGGTGGCGTTTGCCAGTGGCATCAGTAATCCACCATTGGGGTTGATTGTGTTGTAGAGCGGTGCTTGATCAACGAAAGGCAGCAGGAATGTCGACCAGGCCCAGTTGTAGTCAGTTGAAGAACTGGCAGCGTTTACATTACCAAGTGGGAAAACTCTGTGGGTATCAGCGTAGTTGTGAATGGCGATACCAATTTGCTTGAGGCTGTTTTTGCAGGTAGAGCGTCGAGCAGCTTCACGTGCCTGTTGAACAGCGGGAAGGAGTAACGCAATCAGGATCGCAATGATTGCAATTACCACAAGTAGTTCGATCAGTGTGAACCCACGCTTGGGGGTTCCGAAACATCTCTTCATCTTAACTCCAGTTAAATTCGGGTGGGTTAGAGGGTGCCTGCGAGAAACGGCTGGTTTCTTCTATTTGAAGGTGGGTAGCTTCGAGCGCGTTAAACGCATTTGAAACATATACCTGTCAGGTAGAGGAAACAAGCAATCATTGAATATTGTTCAAAAAAAAACAAAATTTTTTTTGAACGGTGTGATTGTGTCTCGTGTCCGGGCTCTAACCCCCCTTTTTACAAGGAGTTATTTTGGGAAAATATGTCAAGAAAAAAATGATTTACACGAACGTGGTGTTCTGTACATTGGAAAAAATACCATGTTCTGCAAATACTGGCACGATGTTTGATCAGCGTCGCAGCCGCTCAAAACGGGCCAGGGCCATCAACGGAAAGTAGGTCCGGTAGAGGTGGTATTTGAGATAGAATACCTTGGGGAACCCGGTTCCGGTGAAGGGTTCTTCGTCCCAGTTGCCGTCTGCTTTCTGTGTTTCGAGCAGGTAATGCACTCCCCGCCGCACGGCGGCAGAGTCGATTTCATCGGCCGCCATCAATCCCATTAAAGCCCAGGCGGTTTGAGAGGGGGTTGCAGCGCCCTGCCCGCGTAGCGAAGGATCGGCGTAGCTGTCCGCGGTTTCTCCCCAGCCCCCAGATGGCTGTTGATGAGATTTCAACCAGCCGACCGCTCGAACAATTCGTGGATCATCAGCGGGGACTCCGATATTTGTCAGTCCCACAATCGACTGCCAGGTTCCATAGAGATAATTCACACCCCAGCGACCATACCAGCAGTGATCATCTTCCTGCTGACTCCAGACATATTCGAGCGCTTTTTGGCAGGCGGGATGACTGAGAGGCAGATGTACGTCGGCAAATGCCTCCAGAACGCGTGCTGTCAAATCGGCGGTACTGGGATCGACCATCGCATTGTGATCGGCAAACGGAACCTGGGTAAACAGTTCCCGGTCATTATCTCGATCAAAGGCACCCCAGCCTCCATCCTTATTCTGCATTCCCAGCATCCAGTGCATGCCACGCTGAATGGCGCCAATCATGGGTTCCAGCAGGTCCAGATCCGCGTAGGCCTGCTCGCGCGACTCGCTGCGACCGACAACGATTGCTTCCGTGTTGAGATCTTCGTCATAGGGGTTCCATTCCGGTGTGACGAGGAAATCGGTCAGCCACCGGTCCTGTTTTAGAGTTTTAGGCATACACCGTCTGAGCGCCATGATGACCATCGCGGTGTCATCCACATCGGGATAGAACTCATTATTGAATTCAAAGTACCAGCCACCCGGTGCTTGCGATTTGCTGGAATTTACCCAGTCTCCCGGTTCACGAGCTTCCTGAGAGAGGAGCCATTTCACGGATTTTCGGATGGCGAGATGCCGGTTGGAGACCCCCGCCTCCCGCAGGGCAATCGTGCTGAGGGCGGTATCCCAGACAGGCGATTTGCAAGGTTGTAAGCGAATTCGGTCGCCCTCTTTGATTTGCAGTTTTTTCAGTTCGCTTAAAGCACGCTGAATCCCGGGGCTGTTTTCCTCCTGTCCCAGGCATTTTAAGGCAATGACTGTCCAGATGATTGGCGGAAAAATGGCTCCCAGTCCATCACTTTTTTCAAAGCGATCGGTCATCCACTGATAAGCTCTGTTGACGGCCCGCTTGCGAAATGGTTTCAGTCCCAGATTTTCAATGAGTTTGATACCCTGATCGACTACCTGGAAAAAACCATGCCAGTTGAACCACGGTTTTTTCGAGAGAGAATCCAATGCTTCGGACTTGGGCATCGTCCTGGGGTAGTCTTCCGGTCGTCCGGTAAACAGCTCGGTGATCCCCTGCTCTTCCGGCAGAGTGATTGAGGGGCGATATTCCCAGAGGATACTCAAGGGAACGAGAATCGTACGGGACCAGGCTGACATTTCAAAAATATTGAAAGGCATCCAGCGCGGAATCAACATCAGCTCCGGTGGGACAGCCGGGCACTTGGAATAGGGAATGACTCCCAGTAAGGCCAGGTAGAAACGCGTGAAACTGTTGACGGCTTCCACTCCGCCGGCAGCCAGAATCGCTTTGCGGGCGCGTTGCATGTATTCCTCTGCTGGCGAGTGACCTGTCAGTTTGAGCGCGAAGTAGGCTTTGACCGAGGCGGAGATTTCGATGGGCCCTTCCGGGTACATATTCCAGCCCCCCGCAGGCATCTGTATATCCATCAGGTAGTTGGCAGCCTGAACTGCTTCCTCAGAGTTCTGTTTTCCCAGAAAGGTCAGCAGCAGAATGTATTCAGACTCCAGGATCGAATCTCCTTCGAGTTCTCCGACCCAGTAGCCCTCTTCATGCTGCAGGGACAACAGGTAATCGCGCGAGCGGCTAATCCCTTTGAGCAACTGCTCTGGATGATCGAAGGGGGCAGCTTCCGTGCTGGGGAAAATCTTGAAGGTGGGGGCTGTTCCGTGACCAGGTTCGGGGTTGCCGGACAGATCACTGGCTCTCAGTCTGCCTGAATTCATTTCAGGTACTCCCTGACGTTGTTGATATGGATTCCATTCCCGGGAAATTGCTCTGACGCTGATCGCGCGCATTCAATTTCGAGGTTGAGATCATAAGCGGAGACCGCTTTTTGTACAACCTCAATCAAGGTAAGGGGTTTGAGACTGCATCCAGTTTTACTCTAGCGTCTCCAAGGCCATTTGGATCGGGTATAATAGATCGGGAGACGCTATTGTTAAATGTGATGCGCTCTGGAATCCGGGCTCAAACGCTGTCGAGAGGTCTGACTGTTTCAGCAGGATTCCGCCTGGGCAGCCAGTTCTGAGGGCTCATCTTTAGTCGCATCCATTTCGTGCCCTGAAATGATCACCTCAAATCCCAGATCGGCGATCATTTCATAGTCTGCTTCAGCTGCCTGTCCTTTGGTTGTCAGGTAATCACTGACAAACATGGAGTTGGCTGCATAGAGCCCCATGGCCTGCATCGAACGCAGATTGACTTCGCGGCCTCCGGCAATACGAATTTCTGTGGCAGGATGCGCCATCCGGAACAGACAGAGTGCTTTCAGACAATACCGGGGGTCGAGTTCATCGACGGCTTCGAGTGAGGTACCATCAATGGAATTCAGGAAGTTGACCGGGATAGAGCGGGTTTCCAGTTCGCGGAGTTCGAAAGTGGCGTCGACAATGTCTTCCGGGACTTCGCCCATACCCACAATCAGGCCACTGCAGAGTTCCATGCCGGCTTCCCGGGCTACTTTCAATGTCTGCAGGCGATCTTCATAGGTGTGCGTGGTACAGATTTTTTCGTAATATTCGCGGCTGGTATTCAAATTATGATTGATGCGATTCACACCGGCCTGCTGCAGACGTTTCGCCTGATCTTCATTCAAAAGACCCAGGCAGCAGCAGATTCGCAAATCAAACGAGGATTTGATTTTTTCCACGACAGAAGCGACATGCTCCACTTCTTTATCTGTCGGTCCACGTCCACTGGCGACGATACAGTAGGTTCCCGCTTTCGCTTCATCAGCGGCTTTCGCACCTTCGAGCAGTTTTTCTTCATTGAGCATGCGGTATTTAGGAATATCAGCCTTGGAACCACGAGCCTGTGAACAGTAGCCACAATCTTCCGGGCAGAGACCACTTTTAGCGTTTTTCAGGTAGTAAAGTTGTACCTGTTTTCCAAAATGTTTCTGTCGGATGCGATAGGTGGCAGACAGCAGGTCCAGCAATTCATCATCACTTGAGTTTAGGATTTCCAAGCCTTCTTCACGGGTGATCTGGTAACCGGTTAAAACCTGATCTGCGAGTATTTGCCAGCGTGAAGGAGATGAAGTGACCTGATTGTTCATCAAAGATATCTTTCAGTGCAGAAGGAGCGAGTTTTGCGAAGTAGGCCGGGCGTTCCGGCGAAAATTATGGAATTCGGAGCCTGTATCAGTCAGCACATCATGGACCCTGAATGTCTTCTGAATCCACCGACGCATTGTTGTGGCAGGACAGGATTTCGGGCTGTGTAAGAGTGTGCAGTTGATGTCAGGGTCTTGTAGTGCTCTATGATAGGCGAAATCAGGGAGAGTACAAGTAAGCTGGCTGTCATGGGGAGGGGCTGTTTTGAGGATTTTCTGAATCAGTTTAATAGGATGTTCGAATCCACTTCTGACTGACATCTCCCTGGTCATCCCTCAATGTGAACATTTTTTCTTCGATCGAGTGAATCTCACGTACAAACTCACTTCCCCAGAGTTGTTTGATGTAATCCAGCTTGTTTTCTGGACTCCCGCCGACAGCCCGTAATGTCAAAGTGGCGGCGTTTAATCGCCATTCGATATCGATTGTGACTTTTTTGCCCAGAACCGAACGCCAGATCCCCTGTGGTTCAATTACCATTGTGGCTGTACCGTTTTCATTAATGGTCAGGATCTGCCTGCTGGTACTTTTGGTCTGTTCCCATTTTCCAACGAGACGTGCCAGGAGTTCTTCAGGGGTAAGTTCTGCGGATTTCTGATTGGATTCAGGCTGATGTTGGGTTTCAGCAGGTTTGATTTTGGAAGTCACACGAGCTGGAATCTGATGCAGAACCCGTTTCTGATTGTGAGTCTGAGCTCTGCCTGACTGTCTACGATTTGAATTCGCGGAAGGATACAGGAAGGCAGCTGCAAGTCCAACCAGCGCCAATATCACGATTCCCGTTTTTTTCATCAATTAAGTCCCTGGAACAACAAAACGACCCGATTGCAGCGTAACTATATCTTATTTTCGGCAGCAGGGAACACCAAGATTTCTTTAAAAATGGCAGAACAGGTACTTTAAATACAGTCTGTAGATGCAAAAGGGTTACCGGCCCAGACTTCCATTGGTATTTTTTTTCTTGACCGGTGTATGGAAATGTATATGGCTTTGTCCGATGACGGCAGTTAACTGTGTTTCAAATTCATTACTGCAGGAAACGCGCAGACTACCGGGAGGGTTGAGTACATACCGCAGCTGTGTGCCCGGCTTCTCCTGGTCTACCGAATCGACGACCAGAATGACTTCTGTCTGGCCGGGAAACTGCGTCAATACATCGTGAACATTGACCATATCCTGCCTGGTGTGTACTCCGCGCTTAAAATTGATAGCCAGACGATCGGTAAACTGCTTCCGGGCATCATTCAAGGTGAGCAGCTGATCGACAATAACATTGGGTTCCCTGCCCCGTTTGTCGATTTTCCCTTTGATAATGACCATTGCTTCCATCTTGACCTTCTCGCCCATTGATGCGAACTGTTCGGGCCACATGATACAGCGAACCAGTCCGTGCGGATCTTCGAGGTCAAAGTTCACATAGCGGGTGTTCCCGTTCTTGCTTGGTTTTTTCGTGGCTGCCATTTTGATCGAAGAAACCATGCCTGCCAGAATGACTTCGACCCGGTCATCCATTTCTGCCAGTTCATTGGTCTGATTTTGAGCATATTTGGTAAGCGAGGTTCCCATCTCAGCCAGTGGGTGTGAAGTGAGATAAAAGCCGAAGACTTCTTTTTCGGCGCCCAGTTTTTGTGCGCGCGGCCAGTCTTCTGCTTCCGGCAATGATGCTTCTTCTTCTGCACCGGTTTCTTCGTCAACCGTTTCGTCGCCAAACAGACTCTTCTGACCGCGTGCCCGGTCGCGATGAATATTCAAGGCGGATTGCACTGCACGCTCAACTGTGAGCATTAACTGCGCCTGGTTCCCGCCGAGGCTGTTGAGGGCCCCTGCCTTGATCAGGGTTTCAAGCGTGCTCTTGTTGAGGGTTTTAGGATCGACGCGTTCACACAGGTTGTACAGGCTGGTAAAAGGGCCATTCTCTTCACGCTCTTTAACGACAGCTTCAAGTACCTGTTCGCCAACCCCTTTAATCGCCCCCATGCCAAAGCGGATCTTTTCACCATCTACGCTGAATTCTACTTCGGAGCGATTGATGTCTGGCGGGAGTACTTCGATTTTCATACGGCGACAGTCATCAACGTGTTCGGTGATTCGCTCATGACTTTCCATGCCGCAGGAGAGTAAAGCCGCCATGAATTCTTTGGGGTAATGCGCTTTCAGATATGCGGTCGCGTAGGCGACTCCACCGTAGGCGGTCGAGTGTGATTTATTGAACCCGTAACCAGCGAACTTTTCGATCATTTCGAACAGGTCCGTTGCCAGTTTGACATCCACGCCACTTTTTTTGGCGCCTTCGAGATATTGATCCCTGAAGTCGGCAATGATTTTCAGCTTTTTCTTACTGATCGCTTTAATACAGCGGTACGCTGCAGAAAGTTCGATGCCTCCGACGCGGTTCAGAATCCGCATGACCTGTTCCTGGTAGACCATCACGCCGTAGGTCTCATCCAGAATTTCATCGACAATGGGATGAACTTTGGGAATCGGGATCCGGTTGTTTTTTACATCCACGTACTGCATCACCATCCCCCCTTCCAGAGGGCCCGGTCGGTACAGAGCGGAAGTTGCGATAATATCTTCGAACTTGTCCGGCTTCATTTTGGTCAGCAGATCACGCATCCCGCCACTTTCCAGCTGAAAGATCCCTTTGGTTTCTCCTCGCTGGAGCAGTTCAAAGGTTTCCTGATCATCCAGGGGGAGCTTATGCGGATTGATATCGATGCCCCGATGTTTTTTGACGTTTTGAACGGCTTTGTCCAGAATTGTCAGATTGCGCAGTCCCAGGAAGTCCATCTTGAGCAGTCCCACCGATTCGACGGTGGGACCATCCCATTGTGTAATGATGTCGGTCTTACCGGTAATGGACTGCAGCGGAACAACTTCAGAGAGCGGCAGGTCAGCCACCACGACGCCTGCCGCGTGTGTGCCTGCACTGCGGCATAGTCCTTCCAGCTGCATGGCCAGATCGAGCAGTCGTTTGATCTCCGAATCCTGATCGTAGGCAGATTGCAGATCGGGGCTTTCTTTTAACGCGTCTTTCAGTTTGATCCCCAATGATTCCGGGATCATCTTGGCAATTTCATTGACTCGCGCCAGGGGAACGCCGAGCGCACGTCCTACGTCACGAATCGCCGCTTTGGCTTTCAATGTTCCAAAGGTGCCGATCTGTGCCACGCTTTTTTCACCATACTTCTGCTTGGTGTAATCGATCACCAGCTGGCGTCGATCACGACAGAAGTCGATATCGATATCGGGCGGTTCGGTACGGCTGGGATCCAGAAATCGCTCAAACAGCAGGTCATACTTGAGCGGGCAGACCTGGGACATTCCGAGCAGAAATGCGACGATGGCACCACACGCTGATCCACGAGCCGTACAGGGGATCCCTTCGTTTTCGGCAAACTGCACGAAATCCCAGACGATCAGGAAGTAACTGGAATAACCCATTTGTTCAATCACGCCGAGCTCCAGATCGAGTCGATCCCAGTGCGCCTGCGTCAATTCGTCGCCGTATTTTATGGGCAGACGTTCTTCGCAAAGTTTTCGCAGGTATTGCGTGTCGGTCAAATTATCTGGTGGCTGGAATACCGGGTAGAACTTTTTATCCGACATCTGGATGTCGACGCGTTCTGCAAGTTCCTGGGTTCTGGCGACCGCATCTTCAAGTCCGGGGAATGCATTATACATCTCATCCTGGGTACGTACAAAGAACTGGTCACCGGTCATTTTCATGCGTTTTTCATCGCTGACGACGGCGCGTGTACTCACGCAGAGCAAGACATCCTGCGCTTCGGCATCTTTTTGATCGACATAGTGTGCATCATTGGTCGCGACGAGAGGCAATCCCATGCGGTTGGCCAGATCCACGGTTCCTTCCAGGCACTGCCGCTGTATTTCCAGACCTGCATTCTGGATTTCCATATAGACTCGGTCGCCAAACACTTTTTCATACCAGGCGCATAATTTTTCTGCTTCTTCCCAGTCTTCACCCAGAATGTGGTGTGACAGTTCACCGGCGGCGCAGCCTGTCAGCAGAATCAGGCCTTCACTGTGTGCCTCCAGGATTTCCTTGTCGATACGGGGTTTGTAATAGAAACCTTCCAGGTAGGATGCCGAAGAGAGCTTGATCAGGTTTTCGAACCCCTGCCGGTTCTGTGCCAGCAGTGTCAGGTGAAAACTGGCTTCTTTCATTCGCGAAGCCCCTTTTTCAAAACGGCTCCGGGGGGCGATATAGGCTTCCAGCCCCAGGATGGGATTCACGTCCTGACTGCGGCAATGCTGATAGAAGTCCATCGCACCGTACAGGTTGCCGTGGTCAGTAATCGCGAGCGAATTCATGCCCGCTTCTTTGACTTTACTTACCATTTCGGGGATGCGACTGGCACCATCCAGCATACTGAAGTGAGTGTGACAATGCAGGTGAGCAAAAGGTCTGGGGTCGCTCATATTATTCCGTGCTCCCGTCTTTTATAAATGCCATCCAGGCAAAATACAGCTCTGGCTGTGAGAGATTTGTGATTTCCGGAAGCTGGAGAGGACTCTGCTACAGCATTCCATTCCCTGAGTGTATGGGGATTATCTGGTTTGTCAATCTACCAAAAGATACTTCACTTCTGGTTTTTGATATGTACTTTGATTGATGAAAGTACGCTTGAATTTCACACTGTCGCTGCAAAGTATTACAGAAGAAAGAGGTGAGTTACTACATCGTTCTTTTAAAGCCCGAAGCAGCTTTACTTAGATTTTTTCAACCGATCCAGAGGTTGATATACCAGTTCACTCCATCAGACAGGGGAGGAATCAGGTCACACGCCAACAGGAGCGGCGTGTAGAACGCAGCGAAGAATGGCGAACTCATTGAGTTAAATGAAGCGTACCACTGCCAGAATAAAGGGCCGATGGATAACACATACAAAAGGAGAAAGACAGTGACTTGGATCGTGGAAGTGATAATGTATCGCCGCCATGACCACGGTTTCTGAACAGATTGCCGTTGATGGTCTGATTGATCAGGTGACTGCGTTGGTGAACTTTCCATGGATACTATTCTAACTTTCAGCTATGGGGCAGGTCAATTGCCAGATTCCAGCACTCAGCTGCATTCTCATGGATTTTACGCAGAATTCATAAGCGGAATTGAATTATGGTAATTTATGATGAGTGCGAAACCATTCGATGGTAGCACTCATGGACTGCTGAAAAGTTTTTTGTGGCTGATAATTCAGTTCCTGTTGCGCTTTTTGCGAACTGAAATCCAGGTTCAGTCCCAGAAACTTGATGCGTGCCTGCGACAGGATCGGGGCCTGTTTTTTGCCCAGAAATCTCCAGAGACCTTCCATTACGCGGGCCAGATTTCTGGCGACTGGCAGAGGGACTACTTTCTTAGGTGGAGGATATTCAGCCAGTTCCGCGATGGTGGAAATAAATTCGCGCTTACTGACCAGTGAGACATCTGTGATATTGTATGTCTGGCTCAATGCGTCTTCGTTGAACAGAGCCAGGAATATGGCATCGACCAGATGTTCGACATAGGTATTATTCATCAGCTTTTCGGGGCTGCCCAGGTACGCGAATCGACCGGATTTTAATCTCTCCAGGATACGGGGCAGAACCGTCCGGTCACGGGGACCATAAATGAATCCCGGACGCAGAACGGTATAAGGGATGGAATGCTTCCGGAGCAGTTGTTCGGATTCAATTTTGCTCAGTGTATATCCATCGATGCCGGCAGCGTGGGGCGGCTCTGTTTCGTCAGTGCCATAATGATCGCGGGCTTCGTAGACTCCCAGCGAACTGATGTGAATCAAATGTCTGATCAGGCATTGTTCTTCGAGTGCGGTCAGCAGATTTTCTAAACCTCTGACGTTGGTATTTCGATATTCGTCGACACTTCCCCAGTCACCTACTTTGGCTGCCGTGTGGACGACGATCGTGACACCTGTCAGGGCATCACGCAGTGAGTTTTTATCGGTTAAATCACCCTCAATCAGCTCGGCGTCGAATTCTTTCAGGTACTCTGCCTGATCGAGAGAGCGAACCAGTGCGACTGTTGGTATCCCCGCCTGTCGTGCGCGTTGAATGACATGGCTGCCAACCAGACCTGTTCCCCCTGTCACAAGCAGTTTTTGTTCCGATTGAACGGTCATGTTTTTTTTCCTGATTCAGATTGGGTGTCGTCGCGAATTGAACAATTCAGAATGATTCCGTTTGCAGCCGGGCGATGATCTGTCTGGAACGTGGCCCCTGCCCCTGGAACCGAAATGTGCGAGCCGTTTGCGAGGAGTGCTCGATATTGATTTGCAGGAGATCGCCTGGAAGGACGTCTCTGACTTTGTCGGCCCATTCGATCAGACAGACACCGTTAGAGTACAGCAGGTCATCGGCTCCCAGTTCAAGAAACTCATCGGTATCCCGCAGGCGATAGGTGTCGAAGTGATACAGGGGAAGCCGTCCCTGGTATTCCTGGATCAGGACAAAGGTCGGGCTGGTTACTTCAGCCGGATCGACGTCGAGTGCTGTGGCAATCGCCTGAACCAGGCGGGTTTTGCCTGCTCCCAGGTTACCATTTAACGCGATGACCGTTCCCGGGGTCAGATATTCGGCCAGCTTTTTCCCCAGGCGCTGTGTATCGAGTTCACTGGTTGACTCAAAGGTCCATTCAATTTCAGATTGCAACGAAAATTCTCTCGATAAAGTTTGATTTTGAATACTCAATGATTCTGATGGTATAGCTGGTTTTCGTAAATATCACAATACAAACTGTTTAATGCGGAATCAGGAAATAAGAATACAGCGGACTGTCCGGCTCGGGCGATTCGCATTCTGGTCACCTGCCCGATAGAATACCTGCTGACTTCTGAATCGAATTCCTGCCTTGAAGCTTTCCTGAAAATGTCTCACGCCTATCGTAGTCTGATTTGTCTCACGCTCACTCATATCATTGTTGATGCTTCAGCAATTGTAGTTGGTCCCTTGTGGGGAGAAATCGAACGTGTTCATTCTTTAACGGAAAATGGTCTGTTCCTCGTACTGACCATCCATGCGCTGGCATCGTCACTGGCACAGCCCGTGTTCGGATACATCCGTGACCGATACCCGATCAAATCCATCTTGTGGCTCGGGCCACTTCTGGGGGCAGTGATGATGCCGCTGGTCGGACCGGCAAACAGTGTCTTTTTTCTGTGTGTGGCTTTACTGCTGGGGGGTATCGGCATCGGTTCTTTTCATCCGGAAGCGGCAGTGGTCGCAGGTTCCCTGATTCCGGAACGACGTACGCGAAGCCTGTCGCTCTTCATGTTTGGTGGCGCGATGGGGCTGGCGGTCGGGCCGATTATCTGCGGTGCGATCGTTTCCACGTGGGGCCTGTCGAGCGTCTGGATACTGGCGCCGTTGTATGCCGGACTGATTCTTCTGCTTTACAGGATTGGAAAACCACCGGCGGCTTTGTTTGAGCGGGATCGAAAACAAAAATCGCAGTCTCTGTCACAAATGCTGGAGGGACGCGTACTGTTAGCGAGCTTTCTGTTTATGGTCTGCTCACTCAGGCTGGTTCCCAATATGGCGATGGATAAACTGATTTCTTTCATTCTGAAAGATCAGGACATTTCTGCATTTCAGATCGGTTTGATCCAGTCTGTCTTTTTGTTTTCGGCCAGTGCCGGGATGTTGTTGATGGCATTTCGCTTCAAATCCGGTCATGAAAAGCTATTCATGATTGTCTGTCCTCTGCTGGGCATTCCCCTCATGCTAGTACTGGGCTGGGAAGGATGTCCGATCTGGTTGATGACGCTGTTGCTGATTCCCAGTGGTCTGATCTTGTGGGGCACGAGTCCCGCGATGGTCTCTTATTCGCATCAGCTGTTCCCCAAAGGGGGAGGTGTCGCGTCTGCGATCACGATGGGGATGGCCTGGGGCGGAGGTGGCATGATTCAGGCAAAGATCACCAGTCACTTTGTCGCGCTGGGGATTCCTCAGCGGGCATTCCATGCGATTATTCCCTGTCTGATACTGGCAGCGGTGGGGGCGATGCTGTTGCCGGCGTTGCCCTCTGTTGCAGAATCAAAAAAGGAAGTTGTCGAAACCGTGTGAGGGAGGCCTGGTGCACGGCCTGAACCGTAGACGTTTTGCCGTTTTTAGATTTTTTAAAAAAAATTGTGAGCAGAATCAGTAGATTCGGGTTCTACCAGGGTCAATTGCACAAGATATGGTATGAGAAGGTCAACAGGTCAGAATATTCGCTCAAAATGATCGATTCGCTGGACAGCATGATGGGACGCCACTAAGATCCGCTCACTCAAGTGATTTGAAAGTTGAAAACACAAATCATTTGAAGTTACTGTAAATGATCAGTAGCAGACGGACCGAAGGAACGGACCGCGAAAAGAGAATGGATTCTATTTCTAAACGTTCGACCAGGGGGGATTTTCATCCGCTCGAACGCACTTCGAATGCGAATCTCTACGCAAGTCGCTTCCTTCCATCCGCTGAATCTGGGGAATTCCCGTTATACCCCAATTGTTTTTTGACCGCACAGGAAGTGCACTGAAGTGAAGGATGGATTCGATGTCTAAAAAACCCTTGATTGGAATTACTGGAGACTTTCGCCCCGAGCAAAAAGAGTCTCAGGCTTTAAGCTGGTTCTTTACCGGATACTATGATTCTGTAACAGACGCCGGTGGTATTCCCGTGATGATGCCTCCCCTGGCTGATGACGATGACCTGAAACAATTTCTGGAACAACTGGATGGCCTGATTCTTTCCGGTTGTGCGTTAGACCTGGATCCGATCCGTCTGGGATTTGAAAAACACCCTGCTTCCCGCGCCATGCCTTTACGCCGCGAAGACTTTGATCGTCGTGTCTGTACAATGGCAATGGAAATGAAAATGCCCCTGCTGGCGATTGGTTCGGGAATGCAGCTGATGAATGTCATCAGTGGCGGCACACTGCATCAGCATGTGACCGAAGATGTTCCTGGTGCCATGTATCATCGTGATGGTGTGGAAGCCAACCTGCGTCATATTATCAATATCGGACCCGGTACCCGCGTTGACAAAATGTACGGTCCAGGTGAAATTCGTGTGAACAGTCAGCATCATATGGCTGTGAAATATGTTTCAAAAATGTTTGTTGTTTCGGCAACTGCTCCGGATGGTGTGATTGAAGCCATCGAAGTTCCCGATGAAGACTGGTTCTGCGTCGGCGTGCAATGGCATCCCCAGAATCATTCCGCTTCCGCTCTGGATATGCAGGTCTTCGAAAACTTTCTGTCTGCCTGTGAAGAACCCGAACCACAAATTCTGCAAATGCCTGTCCGCAAAGCTGCGTAACCCACAGCTGGATCACCGGCGGTGTTCCTGGTTTTTGAGGGTAACCGGGAGTCGCTTCTGCTTTGTGTCCTTGTAATACGAGGAACTCGAAATCGGCAAGTCATTACGGCTTGCCGATTTTTTTCTTTAACGGCCAGGTAATCGGAAAATTTGAACTTGTACCGGTTAATCTGACGATAACGATAGTATCAACCTCCAAAAGAGCGGGAACTGACGACGAATTTGATTCGATCCCGTTTCGAGAATATTCTGTAACCCGCAATGAGAAAACGATTTAATGCTCTTCTAGCGTTCGTTTTCCACGACTGAGCCCGAAAAAATCTTATGACGACTGCCCAATATAAGGTCGACCTCAATCTATACAGTGGTCCATTGGATCTGCTGTTATACCTGATTCGGCGGAATGAACTGGACATTCTCGACCTGCCTGTCGCCTCCATTACGGCTTCTTTCAATGACTTTCTGGATGTACTGGAACTGATTGATCTGGATCTGGTGGGTGATTTTATCCTGATGGCCAGTACATTGGCCGAAATTAAAAGTCGAATGGTTCTACCGCGTGCGGAAGAAGAAGAAATCGCGGAAGTCATAGATGATCCGCGCAGTGATCTGATTCAACAGCTGCTGGAATATAAAAAATTCAAAGACGCGGCCAATGCACTTGAAGAACATGCTGCGGAATGGCAGGAGCACTATCCCCGACTTTCTGATGAGCGTCCCAAGTCGGGTAAAGATCCTTCAGAAGACCTGATTAAAGAGGTCGAATTATGGGACCTGGTCAGTGCCCTGGCACGTGTTGTCAAACGTAAGGAAGTGGAAGAGCATTCCAGTATTACGTATGACGATACTCCCATTTCTACCTATGTGGAACGAATTGGTTCTCGTGTTCGTGTCGAGCAGCGCGTTACTTTCAGTAGCTTCTTTGAAGGTGAAAAAGTTCGCAGTCGGATTATTGGTATCTTTCTGGCGATTCTGGAATTGTTACGCCATCACCACTTCCGGGCAGATCAGCCTGTCGAGCATGGAGAAATCTGGGTGATGCCTCCCCTGGAAGATACAGCGGAAGCAATCGAATCTTCCCCGGATCAACAGGCGACTGAGGAACAAGCAGACGTTACTGAATCTGTTCCTGAAGCTCAAATACAGGCGGAATCACCTGTCGAAGACGAATCGGAGCCGGAAGTGTAATCCGTTTTCCAGGTGTCCTTTTGTCAGAGTCTCCCTTCTTTCACTGGAGTACCCTCAGACCCTTTCTTAATGGTACGCCGACGTTCTACAATACTACAGACTGAGAGTCTATTTTTCGTCTGAGTGCCCTGTCGTTTTTTACTGCAGGGGCTGAACCTAGAGACTGAGAGCGAGCATGTCTGTGTTTCAACTGAAGAGTGAATTCCAACCCTCGGGCGATCAACCGGCAGCCATCGCAGGACTGGTTAATGGAATCAAGGCGGGTAAATCGGATCAGGTTCTGCTGGGGGTGACTGGCTCTGGTAAAACCTTTACCATGGCGAATGTCATTGCCGAACTGGGCCGCCCTGCCCTGGTCCTCTCGCATAATAAAACGCTGGCTGCACAGCTTTATTCCGAGTTCAAGGAATTCTTTCCCGAAAATGCCGTCAGCTATTTCGTCAGCTATTACGATTATTACCAGCCGGAAGCCTACATTCCGCAGCGTGATATTTACATTGAAAAGGATGCATCCATCAATGATGAGATTGATCGTCTGCGGTTACTGGCGACCAGTGCCCTGGTCAGCCGTCGCGATGTGATTGTGGTCGCGAGCGTGAGCTGCATCTACGGTCTGGGGTCTCCCAAAGACTATCTGGAGATGATGATTCCTCTGCGGGTAGGGGAAGAAATCGATCGCGATGAAATGCTGCGAAAGTTGATTGATATTCAGTATGACCGAAATAACGTTGAATTAGCACGGGCCAAATTCCGGGTACGTGGGGACGTCGTGGAATGCTGGCCCGCGTATGAAGAGTTTGCCTTCCGAATCGAGTTCTGGGGGGATGAAATTGAGAACCTGGCGATCATCGATCCGCTTACCGGCGAAGTGCTGCGTACTGTCAAAGAAGCCTATATTTATCCGGCTAAGCACTTTGTTCTGCCCCAGGAACGGATTGAGTCAGCAATTCAGGAGATTCAGACGGAGTTGGATGAACGCATCCAGGTCCTGCAGAGCGAAGGGAAACTGCTGGAGTCGCAGCGATTGAGTGCGCGAACCCGCTATGACATGGAGTTGCTGGAAGAAGTCGGTTTTTGTCCGGGTATCGAGAATTACAGTCGAGCGCTGGCGGGCAGAAAGCCAGGCTCTCCTCCTGATACACTGCTGGACTTCTTTCCGGAAGACTACCTGTTATTTGTGGATGAATCCCACGTGACCTGTTCTCAGGTGCGGGCAATGTATGCCGGCGACCGTTCCCGGAAAACGAACCTGGTCGATCATGGATTTCGTCTGCCGATGGCGCTGGATAATCGGCCCTTGACGTTTGATGAATGGAACGCCCGGAGAAAACAGACTGTATTCGTATCTGCAACCCCGGGAGACTGGGAGCTGGAACGCGTTGAAGGTGAAGTGGTGGAACAGGTCATTCGTCCGACCGGGTTGATCGACCCCGTGATTCGAATCGAACCTGCACGGGGGCAGGTACCTCATCTGAAAGAAGAAATTCTCAAGCGGGTTGCCGTCAACGAACGCGTGCTGGTGACGACCTTGACCAAGCGACTTGCAGAAGACCTGGCATCCTATTTTCAGGAAGAGGGGATTCGTTGTGCCTGGATGCATTCGGAACTGGATGCGTTTGAACGCGTGGAAATTCTGCGTGGCTTGCGAGAGCAGAAATACGATGTGGTGATCGGAATCAATCTGTTACGCGAAGGCCTGGATATTCCCGAAGTCTCACTGGTGGCGATTCTGGACGCGGATAAAGAGGGGTTTCTGCGAAGTGAGACCAGCCTGATTCAGACGATCGGCCGTTCCGCCCGACACGTGAATGCGGAAGTGATTCT
The DNA here is from genome assembly GCF_008298035.1 of Gimesia maris. Lineage (NCBI taxonomy): Bacteria > Pseudomonadati > Planctomycetota > Planctomycetia > Planctomycetales > Planctomycetaceae > Gimesia > Gimesia maris. The sequence continues at coordinate 3,156,490 of NZ_CP042910.1, forward strand.
GTATGCGGATCGTGTGACGCCCAGTATGCAGAATGCCATGGATGAGACTGAGCGGCGGCGTGCGATTCAGAAAGAATATAACCGGGAACATGGGATTACTCCCGAGTCGATCAAAAAAGCCATCAAGCGGGGGATTGAAGAGGAGATCGAAGCACGCCAGTTTGTGCGGGAGTCGGTAGGATTTAAGGATGAGTCGGAATACATTACCCAGGAGTTTCTGGGTGAACTGGAGCAGGAAATGCTGGCAGCAGCAGAAAAACTGGAGTTCGAACGGGCTGCCCTGTTGCGGGATCGGATCGATGATCTGAAAAATCAACGGGGGAAAACGGGAGGCCAGGCTCAGAAAACTTCTTCACGCTCCGGGAAAAAAGGAAAACGTCAGCGGAAAAGACGGTAAGCAAACCTGGTCGGAATTATGAAAACTTCGCATTCAGTGCCATCCCTGTATAAGAGGTGGGATGGGCGGCGACTTCTGCTGGCGTGCCAGTCACAACGATGCGGCCCCCTTCTGCTCCCCCTTCCGGTCCCAGGTCGATAATGTGATCTGCTGCACGAATCAGATCGAGGTTATGTTCAATCAAAATGATCGAATGCCCTGCTGTCAGCAGATAGTGAAAGCAGTTTAATACAGACTGAATATCCAGGGGATGCAGGCCGCGCGTCGGTTCGTTCATCAGGAACAGGGTTTTATTGCGGCTGCTGGTATTCAGGTAGGCAGCCAGTTTCAAACGCTGACACTCCCCGCCTGAGAGTGTGGGGAGAGGCTGGCCCAGAGGCAGGTATCCCAGGCCGACGTCTTTCAGCTGTTTCAGTTTTTTCTGTAAGGCCGGCTGACCTCGAAAAAACGGAAATGCTTCGTCCACAGTCAATTTCAGGACCTCTGCGATGTTCAGTTTTCGATACTTGATTTCCAGCAGTTCCCGCTGATACCGTTTGCCGTGACATTCCTGGCAGTCCATTGATATATCTGCGAGAAACTGCAGGTCAATTTCGATCTTTCCCGTTCCTTTGCAAACCGGGCAGCGACCGCCAGACTTGCTGTTGAAGCTGAAATGTCCCGGGGAAAGATTACGGAGCCTGGCATCAGGTGTCTGGGCGAAAATCGAGCGGATGTCGTCAAACAGATTCAGGTAAGTTGCCGGGATACTGCGCGGATTCTGACCTGTGAAAGAGTGGTCGAGTAGAATGACTTCATCGATCTGCTCCGCGCCGGACAGGGACTGGCAACCATCAGCAAGGGGGCTGGTTCCCGTTTCGGAAAGTTCAGCAGCGAGGAGAGGAAACAGTGTCTGTTCGATCAAACTGCTTTTCCCGCTGCCGCTAATTCCGGTTACAACGCTCAATTGCCTGAGCGGAAATTTCACGGTGATGTTCTGCAGGTTATTTCGGCTTGCATCGGTCAGCGTGATCCACTCTGAGGTCGGCTGGTCGGGTACTGATTTCAGGGCCCTGTTTTCTGCTGTATTCAAGAAGCGACTGGTTGGTGAGCTGTTGCTCGCAAGCAACGCTTCCAGTGGACCAGAAAAGATGACTTCTCCCCCTGCCCTTCCTGCTGCAGGCCCCAGTTCAATTACATACTCTGCAGCACGAATGAAGGCGGCATCATGTTCGACAATGAGCAGTGTGTTGTTTAACTGTCGCAGTTTCTGCAGAACGGTAAGCACGCGATGGCTGTCGGCAGGGTGCAGTCCTGAGGAAGGCTCATCCAGTACATAGAGGGTGTTGACCAGGTTCGATGATAATAAAGACGTAAGCGCGGTTCTCTGGATTTCCCCACTGGAGAGTGTAGAGCGTGTTCGATTCAATGTGAGATAGCCCAGCCCCAGTTCGTTCAGCAGGGAGAGTCGTTCCCGGATCTCACGTAGCAGGGGAGCCAGTGGTTTTGTTTCTGTTGCTGTCAGTCCTTCCGAGAATTGTTCCAGCCAGGCGCCTATCTGCTGGATCGGCTGTTGGCCCAACTGATCAATATTAGATCCATTCACGCGAACTGCTAAAGCAGACGCATTCAGGCGGCTGCCCTGGCAGTGAGGGCAGGTTTCTGCAGAACGGCCTCCGGATGATTCTATTGAGATCAATCCTGATCCCCCGCAATTCGTGCAGACGCCGCTGGGGCTGAAAAAATTAAAGAGCTGAGGTTCGGGTTGAGCGAATTCCCGCTGACATTGCGGGCATGACATGTCAGCTGAAAAATCAAACCGAAACGATTGCCGCTGACCGATTTGAAAAGGAATGCCTGTTGTCTGGCCGGAAAGAGGTTCCATCACCAGGAGGGTGACCTTCCCTGCTGATTCATTGAAGGCGAACTCCAGGCTTTCCAGAATCCGCGAATCATCGAATGATCGAGTGGAAAGACGGTCGAGAACAACCAGGATTTCATGTGTATTCGTGTCGAATTGAGATAGCGGTTCAGTCAGATCATCTGAGAGCTGGTATTCTTCGTGATTCAAAATCACCCGATTGAGTCCCTGCTGTTTCAGCTCCTGCATGATTTCAGGGGATGAATGCTCTTCTGTCGTAACCGGATAACAGATTTGAAAACGCAGGTCTGTGGGTAAGGTTTTAATAAATGCCAGTACGGTTTCCGGTGATTGTGGAGAGATCGGGATTTCGCAGTCTGGACAAAAAATCTGCCCTGAAGCGCTAAACAGAAGTCGCAGGTAGTGCTGGATTCCCGATTCAATACCAGCGGTTGTCTCCAGGCCTCTGGAGGTAAAGTGGCGCTGACTGGTATTCTGCCTGAGGGCAATAGCTGGAGGGATTTGCGTGATCTGGTCCGCATCGGGTTTCGGGAGCTGGTTTAAATACTGTCGGGCCGAGGGAGAAAGTGTTTCCAGATACCGTCTCTGGCCTTCAGCGTAGAGCGTGTCGAAGGCGAGGCTGGTTTTGCCTGACCCGCTGACGCCGCAGACTGCGATCAGTTGATTCAAGGGAATATCAAGATCGATACTTTTCAGGTTATGAACCCGAACTCCACGCACCTGAATCATTGACGAAGGATGTTGGAAAGCAGTCTCGTCTGGCAGATGTGTAGTCATGTGCTGTCAGTTTCAGGCAGCGTCAGAAGCGTCCAGGTAGTTGCTGATCCGGTTTTTGGGAGAAAGACCGGGAGCAAAATCCTGTTCTGATCGTTCGAGCCGGTACTGCAGGACATAGGCATCTTCGCCCGCATCTTCGAAGTAGTTTCGCAGTACGGAAACCGCACGGAAATCCATTTTGCGGAAGAACAGCTGGGCAGGCAGGTTCGTTTCTCGCACTTCCAGAGCGATCTCGCGACGGCGTTGCTGCGAGAGCTTATCAACCACGCGTTGTACCATCTGGCGGCCAATTCCCTGCTGACGGAATTCAGGAGCGACGGCAAAGTTAAGCACCTGGATCATCGATTTATGAAGTTCATAAATCATGAAGCCGACGATCTGGTGATTATGCTCGGCGACCATACCGATGCAGTTTCGCTGTCTCAGGCAACTGAGGAAGTATTCTTCAGACCAGGTGTATTCAAAACTTTCTTCTTCAATTCGAAGAACTTCTGGCATGTCTCGGCGGATCAGCCAGCGAATTTGAACCATTAAGTCCTGGTTGGGGGGTTGATTGAGACTCATAGTCGCCTTCCTGCTACTGATAAGTTCTTCAATAAGTGCCGGGATCTGTTGCTTTTTTCATCCTGAAATACTGCATCAGTCCGGAGTTAATGTGAATCATTTAGGGTTGGATCAGGCGTCGAAACAGGTGATCATGATAATGGATGTGATTCAGGGATTAGGACGCCTAGAATCTTGAGGTTGATTCGCGAAAGTTATCAGAAGTCGAAAACGGCGCACAGGGGAATTTTTTGTTTTTTTCAAAAACTCATTGAAAACAGGTGGTCATGTCGCATTCAAAAAAGTCTAAGCGCAACGTCATACTGAGCCTTGAATACTCTCAACAGGGATCAACCAACGCCTAAAATCTCTCAGCCTTTTTTGGGCAGAGGCATCCGTCGTTTAATGAGCAGGTGATTAATGACCTCTTCGATTCCGGTCAGGGCCTGGATACGTTTGGTGATATCCGGGCATTCGCCGTCAAACTCCAGAACGCCTTTGAGGCAGACACCGTTTTTTGTGCGGTGTACGACCAGAGAGTTCAGGCAGACGTCAGAATCTTCCGTGAGTGCATGCTGGATTTCACATTCCAGGGAATGAGCGGCATTGAACTGCATCGGGGCGGATCGTGCGGCTGTCTTTGAGGGGATACGATTTGTTTCGTGGGCGAGCGTTTCGTTTTTCATTTTGAGTTCCTTTACCACCAGTAAGGTTCGGTCCATCCTTCCAGATTTTTGGCGGAATTGTCATGTTAAGCGTCATCTTAACATTCAAATTTGAAACTTATAGATGAAAAACAAAACTTCTTTCTAATTTGTGAAGAAAGGGTTGTGAATGGCCGGTAAACAGACGACCGTGTCATTTTGACGTGGTAATTGTGCAGAGCGAATAAGGGATATTATTGATGGTGTAGATTGCTTCCAGGTAGTAGGCAATATGTCCTTTGTCTGGTTTGTTTATTTTAGCCAAGTATACAGATTCGTTTGCCGAGACCTCGGTGGCGGTCCATTTTGATTGTCTAAAGTCTTTGTTATCTGACTGTGCCGTCCACAATCGTACCTGGGCAGGTTTGCTGGAACTGGTGAGCTTCAGTTCATAGTCTTTCGAGTTGTCCCAGTCGAGTTTAGGGAGTTCTTTACCAGTGGCAGCATGAATGAAGAATGCCGCCAGTGTCTGTAGAGCGTATTCCACTCCATCCCCCAGGTCATGACCGGCGTTGGGGACCTGAAGAACGTATTTTGGGCCTACCAGGTCTGACCAGTAAAAACGCATGGCGTCAACCACCCAGTAGGGGTCATTGGTGCCATTGATGAGCAGCTTGGGAAGTTTGAGCTGCTGGCGATATGTGTAAGGGTCCATCATCAGGCGCAGGCGTTTTTCTCGATCCGATTCCTCGCCTTCCACGATCAGTCCTTTGCTCGTGTAATCAATGATCTGTACGCTGTATTTTCCCCAGGTATTGATCTGATGCTTCATCTGGTCGCGAAAGTTGAGTGTATCAATCACGATCGGAGCGGTGGCGATAATCCGTTTATCAACCACGGGAGTGAGCCAGCTGGTCCAGCCACGTTTCGAGGCTCCGGTAATTACGAAACCGTCGATGACCAGGTTCCGTTTTTCCAAAGCGATTTCCTGGATGGCATCCATGGCTTTGACAGCACTTTTAGCCATCGGGAATAGAAGCGGCCAGTTTTCATCACCCGTTTTCAAATAGCGCAGCCAGGTCTCGGTAATCAGGTCATCTTCTTTCTTACCGTCAAACAGCGGCTGGTTGGGGACCTGTGTCAGTAGAGCGACCCGGGCGCCGGTTGTTTTGGCCAGCAGGAAAGCAGGTTTTAACCGTTTTTCATTGGGCTGACCTCCATTGCTGCCACCCGTAACAAACAGCAGCACTTTACTGTTAATCTGGACGTTCTCCGGTTCGAAAATATAAAGCCAGTGTTTCCATGTCATCCCCTGCCAGGTTTGTGAAGTCAGTTCCACCGGATACGCGGTGACACCTTCATAAGAGAAGGAGTCATGGATTTCCCATTTATAGGCAGGTTCTTCGCGTTCGATATATTTGAAAAACGCGTCAGGAATCTGGCTGGCCGCTTCTGGCCTTGCGGGAATATTCGTATGCTCTGCTGCATAAGATGTAACGGATAAAGAGAGAGCCAGCAGGGGGAGAACTATTTTGAGTCGCATCTTATTTGTTCCGTGTATCGGTGTGGAGAATAACTGGCAAATTGCTCATGACAGCATCGAACAATGAGATTATTGAATGCACTTTCAGGAGATGATTGACTATGGCTATCGAGATTATTTTGTTTTCAGATCAATCTTGTTCAAGTCTGCAGCCTGTCCCTCAACTGCAGTAACCCGGTACTCTGATTTATCTGGGTTGGAATAGCGACCATTCAGAAGATCTTTTTCTGAACCAGGGCCCTTTTTCATCCATTTGAACGTAAGAGTATATTCTCCCGGGGGAACACCATCCCCCGAGACATAGGTGCTGACAAAAACTTTGCCGGAAGCATCGGTTGCTCCCGAGAGGACGCGGTTATCTACTCCTCCATTAATGGGATGGCAGGAGACCGTAACGCCTTCTTCTGGTTTTCCATCAACTAATACTCTTCCTGTTAAGGGAACTGTTTTTGCCCTGGGGCCCCCTTGGGGGGCAGAATCGCCGCATCCAAAAATAGTAAATATGATACAGAGTGAAAGGAGATTATTTACTGATTTCGTCCCAATCATTTTATGAGCTACGTCCTTTTTGCAACTAACTAGTGGTATGCCATTGAAGTACCTCGCCCCGGAATAAACGGCTGTGTCTGAATTCACAGGGCGAGGACAATAGATGACGGTTCTAGATGTGTCATCCTTCACATGTGTAAATGAGAACTTAAGGGAGGCTTAGAATTCTCCGATCGTTTCACCGCTGGCCCGGCTTACGAGCGAAGCGAATATAATTCCTGAAAGGTTCTCACTGAGAAATCGGACCGAACCATCTGCCAGTAAAATATGTGCACCCCCGACGTGGTAGGAGTACAGTCCGGCAGCGTAACGATTGGGATCGCTGTGCGATGACTCGGAACGGGCATTGGAACAGTTGATTGCGCAGGGGCCCCGGTCAGATGTACCATCAAAGAGTCTGCCAGTTAATTGCCATGTCCCGTTGAGTGGATCAGCCCAGGCACCTCCGCCAAACGCTGCCTGGAACTGTGCTTCGGGGTCTGAGGAAGCCACTTGAACCCCTTTACGAATCAGATTATTCCGGTTTGCCAGTTCGCCTGTTAAGATGGTATTGGAAGCACCGTCGGTCATATCTCTTAGTTTACCTCCCGATCCTCCCTGGTTTGCACTGGGGACGCCTGCAACGGCGATTATACCTTCTGCCCATCCATTCCGATCACTGCCTGACAAGCCTACTGCTGCCAGAAACTCATCCTGGACGACGGTAGTGCTAACATAGTCAATCGGACCTGCGTTGGTTAAGTTCAACGCCTGAGCGGGATTGAAATCTGTACCCCCGGCTGGAATAGAAACATTGATTCGATTGCCACCGCCTGGAGAAGAGGGGCAAACATAGCTGGGGATGAATGTTTGAGTCGCGGCTGTATTGGTTGCAGTCCAGCAGTTGGAATTAAAATTGTATAAGTTGTAAGTATTCGCCTGGTCAACGTAAGGGAGAATCGCAAGCCCCCAGCTGTTTGAGGTCATAAGCGCGCCCGTCGATCCATTTACAGCGAGTATCGCTGGCATGGGAAATCGCGAGTATGTGTCATGGTAGTTGTGAAAAGCCAGCCCGATCTGCTTCAGGTTGTTTTTGCAGGTGGAGCGGCGTGCGGCTTCCCGAGCCTGCTGCACTGCGGGAAGCAGTAGCGCAATTAGAATAGCGATGATGGCGATGACGACAAGTAGTTCAATCAGAGTGAAGCCTTTTTTGAAGCGCGCATTTGGTTGCATCTTTTATCTCCTTGGTCACATCGGAATTAGTTGGCTGAGATGGGGATAATTATCGTAAGAATACTTCTCCAGTTGACGGGTAAAGTAGTTAAACTCCTTTAATAGAAGTTCCGAATGTACGAGCAAGAATTTGCTGTATTGATATATAAGTCGATCAGCCTGTCGGGCTGCAGATCCTCTTTGCTCAAACGGTTGGGGAGATGAACGGGTAACGATTGAGTTACTATCAGGATACCGAGGCAAATTTACAGAATCCATATCATTGTGTAGGAAATAGGTGAAAATACCAATTTTAATTTCTGGTAAAAGTGAAGTGAAATAATGGTTGATTTTGGTGTTGGATGACAATCCTGGTATTTGAAGCTCAGGGGGCCTGTTCGGGGGCACGGTCAGAAGAAGTTGTTCAATATCCTGCGGAGCAGAGCCATACATTGAGGGCCATGCCGAAGTGACCTGCGTTGTGCGGTTTGTGTAATATTTACAAGCCGGCTTGTGGGGAACTGTTTTTTTGAATTTCCTGGGTTGACCTGAATCAGAGAATTACGAGAATGCTCCCCACCTTAAGTCATAACCAATTCTGAATAAATCCATTTCACATACCTTTGCCTGTTCGGGCTTCCCGGATTTATTTACCACGCTATCACGTCACTGAAGTTTCCTGTCGTCATCAATTCTTTAACCTAATGGTTTTCCTGGAATGCATGGTTCTTACCTCACATCCATGTCATCTGCTTCAATCAGCTTGTCACCCGGGACAATTGCCGTCAGTCTCCGATCACTGGTTCCCTCTGCAAGCTTTGTTGATTGCGCTGATGTATTTGTAACTTCGATACACTCTGACAGTCGTTGTTGTCAGCCGGGTGATCTGTTTGCCGTCATGAATGGTACAAAAGAATGTGCAGCAAAATATGTCCCCGAGGCGATTCAGAAAGGTGCGAAAGCAATTCTGACAGAACGTCCGCTGACAGGGCTACAGGTGCCACAATGTATTGTTCCCGATGTGCGTAAGGTTTATGCCCTGCTTTGTTCTGAACTGGCGGGACGTCCTGCACGACATCTGGAAACAGCAGGGGTGACAGGAACCAATGGGAAAACCACTGTCAGCTGGTTGATTCGGTCTATCATGCAGAGTTCCGGCAGGAGAACGGGACTTTCCGGAACCGTTGAGTACCACGACAGTATCTCATCCCGACCTGCTTCGCTAACCACGCCTGATGCGAACGAACTTTCTCAACTGCTGGCGGAAATGGTCTGCAGAAAAGCCACACATGCAGTGATGGAAGTTTCCAGTCACGCCTTGGATCAGAATCGCCTGGCAGGAATCGATCTTAGCGTGGGTGTAATCACAAATGTGACGCAGGATCATTTTGACTACCATCAGAACTTTGGAAACTATGCTGCCTGCAAAGCCCGCATGATCCAACAGGTCAAGCCGGAAGGTACGCTGGTTCTGAACTGGGATGATCCCACTTGCCGTTCGTTTGCAGCCGAGGTGAAATCATCGCAGACACTTTTGACGTATGCGATCGATGGGCAGGCTGACCTGGTCGCCCAGAATCTACAGGAGTCAACGGCTGGTGCGGAGTTCGAAATTCTGTTTAACGGAGATTCTGTCCCCGTGCGAACTTCGCTGATCGGAACGCATAATATTTCCAACTGCCTGGCTGCTGCGGCCGCCTGTCTCAGCCTGGGTGTCTCTTTATCAGAGATCGCTTTGGGAATCGAGCGGCTTGTGACGGTGCCCGGCAGAATGGAGCGAGTGACTTGCGGTCAATCTTTTACAGTACTGATTGATTATGCTCACACAGACGATGCCTTAAGCCATGTTATTCGGTCTGCGAAACGGCTCTGTTCCCAACGTGTCTTTTGCGTGTTTGGTGCCGGCGGAGATCGGGATACTGGAAAACGCAGTCTGCTGGGGATGGCAGCAAGCGAGGCAGATCGCGTGATCATTACCAGCGATAATCCTCGCAGTGAAGATCCAGCACAGATTATCAGGGCGGTTGCCGAGGGTTGTCTGAATAAAGGCGTTTCTCCTGAGCAGATCATAGATCGGCGGGAAGCGATCCACTATGCCCTGTCAGAAGCCCGCAGGGGAGATTTAGTTCTCATCGCCGGGAAAGGCCATGAGAACAATCAGATTATCGGTGATCAGATCATTCCCTTCAGTGATCGGCTGGTGGTGGAGAATTATTTCCGAAGTCATCGAATTACAAAGTCACAGAAGGTTCCTGCTTAACTGTTATTGCATAACAATCATTCCCCTGTCTTAGAAAAAACGTCAGAGTCCAATGGATCGTATCTCTATCAACACAATCAGCCAGGTGATTCAGAGGGGGGCAACCAACCCGCTTCAGGAACTGGCTGAGGTTGCGGGGATTTCGATTGATTCGCGCACCGCCAAAGAGGACGATCTGTTCTTTGCCATTCAGGGAAAACGATTCGATGGGCATCAGTTTGTCAACCAGGCATTAACGCGAGGTGCCGCTGCCTGTGTAGTAAAACGAGGCGAGGTTACCGATCCTGGTTCTCAGTTACTGCTTGAAGTCGACGATGTCAATCACGCACTGATGCAGTTTGCCCGCTGGTACCGGGAGCAGCAGTCGGCCCGGGTCATCGGAGTCACAGGCAGTGTCGGAAAAACGACCACGCGATCGATGATTTATACCGCATTGTCGTCCTGCCTGACCGGGATTCAGAGCCCTGCGAATTTCAATAATGAATTCGGTGTGCCTTTAAGCATCGCGGGAATCGAATCGTCTCATCAGTTTGCGGTGCTGGAACTGGCCGCATCGCATGTGGGAGAAATTCGAGAGCTGGCTGCGATTGCACTGCCTCAGATTGGAGTGATTACCGCCATCGGTCACTCGCATCTGGAGCATTTTGGAACATTACAACAGATTGCAGAGACGAAAGGGGAATTGTTCGAACAGTTGCCGGCTACAGGGCTGGCGATCGTCTGTGGCGATGACCCGTTTGCCGACTGTCTGGCATCCCGCACCACTGCCAGAAAAGTGCGGATTGGCCTGGGAGAAAACAATGATCTGCAGGCTGTCTCGATTGAGCAGGACCAGCAGGGAATCTCGTTTCGGGTGAATGGTCAGCAGTATCTGTTACCAGTTGTGGGTCGGCATTTCGTCAATGCTGCGTTGGCGGCGATCGCTGTAGCCCGGGAACTGGGGATTTCTGAACAGGATGTCGCAGAGAGTCTGCGAAACTATTCCACTGTTCCGGGACGCTGTCATCAAATGCAGATTGGCGACTGGACTGTGATTGATGATACGTATAACGCCAGTCCTGACTCCATGCGGGCCGCGTGCCAGGTATTGCACGACCATGTCGGAACAGGTAAACGGATCATGGTGCTGGGAGACATGCTGGAACTGGGGCCGGAAACCGAACGCTATCATCGTGAGCTGGGAATCCTGGTTTGCCAAGCAGGCGTTGATCTGTTGTTTGCTTGTGGAAAGCAGGCAACGTCGGTGGCGCAGGGCGCCCGGTCTGCGGGGATGTCTCATACTAAAATAATAACTGCTGCTGATGTGGAGCTGCTGGCTGAGGATGTTACCGATCTTCTTGAGCCGGGAGACGTTGTGTTAGTGAAGGGATCTCGCGGGATGCGGATGGAACGTTTATTACAGCATCTTCAGCAGATTGTTTCAGACAGGGTAACAGCGGGAGCGACAAAAATATCATGTGTCTAAACTTGTGATTTCACCATATGCTTCGGGTTTGCGGGAATCCAGAGCGCGTCCGCTTCGGCGGACAAATCAGCGTCGGAAATTGTGATTACTTGGGTCGATCACTCCTCAGCTGTATTATGGTGAAATCATTTCCGGACGTCGGGATTGGGGTCTCGGCGTCCGGAGTCTTTTTGTATTGTTATGTTGTGACGGAATTGTATTCACTACCGTCTCTGAAATTACGGGGCGAAACAGAGAAACTGGTCTGGTTCAGATTGTTAGTAGCGAGTAAATTACTTCATGATCATCTGGCTGGTGAAGACGTTTTCTCCTCTCCTGGAGCAACTCGAAGTACTTTCGACGGGTGACTCCCGCGTGTTTCTGACGGCGCGGATGGCATTAGCCAGTCTGTCTTCCTTCCTGATCGCCATTCTGTTGGGACCTTTGGCAATCCGCTGGCTGGAGAAACGCTTTCGAGAGCGGGTCGACAGCGATTCTGAGAAGCTGAATGAAATTCATGCTTCCAAAAATGCAACGCCGACGATGGGAGGCATCTTCATTGTTGGTTCGATTCTGATCTCGGGCCTGCTCTGGGCAGATCTTTCAAATCGCTATGTCCAACTGGGCTTGTTGACGGCTGCCGGCTTTGCCTTGCTGGGGGCGTACGACGACTGGATCAAACTCAGTACCACCCGGAACGGCTTAAAACCTCGACAGAAACTCCTCGTTCAACTGATCTTTTCTTGTGTCATCGGGACCGTTTTGTACTTTGATCATAACAAAGTGCCCTCCGGTCTGGATTTGATCATGCCTGTGACCCGCATGGTCTGTTACCTGGGGCTGTTCTTCATTCCCTGGTCGATGTTTGTCATGACCGGCAGTTCGAATGCGGTGAACCTGACGGATGGCCTGGACGGTCTGGCCAGCGGTTGCATGGTATTTGCCGGTTCTGCCTTCGCCGGCCTGACCTATCTGGCGGGACATAAAGTGATGGCGGAATATCTGCAGGTCCCCTTCATTCCGGGAGCGGGTGAGTTAAGTATTCTGCTGGGAGCCACAGTCGGCGCGGTGCTGGGGTTCCTCTGGTTCAACTGTTATCCCGCCCAGGTTTTCATGGGGGATACGGGCTCGCTGCCTCTGGGGGCACTACTGGGATTTTCCGCGCTGGTCATCCGCCAGGAAGCGTTACTGGTCATCGCCGGTGGTGTCTTTGTGGTGGAAACATTGAGTGTGATCATTCAGGTTTTCTGGTATCGACGGACCGGCGTGCGTGTGCTGGCCTGCAGTCCGCTGCATAATCATTATCTGTTTAAGGGTCAGCATGAGATGAAGATTGTGGTCCGTTTCTGGATCTGCTCTGCCCTGCTGGCGATCATTGCCATCTCCAGCTTGAAGATTGCGACTTGAGTTGACCTGTTGCGACTGGATTTCCGATCGTGCCGTTTCTATTGATCAGCGGAAATAGCAGAGCTGGGAAAAGGCCTGTTAGCGCGGTTTTGTCAGCTGGTTCGCATCATTGCTGATTGTTTCTAAATCGTGATATCCCATAGGGCTTACCATTCAGGGCTGATCGTTTTTGAAGTCGATTTCATTGATATGCATTCTTCATTATCAATGAGAGTTTATCGATGAAGTCATCATTCCCAATCGATTCTCAGCCGGAGCACGATCGCAGCCTGTTTATTTCGATGGCCTGCGCGCTGCTGGGGATCGGCGTGTTGATGGTGCACAGTGCCAGCATCACATCCTGGCCGACCGAATTCGAGCAGGTGTATTTATCCAGGCACCTGGTCTTCCTGGCGATCGCGGCCTGTGTGGCATCGAGTGCTTCGTATCTTCCCGCCCGGTTCTGGTACGACCGTGCTCCCCTGCTTTTCTGGGGAACGGTGGTGTTGCTGATACTGGTGTTGATTCCTGGAATCGGAACGCGGGTGAATGGCGCCCAGCGCTGGTTGCGGTTTGGTTCTGTTTCTCTTCAGCCTTCGGAACTGGCAAAAATTGCACTCCCGCTGCTGACAGTGCGCTTGATGGTACAGCGTCGCAGTTCGGTCAGACACTGGTTCAAAGGGACGGTCCCCTTACTGATTCCACTGGCGATTATTATTCCCCTGGTGATCAAGCAACCCGATCTGGGCACGACCCTGTTTCTGGCGGGTGGTGTCATGATTGCCCTCTTTCTGGGGGGATGGCCGATCCGAAACTTTATTGTTGGACTGCTGTGTGCCTTGCCTGCTGTTGGAATGCTGGTCGCGTTACGTCCTTATCAGTTGAAGCGTATCAGCGGTTTTCTGGATACCTGGACCAACTGGGAATCGGCACCGTACCAGTTGAAGCAGTCACTCATGGCATTGGGAACCGGCGGCGTTTCTGGATCCGGGCTGGGAAAAGGGGCGCAAAAATTAAGCTTTCTTCCTGAAGCGAATACCGACTTTGTGTTTTCCGTCGCTGGTGAAGAACTGGGGCTGATTGGTACTCTCGCGATTGTCGGATTGTGGCTTGGTCTGTTTCTGGCTGGTTTGAACATCATTCGCTCACAGAAACAGAATTCCTACGCGTATGTGGTCAGCCTGACTTTACTGATGCAGTTGGTTTTTCAGGCCATTCTCAATGTGGCTGTGGTCACCGCCATGGTGCCTCCTAAAGGGATTTCGCATCCCTTAATCAGTTATGGTGGTACGAACCTGATGGTAAGTCTGCTCTCGCTGGGAATTATTATCAGCCTGACACGTTCTGTGACAGATGACGATCTCGTGATTGATCCCGAGCTCGATCAGAATGATGAACTGCTCATGAATGAAGCGGTTGTTCTCGCTGAGGAGAAGACACCGTTAGAGGTGGATTCCTCCGAAGAGTGCGAAGATGAAGAGTGCGAAGATGAAGAGTGCGAAGATGAAGAGTGCGAAGATGAAGAGTGCGAAGATGAAGAGTGCGAAGATGAAGAGTGCGAAGATGAAGAGTGCGAAGATGAAGAGTGCGAAGATGAAGAGTGCGAAGATGAAGAGTGCGAAGATGAAGAGTACGAGGATGAAGAGTACGAGGATGAAGAGTACGAGGATGAAGAAGATCTCGAGTCAGAAGAGAAGTCTTAGCTGGGATTTGAGGAGAGATGTTTCTATGCTGGTAAAGCATGTATCAGTTTGATTCCATCACTCTTGTCAGGTAGTCCCATTCTAATATGTCCCCTTCGATTCTTGATGGCAAATCGATCGTTTTTGCAGGTGGTGGCACTGGTGGCCATTTACTTCCCGGTCTGGCTGTCGCGGCGGAACTGGTTTCACGGGGGAACTGCAGGATCAGTTTTGTGGGGACCAACCGGTCAGTCGAACAACAGATCATTGCGCGGACCGGATATGAGCATGTCGATCTGCCTGTCGCTCCATTGAATACGGCGTTCCGAAACCCCTTCCGTTTTTTCGTGAATCATTTCCAGGCCTATTGGAAGGGACGTTCCTTTTTAAGAGAGACTAAGCCTGCACTGGTGATCGGCCTGGGAGGCATGGCGAGTGTGCCCGTCATTCTGGAAGCTTCCCGTTTAAAGCTGCCCATCATGCTGCTGGAACAGAATATTGTCTGTGGTAAAGCGAATCACTTTCTTCTGGGGCGGGCTGATGTGATCTGCAGTTCCTTTCCCGATACGATCTGGAACCGTTCCCAGATTGAGACGAGGCAGAAGCCGCGCGTCGTGGTGACTGGCAATCCCGTGCGGACGGAAATCAGGCGACTGGCTGAATCAGCGCAGGAGATTACTTCTCGCGGTAAAGATGGCGAATTTGTGATCCTGGTGCTGGGAGGCAGCCAGGGAGCTGTCTCGGTGAATTCTGCTGTGATCAATATGCTGGAACGGTCTCAGGATCAGCTACCGGAAACTATTCGGCTCGTGCATCAGGCGGGGGAAAAAGATTTTCACCGTGTCGAAAAAGCTTATGAAAGACTGGTGGATGCGATTCCCCGTCTGAATGTGACGATTCAGCCCTTCTTCGATGAGCTGTTGGACTGGTACGCTCGCGCTAATCTCGTCATTTCCCGCTCAGGGGCGACAACTCTCGCCGAACTGGCCTGTGCCGGCTGCCCCACAATTCTGATTCCCTATCCGGGGTCGGTGAATGAGCATCAGTTACTGAATGCCCGCTATTTTGAACAGCACGGGGCCGCTGCGATTGTCGAACAGTCTCCTGATTCTGAACTAACGGCAGGTCAGCTGCAGGATGCTGTTTTGAAGTTGCTGTTTGATGAAGGGCGACGAATGCAAATGGCGGAAAACATGCGCCCCCTGGCTTTGCCTGCAGCAGCAACTCGGGTTGCTGACGAAGTGGTGTCTTTGATCTCTGGTTGAATTGACCGCAATGTGTTCAGGGGAACACTGTTCGGTTCCGTCCAGAGTCATTTTCACAGTGCAACTGAGGGGGATGTTCCTTTTTTCCGGCTGCTTTTTCTGGTTTTAACGAAACCTCAAAGTTTGATGATTCACGAATCAGAGTCGATTTGTTACCTTTTCCCATTCCTGATTCACAGACAAAACAGAATTCCATTCATTAGATGGAGTCGAGTCGACTAGACTGTGTCCAGTTTTACTGTAGCGTCTCCAGGATCATCTGAACCGGGTATATTAGACCGTGGGGTGCTCTGGTGAAATGTGATGCGTTCTAAACACGACCGCCGGTCAGTGTAATCAGTAGTTTGTTCATTTTTTTGCAGAGAAACGGAGAGAGAAAGTGTCGCTCATTGTCCAGAAGTTTGGTGGAACGAGTGTAGCAGATACCAGTAAGATTCTGGCAGCGGCCCGTCGGGCAACCGAAATGCAACAGGCGGGGCACCAGGTTGTGATGGTCGTCAGTGCGCGCGGTAAAAAAACAGACGAACTGGTCAGGCTGGCTGCAGAAATAACGGACCACCCTACTCCGCGCGAGATGGACATGCTGCTCTCGACAGGCGAGCAGGAATCAGTGGCTCTGATGGCGATGGCATTGCATAAGCTGGGAGTCGAAGCGATCAGCCTGACAGGGTCGCAGATCGGGGTCGTGACCGATTCTTCCCACACCAAAGCCCGGATTATTTCAATCTCTACCGAGCGGATGCGTGCTGCTCTGAATGAAGGAAAAATTGTGATCGCCGCTGGATTCCAGGGGCGGGATAAAGACTGGAATATCACAACACTGGGGCGTGGTGGCAGTGATACGACGGCGACTGCCCTGGCTGCCGTGCTGGATGCGGACATGTGTGAAATTTATACGGATGTGGAAGGTGTATTTACCACCGATCCCCGTATTGTTACGGAAGCACATAAAATCGACAGCATCTCATACGATGAAATGCTGGAACTGGCCAGTCTGGGTGCGGGCGTCATGCATTCCCGGTCGATTGAGTTCGCGAAAAAATATAAGGTCCCTCTAAAAGTACGCCCTTCTTTTTCTGATGGAGAAGGAACCCTGATTGCGGTTCAACCGCTGGAAGGTGCCCCCGTGGTGACCGGGGTGGCATTCGTACGGGATGAAGTGCGCGTGAGTCTGACCGATATCCCTGACGAACCGGGGATCATGGGGAGTATCTTCACACGGATGGCCGAGCGTAAGATCTGCCTGGACATGATCGTGCAGGATGTGGGAACCGCAGGTCTGGCCCGCGTTTCCTTTACCGTTCCCCAGTCCGATCTGGCAGAAACATTGACGGCTGCTACCGAAGCCATCGAGGCAATCGGAGCCGGGAAAATCCAACATGGCACAAATCTATCCAAGGTTTCCATCGTGGGCTGCGGAATGCGGAACCATTACGGAGTGGCCAGCCGCATGTTTACCATTCTGGCTGAAGCCGGTATCAATGTGGGCATGATTACGACGAGTGAAATTAAGCTGACCGTGCTTGTGAACCGCGATCAGTGTGAAAAGGCGGTCCAGGTAATTCATAACGGATTCGAGTTGAATCAGCTTTCCAGTTATTCGTTTGCAACCAATGAAAAGCTGTCAGATGGTCAGCAGACAGGTGAGTCTGCCCAGGTTTTGACGACGCTTGAGCAGGACATTATTAATCAGCTGTCTCACATGGAAGACATCGTGGTCAGTGAAGTGCTGCTGGATCAAAACCAGTCCCGCGTTACGGTCAGAAATCTGCCTGACAATCCGGGAATCTGTTCGCGGTTGTTCTCGGTCGTTGCCGAGGGGGGCGTTTCGGTCGATATGATCGTACAGAACATGGGAGAAGACGAGCAGGCACATCTGTCATTTACAGTTCCGCGGACTTCCCTGGAAAAAAGCCTGGAACTGGTGAGCCCGCTGTTGAAAGAATGGGGCGATGCCGAACTGAGTCACGAGGCTGAAATTGCCAAGTTATCTGTCGTCGGGATTGGTTTACGCAGCCATACGGGTGTGGGGCAGTCCATGTTCAGCGCGCTCGCGGAAGCGGGCATCAACATTCAAATGATTAACACCAGCGAAACCCGCATCAGTGCCGTTGTCGATCATGAACAGGGCGAAGCCGCTTACCGGGGACTGTTGCAGAAATTCGACCTGGGCTAGACTGTGTCCCGTTTTACTGTAGCGTTTCCAGGTCTATTTGGGACGAGTCTATTAGCTTGAGTGCCGCTCTGGTTAGATATGATTCGGTCTGAATTCATTTACAACTCTTCAGCGAGCGCAGACTCCAGGATCTGAGGAAGTTGTGCAGAGAATCTGCTCCGCGGCATGACTTCTGAGCAGCCTGCTTCCCGGGCAGCTTCGAGTTTTTCGACATCCACGTGCGGTCCAAACGCGACACTGATGAGAGCGGGATGCTCCTGGTGGATTGATTTCAGCTGTTCCCAGTTTAATGAGGGCTGGTTGAGATCCACCAGCAGAACCTGGCGAATGGTGTCATCCAGTTGCGCCAGGGCCTGACGCGTGCTGAGCACGGTACAGAATGTGTATTCCAACTGTCGGGCGGCCCCGGTAATCTGGCTCGAAAACATGATGTCCGAACAGAGAATGAGTACCTGGGATGCTGGTTTTGTCATAATTGGTTACCGGGTATTTTCAGATTGTGGAGCGATGAAAATGGACGTGTTGCCATTCCCCATCCTGTTTCTGCCAGATGCGGGTTTCTTCGCAGGCAGCACTGGAATCGTGGCCATGTTCATCGATTGCCTGGACAATGCGGACATAAGTAATGAGGGCGACTTCGCCCATGATTGAGACCATGGGCGAACTGATGGTCGACTGGCGCGGCCTGCCCGTGGGATTCATGTCGAAATAAAAGCGATGGAAATCCATCCCTGAAATCAGGTGCCCCCTGGCTTCCGGTTCAAAGGCGGTCAGCTCTTCATCGCAGAGACTGGTGTAGGTGTTCCAGTCTTTATGGTCGATGGAATCCAGAAGTTGCTTGCTGAGTTTTAACAACTCTTGTACGTCGTTATCGGACATGAATGAGTCTTTCAGAAACGGATTGATGGAGTTCAGTTTTGATCCATTTTATCCGTTAGTTCAATTTCTGGAAATTGAATGGTCTTTTTATTTTCTGAAGAACTCTGATCTGGTACGTACTCATCAATGGTTGCCGTTTCGCTCGATTTTTTTTGATGCTCCGGCAATGGAATGTCCAGTGACCGTACATCATCAGAAACTGCTGTCAGAGTATTTTCCGGTAAGATCCCCTCCAGTGATTTGAGGTTGATTGTCGAGCCGACGTCGACAAAGACTTGCGGATCGTAGTCGACCTGAAAATTGACGTCGGCAATCGACAGCAGGCAGCCGGGAATCAGCTTGGTGTCCCGTTTCGGAGTCAGTTTCTGACCATCAATGAAGGTACCATTGGAACTGCCCAGATCATGGACCAGGGCTACAGAACCGGTCAGGAATATTTTGCAGTGGTGCCGGCTGACCAGATCGGATTTCAGCTTGATATCGCAGTCAGCAGCTCTTCCGATCAAAGTCGTTTTTGTGAGCGTCATGGTTTTAGTTTTAGGGGACGAACTTTGAACACTCAAACGAATTTTCATGACTCTACCACACGTAAGAAAACCCGCCGAAGTAAGGCTTCGGCGGGAAATTAGTTGATCGTTGGATCTATTATAGGCCCCCTGCTGACGCAAGTCTATGCGGCTGCAGAGTCATCACTGGGGAAAAGTTGTTCAGTACCCTGGATGATTTCCGGAGTGACCACATATTTCTTGCCGGCTTCCTGTTCGGGAAGTTCGTACATGATATCGAACATGGCCTGTTCAATGACACTGCGTAAGCCACGTGCTCCCGTATTTTTCTTTTGAGCAATACGGGCGATTTCGTGCAGTGCACCGTCAGTGAATTCCAGTTCGGCCTTTTCCATTTCGAAGAATTTCTGGAACTGCCTGACCAGAGAATTCTTGGGTTCGGTCAGAACACGTACAAGGTCTCCCTCGCCGAGCTGGGAGAGAGAAGAGAGTACGGGCAGACGTCCCAGGAGTTCCGGAATCAGACCGAATTCCAGCACGTCATCCACGGATGCCTGTGCCAGCAGGTCATTTTTAGACCGTTCCTGTACTTTCTTCTGCTGGTTATTCTGTCCGAAACCGATTGTTTTTCGCCCCAGTCGTTTCCCGACAATATCTTCCAGTCCCACAAAGGTACCGCCACAGATAAAGAGGATGTTACTGGTGTCGAGCTGAATATACTGCTGTTCGGGATGTTTGCGACCACCTTGCGGAGGCACATTGGCAACGGTCCCTTCCAGCATTTTCAGCAACGCCTGCTGAACGCCTTCGCCGGAAACATCCCGGGTGATGGAGACGTTCTGGCTGGTTTTGCCGATCTTGTCTATTTCGTCGATGAATAAAATACCACGCTGGGCAGCTTCGACATCGAAATCGGCGGCATGTAACAGCTTGAGTAACAGGTTCTCAACATCTTCGCCCACATAACCGGCTTCGGTTAGCGTGGTGGCATCCCCAATGGCAAAGGGGACCTGCAGGTAGCGGGCCAGACTTTTGGCCAGCAGGGTCTTACCAGATCCGGTAGGACCAATCAGCAGTATGTTGGATTTATCCAGTTCAACGTCCGAGCCCTCTTCTTCAGAGTGCATCAGTCGTTTGTAGTGATTGTGAACAGCAACCGCCATGACTTTCTTGGCTCGTTCCTGGCCAATCACATAGTCGTTGAGGTGTGTTACAATTTCCCTTGGTGTGGGAACATTCTTGAACAGTTTTTTGGTGGTGCCTCTGCGGCGGTGTTCCTGTTCCAGAATGGATTGGCAAACTTCAATACATTCGCCACAGATATACGCGTTATCGGGTCCCTCTACCAGGGGCCCCACTTCACGATAGCTTTTTCTGCAAAAAGAACAGTTCGCGTTTTTCTTCCCAGAAGAATTACGTTTTCCAGAGGTGATATCTCGTCCGGTGGGCATAGCTTCCCTTCAACGGTGTCAACTAAATAATGGCGATCAACGTCCAGTGAGTTTTGATTCTGCCTCCGTGCAAATCACTCGATAGGTAAAATAAATTTTGAAATGGATTCCTGATAAGAATCGATATCGATTTCTAAGAGGCCGTTATCGGATAAAAAAAAGTGATCTAATTCTATTTGCATTAAGAGGAACCGCTGACAGTTATTGCTGATCCGACTGATTGTTAATTTCAGCCTGATCAGAATTTGCATCAACGGCGTCCTTTTCCAGGCCGGGTTTGGCTGGTGCAACGAGTCGCTTTTTGATGGATCGGAATTCGTCGTCGGTAAGGTCACCTTCTCGCTGCATTTCTGCGAATTGCATAAGTAATTCACGGGCATCCACATGACGATCCTCATTTTCCCGAAAACGTCCTACGATCCATACGATCAACCAAATCAAAAAACTGACAATGAAGACTGCCAGGATCCATTCCACGAGACGGTCCCCCAGCAGTTCCTTGAACAGCTTTTGTTTATCCGCCTGATTTCCCAAAGTTAAAAAAATGAAAATCACTGTAATTCAGGCAGAGAGTAAAGTCTTCCTGCCTTCCCTAGAATACTGACTGAAAAGTACGACGCATGATCAATGGTCTGCGGCGATGGACTCGATGTTTTAACGAACGGACTGTCGTTATTATTAGGGACAAGTCAGAACGAGGCAAGTCTTCTCGAGTCTCAGGTCAGTATCAGTATATGCGAGAATAAGCATTTCACGCGCCAAAAATGGTCAGTTTACGATAAGAAACAGAAATAGGATTACTGGGAAACAGGAGTGTCTAGTGGCAGATTCGCTGTTCTTGGTAAAAAAGCCTGCTTTTCCAGCGTCAATTGTGTCGTTGAATCGGGGGCTGATAAAATCATCAGGTCTTCCCAGTCTTTGTAGAAGTTCAGCTCCAAATTCTGCCCGTCGGCGAGGAATGCAGGTTGAATCGTAAAAATTACATTGTCGAACTTACCGTAAGTATAATGTGACTTGTGATTTGACTGATTTTACCTGGCATGGGAGAATAGCATGGTTCAGGAATTCTGACAGTTGCGATTTCGAATTGGAACCAGAGGGAAAATTGCCTGTGAGGTCTGCAGACCGCTTGCATTGCATCCTGAACGGTTCAATTTTATGATCGACTTTCAAATCAGACATCAATTACAATTCCCGGTTTGACTGACAACAGGTCAGGCTGATGTTTTTAATACATTTTAATACAGATCGATAGAATTTGAGGATTTTGAATGGACTTTGAGAAACGCCTTCAGCATGCCATCAATAAAGGGCGCGCCGCCAAAGATGAAGAAATACGGCAGGAAGTCGGTAAAAAGATGACTGAGGAAGAGTTTCGGAATCTTCATTTAAAATACCGCCTGGAACTGACGGATCATATCGACAGCTGCCTGAAAAAACTGGCCGATCATTTTCCCGGATTTCAGTTCAATACCCTGATGGGGGAAGAAGGCTGGGGTTCGAAAATTACGCGTGACGATGTCAGCCTGAATTCCGGCAAACAGGCACGGACGCTTTACAGCCGCCTGGAAATGATCGTTCGCCCTTTCACAGAAACGCATATCCTTGAACTGGTTGCCAAAGCCACGATTCGGAACAAAGAAATTTATAATCGTTCTCATTATCAGTTTATCGCCGAAGCTGATATGCAGTCTTTTGAGGACCTGATGGACCTTTGGATTCTGGAATTTGCCGAGCAGTTTTCATTTCAGGGCTGATCAAGAATCCCTCCAAACCGTTACAATAATTAAGGTAAACAGCAGATGAGTCGTCATGCAGATTTAACGCAGGTTTTAGATCGTGGTGCGGTCGCTATTATTCGTGCCTCCTCGGGAGAATTACTGGTTGATGTCTCCAAAGCAATTTATGCCGGCGGACTGGATGTAATCGAAGTTACGTTTACCGTGCCTGGTGTGCTCGACATTCTGGCACAGACCAAACGGGAGTTGGGCGATAAGATCCTGCTGGGAGCGGGAACCGTGCTTGATACGGAATCAGCCCGGGCAGCAATTCTTGCCGGTGCGGAATTCATTGTGACTCCCACCGTGAATACCGATGTCATCGATTTATGCAACCGGTATGACAAACTGATTATGACGGGGGCTTTCACGCCGACGGAAGTCTTAATGGCCTGGGAAGCAGGCGCAGATATTATTAAAGTCTTTCCTGCTTTTGTGGGAGGACCCGCCTATCTGAAAGCACTGCATGGTCCTCTGCCCCAGATCCCACTGATGCCCACCGGAGGCGTCGATCTGGAAACCCTGCCTGCTTATCTCAAAGCCGGTGCCTGTGCTGTGGGACTGGGCAGCTCACTGGTCACTTCACAAATGGTTGAAGCGGGTGATCTGGATGGCATTCAGAAGTTGACCGCTGAGTATATGGGTAAAATTAAAGAGCTGCGCAAAGGGTAATTACCACCTCTTTTGCCGGGGGATTTCTCTTCACAACAGGAAGAATTCCTCACGTTTTCTCCTGTTGCGCTTCTGCTTTAACCCGAAAGATCGTCTCAAGTCATACGAACTGAATTGACGATATGGCTAGATAGTCAATCTTCGGTTTACCAGTGCGCGTATTTCCTGGTGTTGCGTCTCATTCAGTTTGACATACACTACGTTCGTCGAGAGATGCTGTCAGGGATCGAGATACATGCTTTGTACCCGGTGAATTGACTGTTAGTAAAATTCACACCATCTCAGGAGGGACTCCAGGCCGGGATCACGAGAAAAAGTGTTCTTCAGGCAGGGAGGTGCATTGGCATGAGACTATTTACATTACTGGTAGTCAGTTGCTTGTTTGGGGGATTTCAATCGAATTCCGCTTCGGCAGCTGCCCCTTCGTCTCCCGTATTTACCAGTAAAACCCAGTTTCGGATCCCCTACCATTATGATCAGGCTGAAATTGATCGACTGGGTGCACGGGAAATCAGACTGTATGTCTCGACTGACCGGGGAGTGACCTGGAATCATCAGCAGTCGGTGCCACCTTCAACTCGTAAATTTCCCTTTAAAGCAACTCAGGATGGGGAATACTGGTTCTCTGTTCGGACGCTGGATGCCCAAAATCAGCTCCATCCTTCCGGGCGTGTCTTCGAACCCGGTTTACGGGTTGTGATTGACACAACGCCTCCGCAGCTGGATCTGGATCTGCGACAGATCTCCCCGGGCAAAGTTCAATTGATCTGGAATGCCGAAGATCAGAACCTGGATCCGACCAAACTGGTTCTGGAATACGCCCAGAATGGCAGCCAGAACTGGCAGCGTGTGATTGTAGCGCCCCACGGTAAAGGCCAGACAACCTGGTCAATTTCACAAGGTGGTGTGGTCTCTGTGCGGGGCGTGATCAAAGACAGGGCTGATAATACCGGCAGCAGTCAGAAACAGATTCGGGTCGTTGCCGCCGCCAGTCGCACTACGATTCCCAAACCCAAACAGGATCTTCCCGATTTTAATCAGCCTATCGCTCAGGGAACGATGCCTGATAACAGTCTGACACAATCCGAGCCGGCAACACTGGCGCCTTATTCCGGCGAGAATGCGACAACTCAACCCACGCAACCACATAGTCTGGACTCACAGACACCTCTGGCAAACCGTCAGCTTCCCAGTGTTTTTCCCCAGCAAAAACGATTTGACCAGGTCGAACCGGGAGTGCAACCCGGTCAGGGGCAGGTCAAGAATCATTTTGTTACCGATGATCCGGAGAAGCGTCCGAATTACGCTAAAAACCGCTATCCTCAGACACCCACACAAAACTGGGCTGCAGAACGCAAGCAGGTGTTGAATGGGACGCAATTCCAGATTGGATTCGAGGTCGACGAAGTCGGGCCCTCGGGGATTGGCGCCGTTGAGCTCTATATCACAGAGGACAATGGCCAGAAGTGGTATAAATACGGCGAAGACCCGGATAAAAAGAGCCCCTTCCATGTCGAAGTGCCCCACGATGGGATTTATGGATTCTCCCTGCGCGTGCGAAGTGGTGTCGGTCTGGCAGATGCATTACCCAAGTCTGGTGAGAAGCCCGATGTGGTCATCGTGGTTGACCGGACGGCACCTGCTTTGAAATTGAATCCGGTGGTACAGGGACTGGGTGGAGAAGCGAATAAGGTGACGATCTCGTGGGCCATGAGTGATCAGAACCCTGCAGAGAAATCGATTGCCATCAATTTCTCGACGCAACCAGGGGGCCCCTGGGAGCCCATCGTTGACTGGCAGGAGGATCAGGGGCGGTTTACCTGGTCTGTTCGACCAGGCAATCCTTCGAAATTTTACCTTCAGGTGATTGCCCGGGATGCCGCCGGCAATGTTTCACAGGAAGTCACATCCCAGCCGATTATCCTGGATTTAACCAAGCCCTCCGGGAGAATCGTTGATGTGGAAGTGCTGAGTAAGGCGTCTCCCTATTAAGCCTGTTCAATCAGACTTACAGCCGCCAGGCAGCTCAGGCCTGTTCCGATTTTTCTTCCGACTTGGGTTCAGAGCTGGGAACTTCAAACTTGGGAGCCGTGAATTCATCAGATCGTTCCGATGGTGTGGGACGTGGTGTTTCAGGCTGTGAATGTGAATAGGATGCCTGGTTCACTTCGTCTTCGATGCCACTGACGCCCTTTTTGAATTCGACAATGCCTTTGCCCAGGCTGCGTGCGACTTCCGGTAAACGCTTACCAAACAGCAGCAGAGCAATGATGCCGACGATGATCATTTCATAACCGCCGGGCATTCCCAGAAAAGCGGGAACAGGTGTGATGTGTGTGATTGTCTGAAACATTTTCTTACCTCTTTTTATGACTAAGGTATTGAGGGGGAAACATCAGTTGGTTCCCCCTGATCCTGGGATCTTGTGGTTGAGAGTAAAACGATAAAATCCGGGTGATCGATCAGTTTGGCGGGTTGTCCTGTTTTGAGTCTTGCGACTGAATACGGGATGAATCCCCTTCGTCATCGGCTCCTTCCTGAGAGCCCTTCTTGAATTCGACGATACTTCTACCCAGTGAATTCATCACTCCAGGTAAACGCTTACCAAACAGAAGCAGAATAATTACTAAAATGATGGTGATTTCAATCCAGCCTGGAAAGCCAAACATACTGTGAGTCCCGTTAACTTCTATGAATCAGTCGAGTAGACGATTACATTACAATGGAGTAATCAGGTTCGTTCGGTGAAATGGTAACAGAAGAAGACTTCACCGAAAATGAACACCAGCGTAAATGGGATGTTTCAATCAGGTATGCACTGCCAGGTATGCTCAGCTGGTGTAAAGGAAAAGACCAGTCGGTAGGTTATCATTCCTGTATGATGGCACCTGCGAAAACAGTTCTCGGAGGAGATCCCATGGATGGATATCCACTCGGTTTGCCCGCAGGAGTCGCAGGAGGATTGAGCGGTAAGTAATTAAATCATAACCTCGCAAACGCGGCTGTCAACAGAATTTAACGTCCCAAATCGGGTGAATTCCGATTCTGCCTGGCATAGGTGCCTGTAAAAGTGGTTTGTTTCGGCATCTCAACCGGGCAGAAACCGAAAAAACGCGATTTGACTTAACTACTTATCGCGTCATGAGATGTTTTCTGCAGTAACAGCAGCATTTCCAGCCACTGGACCTGACGGGCAAAGGTATTCAGTTCCGGATCTTGGCTGTTTTCACACTCCTGGCAGCAGTCAACAAAAGCATTTAAAAGCCAGCGTTTGTTTTGGACTAATTTTGGCTTCCAGGAGGCGACGTGAGAGAGGCCTGCATACTGTTCAAACAGAGGCTCTACCGCTGTCGGCAGTTCGTCATGTAACGGATGGTAGCCGACTGCCCTGCTCCAGTATTTGGCATTGGAGTAATCGGGTTCGCGGCGGTGCATGATGTGATGCCAGTAATCGCCTGCGCCGTGCCTGCCCTGGCTTTGGACGGACTGTGAGTATTCGTGGCTTTCGTCCAGATAGTCATGCAGACAGAGCAAGCCGGCTTTGAGCGCGGTTGCATCCGCTGACGATGTAATCGAAGGAAGATCCTGCTGAGGATTATATCCCCGTAACAGGTCCAGCAGCCATTTTCTGTCAGGGCCTGGTAGAGAAGGCGCTAATTCCGGGAGAGAACCGGGATCATTACTTTCCACAGTAAGAGGGGTTTCAGTTTCGATCAATTGAAACGGGACTTTCTGTTTAGCCAGCAGGATCAACGTCTGCCAGAGTGGATCCAGAGAGTCCGGCAGATGATTGAGGCTGAGAAAGTCTGTTTTTCGAATCAGGATGCCGGCATGAGGAAGTGGGTTCATCGCTAATGCTGCCGCCTGCGGAGGCAGTGTCTGATATGTCTGTATCAGTGGCTCGGAAGCAGAGAATGGGAGCAGACAGACTCCTGCCTGCAGCTGACCTGGATCGAGGGCCAACAACTGGTCCAGGTCTGCCTGGGTCAGTTGAGGGGCATCGACAAAACCGACATACTCGTCGGTTGAACTTTCAAAGAGGGAAACCAGTTCTGTCCGCGTCAGTGAAGCGGGTGAAATTTGTTCGAGTGTACCCAGACTGACTGAAGAATCGCCGTTCGGGTAGTTCAAGGGCTCCAGAATTCGTTGGGGCAGATATAGTTTTACGGTCGCAGTCATGACAATCTGATTTCTGAGAATGAGTCGATACAGTTTTGAGCGGGTTTGCGGGAACGCTTCGCAGTACCATGATTGCGTAATGATAAGCGCGTGTGCCGATTAACCTGTGTTTCAGGCTAAACTAACGGATTTTCCACCCGACGGAAAGTCACGCTGCCCGATTGTAGCAATTCCGTTTTTAATCTGCCTGAAAGCAGAGGAGTTGGCCGTTTTCCAGAGAAACGATGATGCTGCCATCGACATTGATTGCCGTTCCCCCCTTCACCGCCTGGGCGGGCAAGGCATGCGACCAGAGATCGGTTCCCTGTTCGATATCAATGGCTGTCAGGAAGGGAGCCTCCGGTTGTTCATCAGGATGACCGGCGGTCAGCAGTACTTCGGGAGAAACAATGAAGCTGGTAAACCGGCGCTGCTGCTGATCTTCCCAGATATTTTTGCGTTTGAAGCTTTCTCCTGTGCGTCGGGCCCGCATACTCAGCCAGCGGGCAACCTCTTTTTTCTCCTGGGGAGCGCCGGGAGGCAACGCTTCTTTCAATGTCAGGTTGGTAAACACGCTTCCCTCATAACTGGCATCGTGCACCAGTTCCCGGCGGTCTGCCAGGGTATGTTCAATCGAGAGATATTTTCCGTACTCCGGGTAGTAGGGATAGAAAGCGGTTCTGAACTGAGACTGCACTTCCGTGCGGGGCGTATTCAGGCATTTTAACGTCTGCAGGTCATAGCGGGCAATTTCATACACGCCTCCGGCTAGAAAGCGGAGTTCGCCTTCATCGATAAACAGACTGCCCTGCAGACTGATGCCGCTGTTGACGGTGGGCGACAAGACGCCGGAGGTATTGTTTTCCTGCTTGAGTTCTCCCGTGATGGGATCCAGGGCAACCAGGTGTGTGCCATCAAAATGAGCAATTCCAGCAGCGGCATAGAGCGTATCGTCATGAACGACAACACCCCCGGCGACGGGCCAGGTGGAGATCAGTTTTCCATAAACGGGGATCCAGCGTTGTTCAGGCGCAACGCGAAATGACCAGAGGGGCTGTCCTGTCTTTGCGGCAAATGCGTAAACACGACCATCGGCAGAACCTGCATACAGGCGGTCTTTGCTGACTGTGGGAGGATAAAAAATCGCGCCGCCCGTGTATTGTTTCCAGAGTAGTTTTCCCTCCCTGTCATACGCGTAGATGACACCACTTCGGTCAGCGAGGAAGATCATGTTCCCTGCGATCACAGGAGCCGTCAGCAGCGCTGATTTTGTGACCTGTGTTGACCAGGCAGGGTGGGTTTGCTTTGGAACCGGGATTTGGGTTGTCGATGACTGATGCTGGTCACCGCGATAGGCAGGCCAGGCTGCGGAATGATCCGCCAGAGATTCTACGGCATCGAGCTGATTTGTATAAACTGTTCGACGCGGTGGAATATTTTGTGTGGCAGCTGCTGAATTTTTCTCGGGTCCCAGGCAGATGTGTCCGTAAAGGGACAGTTCACAACCGCACATCCAGGGGCCCCAGTAAAGCAGGCCGTTGGAGACGATGACGCCGTCCTGACAGGGAGGCCGCATGGGAGCGATATGTTGCGCGGTATCGGAGGCAGTTTCCAGCCGGACGGTGCCGCCGCGTGTGCGAAAGAAAATACTGTCGACGCTGCCGGTAGCACGCGTGCAGGCACGACGTGTGGGCAAAGACGCCAGCTTTTTGCCCGTGGCGTAATCCAGTTTCATCCCGGTTTCTTTGGGGCCCGCTGCATAGATGCCGTCATTACGCAGCACCAGTTGCAGGTTCCCGTGCTCTTTTTCCCACAGCATGTAGCCATCCGCGGCGGATGCCGAAACGAGATGCAGACGCTGTGGTCCTGCAAAGAACAGATAGTCGTCGCTGCACTTCAGGTAGGTCGTGGTCGCGTAACCGGTGACATAATGCTGGGCTTTCTGATTGGAACCGATGGACGCCAGTAATTTTTCATCACTGTTTTTCCAGAGTTGTTTCCCGGTTTTCGTGTTGAGACATCCCAGAAATTTGTCCGGACAGTAATAAAAGAGGCGATTATTTTTCATGCAGACGCCTCGGCTGTCGATGTAATCTTTTTCCTGGTAATTCCAGAGGATATTTTGGTCTGCCAGGTTGATTGCGACGAAAGTGCGACCGAACCCAAAGGCCTGCTTCGGATCGGAATAGTCGTGCCCTTTCCACATGCCCCAAGGCCAGTGTCCCAGTCCCCGCCGGGCTGATTTTTGCGTATCGACTTTGACTTCTTCGTTGCCGATCAGGGCATAAAGAACTCCGTCCTGCATGCCCATCCATTTCCAGACAGGGCCATCCGCCAGCTCTTTACCAATTTTGATTTCGTCACGAATTTCACCAGTTTCACTGTCAATGATTTTACAGGACTCATTGTCAGCCATGTACAAGGCGTCGTCAGTGCCGATCATCGTATTGCGGTGAATCATGAAACCTTCCGGCAGCGGACGTTTCCAGAGGATGGTTCCGTTAAAGGCATTGATGCACATCAGCGTATTCAGGATCGCGTTCTGGTTTTCCTTGTGAGCAATGTGTCCAAACGCCTTGAAAACTTTGCCACCCGCTGCAACGGAAACTTCGGGCATGGGAGAGAACTTCGGATCTGCCAGGAACTGGGTTCGGTAGGGAGCGCGCGCATTCTGATCGGTCGACTGGGGATTGTTATCCGGGCGATGGTAAGGATGGTTCCAGTCGTCATTCCCGGAGGGAACAGGTTTTTTCAATTCTGAATCAGCGCGGTAAGCGATTGCCTGTGGACGTAACACGCGCAGAAGTTCGGTTTGTGATACCTGCTGGTCTGCCGTTTTTTCGACCAAGATGACATCAGCCAGATTACTGGCCAGGGCCAGCGACTGGATCGGGCCGTGTTCTGCAAAGATTCGATTGCCAAGAAACCCGTTTTTTTCAGCCAGGTGTCTGACCTGGGTTACGTCTGTAGCAGAATCCGACTGAAAAAAAATCTGGAACTCTGAATTGCGAATCAGTTCGATCAAGATAGAGCCCTGCTTTTCTGCCGGCAAGCCGAGTACCACACAGATCCCTTTTTGTGAGGGCAGTTTTTTGAGACGGGCAGCGGCTGACTGCGAGATCTCCGGTATCGGACCTGCCTGTTCGGCTGCCGGCAGACTTGCTGCAAGCAGAAACCAGATTGATGCGAATGTGTACCACCATCGGTTTTTCAGAATCGGCATGCTCATCCTCCA
This sequence comes from Gimesia maris, assembly GCF_008298035.1. NCBI lineage: Bacteria > Pseudomonadati > Planctomycetota > Planctomycetia > Planctomycetales > Planctomycetaceae > Gimesia > Gimesia maris. The sequence goes on from NZ_CP042910.1 coordinate 3,186,887, forward strand.
TGGTGTGATGAATAAAACGGAGATGTGTGCCTTAATATGATGTCAGATTAGAATCATATTTCAAAGAATATTTATGCGTCGAAGCAGAATTTATGGTCTCTTACTAACTTGTCAAAGGTAGTCTGGGTCCGGGAGAGGGAAATGGATGTGATCTTTACTGCTTGGCTTACTGTACGGGATGTGTACGAGTAAGGTGTTCTACGAGTGAAATCCGAACGATCTTGAGAAAAATCCAATTATCGGCTGGTTAAAATGAAAAATGTGTGAACAATAGACGCTGATATTTTCGATCCAGCAGTTTGACTGAGTCTTCAGAAATGAATTCGGAATGCGTGCTGGTACTAAGTTTGAGTGATAACAAGGGGACCTGTTTGAAACTCGGACTCAATGATTCGACTGGTGATATATTCTCATCACTGGCGGTATTCTTGTATGAACCATATCTTACCTGATTATTACGTAAGTGAGGCAACATGGTTTTATCTTTCCCTGTTGCTCTCTCTAGCGGTCTTTTTCCGATTTGACCGGATTCTTTCGCTGCGCAATCTGGACCTGGTGCTGTTGCTTTCCATCTCACCGGGGCTGTTATTTTTAAGTGACCGACCGGTACTGGGAAATATCTGGCTGTTCGCAGGGACGGGACTGTTCGTCATTCGCATGTGTGTCGACTGTTTCTTTCAGAGGCGTCCCCGGGGCGAGCAGAATCTCAACAGTTTTGGGATGGCGTTTCTCTGTATCTCGATCTTTGCCTTTTTCATCGTTCGTGTGTTTACGGAAATTCCTGCGCCGGAAACGATCCAGACTGTCCAGCAGGCAGACAGACTGCTCAGCATGCAGGATGTGAGTGCAGCGCAACAAAAAACACCTCCCGAGGCTGGCCCCACGGCCCGACTGCTGGCTGCGCCAGTTGTGCCTCTTTCAAATGCGGTTGTCCAGGGATCCAGTCCTGTGACGAGTACCAGCCCTTCTTCGCTGGATCATTCCACGCTGGCAGCACGGATCATGTCGATCCTGGCCCATGCCTTTGTCATCGTGGGACTGATCATCATGGGAAAAGTACATTTTGCGGATACCCAAGTGGGGCTGGCGATGGCACTGTTGTATCTTCTGCTGCCTTGTACTGCCTATGATGTGAGTAAAGCGAACCATGTTTTACCGGCGGCACTGCTGGTCTGGGCGTTTGTGACATATAAGCAACCGATCTTGTCCGGTATCTTCATGGGCCTGGCCTGTGGAGCGATGTTTTTTCCGGTCTTTCTCTTACCGTTGTGGGCCAGCTACTACTGGAAGAATGGTCTGAAGCGATTTGTGCTTTCAGGAAGTGTGGTTGGAATCGTGCTGGTGGGAAGCCTGATTTTGACTTCAGTTGATCGGCTCTCATTTACCCAGCAGACGATAGGTTCTATCGACTGGTCCGTGATCAAGTTTCAGGGGGGGCAACAGATTCCAGGCTTCTGGAGTGCGTATGATTCTGCCTATCGCATCCCTGTGTTTGTGGTCTTTCTGCTGCTGATCATCTGTCTGACCATCTGGCCCCGCAGAAAGAATTTAGGCCATCTCATGTCGCACACAACGGCGATTATTATTGCCACCCTGTTGTGGTATCCGCAGCAGGGAAGCGTTTATCTGCTCTGGTATCTGCCTATGCTGTTGATGGTTGTCTTCAGGCCGCGCCTGCTGCATACAACACAGAGCACAGGCGTGGGACGGAACCAGCAGGTAAATGAAAAACCGGTTTCCCGGTTCCAGGATTCCGGAAGCATCGTCAGACATACCACACAATAATAGTTGTGTGAGACGATTTCAGGACTGCTGTGAAAGTTCCTGATCCTGACTGGCGCCTGCTGCATCCTCTTTGTTGCTCGAAAAGAGCGGCACTTCGGTGTCCGGAAAATCAAAATTGGTTTTCGTGTTGACGATAAACATGGGACGGGCTCTGACCTGGTCGTAAATACGCGTGACGTATTCACCCAGAATACCAATCCCCAGTGCATTGAGTGCACCAAAAAATGATGCAGTAATGGTGACTGAAGCCCAGCCAGGAATTGCCAGCCCGGTAAACAGCTTATGGTAAAGAACAAAACTGACTACCAGCGTACACACTACAGCGGAGAGCGCTGCGATGAGGTAAAAAATGGTCAATGGCAGGAACGAGAACGAAAAGATCGCCGTTTTTGCCAGCCGACAAAGATGGAGGAACGATACACGTGGCGTGTTATCATAGCGGGCCAGTCGTTCCACGGTCACACCGGTCTGCCGAAACCCGACCCAGGAACGTAAGCCTGGAAAATAGCGATCACGATCGTTCAGTTTTGCAATCTGGATTGCGACCTTACGGTCGATCAATCCGAAATTTCCGGCATCCCTGGGGATGTGGGTATTCGCGATCAGATTCAATGTTTTATGAAACGCATGGAATGCCCAGCGTTTTACGAGATTTTCTTTGCGTTCCGTGCGAATGGCATAGACGACATCAAACCCGGCCTGCCAGGCTTCCACAAAGTCAATGATGGCCGACGGGCTATCCTGCATATCCGAATCCATAATGATGATTGCATCACCGGTCGAATGTAATAAACCAGCCTGTACGGCGGCCTGATGTCCGAAATTTTTAGCAAAGTGCAGGACCTTGATCCGGGAGTTGAGTTCTGCCAGATCATTCAGAATTGCGCCACTTTGATCTGCGGAGCCATCGTTGACAAAGATGATCTCATAACAGCAGTCAATCTGCTGGAGGGATTCTTCCACAGACTGCAACAATTGGGGCAACACATTCTGCTCGTTAAAAACAGGTAAAACCACCGAGATGAGAATCTCGTTGATTGCTTTTCTTTCGGTGAAGTCAGCTGCAGGAATTGAGTGATTCATTTGACCAATACCCCTACCAGTGAAAGACCAAATGGGACACCTGTTAAATGGATTAACTTGCGTTCCACCCCGGCACAGGTCAGCAGCAGACGATTTACGTAATGAGGAACCCGTGTGAAGCGAGGTGTCTCATCCGGGTTTCGGTTGAGTATCCGGTCGGCTCCCCTGCTGAGAATGGCAGCGGGCAGTGTAAACGAATTCCAGTGAGTCAGCCATTTTACCTTGAGTCCAGCCTGCTCAGCATTTTGACGAAAGAGTTTTTTCGTATAACGGCAGTGGTGGCCCAGCTTTTGATCCCAATTTGAGAACAGAAGTGGATAGGCGGGGACGGTAATGATGATGCCGCCCTCATCCGACAATGCTTCTGCTGCATTTTTCAGTAATTGAACGGGATCTTTCATATGTTCCATCATATCGAGTAATACTATGACTTTGGCAGAAGACGGAGCTACCGGCCAGGGTTGACTCAATTCATGGACTGAGAGATTCTTTAATCCACGCGCACGGCCATAATCGACGGACTCCTGCATCAGATCAAACCCAGCTACTTCATATCCCATTTGACTGAACTCAAGAATATTTCGGGCGGCGCCGATTCCACCTTCGATTAAAATACCAGGAGCCGGGTATTCCCTGCTCAGAATGTCAATTACCAGCTTGCGTTTCGCGACATGCCACCAATAGGTTTCTTCCAGTTCGATTAACTCTGATAGATGTCCCGGATCCACTTGGTCTCAATTTGATATTAGAAGTCGAGGGGGTAAATCAGCAGAAAATCAGGGTTAGGCAAGGTGCGTCATGCTGAAACACTCAGGATATCAGTGCAACCGGGACAACTCCTCAGAATTCCCCATGAAATCAGAGAAAAAGCCTTACTTTTAACATATTTATTTTACCTGTATTACTTATGCTGTCTATAGTGTTGCTTCTGGGCAGGTCAGAATGCATCGTTTTAGTGTGTATATGTGGAGTATGTGTGATGGGGGATCAGTCAGGCAAGCAGATCACAGTCTTTACGTGGGTGTCTGCGTTGGTCTTTGTCGCCTTGTTGGTGTTGTGTGTACCATTGTTTATAAGGATGCCTCTTGCGACCGATGTTGTGTTTTACGATCTGCAGGCTGAGACAGCACTTAAGGGCGGGACCTTATATAAAGACATATTCGAGACGAACATGCCAGGCATTATCTGGTTACACATGTTAATCCGTCCGCTGATCGGAATGAGTTCCGATGCCCTGCGTATTGTTGACCTGTTAATCTTCAGTGGCAGTGTGTTACTGCTGATGTGCTGGGATCGCCGGAATCAGAACTCGGTCTCTGTGATGCTCTGGATCGGAATCACTCTGTTTGCGTTCTATTTTTCGCTTTCGGAATGGTGCCACTTCCAGCGGGATACACTCATTCTCTTGCCGGCTTTGACTGCACTCTGGTTAAGACGGAAGCAGGTGGAACGCATTCTGGAAAATCAACAGGCTGTCTCTGAGACCGCGCAGCCTTCTGTCTGGGGATGGGCATTTCTGGAGGGGTTGTGCTGGGCAACGGCTTTCTGGATTAAACCATTTGTGGCGGTACCCGCTCTGTGCGTCTGGTTTGGCTCATGGTTCTTAATGAGACAGCCGCGCAAGCTGCTGGTGGATTTATCTGGGTTATTGCTGGGGGGATTAGTTCTGGGAGCAGTCGGAATTATCTGGTTGTGGCAGACCGGCGCCTGGCCCTGGTTCTACGAAACATTTACTGAATGGAATCCGGAGTATGTTGAGTCACGAAAAACCGGCTGGAATACGATGCGATTTGCTCAGTTTCTGTACCGGTTTTTTCCCTGGTTTCTGCTGCAACTGATTGCGGTTCCGTTAGCTTTATCAACAGTCTGGCAGTGCGGGAAACAGTGGAAACAGCGTCGTTCAACAATGCAGACAGGGCAACGCGATTCGCTTCTGTTATCGTTAATGTACCTGGGGTGGCTCTTCCAGTCTTATGCTTTTCAGCATTTATTTGATTATGTACACCCCCCTTCTCATCTGCTGGCAATTGTGCTGACAGGTTCTTACCTGGCCAGGCGAGTGCAAATAAAGCCCCTGAACCTGGTCTGGAAAACTGGGATGGTCCTGTTTGTCAGCATGGTCGTTCTCTCATTTCCCAATTTCAAACCTGATCGAATTCGGCTCTGGCAGACCTGTGTTTTCCATTCCAGTGATTTACAGCTCAAAGCAAAGCTGGCCTTGATGGTTCAGGTTGACTGGGAAGATCTGGCCGCTGTGCGTGATTATTTAGAATCTCAAAATTTGAAAGATCACGAGTTGCATTGTTACAACACGACTCTGATTTACCTGTATCCGGAGCTTTCTATTGCTCCGGCAACCCGATTTGTATTTTTTGATTCCACCCTGATATTTTGCCCCAGCCATCGCGAAGAAATTCTGGAGTCGGTCAAAACCAGCCCGCAGAAAATGATTGTCACTGATCTGCTGGAGAGTGGTTTTGACAGGAAAACGGCGCTCGCCATATCACAAAATTCAGACCAGTTGACGCCTCCCGCCTATCCTGTCAGCTTGAAAGGCGCGTATCCCTGGTCTCAGCCTGTTGTCTTTCGGGCAGGACGCTACCTGGTTCATCAGGTCAATCGTCCCCTGGGAGATATTTTCGGCAGAGGGTTTATCCCGACCGAGGAGCAGGTACAGGCATTTGCACGACGTCAGAAATCAAAGCAGGAAAAAAGAGATTCTGTACCGACACCCGGCAAATAAAAGCTGATTCTCAGAGGTCAGCAACAGCTGATGCTGGCTGTTTGCTGTGAGGCTTACGAAACGCACCAAGCAGTTGGATCAGTAAGAGAACCAGTGCTGTGATCGAAATGATTCGCCCGATTTGAAAACCGGGGGGTATGTAAGACAGTTCTATCTGATGTTCGCCTGCTGGAAGAGGAATTGCTCTCAATGAGTAATCAGCCGGCAGGACGGGTAGATCCTGACTGCCTGTTCGTGCGGTCCAGCCGGGATAGTAGATATCAGACATCATCAGGTATCCGGGAGAAGTCAGGCTGGCTTCGATTGTCAACTGACTGGGAGTTGCATGACTGATCGTTGCTACGGAAAAAGCCTGGCGTTTTCCACGAGGCAGGACATCCTGCTGTAATAAGACTTCATTGCGTGGCTGAACTTCTGAAAGTGCCGCAACGATTTTCTGACCTGGTTGATTGGCGTTGAAAAGCTTTATATCTCCTGTCAGGTATGCCCGGGGGAGCGGATTCAGGTTTTCCAGTATCAGGTAAGGTAGCTGTTCGTGTGTCGAATTTTGCAGGTGAAACTCCTCAGGAATGGTACCCTGGTCGATGGTTTTCCAGCCCTCGATTTCCTGCTTCTGGTCTGTCTGCAGGATGACATATTTGATGCTCATCAGATCCAGCAGTGGCTTTCTTGCCGTTAAGAGATCGGGTGATTTGAATCCCGCCATCATCGCAGCGGCATCCGGTTGCGGGAACGCAGCCGCGGCCAGCAGTCCGAGCCGTGTGAGCGGCACCGGATCGTACCCCTGGATTTTCATGATTTGATGTTGCCAGGCTTCGCGGTCGCTGAGTAGTTTCTGGTTTACGAGCACACGATGTTCGCCCAGGTTTGCCTTGAGAAACGTAATCAGTTTTGTTTCTCCCCGGAATGAGCTTTGAGGAACAGTCCGCAGGATCTGATACGCATGGGTACTGAGTTCCCAGGTGCAGATCAGGCTGAGAAGCAGTGTGCCCGCGATCGCTGATTTGCGGGAAAAACTGGCCAGGAAGAGTGTTATGAACACTGTCGTGATTGCTGCAAAGAACCAGGCGAGTTGAATTCGGAATGTCTGTTTTGTTCCCATATTGAACGTGATTTCGCCTTGGGACTGGAAGAGCTGATAACCCACCAGCAGCAGGACCGCGGTCAAGCCAATGCCGATGATGAGTCGCAAGAGCTTCCTGTGCTGACTCTGTGAGAGTCGAAAGAGGGATTCACATCCAAATCCGGCCAGCATGGCGACTGCCAGTGAGCAGAGCCAGAGCAGACGCACGGGAAGTCGAAACATGGAGAATCCCGGGATCAGATTATAACACAGTGTATAGAAAGGGAGATGGGGACCAAAGGCGAGCAGCAAGGCAGCCAGGCCGATCAGCGTGAGTCGAATAACATTTCGATTTCGGAAGAACACCCCCGTTCCCAGCAAAGCCAGCAACAGTGGCAGACAGCCAAACGAACAGAGGGCTTCCCAGTAAAACTGTCCAGGACCCTGGTAATGATCGGGGTGGCCCCACACAAACGGATCGATCAACTGCAGGAGGCTGTATCGATTCAAGCTTCCCTGGTACAAGGCAGCCATGTCAATCCCGCTGGCGCGAACCGCCTGCTTCGTATAGATGAAAACGGGGATCAGGTCGATGGCGACCAGTCCGGCCACAAAGAGGCTGACTAATATCCAGCCTTTGAATCTTGTACCGGGCGTACTCATTGTGACGGGGCTGTCAGAAGTGATTTTTTCCTGGCCTCTGGTGCTGGTCTGGGGTTTCTGCAGCATGAAATCCACCAGGCATTCGATGGTCAGGGAGAGGCTGAGAAACAACAGCAGGTAGTACAGTTCCTGAACATGGCCACAGAAGAAGGAGAGTGAGATGAAAATTGCCAGGAGTGGGACCGCTTTTCTGCTGCCTTCCCGCAGGAGTTCATAGCCATATAAGATCCAGGGGAACCAGGAAATTTGTGTGACTGATGTGAAATGCCCTTCGCCTGTTTTTGCCAGAAAATAGGGGGCGGCAAGAAAGACGATCCCGGACAGGAGCGCGCTGAAAAAACTCAGTTTATATTTTCGACCCAGTAGAAAGGCACCCAGGCCGGCCCACCAGTGGTGCAGCACCAGCGACCAGCTGATGGTATTCACGGCATTCGTAAAAAAGAACAGCCAGTTACCAGGATAGAACAGGGACGACTGCGGCGTTCCCAGCCAGGGCATGCCCAGAAGTGAGTACGGATTCCAGTAAGGAAGCTGCTGGAACTGTTCCCAACAGATTTTCTGATAGCTTTTAAAGGCAATGAACTGACTGGTCGTGTCGTTATAGCCCTGACTCTGAGGTCCGACCAGCACGTCGGCTGGCTGACTTACCAGTGGCAAAAAACAGGCTCCCGTAGCAATGGTCAGGAGCAATGCAGCGATCAGATTTTGATACAGTCTGGATTTCATGTGTAAAGTTTCATCTCAACCTGGAGCGGAGAAACCATCAGAAAGACAAAAGCATTGTAAAGGTTCTGATACATCACAGGACAAAACGATTGCGAACAGATACATTTTCCACGAAAGGAAAGTCGTTTCGGGAGTAAAGTTCGGTAATCGAGAGCCTGTCGCCGGTAACGGTCGGAAGCGGATTTAAGAGCACAGTTCGTGCCAAGCCGTCCCGTGCACAGGATGAATTCAAGGCAATCAATCCGCAGGCAATCAGCTGCTGCCAGGCGGCAACCTGCTACCGGGGTGTGATTCAGTCCCGATTGGGGGGCTGGAGTCCATGCGGCTCTGTAATTTTGCCGTACAATTCGGGACGTCGATCGGCCAGGCGATGAATCACATGTTTATCGGGGACACGGTCGACCCGCTTATTGCGGGCCAGGGCCGGATCTATAATCGCATAGAGAATTTCCGGGTCCGTACCTGTGGATGTGGCAATCGTTTCTCCTGCCGTACCCGTAATGCGACTCTTGCCGATAAACTCAAAACCACGTTCTGCCCCGATGCGGTTAATGGCACAGTAGTAGATGCCGTTTTCCATCGATCGTGTATTGATGGCATGCTCGGCGACATGATTCGCGCCGGTGGGCCAGTTGGTCGGCAGGACGATCAGATCGGCTCCCTCGATCGTCATGATACGCGATGATTCGGGAAACGCACTGTCATAACAGATATTGAGACCAATGTTTGCTTCGGGATGTGAGTAAACTGCAAAATCACGGTCGCCAGGGGTCGCAAAGCGATCGACTCCCAGGTAGGGCAAATGAATTTTTCGATAGCTGCCCAGGACACCTTCCGGTGTAATCAGAACAGCCGCGTTATACACACCCTGCTCTGCCTGTTCCAGCATCCCGACGACGACGGAGTGGTTCAGTTCCCGACAGATTTCCTGCAGTCTGTCGGTGGAGGGACCGGGAATCGATTCTGCATAAGGCAGGGCTTCTTCGAGGCTGGCAAAACAATAACCAGTCAGCGCACATTCGGGAAACACGGTGAGACTGGCTCCTGCGGCAGCAGTCTCTTTGATTTTCTCGATTATACGGCTCAGATTTCCCTCTTTGTCCATGAGAGAAATATCCATTTGCACGCCGGCGATTTTCATTGAGTGCGGTCCTCAGAATTCCGAATAAATGAATATACCAATTCAGGCAGAATACTGATTATAGGAGTCTGCGCTGCAGGTTTCCATCGTTTCTGTTCAAGGTGCAGTTGAATCAAAGTCGTTCTGTCGTTCTGAAGGGAGATGCCTGCTGGACCGGGGCATCGATTTTTTCCACGGGCGCAGTCTGTTGAGGTGGGATGAGCACCCCTGAATCGACTAGTGTGATATAGGTCATCGTCAGGAGAATCGCATAGGCGACGGCGTTACCAAACAGACCTTTTCCAAACCATTTGATCGCAGTGCCCGAGGATTTCTTCAATCGGATGCTCACTCCCTTACGTTCCACGCTGTAAACTTCATCCAGAACCAGATGAGAGAGAAAACCAAGCGAGATTCCACCGGCCATCAGAAATTTGACGGTAAAGGAATCGCTGAAATAAGCCAGAAAGACCGTTTCCCCGGCGATGATCAATGCCGGGATGCTGTGGAACATACCGCGATGGACTGCAAACTTACTGAGGATGGCGGCGGCACCATAACGAACGGCAGCATAGGTGACGACGGCCATCAGAATCGCGTTGTCCGGGTCGGCCCCTTTATGAATCATGCAACGCATGGCAACGAATGAGGCGACAGCCGCGGTCAGGGAGAACAGTTCTTTGATCGGGCGGCCTGTTTCGGAATCCAGATCCGGCAGCATACCACCCACCCAGGTCAGTACACCGGCCAGAATGCCCTGTGTCGGCGTAAATCCCATGAACAGGCTGGCGGCTGTGCCGTAGCCGATTCCCAGTAAGCCGCTGACGCTGATATGTTCCGTGTAACCGGCCATCGTCTCTTCCCTGAATGTTACGGTGTGATTCCGGAATGTTGGTAGCTAAGTCCTTGCTGAGTCAATCGTAGCAAACTTGGGGTACATGGATCAATGGGAGTTCAAATCACTGGTTTTGAGGCGGAAATCGGCTGCTGGGACCTGATCTGGTTCAGGTTGTTCATCTGCGTGCGGTCTGGTGAGATCGGGTAGAATTGACGATGAGTATTTTTCTTCTCTGTTCATACGGAAATGTTCGCGCGGTATCGGAAGATCAATGCTCGACCGAGAGAAAGCGATTTCTTTGAGTATCAGGAGGTATTTTGATGGCCTGTTTTTTCTGCTTCCGTGATGAAGGACTATTTTGTGGAGTGGCACGAGTGAGTCAAGAGGATCTGAACAAAATCGGGTGGCGATACAGGGTGACACAGGCGCGACCTGCTGCGATGCCGGGGCGGTTCTGTGGTGATAGCCTGCGATGTGCGGCGACCCGCAGGCATACATTGGTAACTGGTGCGGTTATGCGAACTGAAAATCTGGAAAAAAGGACCGAAAAACGGGTGCAGACTACGAACAACTGTCGCGTGTTTCAGTGCACTGTAAACTGGTCACGCGCGCGACCCAATTTAGCGCTTATCATGTTTCGCGGCGCAGCGGCGTCAAGTCGAATATTTTCAGTCTATGCTGCTGGATTACGAAGTTGGGTTCATCGCAGGCTGAAACGCCCCCAAACGGCAAACAGCACGATATTTGGACACGTTTCAGTACAGAACAGCGACAGAGCAGGCTGTTTATTGAGCGATGATCTTCAGAACTTCGTCTTTCAGGGCCGCATTCACTGCCAGGCCATTTCCAGTGTAGATGGACGGGTTGCCGTCGAAATCGATCCAGTGTCCTCCGGCTTCTTCCAGGATGGGGAGCAGAGCGGCTGCATCCCAGGGGCTGAGGGTAGGGTCGATCATTACTTCGGCACGACCGGTGGCGACCAGCATGTGACCGTAGCAGTCTCCCCAGCCGCGAGCGAGGTAGGAGTTGCGGCAGAAGTATTCATATGCTTTCTGTTTGCCAATCGTTTCCCAGCGGGTCATGGTGGTGGTACAGAAGACGGACTCCGAGAGCTGAGATTTATCAGACACCTGAGCGCGGCGAGGTTCCTGATCTCGAATTTTCCACCAGGCGCCTTCTCCCTTGATGGCGTAAACCACTTCGTTCAAAGCCGGGAATCGACAGACACCGAGAACCAGTTTCCCGTTCTCTTCCAGTCCCATGAGCGTCCCAAACAGGGGGACACCCTGTGTGAAAGGTTTGGTGCCATCGATGGGATCGAGTATCCATTTGAACTCGTTTGTCCCTTCGACGGGTGGCAGTTCTTCTCCCAGGATACTGTCTTCAGGAAAGGCGAGCGTGATTTCTTTTCGAAGCAATTCTTCTGCACCACGATCAGCAATCGTTACCGGAGAGTCATCAGATTTTCGATCGACCTTGAGATCAGGAGACTGGTAATACTGCATAATCAGGTCACTGGCTTTCTCTGATGCCGTTAAAGCCAGTTCCAGACGTGCTTTTAATTCAAATTTCTCAGAATGTGTATTCATGGTTTTGTTTCGAATATTTCTTGAATGTTTATGGTTGTCGATCGAATGAAAGTTTGCTTCTTTAAGCTGACAAGGCTATTCCTCTTCGAGACGGTAAAGGTGCTCCCCTGCTTTTCTGACGAGCAGAATACCTTCGTCTTCCCGGTCGGCAAACGATTCGATGTCGATGCTGTCGGGATCCCGGTAGCCGAGATTGATTTTCTCACACAGTTCCGGAGGAATCTGCGATGCCAGTGTGACGCGAACCCGCGGACGTTCGATTCCGTTTTCGAAGGTCCCCGTCCCCCGGACGTGAGTCGAATGTGCCAGGATGCCCCAGGGGTAGTCTTTAAACTGATCCCACTGGTTTGTGAAATAGTCTCGGACATGATAGCCGACCTCTTCAATCAGCTTGCCGTGTGTGATCGAGATTCCTTTCATGTGGGGAGCGTAGATGATGAGTTCGCCATCATCGGCGACCACTGGTTCCAGCTTGTACATACATTTGCCGGCGACCCAGAGTTCATCGTACATCAACGGTGCACAGGACAAAACCTGCTTGAACGGCTTCGGCTTTCGTTTAATATGGATCTGGCCAGACAGGTCAGCGGCAGATTCCCAGGCGGATTCAGGAGAGCCGTAAAACAGACCATATAACGAACTGTCAGGAGCCACGACGAAGGTGATGCAGCGTTTTTCGTTGGGAATCATCGCGGCGGACTGATTTACGACTTCGCGAACCGGAGTCTGTTTGACCCCGATAATCCCGACATTGGTGATTAAGGCACCGAGCCAATGGAAGAAGTTCAGAAGATCCGGGCCGGAAATACCAGGGAAAAAATACTTGCTACCGCCGGAAAAGCCGACGACTTCGTGAGGAAAGACGGGGCCCATGACCTGCAGGATATCATAGTCTTTAATACGTGCATTGATGGTGACCGGGACATCCATTTCCAGGAGTCCTGCTGAGATTCGTGAAGTCTGCTCTTTCGTGAGCGTCCCGATTTGTGTAAGCTTGTCAGGTTGGTCCCATTCATGGTTGAAAAGTCCGACGTCCCTGTATTCAGCCTGTCTGTCTGCTTCAGAGATACCCAGAAGCCGACAAATGTCTTTTTCAGGCATGGGAGGATGTGTCCCCAGTGCCACGAGGACATCAATCCGTTTTGCTACAGGACTGAGCATTCGATGAAAGGTCGAAAACAACAGGGGTAAAGGAGCCGTGCGGGTCGCATCGGGTACGATCAGCAGAATACTCTTGTTTCGATAGTCTTCAACAGGCAGGTTGGATTCAAACCACTGAATGACTTCCTGCTCGCTAAGAGTTTGATGGAGATGTTCCATAGTTGCATATTGCTTTCAGATAAGCCCCGACCTCATGATTGCTGTTCAGGGCCGGACTGATGATGAAAACAGATACTATAAATTATTTTTCAAAAAAGTGAATCGACTGAGCAGACTGTGGGAGTCGTATATCACACTTTTTACAGCTGGACCAGTCTCAGGGGGCGGAACTTGGCTAACTCTTTGAGATAACGGAATGTTCACATTCTTTTTTGATGGAAGTCAAAATTTCAGAAGAAAACCCGCCATAATGACTGGTCAAAAGCAACGGTGATCTAGTAACCTCGTAAGATGCGCTCTGAATGGGGTTTGAGGGTTGTAAGGCCCAATTCTTCAACAGGCTTTTTTGAGAGCCGCACGATTAAAATGTTTGTGTTCCGACCGATACCAGCGTTGGTCCAGGTTCAATTCAGGACTGACTTATGAAAATATCCGGGAGTGTCTCAATAATGCGAAACGCGTTTTGGGATCAGGCAGGAGGCCGTCCATGACGTTGGCAGAATTGCTTGAAAATCAATTTCGTGCCGATATTCGATTTCGTGGTGCAGCATATATAGAAGCGGAACGGGTTGAACTGACCCGGATCACCGCTGATCATATTTTTGCTGTGGTGCGCGATGGTGTCGAGTACCAGACGCAACTGTCACGCGATGATGGCAATCTGAAAACATATTGCACCTGTGACCAGTTTCAGAAGTTCAATGTCTGTAAGCATCTTTGGGCCGCTATCCTGGCCGTGGATGAAGCGGGCTACCTCGCCGGTGCGGTTAAACCGGGTTACATTCCGCCGTTTATCATCGAAAATGCCCCGATCTCTTTTGAAGACGAGGTGGACGATTTCGAGTTTTCGATGCCCGACGATTTTGATCTGGGTGGCGGGCGGTCTCGTAAAACCAAATCTGGTACCAGCAGCAGCCAGTCAACAGCGGTTTCTTCCAAACCGCGTCTGCGTGACTGGGAAGCACGTCTGGTTGAGCTAAAGAATGAGTTCGCTCTGACTCCCGTTCTCTCCAAAACGACACAGCAGGAACGAGAGATCTTTTATGAAATCGACATCGAGGAAAGCCTCGAATCCGGGCAACTGGTCGTTCAGACTTCTCAGCGTCAGCGACGAGCGAATGGGCAATGGGGCAAGTTGAAACCCCTCAAGCTGAAGGCAGGTCAACTTCAGGAAGTCGAACATGAAGACGACCGACGGATTCTGGCCTATCTGTCCGGGGGAACGCCCGAACGGACAAACTGGCGGGCACAGCAGACAGAAACTCAGGTCGCTGCATTTCGTTATCGAATTCCCTATGAACTGTGTGAACTGATTCTGCCGTTGATGTGCGGTACGGGGCATGTACGTTACCTGGATCGTCAGCCCGACGATGTTGATTCCCTGACATGGGATGGCGAGCATACCTGGGAGTTCTGCATGGGGGTAGAACGGGACCGGAAAAATTCCAACTGGAAACTGCACGGTCATCTGAAACGGGACGATGAAGTTCTACAGATCTCCTCTGCACGACTGATCGTCGCGGGGGGCCTGGTATTGACCCATGATAAAATTACTCCTCTCGAAGACTATGATGCATTTCCCTGGATCAAAATGATTCAGCTGAACGAAACGATCGAAGTGGAAGAAGGCGAGCAGCAGGAACTGGTTGATCGTCTGCTGGATATGCCGGTACTGCCTCGGCTGGAACTTCCTGAAGAATTGCATCTGGAAGAAGTGACCTGTGATCCCCTGCCGGAACTGCTGATCCATTCGCCGCAGAAAAAACGCTGGCAGCAGGATCGTCTGTATGGTGAGATCCACTTTAACTACCTGGATCATCTGGTATCCGGCTCGAGCACCCAATGGGCGATCGTGGACCGGGAAGAAAAACGCTGCATTCTCCGAAACCGGGAAAAAGAATCGAGTGCCTGGACCCTGCTGCAGGATAGCGGTTTTCGCAGACTGCTCGACCGGCGGATTCAAGGACGGGATGTTGAGATCTCCGCACGCGATCTGGGAGGAGCGGTCCGCGAACTGATCAAAGAGGGTTGGGCCGTTCGCGCCGATGGTAAGCAGGTCCATCAACCGGCCAGCCTGATGTTTAAGGTTGAATCGGGCATTGACTGGTTTGAACTGCATGCCGATGTCGACTTCGAAGGTCAGACCGTCCGATTTCCTGAGTTGCTTTCCGCCTTGGCACGCGGCGATTCATCGATTCGCCTTGATGACGGATCTCTGGGGATCCTGCCGGAAGAGTGGATCGAACAATACGGAATTCTGGCTGGAATAGCAGTCACGGATGAAGATCATCTGCGATTTGCACCCAATCAGGTCGCGCTGCTGGATGCGCTGCTGAATGCACAGGAGTTTGTAGAGACTGATGCCAAGTTCGATGAAATCCGTGAAAAGATTCGCTCTTTCTCGGGAATCTCTATCGATAAAGAACCAGATGGCTTTGAAGGAGATCTGCGCAAATATCAGCTGGAAGGCCTGGGCTGGCTGCAGTTCCTGCAGGACTTCCATTTTGGTGGCTGTCTTGCCGATGACATGGGTTTGGGAAAAACCGTTCAACTCCTGGCGCTGCTGCTACGGCGGAAAAGGGCGCGGGGCGAGCATCTTCCCTCACTGGCTGTTGTACCGAAATCGCTCATGTTTAACTGGATGCAGGAAGCCTCCAAGTTTACCCCTGAGCTGAAAGTGATTGAATATGCAGGCGGCGATCGCAGTAAGCTGATTGAACAACTGACGGAATATGACCTGGTGCTCACGACATACGGGACGATGCGACGTGACATTACTCAGATCAAAGATATCCAGTTTGATTATGCTGTGCTCGATGAAGCCCAGATGATCAAAAACTCGGGTTCGCAGGTGGCAAAAGCGTCGCGACTGGTACAGGCCCGTCATCGGATTGCACTCAGTGGTACCCCTGTCGAAAACCATCTGGGAGATCTCTGGTCAATCTTTGAGTTCCTGAATCCGGGAATGCTGGGACGCAGTTCCGTCTTCAAAGCTTATACGAATGATATCGAAGATAAAAATGCCCGTGTCATGTTAGGCAATGCATTACGCCCTTTCATTCTGAGAAGGACGAAAGAACAGGTTGCCAACGAGTTGCCTGAAAAAGTCGAACAGACTCTGTATTGTGATATGGGTAAAGATCAGACCAACCTGTATGACGAATTGAGACAGCACTACCGGGATTCCATCCTGGGAATGGTTGAATCCAAAGGTCTGGGTAAAACCAAAATTCATGTGCTCGAAGCGTTATTACGTCTGCGCCAGGCGGCCTGTCACCCTGCTCTGTTAGATCGTGGTCGGGCCCTGGACGCTTCTGCAAAAATGGATGTACTGATTCCACATCTGGAAGAACTGATTGAAGAAGGTCACAAAGCATTGGTCTTCTCGCAGTTTACCAGTATGCTTTCAATTGTGCAGGAACACCTGGATCAGAAGAATATCGTCTACGAATATCTGGATGGTCAGACCCGTGACCGTAAGGAACGCGTGGACCGGTTCCAGACCGACAAAGATTGTGGCGTCTTCCTGATCAGTTTGAAAGCGGGAGGCCTGGGTTTGAACCTGACTGCCGCGGACTATGTTTTCATTCTGGATCCCTGGTGGAATCCTGCTGTGGAAACACAGGCGATCGACCGGGCACACCGTGTCGGCCAGACCAAACGCGTGTTTGCTTACAAGCTGATCTGCCGCAATACGGTCGAAGAAAAAATCACCGAATTGCAGCAGCAGAAGCGGGAACTGGCGGATGCGATCCTGGAAGAGAACCAGAGCGTCCTCAAGAACCTCTCGAGCGACGATCTGGAATTGCTGCTGTCATAAACGGGATATCTTACAGTCGGTCATGGTTTACTTATCTGAGGCCTGCTTCTCAGATAAACCACGCGTAAAGGCTTCGTATGCTTCCCGGTATTCTTCAGGAACGGGCAGGCGTCGGGGGCCAATACTGTCAGTATTCTGTTTTCGGGTACTGGTTCGTTCGCGCTGTCCTGCCCGATTCGCGGGCTTGAGTGATTTCAACATTTCTTCGAACTGACGTTTCCGGGCCAGCGATTCAGGCGACTGTAATTCCTGCTCCGGAGTCTGCAACTGCTTCTGTAGCCGCTCAGAAAACTGCTGCATCTCTTCTTTGGTCCAACCCAGTTCTTTGAGCAGTTCCTGATCAACCTCTTTGCGTTTCAGTTCATCTTTAATTCGCTTCAGAACCAGATTGGCGGCTTCTTTTCCGTATTCCAGATTGGCATCTTCTGCCTCAGGCAGGCCCGGTGGCGAGGCGTTTCCAGAATCCTGATTATCCGATGCTGCAGACTGCCCTCCCTTGGTCGAGCCACTGCCCTGCGGATCTCCAGACCGTTGACTGGAACTGGAGGTGGAACTTTCTCCTGATTTTGACTTGGACTGGCTGTCACCTTTTGAACCACTTTTTTCCCCACCCGATTGATTGCCACCTTTTTCACCAGATTTACTTTCGCCGGATTTATTCTGGCCGGATTGGTTCTGCTTTGAAGATTTCTCGCCAGATTTGCTGTCTGAGTCTGGCTTATTCATCGACTGCTTCGAGTCAGCAGGCTGTTTCTGTGAGCTCTGTTCCTGATTGCCCTTTTGTCCGGAAGAATCTCCTTTACCTGGTTGCTGACTCCCTTTCTGCCCCTGGTCGTTTTGAGAACTGTTACCCTTCTCGCCATTCTGTGGTTGTTTTGATTTCTGGTCTGTGAGGCGACCTTTGTCCTGAGGCGGTTCATTGGAACCATCGGGCTGGTCCGGCTTTTGTTTGGAATCAGGTTTATTTGAAGGTTGCTGTTTGTCGGAGGGGGACGGGTTCTGGTCTGATTTATCAGGTTTCCTCATTCCCTGTTTTGGATCTGCTTTTGAAGCATTGTCGGTACCTTCAGTCTTTGAATCAGGATTATCCGAATTGGGCTTTGGGGAAGAAGCATTGGAGGGAGAATCCTTTTGACCAGGACGAGTAGCAGGTTTCTGGTTCGGGTCCCGTTCTACATTTTTATCGGTTCTACGGGGATCCGCGTCAGGATCATGGTTCGGGGTTGCTTTTCCTTTAGGATCGCCATTTGATTTGGTTTTCATCGCATCATCTGAAGGATCAGCCGGTTCCTGTTTGCCTTTGGGAACAGAGTCAGTCTGAGACGGTTTCTGTTTTCCGCTGGGATCATGATCCGGTTTGTCTGCCTTGTCGGAAGACGTGGGGCTTGAGTTCTTGTCGGGCGCGTTCTGAGGTTCGCCTTCTGAGCCTTTGTCGGTATCAGAAGAAGGATTGTTCTTTTCGCCGTTAGCGCCAGATGATTTCTGGTCCTGCATCTGTGGATCGTTTTCCGACTTTCCAGGTTCCTGTTTTTCCGCGTCCGGCTCCTGTTTTGGTTCGGAACCCGGTTCTGGTTGCTGCCCTTCTTTTTTCAGTTGCTCCAGAATACGTTTTATCGCTTCCTGGTCATCGGCGCCATCGCTGTCCAGTTCCTCTTTTTCGCCAGATTTCTGTGGTTTCTGACCAGCGCCCGGCTCTTCTGACTTTTGAGGGTCAGTTGATTCGGATTGAGGAGAATTCTTTTTGCCCGGTTTCTGGCTACCTTTCTCCTGTTGATTTTCTTCACCAGGTTTGGTTTGATCCCCAGGCTGTCCTTCTTCTTTTTTGTCTGGATCTGCCTGATCAGACGATTTCCGGTCTGCTTTCTCAGATTTGTTTTCCATCGGTTCCGATTTGTTATTCTGATCGGAATCGGTGTCTGGATTCTGGGGTGCCGCTTTCTGTTTTTGTTCTTCGAGTTGTTTCTGGGCTTCTTCCTTTGTGACAGGCTCTGTGATTTCAATCTTGATCTTGGGGGTATTCTGGCGATTACCAGACGGGTGTTTGTTATCACGAGCCTCGACCCAGAAATAAATGGTCTCGCCGGGGGACAATCGCAGTGGCCCCAGTTCGAAATCGTGATTGAGTCCCACACTCTTTTCAGCGCCTTCGAAGAGGGTTTTATCCAGAATCCGAACCTGTTGTTTATCAACTCTCAGGTTCAGATAACGGATTTTGAAATCCGGATCTTCCGCGATCACTGAAATGGGGACGATACCGTTAGCGGGCATCTTCAGATCTGATTTTGGTGTCAGCAAGCTGATTTCCGGAGCCTGGTCCGGACGGATCATCAGCGGATAGACGGTCGGTGACAGGGTTGTCTGACCTGCTTCGTTT
This sequence comes from Gimesia maris, assembly GCF_008298035.1. NCBI lineage: Bacteria > Pseudomonadati > Planctomycetota > Planctomycetia > Planctomycetales > Planctomycetaceae > Gimesia > Gimesia maris. Next base: position 3,206,011 of record NZ_CP042910.1, read on the forward strand.
CGGCATTTGATCTGATAGAATCTGGGAAAGGATCCATCTGCACGCAGTTTCAACTTCCAGGAAGCAGTAATCGAATTCTTATTGATCTTCTTTTCGATTCGGAATTCTTCCAGCAATGAATTAGAATCTTCTTCGTCAGAAAAGAGAACTTCAAAGGAAGTGATTGGCATATTCGTTGTCGCATCGAGGGTGATTTTCGTCCCTTCCCAGGCATCGATGGCTCCCCCCGGCTGCTCAACCGCTGCCAATTCCATGTATTGCGGATAATCATAACGAATCGAGTGTACGGTCGCAGAGGGTGGCTGAATGACTTTGACTTGAAACTCTTCTGATGTCGCATCTCCCGCCTTGATATGGTAGGTTAACTCCTGGCGAATCCCGCGTCCGTTGATCCCGACAATCATGCCCTGGTACCGTTTCAGAGTCTCATCCATGGCACGCAGTTTGACAGGCTCGTCCACGCGGCCTTCGTCGCTGGATGAGTAGAACAGTGTTACCGTTTCCGGTACTTCTCCCCGCAGGTCAACGATGACTTCCAGTTGACTCCCAGAGAGGACTTCTGTGTTCCCAGGTGTCACGGAGTTGATCTGGGTCTGTGTGGCAAACTCTCGTTGAGGGGAAAAGGAAATGGCCGCTGAAATGGATGGCCAGATTTCTTTTGGCGAGAAGAGTGCATAAAAACACAACAGGGCCACGACGAACAACAGAATATAGGAAAGTCGCATGAGCGGACGCCGATCGACAGCCTGCTCGGTATCGGTTTGTGAAAGTGTCAGCGCTGCGCGTTTTTCCAGCGAGTTGATGATTTCAGGATTAACAGCGCGTTTGGAGTTTTTCAGATCAATCAGATTCAGCAGCGAACCTTCCATCTCAGCAGACGTCTGTTCAAGAGCATGTGCGGAATAGAGGTGTGTGACTTTTTTGAAGTAAGGTAAAATCAGTTTCCAGACGGCCCAGCCCAGACAGGCAATAAAAACTCCTGCCAGCATCAGCAGACGCGCGGTATGACCGAACCCGCCTTTGATGATCCAGTGATCGAACAGGACAAATACCAGCAGGTAGCCTAGGAAGATAGCGGTAATTCCCACAGCTGTTGTCAGCAGATCATTGGCTTTGATATTGGATCCGGTTTTTGAAACCTGATAATCCACATATTCATCAAACTTGGCATACTGGCCAGATCGCTGTTCGGTCGTCTGCTTCGGATTGGATGCCGTTGACATGGAAAGCCTGTGCCTGAATCAGATTAGAAATAGAAAGAAATCACTTATACCCATTATAGAATGATCGACGTCGGTGATGGTATGAATGTTCCAGAAATTTCAGGGAGAATTGATTTTCCCTGATTTTCTCTTCGAGACTGGAACAATGCCCGTAAAGGCAGTCAAACCAGACCTTTATGTTTCCGGAAGAACCATTCTGCACTGAGTAGAAGAATGAAACAGAGCAGGAAGTACCAGTTATCCCACAGGGACACGCGCCGGTACCGTGTCAGGTCATTATTCCATAAATTTTCTTTGTTCATCCGCGTCAGAAAACTTTCCAGTTCCTCAGGTGGCAAAGAACTACCTCCTGAGAGGGAGGCAATGGATTCCAGCAGAGAGTAGTCAGCAGCCGGGTTATCCAGTTCCAGATCACGTGGATCGACGATAAATCGGGTGATGGCGTCGAAGCCGAGTGAGTTTCCGTTTTTTACTGCACTGACCGTGACCCAGTAATCACCGGGTTCCTGCGTTTGTGAAAAAGTGGTTCTTGATGTTTCCCCGGTCCCCTGTATTTCCGATTTGCTGGTTTTTCCGGAAGGTCCTGTGACCTGTACCGTGAATTGAACATCAGAAATGGGCTTTCCTTTGTCATCCCGGGCACCAAACAGAACAGGGACCTGGCTTCCCGGGGCAACGTTACGCGGTTCGACACGTGCCCAGACACTCTGGTCAGTCTCATTTTCTTTGTGAGCCAGCCAGAGAATCATCTGCCTCCAGAAGCGTTCATGTTCGTTTCGATTCCCGGTCAGGAACCATTGAAACGTGGTGTCGCCGGCAAATGCCATGACACGTGCATTTCCCACATCTGAAGCAAACAGCAGCGGAATGGCTTCATTTCCGGCGGATTCTGCCAGGACTTCAACGGTATCAAACCTTTTCTTGAGGCGATTGGCCCCCTTGAGCGGAGCCAGCATGTTCCATTTTTGTCGGTTTGCCTCTCGGGAACTATCCAGCTGCATCACATAGCGCTGCAGTCCCAGCGAGGTCGGTACCATCTTCAGATCCTGAAAGTAATGTAGATCTTTGGCAATGGCATTCCCGGCCTGTTTTTCGTTGGCACGCATGACGACCGGGATCAAATTCTCAAGCGGGGTATTCGCGTAGCCACCAGGGCCAAAGCTGTGATATCCGCCCGTCATCAGCAGGCCGGCTCCCTGTTCAACACGATCTGCAATTTTGCGGAGGACTGTGGGCCCCAAAGTGTCGGCGGGGACATCTCCAATGATGAATACGTCGTAGCGAGCGAGGTCTTTGAGGTCTGCATTAATAGGTTTGTTGTTTCCGGAGAAACCGTTTCCCACCGGAATATAATCCAGCTGTATTTTAGGATCATTCATGGAACGAATGAATTTCTGCTCGGGTCGCAGGGAGTCGAAATAAACGACCTGCAGCCCCCCTTTCTGAACCGTGACAATCGTTTCCAGTCGATTGTTTGTCTGTTTGATTTCACCTTCCAGTGGAACCGCTTCTACAGCGATTTTGTATTCGCCGGGAATTTCCGGCGTCCAGAAGAGTTCCACCGTGGTAAGTTCATTGTTCTGATTCGGATGGATCTGGGTTGCGACCCGGGAGTTACCGTAGGCTGATGCGGGGACCATCTTGCCCGCTTCGCCTTTTTTGATTCCAGTACGATCTTCAACCAGCAGTCGCACGGTGATATCCCGATTGGCTGCTCCCAGGCTGCGGACCTTAACACTGATGGGAGTGTTTTTTTTCTCGAATACCAGCGGGTCAATAACAAGGCTCTCCATGACCAGATCCAATGTTGTATCCTGGAGGCTGGATGAACCAAAGCCGATCGTATAGATGGGAATACCTGTGTCGCCGAAGTAGCTGGCCTGAGTTTTGGCATCGACATCATAGGGAGGCACTGTTCGTTCTGCTCCATCGGAAAGCAGCAGGATTCCTACCAGACGATCCTGTTGTAACTGGCTGGAAATCATTTCCAACGCATAGCCGATTGCTGTCTGATCCCCTGCAGCCTCTTCAGAAAAAGCCTCAACGGGAATCAGTTCGCTTGAGAAATCAAAACGCCGGATGCCGATATTTTTGTCAAGATTATCGAGTCGTGGTTTAACCGTTTGAAGAGTTTTTAATAACTCATTGCGGCGGGGCGCACTGCCAGGAGCATCTTCAGTCTGCATACTGCGACTGGCATCAGCAACGATGTACAGCCATGACTGCTGTCTGGTCTGGTCACTGAATTCAATGGAAGGGCGCAGCAACATGAATGCCAGGAGCAACACCGTTATTAATCTTAAACCAATCAGCAGCCGACGGATTGTCGGTGAGAAATGTCTGACACGTTTGGGGTATGTGGTAAGAACCAGTGTGATCAACCCGATGATCAGCAGGATCATCGTCGGCCAGGACCAGATTGGTTCAAATATCGGTTGCATGGTATGTCTGTAAAGTCAGGAAATTAGAATGGGGTCAGACTCAAACTCAGGCAGTCGTTTCGGCTGCCTGATCGATTTCATAGAAAAAGTTCGCGGTAAAATGTTCAAGACAGAACAACAGCAGCAGCAGTGTTGCCAGTAAGGGAAAAATTTCCACGCCAAGTCTGCCGGTGCGAATTGTACGTTTCAGTCCTTCCATATCGTGAGTAATGCTGTAACGATCGGCTCCCAGAAACTGATCAAGTTCGTTTTCAGAAATCGGCGTAAAGTTACTTTCTGCAGCGTTGATATTCACACTGAAGCCGCTGGAAGAACGAGCAGTATTGCTGGAATTATCGATCAACTGGTAATGACCTGGAGCGGTGGTTTCCGGTATCGTGACCTGCTGCGCTCCCGATTTAACCTGTATCAGCAATTGTTTTAAATCGGGGGTTCTCAACAGAAATGTTTCTGGTCTCGTGGCTGTCGCTGGCCATTGATAACTGGCGATTTCACCAGTTATATAATTCGCACGATTTGATCTCGTGTGGATCAGGTAGCGGGTCAGCTGATCTGCGAATGCCAGATAGGACCAGCGGGCATACAGGAGTTGACTCCAGCCAGAGGAATCGACGCCGGTCGTGAGTACGACTACTTTCCCCTGCCCCAGATTGCGCTCAACGATTGCGGGAGAGTTTCTGGAGTCAGTATAAGTTGCGATCACCTGTCCTTTATCGGTCGGTTCGACGCGCCAGTAGCGGGAGACTTCCATTGTAGCCAGTTCTCCCGTTCCACCCAGTTCCTTGAAGTATTCAAACAGTGAATGGGGATTATTTTCCAGATCAAGGAATTCCGGAGGGATGAATTTGAGTGATCCCAGTAATTCCAGCGGAAGTAACTTTCGGGCTGCCAGCGAATTGAAGGAAACAATCATAGATTCCGGTGCATCTCCATCACTGCCTAAAATGAAGCAGATTCCGCCGCCATTTTCCGCGTACTCGGTACACAATCGCCAGGCGGTGGGAGGCAGAGTGGTGACATTAATCAGATAGACGGCCGCGTATTGTTCCAGCGGCGTCGATTCCAGTTCATTCAGCGAAATCACATTACACTGGTAGCGATTTTTCTTTAAAGCGACAAGTTTCTCCGGTGCCAAAGCAGCACTCCAGACTTGGGCTGAAGCGGGGTCCGGACTGACAATTAAGATTTCGGGAGGTGGTTCGGCCAGAACAGTGAAATAGCGGACATCGTCTGGAAGATAAGGATCGGAAGAAGTCAGCCGAAGTTCGCCTTGAGTGACCTTCTGAGTGACATTGGTCAGACTCATTTCGAGTTGCGTTTCCTGATTTGATTTTGGTGCAGTCTCGGAATCGGAATTTGCTGCAGAGGTACCGGTGGTTGACAGGAGACGCTGGTCACGTTTGATCAACTGGCCTTTTTCATTTTGAGTATAGAGTTCCAGAGTGGTGTTTTCTGTTGTAATTCCGGAGGTCACAATTTCCGCTTTGACAGTTACGGAATTGCCGAGCGTGATCGCTTCGCGCGAGAGGTTGATATGCGAAATGCCGATATTTTTCGGATTGGTAACTCCAACGTCGATCACATAAATTCCGAGCCATTTAAGACGTTCCAACTGCTGTCTGATCGATTGTGCTGGCTGGCTTCTCCAGGCCGAACGGGCCAGGTCTGTGTAAATATATATTTCCCGAACAAACTGATCTGCTCCTGCCGTCTGGGAGCTAACGGATTGTTGTGCTGACTGGCTGCGTTTGAAATCTTCTTCCTGCCGATTGATGGCGGCGCGGAGGCGATCGTCCAGGTACAGGGAGAATGCAGATGTTTTCAGTGACTTGATACGGGACTGGACTGCTGTCAGATCGGATTGAAAGGGAAAATTATCTTCGCTGCTGCTATGCATGACAGAGACCCTGCTCTGAGCTGGCAGGTTGCTTAAATGCTCATCAGCAATCGTTCTGGCCTGGTCCAGGCGAGAAAGACTGTCCTGTCGATAATCCATACTGAGGCTGGTGTCAAACAGAAAGACTGCGGTGACCGGGATGTTCTCAGCCACTGCGGGAAGCGGTTCAGAAATCTCTGCAAAGATGCGTCTCTGATAAGGCCACAAAACCAGTAACGCCACCAGTAGAAATGCCGCTGCACCGATGCCACCGCGTAAAAATGTGCGACGTGTATTCAGGGTCTGCTGAGAAACTCGCTGTTTCTGAAAATGACGCATCAGGCCGAGGTATACGAGGACCGCGATCAGCCCGATGGTAATCAGCATGGTCAGTTCATAGGTCGAAAAACCATAATTGGCCGGAGGGAGTGAAGGCCTGGTCAGCGCGAGGACAATCGCGACAATTACCAGAATGCGTAGTAACAGCAGCCAGAAATGACGAAGTTTGAGCCTGCGGGAATTCTGGATTTTTTTACGTTGCAGAAGTGCCAGAGCAGGAAAGATCAGTTTTTTGGGTTTTGAACGGAGCAGGAAATGTAAAATCACCGGGATTATTGCCAGAACGATTCCAAGTAATAAACCGGGGTGAATAAGTGACATATATCAATAATCTAATGGAGAGATTGAGTAGCGAATCAAACGATGGTGTCGGGAAACGCTATTTAGTCTGAGTCCAGTTTACAGTTTCGATTCCCCTGCCCTCTGAACTGCGTTTAACAGGATGAGAGATGCCGTGATTAAAAGGGATGCGATCCTGCATCTGATCTGCTGATTAGAATTTTGCGCTTTCTGACGGGGCTTGAGATGCTGATGGAATGATTTCCACGGTTTCCAGACTATAATCCATCTGTTCTTTAAGTTTTGATGCACGAGCAATATTTTGGGGTATCACCAGTAGAATCACCACCTGTTGATTTCCTGATTCGGACAAGTAAATCTGAAACTGATAAGGAACTCCATTGATCGGCATCTCTGGAACAAAGGTACCTACAGAAAATGATTTGGGGTTTGAATATCCTTTCCCCTTGGGAAATCGTTCTGATTTAAAATTTTCCGGATTCAGAAACTGGTCAAAAGTGTGGGCAATCTGATTGTTGACGCTATTGAAAAAGTCGAGTGCCTCTTTTTCACGTTTTTCCTTCAGCAGTGACTGATTACTGAGAACATACAGGTACGCGGGATGCTCGACGCGATCCTGTTCCTGATCGACGGGTACTTCGGCTCGCCAGGCACCTTCCAGTCCGGGCAGTACCAGGTCTGCATAGTCAGGTTGTCGGGGATCAATGGTCGGTGCTGGCTCCGGTGCTGGAGACTCTGATTCATCTGATGCTGATGCTACAGGATTTTTCGGGGCCTCCATCTGTTGAAACTCAAGGGGCACTCTCATTTTGATAGTAGGAGATGACCAGAAACCGGAAAGCGCCTGATTTCGGGTATCCACGTAGGCAAAGTATTTTGATGTTTCATTGAGTCGTTTTTCGTAGGTTTCTGCACCGCAACCATGAAACAGAATCAACACTGTCGACAGAAGCAGTATTCGGACAGTACCCGTGAAATGCTCCAGATCAAACCTGAATAAAGTGTCCTGCATGATCAATTTCATGTCCCATCTAAAATGAATGACTGTGATCTGTAGAAAACGGTCGCTGAAGTCGGAATGGCACCGCAACTCTCACTGATCTACGGACAGATTTACCGTTCCCTGAACTACCGAGTCTGGATCAGCGTTTTCACATTGAATCAGACTCAGGGATTCTGAAACTTGAGACAATCTGAAGTCGATAGACCCTGCTTGCCAATCACTGAATGATATTGTCGATGATACGGAAGGGAACGTCAACTTCGATCATTTTGTGTAGCGAAGTTTTTAATTTTCGGCTCGAAATCGGATTTCGCCGGAAACAATGACGACTTCTGCCCTGCCTTGCAGTTCTTTTCCAAGAAATGGAGTATTGTGACTGGATGATTTGAGTAGGGCAGGTTCGAGAATGTAACGGATATCCGGGTTAATCAGGGTAATATCAGCGTCTGCTCCCTCCGCCAGAGTCCCTTTTTCAAGTCCCAGGATTTGAGCAGGGCCCCGTGTCAGTTTCCCGATCAATTCAGGCCAGGAGAGGTGACCGGGAGTGATCAGGCTCTGCAGACAGACAGGCAGTAGCGTCTCCAGGCCGATAATTCCAAAGTCAGCTCCCAGAATTTCATCAGTTTTCTTTTCCGCAGCGTGGGGGGTGTGGTCGGAGCAGATCGCATCAATTGTGCCATCCTTCAAGCCTTCGATTAAAGCGTCGATGTGTTCCTGGGAACGCAGTGGAGGCAGGACCTTGAAGTTAGGATCATAATTCTCCAGCATCTGATCAGTGAGTGTCAGGTGGTGGGGGGTGACATCGGCAGAGACACGAATTCCAGCAGCTTTGGCGCGACGAATCTGTGAGACACTGTTCTGGGTGGAGATGCACATCAGGTGAATTCGCCCCCGGGTCAGTTCTGCCAGGGCAATATCCCGGTTGACCATGATCTCCTCTGCAGCGGACGGGATGCCTTTGAGTCCCAGTACTGTCGAATAAAAGCCCTCATGCATCTGTCCCTTATCAGTCAGCTCTGCGACCTGAGGACGATTTAAGATCGGGCGGTCAAACATGCGGGTGTATTCCAGCGCACATCGCATGATTTGCGCATTATCAATGGGACGGTCAGCATCGGTAAAACCGACAGCTTTTCCTGCAACCAACTGACCGATTTCCGCCAGTTCTTTTCCTTCATGATTTTTGGTGATAGCACCCAGAGGATAGACATGACAGTTCGCTGCACGTTCCGCCTGGAGCAGAATAAACTCAGCGGAAGAGCGATCGTCAACCACGGGCGATGTATTCGGCAGACATCCGAGAGAAGTCACACCGCCGGCTAACGCCGCAGCGGTTCCCGATTCAATCGTTTCGTCTTCTTCGAAGCCGGGTTCGCACAGGGAGACGTGAATGTCAATGAATCCCGGGCTGACGATCAGACCTGTGGCGTCAATGGTTTCGTCAGCAGTGACAGTCGCTTCGCACAGACCGGTAATCTTCCCGTTTTCAATTAACAGGTTACCCAACTGGTCCAGATCTTGTGAAGGGTCGATAATACGACCATTTTTAATGAGAATCGATTTCATCCTGGAGTTCCCAAGGAGGCAGTTCGCTGTAGATGAAGCAGGTAGAGACAGGCCATTCTGATGATCAGGCCATTGCTGACCTGGCCTAGAATGATTGAGTGCGGACCATCAGCCACATCAGGAGTAATTTCCACACCCCTGTTGATGGGACCCGGCGCGAGGATTAAGACATTCTCTTTGGCTTTGTTAATGCGTTGCTTGTTCATACCAAAGAGGTGTGCGTATTCCCGGATGGAAGGGAAGTAGTGCCCCCGTTGACGTTCAAACTGAATCCGTAACAGGTTCAGACAGTCTGTTCGGGGGAGAACGTCATCCAGGTTACTGGAGACTTCCACTCCCAGTTTTGAGATTTCACTGGGGATCAATGTGGTTGGACCACAGACAATCACGTGGGCGCCCAGCTTTTTCAGCCCCCAGATATTTGAACGAGCAACGCGGCTGTGCAGAATATCTCCTACCAGCGTGACGGTCAGCCCTTCAATTTTGCCAAAATGTTCCCGGATCGTGAAAATATCGAGGAGCGCCTGGGTGGGATGTTCGTGTGTCCCATCGCCAGCGTTGAGAATATTGGCGTCCAGGTGTTGTGCCAGCAGTTGTGGAGCACCCGGCGTTTTGTGCCTGACAACTACATATGATACTCCCATCGCTTCGATTGTTTTGGCAGTATCAACAAAGCTTTCCCCTTTGGAGAGGCTGCTGCCGGAAGCGGAAAAATCAACGGTGTCCGCACTGAGACGCTTGGCTGCCAGCCCAAAGCTGATACGGGTTCGGGTAGATGGTTCAAAGAAGAGGTTGGCGACAACAGTACCGGCTAATGGTGTTAATTTGGTTTCACCAATGGCGGCAAGCCGCTTAAATTCTGCTGCCTGGTTGAGAATGATATTGAGTTCATCCCGGGTGAGGTCCTGCAGTCCTAGAATATGTTTACGGTTCCATCCACTGGAGATGTCGGTTCGATACTCATGGTCGATATTCATAGTCGCATCAGATTAGTGTAGGTGCGTATTTCAACCAGGGTGACGTCAGATGCGTACAGACCCCGATCGAAGGATGTTATCACAGGACTGGTAGAGATATTACCAATCCCCCCTGCTCCCTTCAAGGAGATCGCGCGGAGAACTCTCACTCAACAGCTTACTTTTTAAGGGTTTTCAGGCTTGCGACAAAGTCTGGAATCAATTCAGGCTGAATACCCGGCGGTTGTGCAGATTTACGCGGCACTTGTGCTTCGGTGACCAGAGAATCTGCCGGGTGGAGACTGATTTCAGCCGCATATCGAAATTTTCCAGTGGAGAGGCCTTCGATCATCATCTTGTCTGTACTGAGTTCTTCCAGTGACGTTCCGGGGGACTCCTGCCAGCCAGCGATCAGAATATCGGAAGAAGCTACAGACCCTTCTCCCAGCAGGCCGACTGATGCCAGCCAGTTTTCAGGGGGCTTTAATCCCTGGAATTGGATGAGAGCAGAGTGTACCAGTCCAAACACACAGTCCCTGGCTACCATCTGAATGGCACCGGGAATCTGAATCTGGTCGGACCAGTTCAACATCAGCAGCGGACCGGACTCCCGCATGGTCAGGTGCTGCAGGTTGAGGTTTAACTGCTGGTCAATTTCAGGCGGATGTTCCAGATAGAGCAGTGAGCGTGAAGTGAGATTCAGACAATTATTGAGCAAAATATTCTGAGGTGATTGAGATAAATGAACCACGTGTCCGGGTAAAGCAAAAAAGGTATTCTGAAATGTCAGGTTTGTCCCGTTTCGATGTTGTGGATCCAATGGTTTCCAATACAGGGCACTATAGATCTGATTCGAACCGGCTTCTGCATTTGATTCCAGTTGCGTGAAGTAACACGAGTTGATTTTTACGTTTTGGGCTGTCACGTTTAACAGGGCTTGAATGGTTTGTCCTGCTGTCTGGGGCGAACTGGTTCGATTGATGAAAATGACATTTTCCACGGTCAGTTGCTCAGCGACAACATGAAATGAATCTGCTTCGATTTCAATAATGGCGGGATGTGCTGGATCCCCCTGTAGTGTGAGTGGCCCGACGGTGGTGATCCTGGTTGATTCATACACCGTATTTGCTTCCAACCGGATTACCCCCTGCCCATCGGGGGCCGGGAGCAAAGTATGAACCGTTTTTTCTGTTTTGACTTTGGGGGGCTGAGTATCAGGGGGTGGGGAAAGCTTTTTGTCAGTCTGGTTGAACGAAACTTTGGAGGTAATTTCCAGCAGCTGGTTCCGGGCCCCTTCGTCCAGCAGGGTATAGGATAATCCCGAGAGTACAAAAATCAGTGCGGCAATCAGTGGTAGTCGGCCTGGTTTTTCTGATTTCGGTTCTGATTCTACGCGTGATGTCTGGTGCTGAAAAGAATCGTGGAATCGGGCGAGAAGATTTCGTGATGCTGTTCCAGGCCAGAGTTTTTGTGCAGCCTGCATATCCCCGGGACGCTGTCGGGGATCAGCCGCTGTAAAGCGAATTAATGCTTCGGCCAGGCCCGCAGGTGTTTCGGGAGCCCAACTGCGGATGTCAGGCACGGATTTTGTCTGATGGCAGGCCAGTTTGGCCAGGGGGTCACCCGTCGTAAACGGAGGTCGTCCTGCCAGTAATTCCCAGAGTAAGCAACCCAGGGCATACAGGTCACTTTGTGTATTAGGATGGCGACCGGTTCCGATCAGTTCCGGAGCGATACCATCGTAGCAACGCGGCGGTAATGCGGCATGAATGGTCAGTTCGGGAGAGAGGATGGGGGCCAGGCCCGGATCGACGAGGGCGGCATTTCCCTTTGCTGCCAGGCGGACATTCCAGGGGCGTATGTCCCCGTGTACTACTTTTCGCTGTTCAAGCAATACCAGCGCCTCCAGCAGTTGCGCGCCCAGCGCCAGAACGACGGGAACCGGAAAACGTCCCCGGCGAATCAGCAGTTCTGAGACAGGTATTGAAGGCAGATAATGGCTGATAATCACAAACTGTGTGGGAAGCTGTTTAATGACCCGGGGTAATACCAGGGAAGGATGATGCAGTCCCTGTAACCGTTGCAGCAGACTTTGGAAATGTTTCTGTAACTGCTGTGGCTGCTCCAATTGGGGAGTTGTGATTTTCAGAGCGCATTGTTCGGTGCTATCAGGTACCCTGGCGATATAGGTCTGGGATTGTGGCGAATGTCCCAGTTCTGAAATCAGCAGATACGGTCCTACAGCCAGATGTTCCGGGTGACCGGATTCCAGTACGCGTGCCTGGAAGGGGGTGATTTTCTGTGCCTGAACCAGTGCGTCGATCCAGACGGAGTCGAAAGCGGGAATGCCCCGCGCCAGTTTACGTACACGGCGCCTGCAGCGTCTCACATCGGTAGTGGTACAAAGCTTGAGCTTTGTTAATCGATGCAGTAATTCGGGAGACGGTGGTTCGAGCAACGTGACGAAATCCTTTTCCACAACGTTCCAGCGAGGCAGCTTGCCTCGAGTCAATATTTGTAAGTCCAGGTTGAGTCCGATCAGCCTGATAGAAAATGAGTTATGGCAAAATTTACAATATTTCGCAATAGTGATCTGCTGCTTTAAAGAGGGTTTTCATTCCTTAGAAAAGGCATTTCAGAAACCCGATCTTTAGGGTATAAATGCAGTTGTTTTAATAGATTGATATCTGGACAAAAGTGTAATTTAAATAGGTCTGTATCAGATGCACGTGTTGATCATTGGTGATCTGACCCCGGAAATGGATTCGATTTCCACTTCAGTCAGAGAAATCTGCAGTGAAGCCCAAATACTGGAAATTTCCAGAATGGAACTGATCGGGACCGTAAATATAAATCCGGATCTGATCATCGTTTGTCAGAACTGGCCTGATGAATTTGGTCCTCATATCTTAGATGATCTCGTCAGTCGCTTTCCACTGAGTCGTTTTGTCTGCTGTTATGGAGTCTGGTGTGAATCTGATGGCCGGACACGGGCAACCTGGCCGTTCAGCATCCGCGTACCCGCACGCAGTGCTGCATCCCGAATTCAGAGGGAACTGGAAATCATTGAGGTGGATGCCCAGGTCTTTCCTTTGACTGCCGGCCGAGATGAAATATTCCTGTGGGAATCGTCGATTTTACCATTACGGCTGGATGGACAGGGGAATGCGCCGCGTATCAGTGTGATTTCCGGTGACAGCCAGTATCGCAGCATGCTGGAAGCCCAGCTCAGAAACTGGGGATGCGAAATCGTGACAGCCTCTCACCAGAATACGGCTGATGTCATTGTATATGATCTGGATCCCTGGGACACGGTTCTGGATCAATTGATTACCCGGATTGAGCCTGCCCCCCTCATCGGGATGATGGGACTGGCGCATCCGGAAATCATCACTGCAGCAAAACTCTGGGGAGTGCGCAAAGTGGTGACTAAGCTTGCTCCTGAGGCTGAGTTGTTTCACGCGATTCGCTGTATTGGGGGAATCAAGGAGAATCTGCCGGAAGAGTGCTGACCTTCAGGTCTTTAAAGTTCAGATCTGTAGTAGGGTCATGCCCCTGCAGGCTGATGTGCCCTGCTTCCAGTCTCAATCCTTTGCGAGGGTTTTCATCCGGCTTTCTGGTGTCGGTCCAGTCAGTCACCTGATAACCGTTGATCCAGACTGCGATATGCGGTCCAGAGGCAGAAAGCGTCGTTGTGAACCATTCATGATCATTGGCAACCACACGCCTGGCTTCGGTTCTACGAAATATGGCACCTGTCCCTGCATTTTCAGGTTTGGTCCTGTCACCCTCTTTGATTCCATTATGAATCTGAACTTCATATCCATTAGCCATACCTTTCTCCGAGCCTTTAATCGCACGGAAAAAGTAACCACTATTGAGTGAGTCCCCATTTGACTTCGCTGTTGCCTGAAACAGGAAATCTCCCCAGATTTCTTCTGTTTCCAGGTAGCCCTGTTTTTCAGCAGTGACGTGAATGGTGCCATCGACGACTTCAAATGTACTTTGTGAACCGGGGACAACATTCCAGCCTGCCAGATCGACACCATTGAAAATCGTCGACATCCGGAGTGGTTTCAGATAGATTTTGCGAAATTCAATCGCCCCTTCATTTTTCTGTAAACCGATGAATCCGGTTTTCCGCAGATTCTTAGAAGTATCATTAAAATTCAGAACCTCTTTGCCATTGATAATGGCTTTGATGTTCGAACCTTCCAGGTTTACTTCACAAGTTTGCCATTCGGAACTGACGGGGAGTGGTTTATCGATCTTGCTGCGGGCGACCAGGCTTCCGGTTGGAAATTCGGTTTTCTGATCACACAGATTCAGTTCATAGCAGTCCTTACTGGGATCCGTGGGGTTAAAGGTGGTTCTCAGGAAAATCCCGCTGTTTGTTTCGGGAGTCAATTTGAATTCGAATTTCAGTTCGTAATCTGCAAAGGGAGATGTGGTGAGCAGTAGACCTGGTTCCCCCTTGTCTGCTTTGATAACCCCTTCATCGACATGCCAGTTGACATCATTATTGGGTTTCCAGCCAGACAGACTGTGGCCATCGAAGAGTGCGATCCAGCCTGCCGCGATCTCTTCTTCAGTCAGGCCTGTCTCAGGTATCACATCACCTGCAGGTTCTTTGGTTTGTGGCGGCGTTTTGACAACTTCAGCAGCTTGAGGTTCCGCATAAGATTTTGCATCCGGGGAAGGATGTTCCACTTTCAGGCACCCTGTCAGTGCACTCAATATAAATGTGATGAATACCAGGCAGGCAAACGAATTCCGCAACATGATTTCTTCCCCCCAAATGAGACGAGATAACAGTCTCTATTCTGTTTTTTCTGTTAGTTTTCTGTCATACCCCAACGCAAAAACGCTTCCAGGAATCCGTCGAGGTCACCATCCAGAATGGGGCCCGGGTTACCTGCTTTAAAACCTGTACGAGCATCTTTGACATACTGGTCGGGGTGCAGAACATAATTTCGCACTGTCTGGCCTCCAAACCCAATCTTCGACTTACCGCCTCGTTTTGCAGCCAGTTCTGCGTCGCGTTTTTCCTGCTCAATCTGAAACAGTTTTGATTTCAGCATTTTACGGGCTTCGGCACGGTTTTTATGCTGACTGCGGTTGTTCTGACATTGTACGACCACATTTGATTCAAGATGGGTCAGGCGGATGGCAGAATCCGTTTTATTAATATGCTGCCCCCCTGCTCCACTGGCACGATAGGTATCTTCACGTACATCCTGGTCCCAGCTGATTTCAATTTCTGCAACTTCACCCATGTCCGGCGAAACATCAACTGCGGCAAAGGATGTATGTCGGCGTCCTGCAGAGTCAAACGGGCTGATCCGAATTAAACGGTGGTTTCCGGTTTCTCCTTTGAGATAACCGTAGGCGTAATCTCCTTCAATCCGAATGGTCGCGCTGCGGATGCCCGCTTCTTCTGCATCGGAACGATCCAGCAACTCTACATTGAAGCCTCTACGTTCACACCAGCGCAAATACATGCGCAGCAACATTTCTGCCCAGTCAGAAGAATCGGTGCCTCCTTCTCCCGCCTGAATGCTCAGGTAGGCAGCAGAGCCATCTTCCGGAGCGGACATCATCGCCTGAAGCTCCAGATGCTCCAGAATGGATTCGAGTCGCTCGGCGGTGGCAGAGAGTTCCGGGATACTGTCTTCGCTGCCTTCTTCCTCAATGAACTCTATCAGGACTTCAAGATCTTCCGCGCCCTCAACAAGTTGAGTTAATGGTTTGACAACCAGTTGAATCTGCTGCATTTCGTTGACGAGACCCTGTGCCTTCTCCTGGTTGTCCCAGAAGCCGGCAGCTCCCATCAGCTCATTAATTTCAGCAGCGCGTTTTTTTT
The DNA here is from genome assembly GCF_008298035.1 of Gimesia maris. Lineage (NCBI taxonomy): Bacteria > Pseudomonadati > Planctomycetota > Planctomycetia > Planctomycetales > Planctomycetaceae > Gimesia > Gimesia maris. Next base: position 3,221,578 of record NZ_CP042910.1, read on the forward strand.
TGTCAGTGTAGTCAAAGAGAGTCTCGTAGCTTGACGATGCGATCCATGATTCCCGTGCATTTCTCTTTGAGTTCGTGTTCCATTTTTCGTTCTTTCTTGATGTTCTCGATCACTGAGATCTAAGAACCGTATGTATTTCTGATTCCGGTTTTACTGTCTGTGAATTGTTTTCCACAGTTATTTTACATTACTGAGTCCGATGCCAATGTATTCAAAACCCTTTTGTTTCATTTTATCGGGGTCATACAGGTTCCGTCCGTCAAAGATGACAGGTTTCTGCAGCTTATGCAGAATATAATCAAAATCGGCGTGCCGAAATTCATTCCATTCAGTGACAATAATGAGGGCGTCGGATCCCTGCAGAGTATCATAGTGATGATCGAAATAAGCAAGCTGATCCCCATAGATATCTTTGACATTGTCCATGGCCACCGGATCGTGAACCTTCAGTTGCGCGCCGGCCTGTAGAAGTTGGTCAATCAAAACCAGGGCAGGTGCTTCACGGATATCATCTGTTTTTGGTTTGAAGGCCAGTCCCCAGATCGCAAAAGTCTTTCCCTGCAGTGAGCCTTTGAAGTACTTGTTTACTTTTTCAAATAACACTTTTTTCTGAGCCGTATTGACCTGGTCGACAGCGTTCAGGATGGATGGTTCCATCTGCTGGTTTTTGGCTACGGAAATCAGTGCGGAGACATCTTTGGGAAAACAGGAACCCCCATATCCGACTCCAGGAAAAAGAAAGGAAAAGCCAATCCGTTGATCATGGCCGATTCCCCGGCGCACCTGATTGATATCGGCCCCCACCCGTTCACACAGATTTGCCATTTCATTGATGAAACTGATTTTTGTCGCCAGCATGCAGTTTGCGACATATTTTGTCATTTCCGCACTCTCGAGTTCCATGGAAAGGAATGGGTGTTCGGTACGCAGGAATGGTTTATAGAGTTCGTGGAGTGTGTCAGAAATTTCGGGTCGAGAAACTCCCACGACAACACGGTCGGGCTTGGAGAAGTCATCTATGGCTGCCCCTTCCTTCAAAAATTCCGGATTCGAAGCGACATCAACAACTCTGCCTGTCAGTTCCTGAAGCAGTTCTGCGAGTTTGCGATTCGTTCCTACCGGGACCGTACTTTTGATGATGACGATCGAATCCTCTGGTAGAAGGGGGGCAAGTGACTCGGCGACCTTCCAGATACTATCAAGATTGGCTGAGCCATCTTCTTTCTGAGGGGTTCCCACTGCGATGAAGATACACTTGGCCTCTGGAATAGCCTCATCATAACTGGTTGTGAAGAGTAGTCGCCGGGCTTTTGAATTACGTTTCACCATTTCTTCGAGGCCCGGCTCGAAAATAGGGATCTCACCAGCGTTCAATCTCTGAACTTTCTGCTCATCAATGTCGATGCAGGTAACATGGTTTCCGCTTTCGGCAAAACAAGTGCCTGTCACCAGTCCTACGTACCCCGTGCCAATTACTGCAATTTTCATATAATTCTCTTTTGATTGAATGAAGAGTCGAGAACTGAATGTTAGAAATTCAGCTCAATTTACCTGAAGTCAAATGATGATACAAATTAAGTATTTAAGCGGTTGCCGTACTGCTGCTCATAATAATTCATATATTGTCCCGAACGGATTCGATTGACCCATTCCGGGTTGTCCAGATACCACTGTACCGTATCTTTTAATCCAGTATCAAATCTGGTTTCAGGTTTCCAGCCTAATTCTGCTTCTGCTTTGCTGCAGTCAATTGCATAGCGTAGGTCATGTCCTGGTCTGTCTGTGACATATTTGATCAGAGACTCTGGCTTATCGAGAATATTCAATAACAGTCTGGTGATTTCGATATTCTGCATCTCTGCATTCCCACCGAAGTTGTAGATTTGACCGGTTTTCCCTTTTCTCAAAGCGGCATCAATCCCACGACAATGGTCAATGACATGAATCCAGTCTCTGACATTTGTTCCTTCACCATAAATAGGCAGTGATTTATCTTCCAGAGCATTCGAGATGAATAGCGGGATCAGTTTTTCTGGAAACTGGTAGGGACCATAGTTGTTGGAACAGCGGGTGATAATGGCGGGGAAGTCGAAAGTTTTAATGTAACTTCTTACTAAGAGGTCGGCAGAGGCTTTCGAGGCAGAATACGGGCTGTTGGGAGCAATCGGAGTTGATTCCGTGAATAATCCCTCAGCACCCAGGCTGCCATAAACCTCATCCGTTGAGACTTGCACATATCGAGCGATATTCTTATTGCGGGCTGCATCCAGCAGAATTTGAGTCCCCACAATATTCGTATGAATAAAGGGACCCGAATCAAGAATACTGCGATCGACATGCGACTCGGCAGCGAAATTAATCACGGCATCGAAATCGGTGGAATTCAAGAGAGAGTTCACAAAATCGGCGTCTGTGATATCACCTTTAACAAAGGTATATCCTGAATGGTTTTCAAATTCTTTCAGGTTTTCCAGATTGCCGGCATAGGTTAACTTGTCGAGATTGGTTACTGAAATATCCGGGTATTCTGAGAGTTGGTATCGAATGAAATTGGATCCGATAAATCCACAGCCTCCAGTCACTAAAATCTGTTTCATTTGAGTATCCATTCTTCTGAAAGAAAAAAAATCAGGACTCACAATTCAGGTGAAAATTAATTGATCTCATCGGTTGAACTGTCAGTATCCGTCGTTGGTTGAATATTCTCGTCAGGCGTATTGACGGGGTCTTCATTCTCAGATTCGTCAACAATTTCCGCCGGGATTCTTGCCAGCGAGACCAGTTTATCATTGGTATCAAGTGTGATGACCCGGACTCCCTGGGTGTTTCGGCCGACCTGGCTGATCTCGCAGCCTCTGACCCGTTGGATTTTGCCGCTTGTTGTTACCATCAGGACTTCATCATCTTCAGCTACCGGAATAATATCGACGGCATTGCCATTGCGTGCTGAAGTCCTTATGTCTCGAATACCCTTTCCGCCACGCCTCTGGCGTCGATAATGCATTCCACTGCGGGTTTCCTGCTCTTCATCGGTATTTTCTTCGGAGTCAGAATCCGGTTCTGCTGTGATTTCTTCTTCAGCTTCGAGAACTTCTTCTTCCTGTTCTTCGGCAGGAGGGATAAATCCAAATGGAGTCCGTTTACCGTAACCATTTTCACAGACTGTCAGCAGACAGGTTTCAGGATCGGCGATAACCATTCCGATGACATGCCCTGACTTGGAAAGTTTGATGCCTTTCACACCACGCGTATTTCGTCCCATGCTACGGGCATCTGACTGGGCAAATCGAATGGCCATTCCATCAGAGGTTGCCAGCAGCAGATCTTCACCCGGTGAAACGATCAGGGCTTCCACCAGTTCGTCGTCTTCATCCAGTTTGATCGCGATGATACCCCCTTTCTGCGGACGGGAGTAAGCAGAGAGCGGGGATTTTTTAATGATTCCATTTCGCGTTGCCATGACGAGAAAGCGTTCTTCGTCAAATTCCCGGACAGCCACACAATTCGAAACGGCTTCATCCTCCTGAAGTGAAAGCAGGTTAACGAGTGCTCGTCCCTTGGCTGTGCGTCCCTGAAGTGGCAGGTCATAAACTTTCTGCCAATACACGCGCCCTCGATTCGTGATGAACAGCAGATAGGAGTGCGTACTGGAAACAAACAGATGCTGAATGGGATCTTCCTCATCCGTTTTCGCACCTTTGATTCCTTTCCCACCTCGATTTTGTGCCTGATAAGTATTCAGTTGAGTTCGTTTGATATAACCTCTTTGTGAGAGAGTCACTACCATCGGTTCTTCTGTAATCAGGTCATCTCGATTGACGTCAGTCAGTTCATCTTCGGAAATATCTGTACGGCGTTTGTCCGAATATTTCTGTTGAAGCAACAGCATGTCTTCACGAATGACAGAGCGGATATGATCTTCATCTGACAACAGGTATAGATATTCGGAGATGGCTTTGAGGAGTTCCTGATGCTCGCCACTCAGCTTCTCGCGTTCCAGATTGGCCAGCGAACCAAGCTGCATCGAGACAATCGCTTCTGCCTGATTGGCTGACAGCGAATAATATTCATGAACCCCCTGCTCATTCTGATATTCTTTGAAACCATCTTCTCCCAGTGCGCGTTCGATAAGCTTGCCATCGACCTGCAAACCCTGCAGGCTGATTTTGGCCTCTGCCCGGCTGGGGGAGTTTCGAATGGTTTTGATGACTTCATCGATATCAATCTGCGCAATCATCAACCCTTCAACGGTATGTTTTCGTTTACGGGCTTCAGCCAGCAGGAATTCAGTGCGACGGCGGATTACATCAATTCGATGCAGAATAAACTGTTGAATCAGCTCTTTGATAGAAAGGGTTTCCGGGCGGTTCCCGACCAACGCCAACAGTATGATGCTGAAGGTATTTTGCAGTGGGGAGAACTTGAAGAGTTGCGCCAGTACCACTTCTTTGTCGGCATCCCGTTTCAGGATGATCTGCAGGTGTACTTTCCAGGGAGGGACATTTCTGTCGGTTAAGTCAACGATGCGCGAAATCCCTTTCACCCGGTCATCTCGGACCAGGGTTTCGAGTTTCTCGCGAATGCGATCCCGTGTTTCCATGTAAGGAATTTCGGTAACGACGATTACATCCGATTGTTTTTCCGTTTCGAAATGAGTCCGTGCCCGGAGTGTAATGGTGGATCGCCCTGTCGCATAACCTTTGCGAATGCCATAACGTCCACAGATGATTCCCCCTGTCGGGAAGTCCGGACCGGGCATCACCTGCAGGATATCATCGATAGTGGCATCCGGATTGTCGATCAGTAATGTGATGGCTTCGCAGACTTCTCCCAGATTCTGAGGAGGGATACTGGTGGCCATACCAACGGCAATTCCGCTGGAACCATTTACGAGCAGGTTGGGGAATTTCGATGGCAGAACAACCGGTTCATCATTTCTCTGGTCGTATGTCGGGACGAAGTCGACGGTGTTACGATTAATATCGTCCAGCATTTCTGCAGCGACAGAGGAGAGTCTGGCTTCGGTATATCGCATGGCTGCTGGTGGCAGGCCCGCCAGGGAACCAAAGTTGCCCTGTTTGTCAATGAGGACATTTCGCATTACCCAGTCCTGGCCCAGTCGGACCAGAGTCGGGTAAATGGATCCATCCCCGTGGGGGTGATAGTTACCGCTGGTATCACCCGAGATTTTTGCGCATTTGACCCTTGATGAACTTGCTCCCAGGTTCAAATCATTCATGGCGACAAGAATCCGGCGCTGAGACGGTTTTAACCCATCCCGTGCGTCCGGAAGTGCGCGACTGATAATTACACTCATGGCATACGTGAGGTAGCTGTCGCGCATTTCATCCTGGATATCCAGGTATTTGATATTCTTATCAATAATCGGTTCTTCGCCGTTGTCGCTAGCCAATCCTTGTTCTCCTTAAGGAAATGAACTACTGATTTATTTCTGATCTGGTTGGTTTGATCGTATTTATTAACCGGAGTGGTCAGAAACGACAGGTGCTAATCGAAGGTACTGGATGCTCCATCCCGACACTCTTCAACTGGTTGAGAAAGGATACTGCTTTCCATGCTGTAACGTTCAATTCCACTCGCTGAATTGCAAGTTGTTTTTTGGTCAAAACAGGGTTTGAAAACCGCCTGAAACGCTGCAGAATTCGAGTCTGTCAGACACAGTCAAATTGTAGCCGGAAGGCCCTGATATCACAACTAATAACGCCCCTGAATTTTGGTGTCTTCCAAGGGAGAAAAACCTTGATTTTCAATAAGTTACGTTCTGAGAATTGTCATTGAGAGCCGACTCTCAATTGCATAGAATAGAAGCAGAGTTGTTGACGGTTCCCAGAGCCATTCTGTGCGTGATTTCTCCACCCGTGTTATTTATCAAAGATATTGTTCCCATGAATGAGTCAGATCCTCAAGAGAACGCTCAAAGTACTGGCGACGTTCAATATTCAGAGGATCAGAAACCGGAAAATCAGGGAATAGAAGCAGAAATGACTGATAAAACCCTGGTTCAGTCGCCTGATGAACGAGCCCGTGCAGCCAGTTTAAGCAAGGATCAGCAGTTGCTGCCGGCAAAAGTCCCGGGTTATCTCCTGATGAGATCACTGGGAGAAGGATCCTATGGATCTGTCTGGCTGGCTCAGGAAGAGAATACGGGAAAATATGTGGCGATCAAATTCTACACGTATCGTCGAGGTCTGGACTGGTCGCTGTTGAACCGCGAAGTCGAAAAACTGGCCGAGTTATACACATCCCGGCATATTATCAGTCTGCAGGGTGTGGGCTGGAACAGCGATCCGCCGTATTATATGATGGAATACTTGGAAAATGGGTCACTCTCCTCTTTTCTGGAAGCAGGGCCTTTACCTGTTTCGGAAGCGGTCAGAATTGCCAAAACCGTTCTGCTGGCTCTGGTGCACGCTCATGGTAGAGGTATCCTGCACTGTGATCTGAAACCGGCCAATATTCTACTGGATGCGAATTTCGAGCCTCGTCTCTGTGATTTTGGTCAATCACGACTCTCAGATGAACAGAGCCCTTCCCTGGGAACTTTGTATTATATGGCTCCGGAGCAGGCTGATTTGCAAGCCGTTCCCGATTCCCGCTGGGACGTATATGCATTGGGGGCGCTGCTGTATCACATGTTGTCAGGGAGCGCGCCTTACCGTACTGCAGAAAATGAGCAGAAAATTCGCAGTCTGAATACACTTGATGAAAAGTTAGCGGCTTACCGGGAACTGATCCGTAATTCACCACGGCCGGCAGAACACCGAAAAGTTTCCGGAATAGATCGACGGCTCATCGATATTGTAGATCGTTGTCTGGAGACTGATCCGAAGAAACGATTTCCCAATGCGCAAGCTGTTTTAACCAGTCTGGTAGAGAGAGAACAGCACCGGGCTCGCCGTCCCCTGATTGCGCTGGGGATCATTGGTCCTCTGTTATTGATGATCGGGTTGATTCCCGTTGCCAGTGCAGTGGTCAATAAGATGGTATTACAATTTCGGAAAAACTTAACGCAGCGCGCACTGATCGGTGATTCCATCTCTGCAAATCTGCTGTCACAAAACATGGATCGGGAATTGCAGGATCGCAAAGTACAACTGATTGAACTCTCGGATCGGACCCTGCTGCGTTCACTGATGCAGGGAGATGTTGAGGAAGATGGAGAAATTATAAACAGGTATCCTGAGCTATTTGACTATTTGATGCAGGAAAAAACTCTGGTAGATGAGAAACGTGCTGCCCTGGATCGTGAGCAGGATACGAGTTGGTTTCTTACTGATACCAAGGGGACCCAGATTTGGCGCGACCCTCCTGGACCGACTATCGGGCAGGACTTTTCCTATCGAGACTATTTCCACGGACACGGTACCGAGTATGACAAAGATGAGATTCCCGAGGGGATTGAACCTATCAAAGAGCCTTATATATGTCAGGTCTTTAAGAGCGATGCCACACATCAATGGATGGTCGCGGTTGCCGTCCCTGTCTGGGATCTGCAGCACGAAAAAGTGTTGGGAGTCTTATCGCGAACCACTCATCTGGATCAGTTACTGTCAGGTTTTGACGAGAGCATCAGTGGAGATACGGAGAATCTTGGAAATCGAAAGATTGCCTTAATCGATACCCGCGATGGTAAGATGCTGGCACACCCTCGCATGACTTCAGACACGTTGCGGCGTCTGAAGCGGGACGAGGTTGATCAACTCGTATTGACAGCGAAAGATTTTGAACGAATACAATCCATTAAATTAGATCAACAGAAGGGGCAACCCGGACGTAAGGCAGTTATGGTGGATGATTACCAGGATCCAGTTGAGGCAGTATTATCGGAGAATAACAAGGACAACATCTGGCTGGCGGCATTTTCTCCAATTGGGACGACTGGTTGGACGGCAGTGGTCCAGGAACGTCGCAGCATGGCATTGAAACCGGTCGCTGAAATGCGGAACTGGTTAATTCAGTACGGATTGATCGTACTGGTGACGAGTTGTCTGTTGATCTTTACGGTCTGGTATTTTGTGATGCGGGTCCTGACAGAACGCCGCGTCTGGGACTGGTCCCGGCATCACTCCGAAAAGCGTTCTGAGCAGGGATCAACCACATCCAGTTGATCCGGTCAACAGCAGAGTTAACTAAACTATTTTATGTATAAACGGGGAGACTTTGCTTGTTGGAGTTAGTCATATATGGAACCCAGTCTCAGCATTCCAACCGGTTCACATTGGAGCCAGGCCAGGAACTGGTCTTAGGTCGTTCCCCGGAAGCAGATATTTCGATAACCTGGGATGATCGAATCTCACGAAAACACGCGCTGCTCAAAGTACAGCCGAAACAGTTATCCGTGTCACGGTTCTCGAATGCAGAGAATCAGATTTTTCTGGCGGGGATTGCCTTCGATGATTTTCTGCTGGAACCGGGGAGTACATTCGTCATTGGTTCGACCACATTTCAACTGCTGGATTCGGCTTCCAGTTTTTCCTCTCCACGAGAGTCTCCTCTGGAAGAGGTCACATTCAAGCCGAACGAACTGGTGAAGGTCAGATATCGTGATGCGGATCAGAGGATTGATGTGTTGGCGCATTTACCGGAACTAATTCTGGATGCCCGCAACGACGCTGATCTGTTTCATCGACTGGTGACAATGTTGCTTTCCGGCGTGAAGCATGCCGATGCGGTTGCTGTCGTGCGTTTGAATGATGAGGATCGGGTTGAGGTTCCTTTCTGGGAAAGACGACGTCAGACCCAGGGAGGCTTTCATCCCAGTGGCCGACTGGTTCTGGAGGCAGTCAAAAAAAGTAAACGCTCGGTTCTACATGTGTGGGCTGCCAGGGAGGAGAAAGAGAATCAGGAAGATTACACCGCTGTAGCAGAATTTGACTGGGCATTCTGCACGCCGATCGAAGAGGGGATGAACGGGAAATGGGGCCTCTATGTGGCGGGCGAGTTAAACCAGCCTTACCAGGTTTCAGCACCACAGGGGACAGGAGGAATTGATCTCCAGGCAGATGTGAAATTTACCGAGCTGGTGGCATCGATCGTCAAATCGGTAAGGAGGCTCAATCAACTGGAACGTCAACAGGCCGGTCTCAGGCAGTTTTTTGCGCCTCCCATCCTCGCGGCGATTGGAGATAACCTGAATACAGAGATTCTCGAACCTCGTGAATGTGATGTGACAGTATTGTTTTGTGACCTGCGGGGATTCAGCCAGCATGCGGAAAGTTCCTCTGAGGATTTGATTGGTCTTCTGGGACGAGTCAGTCAGGCATTAGGCATCATGACATCCCACATTCTTGATTTTGGTGGCGTGACGGGCGATTTTCAGGGAGACGCTGCGTTGGGATTCTGGGGCTGGCCGTTCTCTTCCGAGCTGGCTCCCCTCGATGCGTGTCGCGCTGCACTGGCGATACGCAATGCATTTGAGCAGATCAAATTGCAACCCGACCATCCCCTTTCGGATTTTCGTATGGGAATCGGGATTGCGCATGGGAGAGCCGTTGCTGGAAAAATCGGCACCAGCGATCAGGTAAAGGTGACCGTGTTCGGGCCTGTCGTGAACCTCGCCAGTCGATTGGAGGGGCTGACAAAGCATCTGCGTGTGCCGGTTTTAATGGATGAAGCAACCGCACAAATTGTACGGACGAAACTGGATCGGGAGGAAGGCCGTGTCCGAAAGCTGGCTCGGATACTGCCGTATGGAATGGAAAAACCGGTGGTGGTCAGCGAGTTATTACCTCCAGAGTCGAATACTGAAACTTTGACAGATCAAGAAGTTGGGTGTTACGAAACGGCGGTAGAACATTTTATTCAAGGCCAATGGGAAGAAGCGTTCCGTCTCCTGCATGAGATCCCTCCTTCGGATCGTGCACAGGATTTTCTCGCCTTACAGATCACTCGTACCAATCGGATTGCCCCGCTGGACTGGGATGGAACAATCCGGTTTGACAGTAAGTAGCTTTATTAAGCATACATGAAGGATTAAAGCTCTCTGTTCCTTCTGAGGTCTGATTTTGCCGCCTGGGTGGACTGCGTCAAAAGAGCAGACGCCTTCCCCCTGCTTTTTTATAGAAAAATCAGCCAGATAGTGAAAGTTGACCTACTTTTTATCAACGGACATCACTTCGATGTGTTTGTGACCAGGTCCTTGGAAAACCGAAATCATTGTCAACTTTGAGAGAAGTACCTATGAGCAATGCAGAACTGTTAACTGAAGAGAGTATTGAATCATCTCAAATTAACGCTAAGTATGAAAATCAATATGAGCTCGAAATGGATAACCGCTCCCAGGAGATGCTGCTTGTGTTAAACGAGGTCTTTGATTCAATTCTTCCCGCCAGTAAGTCTTAGTGACAGATTTCGAACATAAGTTGTGGGTTCCTCTAATGCTACATTCACCAGAAAAAACAAATGCCCGAGTACTTGTGATTGACGATGATCCTTTATTTCGCAATCTGATGGTCTCTTTTTTACGTCGTGAATACTTTGTTTCAGTTGCCAGTGATGGATCGGAAGGTTTTCATAAAGCTCTGGAATATCCACCAGATATTGCGATTGTGGATGTGCAGATGGCTGTCTGGGATGGTTTGCAGACCCTGAAGGCATTTCGGTCGCACCCGACTCTGACTCAGACCAAAATCATTATGTTGACATCTGATGCCAGCAAGGAAACCGTGATTGCTGCGATCCAGGGGGGGGCGAATGATTACATTATTAAAACCAGCTTTTCCAAAAGTGAATTTCTGGAAAAAGTAAGACGCTTTGCTCAGCCTGAAGCGACACGTGTTGCCAATACACCCAATTCCGGAAAGCGTGCGCAACCAGCGTCAACAGTAACTAACCAGTCTGCAGCTCAGAATATCTCAGTGGAAACAGTGAAACCCAAGCCTGTTTTTACAGTCTCGGAATCAGTGGAAGATCAATTGACGGGTCTGACACTTGATCTGAGCGAAGAGGCTCAACTGGAAGAAATTATGGATGACTGGGATTAACCAGAGCCAGATCATTTTCGGCTGTGTCCAGTATCACAATAGTGTCTCCAGGGCCATTTTGGATCGAGCATTATAGATCGAGAGACGCTATGGTTAAATGTGATGCTCTCTGGAACTGACACCTGTGGACGTTTCAGACGTTTCTTTGAAGGCATCTTACCAGAAATATAAAGCAGAACAGCCGCTGTGATAAAATCGTATCGCAGCGGCTGTCTCAGTTTTTGCTAAGCTGGAATGCAGTATTAAAGGGTTTCTTTCGAGAATTTGGCAATCACATTCCCGATGAATTTTAAAATCCCTTTATCCAGCTTCGCCTTGCCATCAATGGTCTCACCCTCGCGTTTCATGACAAAAGAAAAAGTATCATCGGTGCTTGTGAGGGATTTAATCAGCATCTCACGAACTTCCTGGTTTCCTTTCTCTCCACGAACCTTATTGATCATCTTCAGCCAGGGCAATGTTTTTACATTCAGTTCGATAACTTCCGGACTCACCTTTTCTGGTGCCGGTTCTTTTACCAGTTTAGAAGCATCGGTAATCCGTTTGATGGAATCCGGACCCGCGGCAACCCAGAGTGCCTCAGGAGTACTGCCAACATAGAGGGCCTCCCCTGCTCCGAACAGTTCTTCAAAACCGGCTTTGTACTCATCTTTGATGTTGATCTTATGGATCTTCAGAGATTCTTCGTTTACAACATCTGTCTCAACAGTCTGGTCCTTCATTAATTTGGGCAGCAGTTCCACAATTTCTTTGAGTTTGGCGCCATCGGTGGAACGGATACCGCCCAGCAGCGTGTACTTTCCATCTGCAGTCGAATTGCTGTCGATAAACCCATCAATGAGTGAAGTTTCTTTGCCAGCATCCAGCATTTCAATAATCAACGCGGCAACTTTCTTACCGGACGTTTTCTGTTCGTCTGTCAGATCTTTATTGGCATCAATACGATCCTGCAGGCTTGGCAGCAGCAGTTTATAAAACGCAGTGAAATTTTCTTTTCGCATTTCATCCAGGGGATGATTGATTCTACCGTTCAGAATGCCATCCATTTTGACGGGAACATTGGCGAAGTAACTGGGTTTTGTGGCAAACTGTTTGATACTTGCATCAAGGGAAGTACCTTCAAGCGCTTTTAAGGTAAAGACAAGGCGTCCTTCGTTAGCAGGAGCATCGGTTGTCCAGCCAATTACCATTTTTTCTGATTCGACAAACAGGCGCTCCAGTTCATCCATCTGATGTGTGAAGGCAAGCTTACGCAATTCGAAAGCGTTGTCTGTCTCATCCCGTTTTTTCTTGACAGCTGCAAGCAACTGTTTACGGGTGCTGGCCATTGATTTTTTACGATCAGCGACTCCCTCTTTTTCATTCGTAATCAGAGCGCTGAAATCATATTTTTCTTTCAGCAGTTCCTGAATTCGTTTGAGAGGATCCTCGATTTCATTGACTTCAGAAAGCTTTTCAGAAATAACAACATATTTGTCATCCTGTAGATATTTCATGAAGCCTTCGAACAGATTCCCCAGAATATAGGGACCATTTCTCTGTTTTTTGGAAGAGATTTCGAAGATTTCCAGGTTATCACGAAACTCAGCCAGATTGCTGATTGGAAGAATGAGTCGATAGCGTTCCTTCTGGTTTTCACCGAGTAAGATATCGATCCGCAGCGGGCGTGTTTTATCGATCCCTTCCAGAAATGAGGGAAGCAGTTCTTCGAGATTGCTCCAGCCCTTCTTTTCCTCAGCGAGGTCCAGAACCAGATACTTCAGATCGGCAATCATGCCATCTGCGTTAATCTGTGCCAGTGAAATATTGGGGGCAGATTTGTTCTCAGCATTGGCTGACTGGGAGACGGTTAAGCAAAATAACAGGATAAACGCGAAATGAGCAATACGGCTCATACATTTCCTCCATGATGTATATCTGGGGATCATTGTTGATCAATCATAATTGTCTGCACGGGATCAGACGGTTCATCAGAAGCTGTCAGCTCTTATTTCCAAGAGATCCATTCGCGAATGTTAGTTTATACCAAAAGTAATGAATAGGGAACTCTGGATGAAGAAATAGCTAAAGTCCGAAATCGTTGAAATATAAGTCAGGCATAGCAGGTGAAATTAGCGTAGCAGGACATGTGTTTTTGTGTATAGATCGCCTGGAGCCAGCTGACAGGTCCAGATTCAGATTCGGCGGGAAATCAGGGAAATACTTAACGATGTTCAACAACATTTGAAAAAAAACAGGAACTGAGCTTATTGTCGTGGGACAATCGATATGAATCGTATATTACAGTTTGCCAGCTGGCTGCTGAGTCGGTTCGGGGGCCGGTGCTTTGGATTTGGCGATCTGCAGGCCACTGACCAGTCCCAGGTAACCGGAAATTCGTTCTGTCGGAGTGTAGACATTGCTCTCCAGAATTTCAGAAACTTCAGGTACTTTGTTTTGAACAGCTGCGATTGCACCGATCGCGTTCAACATATCTTCTCTCAAAACCTGATCTTTGATCGCGGTGACAAACTGGATTGCCTGTTCAAACTTTGATTGATTGATCAAAACTGAGAGTAGTTTCAGCGACAGCTGTCCTTTCCAGGCTTTCTTCAAATCGGATTGATTAATTTCGTGGGCAGCTTGTTCCGGTTTGTTATTTTTGACCAGGAATAAAGTCTGTTGAACCAGCAGGTCCTCTTTTTGCAGAGGAGGGATCTTGTCATTAAGTGCTTTTTTGATCTGGGCTGTCAAATCGGAATTTTTCTGACTAGCATCTAAAATCGTGGCAGGCAGACTGGAGTCCAGAAGTGTATCTTTCAGGTTTTCATCCGCTGCCTGCTGGCTTTGCTGGGCAAGATTCCACACGCTGGCAGACAATTTCGTTTTTGCAGCCTGGGATAATAAATTGACCAGGAGGGTCGATCTGTTCTCAGCCGCAGACTTCAGTGAATTGAGTTGTTTGCGGTAATCTCTGATTGCCCGATTGATTCGGTCGTCGGAATCAAGGTTTAATGTATCCTTGATCTGTTCCTTGAAATTGAAATTTGATGATTCATTCTGTTTATCCTGTACCGCGGCAAGGCTGGGGGCCATTGCCTGAATAGCCTGAACCGCATTTTTCAGGAAACGGTTTGCTTCAGTCTGCTCACCCAGTTCAGCTTCGGCACAGGCGATCTGAATGTAAGCCTGAGAAGCCAGTTCCAGAGGTTCTGAAGCGGGTAACTTCATCGTATAAATTTCTTTGAGGCTCCCCAGTTTCAGAGGGGCAGGAACCGGAATCTTTTCCAGAAACGATTTTGATTTAGTCAGAAAAGCTTTTGCCAGTTCAGGTTTCTTCAATGCATTCAGTTCAAAAGCACAACGGGCATACATCAGAGCATTTCCCGTTGCAGACAGTTTCATTTCTGCAGGCTGAATCATGTCAATTCCCGGCTTTTTATCTTGATTGACTGCCTGTTCCAATACTGCCAGAGACCACTGCGTGACTGCTTCGGTGCGGTCGATTGCTTCTGGTGCCAGGGCCGCCCAGTTCAACGCTGCCTCATCATAATCATGCGAAATCAGGATCAAAGTCGTTGCAACAGACTGCGGCGCATTCCAACGCCGATGCAGATCAATCAGTGATTCGAAATCATAGTAATTGGTTTCATGGGCAATCTGCAGATAGGCTGACAGTTGTGCGAGACTGTTTTCAGCCTGATGCTTGCTGATCAGTTCTTCTGCTGCATCTTCATTTCCAGCCGCGACCCAGAATGCGGCCAGCCGCGAGATGAGATCCAGGGTATCGCGACCTCCATATTCCGGAATCTTTTTAGAAAGCTCTACGGTTTCATCTAATGTCTTCTTTAAACCAGCTGTATCCTTCTCTTGTAACTGAAGCCAGCCGATCTCGATCAAGGGGAATAGTTTGTAGAATGGCAGATGTGGATCGACAGCATCAATTCGGGCAATCTGTTCTCGAGAGCCTGTCAGGTCACCTGAAATCGCATATGCTTCTGCCGCTAAACGACGACTGAAAGGTTTACTGCGGTTGTCGCGAGAACGGGATAATTCAACCATTGATTCCAGAGAAGTTTTCTGAACGAGTTCAGGAGAAACAGGCTGTTTCACATCAGTAGAGGTGTTCTGAGTCTGTTGCCCATTATTCGCCAGTGGGTTGACAGTTGGTTTGTTTTTATCGGGGATCATCGAGTTTTTTGACTGGTTTTTGATGATCGGGTTATCAAACGGTTTTGCCAGTTCTGAGCCATCGGGAACAGATGTGGTGAAATAGAAATAAACGCCACCAATGACAGCAACTGAGGCAACGATGGCCGCGATCAATGGCAGTTTCGATTTCTGATTGGGGTCAGGTTTCTTCTCTTCCGTAGTTTTCCGTTCCGCTGCTTCTGTGTCAGGTACAAGGAAAACAGGTGCCAGGCAACCCGCGTTAGAACATTTCACCTCTTTGCCAACCACTTTTGAAGAAGCGAATCCCGGCGTGTCACACATTGGACAGACGTAACGATTCATTTTGCCTTTAACAGGCTTGCGCAGCAGTTGGATGACCTTGGAAGTCTGTTGCTGGCGTTCCAGTTCAAACGGATCATCATCAGAAACTGTTTCACGCCTGTTTCGTTTCCCTGCGGCGGATGGTGCTGCTACAGCAGGTTTTTCCGGTTGCTTACTGCTGGCAGCCGGTTTTTTTGAGGAGGACTTTGCCGTCATAGATGCGCCACAGAAAGGACATTCTGCTGCGTCTTCATCTAATACTGATGCTCCGCATGATGGGCAAGTTGGCAGATCCATATTTTTGTCGTCCGATATGTTTGATTGGTCAGTGGTTTGGGAGTCTCACGTCGTTGGAATGAGACAGATTGGAATTATGATACGGTAGCTGTATGATAGTAACGTAGAAGTGAAAACATAACCAACTGTCTAATTTACAGCGAGCTAAGTCCATTCTATACCGTAGATATCCTCTCGTTCAAGGTTTATCTGACTATAGTATCGGCTGATTCAGAGCAAAGGTGATTTCCCTGCATCTGAAAAGAGCTATTAATGGATCACTCCAGCGATCAGTTTATATTTCAAGCAGTCTCCATCAGTTCAGGGTGAAACTCAGATATGCAGCAGCAGTTTACAGAAATTATGGAACAATTTGAGTCCGTTTTACAGCGTCAGCGATCAATTTCGGATGTTCTGGATCGGTTAATGGAAGTTCTGGGAGGACGGGCAATCGGACTCTGGCGTTGTCAGTCTGGAAAGCTGGTACAGCTTGGTTTTCGGGCAGATTCACAAATGGATGAACAGGTAAAGCGAGAGTTTTCCGCTTTGACACAGGAAGTTTCGTTAAAGAACACAGGCTTAGGTATCGTCAAGGCAGTGATTGATCAAAAACCAGCAATCGGAACCCTGCAGGCGAAAGAATCTGGTCTACAGGGATCGTCAGAATGGTTGCAAAAATTTGATGCAAAACAATCCTATGCGATACCGATAATTGAGGGAGATCAGGCGATCGGTGTGCTGGCAATTTCTACAAACCAGGTACACCAGGCAGGTGATCCGGAATGGGAGTTACAGGCACAGATTGCCCGGGAGATCGGTGCAAAACAGTTTTTGGGGATGTTTTAGCTGTTGAAATTGGCTAAGATTTAGCGAGGTAGAAAAGAGTGGAATTGCCAACGGGATATGGGGTGTATAACATTAAGTAATTGCTGCTCCCGGTTCCGTTAAACCTTACCGCCGGTTTCCGGATTGATCATTCCTGCCACTTGACTTTGGTATTTCAATGATGATCTTCTTCAGGTTTTTGTAAAGATGAGTCGTTCCAATCCATTACACTGGTCATTTTCAATCGGAACCTGGTTCCTGACCCAGGTACGGGTCAGTATCTTTCTACCAGTTTTACTGCTGGTCTTCTGGTCTCATTACTCTCTGGGACTGGGAGTGACCCTGTTTGGGATCCTGTTTATCAGTGTATTTCTGCATGAGATGGGGCATGTGGTCGCCTGCCGACTGACAGGAGGCGAAGCAGATCAGATTGTTCTCTGGCCTCTGGGGGGGCTGGTCCCCTGCAGCCCGGAAAGAACGTTTTCTGCGCGACTGTTGACCGTACTGGGAGGGCCAGCTGTCAATCTACTGCTCTGTGGAATTACTGTACCTGCTGTTATCTGGTCCGGGCATCTTTCAGATTCACTCAACCCGATCAAGCTGCCGACTGTTGATTTAAGTAATCAGTTGGGACAGGCGATCTTACTGCTGGTTTTCAATCTGAACTGGCTGCTATTGCTGGTAAACCTGATTCCTGTGCTACCTCTGGACGGAGGAAAAATCCTTCAGATACTTCTCTCCCGTCGATTTGATGAGACTGTCGTACATCGGATCCTGCTGAGCGTCAGTTTCTGGATTGGTGGCATTGGCATGGTTGTTGGTTTGAGTACTCACAGTGCATGGGTCGTTTTTTTCAGTGCTCTGTTATTGATGTTGAATTTAATCGAATTTACGTCGGCTCAAAGAGAGGATTCATATGACGATTCGATCTTTGGATATGACTTTTCCCAGGGGTATACCAGTCTGGAGCGTTCCAGTAGTCAATTGGTAGAAAAGCAGGCTGGATTTTTCCAGAAGTGGCGCGAAAAACGCAAATTACAGAAAAAAATGCGTGAACGTGAAAAGAATCGGGATGCCGAAAAACAGCTCGATTTGTTGCTGCATAAGGTTCACGAATTCGGTTTAGAGTCACTCACTCCCAAAGAACGTCAGCAGCTTAATCAGGTAAGTGCCCGATATCGTAAGAGCGACTCCGAGACCTGAAAACTGGTATTCCACTTGTCCTGTTTCCTGCTCTTGAAAGTGACATCACTGGCCCATTCTCAAATTTTCGCAACAATTTTTCTGTGGCCTCTTCTTCTTTTCCAGTCTCAGCCTGAATAATCAATTCAATCCCGTAGAGCCTTAAAATCCTTCCGGTAGATGTCTGATGCTACGTAATTTATTTTCATTACTGGTGAACATGGAAAATACCCCTTTACGACATCCTTGACTGTCAACGGTGACCTCTGAGAGTAGCTAATTCTCTTACGTATATCGGCTTATGGATCAAGGTGAGACCGCTTACACGAATCCGCGACAGGTTCATGATTCAAATGATCACGGTTTACAGAAAAAGTCGCAGGGATTGTTCACTATCCCTGTTTTAAAGCTGTTTTGAGTCTATTTGGCTCGTATTCCGGCTGAAAAGTTCAGGATTGGCGGAAAGAGCCGGCAATCGTTGTCCAGATGTGATTTCTGATTTGCGGACTGGTGTTTGCGAACTAGCTTTTTAAGGGAAATTACCTTTAGAAAGTTGAGATCGGATTATGGTTTTAGGCACAATTGACTCATTAAAGAAGTTGTCGAACTTCAGCAAACGTGGCGGTGAATGGGATCATTCTTTGCATCAGGACGCAAAGAATGAGCTTGCTCTCAGTCGTTTGAAGCGGATTTCAGAGCTGACAGGCCTGTCGATGCACTGCTTCGACAGTAATCAGCAGCTTCTCCACAACAAGTCGAATGCGCAATCCCTCGCCTATTTCCCTGCAGATGTTCTCAACGAGATTGAGACTGTGGAAGGGCTCACACTCATTGAAAACCCGAATGGGATTACTCATTTTCTGATCCCCCTGCTGCGAGATGCGAAACAGCGGTTTATCGCAGTTGGTTTTGTGTTTTCCAGAGAAAAGCGGAAGCTGACGGAGATGGTATTATCCGCAGTCAAGCAGGAGTGGAGTTCTGAAGATTTGGATTTCTGGCTGGAAAGCCAGCGGGTCCTGGATGTGAAATCGTTGCATGCCTTATTAAGCCTGGCTGTGCTACACCTTGAGGAAGAACAGCAGCTCACTCAGTTAAACGACGAGGTTGATAATTTATCGGAGTGTCTGGATGAGACATTTGAAGAAATCAGCCTGTTGCATGAGGTCGCTCAGCATTTAAAGATTTCAGAAACTCCGGAACAACTGGGCCAGCTTTGCCTGGATCGAATCAGCACTCTGATTGAAGCTGAGACAAATATAATCTGGTTTGAAGCCCAGGATAATACGTCGCAGTTCCTGTCTGACAGTCAGACTGACTTTGATGAACTGAAGCTGGCACGGCTCGTGGCTCAGTTTGATGGATTTCACTGGGATAAACCTCTGGTAATCAACCAGGTAGAGAGTTCTCTGCTGTCTCTTGAATTCCCAGACCTGCATAATCTGGTACTGGTGCCTGTCTCTGATGGCATCAATTCCTTTGGCTGGATTCTCAGCTGTAATTTACTCAAAAGTGAAGAGTATGGAACGATACAAGCCAGCCTGTTAAATTCAGTCGCATCATTTCTGGGGACGCATTTACGAAATATTGACCTCTACGCTCAACAGGAAGAACTGATGTTGAGCTTTGTGAAGTCATTTATCTCCACGCTGGATGCCAAAGATCCATACACACGTGGTCATAGTGAGCGGGTCGCGTTGATTGCACAGCAACTGGCAAAACAGCTGGGCTATTCAGGCGAGTTTATTCAGGACATTTATCTTTCGGGGCTGCTGCATGATATCGGGAAAATCGGCGTCGATGACGGTATTCTCCGTAAGGAAGGAAAACTGACTGACGAAGAGTTTTCGCAGATTCAAAAACATCCAATGATTGGTTATAAAATCCTGACGGGGATTAAAAAACTGAAGAATATCCTTCCAGGTATACGAAATCACCACGAACAGATTGATGGACGCGGCTACCCGGACGGATTACGGGGATCTGATATACCATTGATGGCTCGGATTATCGCGGTAGCAGATGCATACGATGCGATGGGAAGTGACCGTCCCTATCGAAACGGAATGCCACTGGAACGTCTGGAGAATATCTTCAGGGAAGGAAAAGGACTGCAATGGGATTCTGATGTTATTGATGCCTACTTTGAAATCCGGGATGAGATCACCCGCCTCTCTCAAAAATATAATGCAGAGGCAGAAACTCTGGCTGAGGCTGGCAGGAACGGTTAAACTGACACACTTCAGCAGTGTTTATTGATGTCGCTATTGATGTCGCTAGCGTGATCTGCCAACCGGGAGCTGTCAGGTGAAATTTGACGTCCATCGTGATCGGGTTGTTTTCTCTCATCTTCTGATACTGTCCTGTTCTCTGATACAGGGATGTGGATCAGAACCATCCACAGAACAGGCTGATCCACCGATTCCCATGGCGCCTGCCATGGCTGTCTCGAATGACGAAACCAAAGAAAATAATTCAGCTTCAGGGGGAGAAACCGTAATTGACGGTATCCGGTTTCAGGTACCACACGGCTGGAAACAGGTTGCCCTCTCCCCTGCGCAACAGGGCATGATTTCAGCCAGTTTCAGGATTCCTGAAGCGGGCAATGATGTCAAGTTGACCCTCTCTTCCGTTGGAGGAGGAATCGCTGCGAATCTGCAGAGATGGAAGGGACAGTTTCAGTTGAAGCCCGGTGAAAGTCCTCTCGAAAAAACGATGCGTGTGGATGGTGTTGATGTGGTCTGGCTGGATTTGCGAGGTACCTTTGATTCTGGTCCCGCAATTGATTCCCAGGTGGCTTCGGGTATGCGCATGATCGGGGTTGCTATTCCGCGCAGTCCCCGAGACTTTTATCTGAAATTGACTGGACCGCGCGAGCAGCTCTTGAATATCGATGCTGAATTTCGGGAATTTGTGAAATCAGCTCGTTTCGAGCAATGAACGGTATCACGAATGATGAATACGTTTCAGCGCTTCAGGAAATGTGATTCCCACTCTGCTTTAGCGCGAGGGTTGCCAGCAACGCAGTATCCCGGCGACAAGATGACCGCCAAATCCGAATGAGAGCTTCAGCGCGGTGTTGACAGGTTTCGGAACCGCCACTCGAGGTGTATAGTTCAAATTGCATTGTGGATCAGGATGTTCCAGGTTCAATGTCGGGGGGACGATGTTATCCCGCATCGCCAGTAATGTGAACCCGAGCTCGACACTGCCGGCTGCCCCCAGCAGGTGTCCCATGCCCCCCTTCAGGCTGGAACACGGAATCGATTGTGCCAGCTCACCAAGTGCATTCTGCAGTGCCCGGGTTTCATAGAGGTCGTTGATCTGTGTACCAGTCCCGTGCAGGTTGATGTAGTCCAGTTCTGCAACCGAGACATCTGCTCGATGCAATGTATCTTTAATTAATCGAGCCAGGCTTTCTGCGGCGGGATCGAACTGCATCAGATGCGTCGAATCAGCGCCCAGTCCTCCTCCCAGCCATTCTGCATAAGGGGTTGCATTTCTTTCTAATGCATGCTCCAGGGATTCAAGGATTAAGATCCCTGCTCCCTCGCCTACGACAAATCCATTTCTCCGGCTGTCGTACGGTTTACAGGCTTGTGCTGGTGAGGGGAAGTCCGTTGCCAGCACCCCCATCCGTTGAAACGAAGCCAGTACAGCAGGTACCAGGGAAGCGTCGGTGCTGCCTGCGATCACAGTGTCGCAAATGCCGTCTCGAATTAAATCGGCGCCTCGCATGACGCTGGAGAGACCGGTGGCGCAGGCTGAAACCGGAGTCAACGATGCTCCCTGTAGTCCGTACTCGGCGGCAACCGCCTGGCTGCATGCATCAGGCAGACATTGGAGCCAGAATTCCGGTGGGATTGAGTTGTTTGCTGTCGAGTTACCGAAAGAGGCGGCAGCCAGTTCGGCATAGCCAGCGATTCCCCCTTTGCTGGATCCGATGACGCATCCCGCTGATTCACTGAAAAGTCGACTTCGGTCAAGTCCTGCATCCCTGATCGCTTCGCTGGTTGCTTTCAGAGTCAGATTGATGGAAGGATCATTCTGGAAAGGAGCATGAGTGAGCGATGATGAAGAGAGATCAGAGTCGGGAATCACCCCCCCTGTGACAGGGCGTCCCAGCTGATTCGACAGATCCTGCAGCAGTCTGGTCGCAGAATGACCGGAGAGCAGTTTTTGCCAGGACTGTTCGCGTCCAACAGCATAAGGAGTAATCAGGCCAATCCCCGTAATGACAACCCTGCGGGAAGTTTGCTCTTTGACCGAAATCTTTGATGGCATTAGCCTGTGTCCAGGTTAATTGTAGCGTTTCCAGGGGGATGGAGACCCCAGGGAATAAAAGTGCTGTTGTTTATGAGATGTGTTCAGGAACTGATATCAGCAGGCAGGAGTGAATAAGAATAATCAGGATCGATGACTGGTACGGCAGATGGCAAATAATGCCAGTCCGACCAGGACTGCCACCAGGATGTATTCGACAACTGATGTCTGAGATGTCTCTACCAGTCCACTCTGACGTGTTTCTTCCTGGGCCAGAACAGTTCCAGCTGAAGCCAGTAAAACGCCTGTTGTAACACAGAATTGACAGAAGCGTTCGGGCATGTTTTGATTTCTCTTCATAATCAAAGATTAAAAACTTGGATTGGGATTGAACACGGTTCCTGATGAGGATTGTAACATCAGATGTGGTTGTCTGCATCCTGAAAAGGCTGTTCCGGTTAAAAACGGGAGTGATTTCACCGGAATTCCATTGCTGAAATACGGATACTGTACTGGTTTTCAATGGAACTCAGCTGAATCATGTTTCAGGCTTGTATGATGGCATCAACGGGTTTTCGCAGTTCTTGGAAATCCTGCTGATGTAGAAAGACCGTTTGCCAGCTTTCAGAGCGGGGTTTCATTTTTTGTCGATATTCATCGATTTTGACCAGATAGAACGCGTAGAGGTTTCCCCGAAATTCAAATAGCTTTTCCAGGCTGTTGGAGATCGAGTTTTCAGGGAGCTGATAAGCGAAAACAAAGCCAGAGACAAAGTCATTTCCAAACAATTCCTGCCACTGCTGTAGCCCTTGTATATCTTCCAGAGTGGCCCAGTTTTCCCAGCGACGGCTTTGATTCTGATTCGGCGAGATTTCAGTGCGACCTTTGACATCAATCAGGAGATTAGGGCCCTGGCTGGCGTAGACGATAAAGTCGAGTGACTTGATGGAAGCGTCTTTTGCGAGCGCGCGTCGTTTCTCATCCACTGCCACGTAAGGAATTTTTTGGGCGCGGAGGTATGCCTCGAACGCAGCATCATAATGGTTTCTGCGAATTACCATATGTATTACTGTCCCGGATAAAAGATGATCAGAAGATCTGTTCTTTTGTGAGCAGGGTTGTGAGATACTGTAAGTATCTATACTTGGGGGAGTAATATCAACTGCAGTATGAATGAAATTTGACAGAAACGTGAGCGGCGATTAATGGTCCATTAATCCTGAATTGACAGGTGGTCAATGTCAGGCGAGCACGCAACGCGCGTACCGACCATTTCGGTCAATGTGTCATTCCAAGTCTGATAAGACACTATGCCAGTATCCGTCTGATGTGTTCCAGCAGTTCTTCTTTGCGGACGGCCGTCTGGGTTCCCGTCTGCATATCCTTGACCTGCCATTCCTGTTTTTCAAATTCATCGTCTCCAGCGACGATCACAATTTTGAAACCATGCCGATTGGCGTATTTGAACTGTTTCTTGATGGCTTTCGTGTCCGGGTAGACTTCGACATTAAAACCGTACATCCTGAGATCGCGAGCGATTCTGAGATAGTCGGGAGTGTATTTTGCATCCATCTGTGTAACCAGAATTGGGGCGGGAGTTGAAATCTCGTCCAGCAGATTCAGCTCCTGCATGGCGGCCAGCAGGCGATCCAGACCCAGGCTGGCTCCGACACCTGGCAGTTGTTGAGTCGTAAACAGTTCTGCGAGGTTATCATAACGCCCTCCAGAACAGACACTCCCGATTCCAGGCAACTGGTTCAGGAAGGTTTCATAGATCGTTCCGGTGTAATAATCGAGTCCCCGGGCAATTGAGGGATCAAGGACGATTCGTTCGCTGACGATGCCCGCCTTGTCGACGGCGTCAAAGACTTCCCTTAGATAAGCGACCCCCTGCTCTCCACATTCATTGCCGACCAGCTGTTTCTCAAGCGAATTCAGTATTTCTGCTGTGGAGCCCTCGACAGTGGTCAGGGAAATCACTTTTTCCGCCTGTTGCTGTGTGAGATCGCCCTGTTCCTGCATTTCTTTGATGACAGCGTCAGCACCGATCTTGGGGAGCTTGTCGAGTGCCCTCAGTACTTCCGCCGAACGTGACTGGAGATCCAGGCTTTCCAGCAGACCGTTCAGAATCTTGCGGTTATTGATGTGAATCGTAAAATCGGAGAAACCGATTTTCACCATCAGGTCATGGATGATAAACAGGGTTTCGATATCCGCAGAATTCGATGTAGTGCCGATAGTGTCAAAATCACATTGGACAAACTCGCGGTAGCGACCTTTTTGAGGGCGTTCACCACGCCAGACCGTGCCGACATGATAGCGTTTAAACGGGGTACCCAGTTCACCGATATTCTGTGCAGCAAAGCGGGCAAAAGGTACCGTCAGATCAAAACGCATGGCAACGTCCCGACCTCCCTGTTCAAAGCGAAACATCTGCTTATCCGATTCAGTGCCCCCCTTCCCCGTCAGGATTTCAGTGTATTCCAGAGCCGGTGTGTCGATGGGGCTGAAGCCATAACTGCGGTAGACGGATTTGGCTGTTTCAATCAGTTGTTCCCGGGGAATCATCGCTGAGGGGAGATAATCTCGGAACCCTTTGAGAGTCCGTGGTTCAATTAAGTCTTTTTTCACTGTCGTTCTACCGGATTGAATGGCAGCTGAGTTCATTGCTGCCTTGATGAAAATTGAAAATGCGAGTGATTTCAGCAATTGAGCTAAATATGGACAATCGGAAGTTTCTGGTGGGTCGCTTCAGCGGCAGGTTTTTTCTTCTTTTTCTTCTTTTTGGGTGGCAGGACGGCATGCGCGTATTCCCAGATCTGTTCCGGAGTTTCGAACAGGCGGTCGTAGGTACCATCATTGTCGTATTCGCATTCATCAGTTGTGTAAGTACGGCAGATTTGAGGTCGATCTTCGTAATTACCACAGCGATAATCATCCAGGAGGTATTTACAGTCGCCGTAAACCATCAGGAACCAGACGTCGTCGTCGACAAAAATGGCACAGCTTCCATGCATGACGTACCAGCGCATATGGTCATAGTCTTCCCAGGTTTCAGGAGTTTCGATTGGCAGCGCAAAATAACGACAACAACGGGCCGTGCAATAGCTGCACAATACTTCGCCCGGTTTGAGTTCAGTTCGTTTGACTGTCACTGTTGACATATTCGGAGACCTCTGGTGAAGAGTTTGAAGGCTGAAAACGGGTCAGAAGCGACTGCTGTGAGAATCGCACTCTGGAAAACACTGTGAATGAATTCGAATCTGTTTGTGTAGCTTGTTTTAGATAGGGTAATCAGCGCCTGAAAAAACGCAACAAACAGAACGACAGAAAAATGTTGGAAGCTGTGAATCTGAACTATTTTATATTTTGAATCTTTTATAAGCCATTCGAGTGTTAATTGCACGGAAAGAGGGGATAGAAAGTAGAGGAATTCAAGCAGTCCCGTTAACGTTATTAGAAGACTGTTGAGCAGGTATCGTAGTTTTATTTCGACAGCACGGCATATTTGGTCTGTTTTTATCGGTTTTATTGATTATCCAATCAGGAGAAGTCGTATAATACAGGTTTCTCCTTGACCCTGATTTACAGAGGGACTTATCATTAAGTAATAGTCCTGATTGGCTTTTTGCCGCTTTTCAGTCCCTCTGGACAGATCTCTCAGGGATCTGTGCGAATAATTGGTACCAGTCGAATTATTTTCTATCGGGAGTTCCTGAGCGTCGATGTTAGAAACAGGGGATCGCAGTTGCTGACACAGAGAATCATGCGGAGAAGCTGAAGCTACGAAAAGTGTTAAAATATACCGAACATAGGTATTTCAAGATTCAATAAAGAGTACGAGAGTAAATCTCGTCTGATTCCATCAAGGTCCAATACAGATGCATAAATCCGGAGTAATCCTGGTCTGGTTCGTCGCCATTGCAACAGTGGGGGCAGTTCTTTTGACATCCAAAATGCTGGATGTCCGGGGAAGCTGGCTCAGAGTTGTTGAGAAGAATAAAACTCAGATTCAGAAGAACGCGTCAGAAATCGAAGCCAAAGAAAAAGAGCGTGAAAAACTTCTTGGCGAACTGACTCGGACCATGCTGGGCTGGGATCGTTACTGGGATGCTGAAGCAAATGTTAATCCTCAAACAGGAGAGGTCGGGGTCCGGCTGAATGGAAATCAGACGCTGGGAGGGCCTGACATGTCAGATGCAGCAGCAGCTTCACAGGTTTTCTATGCGTTCCAGCCTGACTCTACCAAACCGGGAGGCTCCAGTTTTGTCGGTGCTTTCCGTTTCACTCCCAATAGTCGGAATTCGCTGGAACTGGTGAACCCTCCTTTACCCGGAGAAGTCGTTACCTGGAAAAGTGGCCCCTGGCGGTTCAGGGAACTGGTGCCTCTGAATTATATGAACACGCTGAGAAACCTGCGGGATGAACTGGTGCAAGACGCAGAGGAGTTCAAGTTAACGCAGGGGCGATTACAGGATCTGAATCGTCTACTGGCGGCTGCGAAAGAGCGACTGGAAGCCCGCGTGAGTGAACTGATCGGTTCTGATACGGCACCACAAGATGAACTTCTGCCTGTCGAACTCCGTAAAGGGCTGGTCGCTGGTCTGGAAGAAGAAGAACAGGAACGAAATCAGGAATTTGCTGAAACAGATCAATTGCGACGTGATCTGATTAAGATTTACCAGAAACAACTGGAACTGATTGATGAAGTGAGTAAACTCAGCAATCAGCTCCCCAAACCCAAATCATGATCACTGATGAGTGGGAGTGAGTTCACGCTACACCAGCATGGATGGCAGGCGTCTCCTCTGCAGACGTCCGGAATTACGAACTGACACATAAGGATAAGTTGGGCAATGGGGATTGAGAGCCGGGATTACCTGCGGCATGAAAGTGGTGGTGGGGGGAATTACCGCTCATTTGGCGCGTCCTCTGGTGGCTGGGCCATTAAATATATCCTGATTGCGAACATCGCTGTCTTTCTGGTTGAATGGGGCGCGCCAACCATTCTCAATTATCTGGCGCTCGATCGAGAATCGTTCTTTTCCAGTTTTCAGATCTGGCGCCTGCTGACCTATGGTTTCTGTCACTCGCTGAAGGTCCCTACGCATATTATTTTCAATATGTTTGTGCTCTGGATGTTCGGGCGTGCTGTGGAACCGATTCTGGGTTCCCGTGAGTTTCTCACCTTCTATCTCTCTGCAATCGTCATCAGCGGGCTGTGTCATATCGGGATCAGTCCCAATCCGGTGATCGGTGCTTCAGGTGGAGTAATGGCGGTGGTCTTTCTGACGGCCATGTACTTCCCGCGTATGACGGTTCTCCTGTTTTTTGTGATACCCATCGAATTACGCTGGCTGGCCGTATTATATGCCGCCGTCGATCTGTTTGGATTTATCAATCCCGGTGGTGACGCTGTCGCGCACTTTGCTCACCTGGGAGGAGCTGCTTTTGGAGTGGCTTATAAATATTATGGCTGGAATCTGACTCGGCAGTTCGACAGTAAATGGAGCCGTTTTCAGGTAAACCGCTCTGCCAGAAAAAAGAAACTCCGGGTTTTTACTGAGGAAGACTCTCACCTTTCCAAGGCAAGCCTTGATGAGCGAGTAGACGCGATTCTGGAGAAAATCAGTCGGGAGGGCGAAGCCAGTCTGACTGATCAGGAACGGACTCTGCTCAAAGAAGCCAGCAACAAGTATAAAAAGAAGTGATGGTTAAGCGCCGCTTTGTTTTCTGTCAGGATGATCAGTCAACAAACTGAGTCTAATTGGAGTCCGGGTAACAACTATGTCGCAAACCCATTTTCAAGAGCTGATTCAACGCACGCGTGCTGGAGATCAGGCTGCTGAAAATGAACTGCTGCAGAAATGCCGTGCCTATATATCACTGATTGCCCGGGCACAAATCGAAGGCTGGATGCGTACGAAGGTTGATGCATCCGATCTGGTGCAACAGACATTACTGGAGGCACATCAGGGGCTGGCGCGGTTCAAAGGGGAAACCGAAGCCGAATGGCTGGGTTGGCTGCGGGGTATTCTGAAACATAATACGCTGGATTTTGCCAGACAATTTCAGGGAGCAGCCAAACGGGATGTGAAGCGGGAGTTTTCATTCGATCAGTATGGAACTGCAGATTCACGCTCGACTGCTCAGAAATGGGAGATGAAAGATTCAACGGAAACTCCCAGTCGAATTCTGATGAATCGCGAGCAGGAAATTCTGATGGCGGAAGCGGTTTCTGAACTACCTGAAGATTATCAGGAAGTGATTATGCTGCGGAATCTGCAACGGCTTTCTTTTAAACAGGTCGCGGAAAGGATGAACCGCAGCCCGGGCGCTGTCCAGATGCTCTGGCTCAGGGCGTTAAACCAGCTGCAGGAGCGTCTGGAGCATCCTGAAGAACGGAAATGATTTTCTGTAGTGAACGGGTTATAGAGAGAGTGTAAAACCGTGAGTAACGAGCAGGATCAAACATCTGAGTCCGTGATTGAAGTGCTGAATCAATATGTGGACTATCTGCAGAACAGTGATCAGGAAAGCTGTCATAGTTTGCAGTCTATTAATCCGGAATTAAAACCTCTGATGGTATGTCTGGATTCGCTTGAGCATCTGGCCCCCAGCAGAGAAGAAAGCGATCACTTAGCAGAGTCTCTGGGACCTGACGACGCCACGCTGATCCATTCTGCTGAGAGTTCTCGACGGACAGCTCCAACTGAAGTGACGGAATTCGGCAACTATGAACTGCTGGAGGAGCTCGGGCGTGGCGGTATGGGAATTGTCTATAAAGCCCGCCAGAAAGACTTGAACCGGATCGTTGCCTTAAAAACAATATTAGGTCATCAGTTTGCATCAGAAGAACAGGTCCGCCGGTTTTACCAGGAGGCCCGGGCGGCGGGACGGCTGCAGCATGCCAATATCATTTCCATTCATGAAGTCGGTCAGCATCTGGGGCAGCATTACTTCACGATGGATTACATTTCGGGAGGCTCGTTAGCGAATACCAGACCAGGCTTTCTGAATCAAGGCACTGACCGGGATTATTACCAGATCGCTTCGCTGATGCAGCAGGTTGTCAAAGCCGTTGATTGTTTGCATTCCCAGGAGATTGTCCATCGTGATCTGAAGCCATCGAACATCCTGATTGATGATCAGGGAGTGGCCTACGTAACCGATTTTGGACTTGCGAAAGTTTTTGCGTCTCACCAGCCTGGTGATGAACGCGAAGCACAAACTCAGAGTGGAATGATTATTGGTACCCCAGGTTACATGTCCCCCGAGCAGGCGGCGGGGCAGTTGGATGAAATTTCTACACGCAGCGATATTTTCAGCCTGGGGATCATATTATATGAGCTGCTGACGGGAGTTTCTCCTTTTAAGCAACAGAGCCCGCTGGAATCGCTGGTAGCAGTGATTGAAGGAGAACCTCCCCTGCCTCGGATACAGAATGTGAACATCCCCGGACCTCTGGAGCTGATCTGCCTGAAATGTCTTGAAAAAGATCCGGCAGATCGCTACCAGACAGCCCGGGAACTGGCGGAAGATCTGGAGCGGTTTATCGCGGGGGATCCCGTCCTGGCGCAGCCTGCAAACCTCAGGCAACAGTTCCAGCGCTGGTTCCGCAGGCAGCCGGCGCTGGTATCACGTCTCTCTGCGATCGGGCTGGCGAGTGGAATTATTCAGACCGTGTATTCGACTCAAGGGGTCGATTTCAATTACCATCTGAAGATCATGACTCTGTTTGCACTCTGGGCCACACTGGCTCTGTTTTTCCAATGGGGGCTGGATCATCTCAATAATAAAATTAAAGTCCGTTTCTGCTGGTCGGCCGCTGATGTATCACTGTTAACCGGGTTACTGGTTCTTGCAGATGCACCGATCGGAATATTATTGATTGGCTATCCCATGTTAATCGTTTCAGCCGGTCTGTTTTTCTATGTGCGACTGGTATTATTTACCACGGTACTTTCGCTGCTGGCGGTCACTGTACTCGTACTGGTCAGGCCCGAACTGTCTGTGCTATGGCAGTATCCTGTGATATACAGCATGGTGCTGGCGATCCTGGGATTGATCACGGCATATCAGATCTACCGAGTGAGGGTTCTCAGCCGTTATTACGAATTGAAGCGACCGGAACGGTAGGATTGTGCTCTGTTCAAGCGGCGCTGGAGTCCCGTTGTGCAGCCTGGCTTGAGATCAGTCGGTACAGCGCCTGCCAGGCTCGAGTGACTTCCAGTTCGTCCATGCAGCACAAATTTTGTGGACCCCGTTTAGGGCAGCGTTTCTGGTAACTGGCAGCGCAATCAACGTTCGTGGAGACAAGTTCGTGTTGATCTCCCGGAGGTCCCGAGCGTCGTGCACTCGTGCAGGTGAAGATCCCTGTGACGGGAGTTCCCAGTCCTGCAGCAAGATGCATAGGTCCGGAATCATTGGTGAGTAAATAATCTGTTTCCATTAATACGGCAGCTAACTGCTTCAGTGTCGTCTGCCCTGCCAGGTTGAGGACACGTCCTGTCGGCACAAATTTATGCAGCAGTTGTTCGATCTGGCTGGTCAATGGACGTTCTTCGGCAGTGCCTACCAGAACGATGTTACAGCGAAAGTGGCGGATTGCTTTAGCACCGACGGCAGCAAAACTTTCCGGCGGCCAGCGTTTGGTGATCCATTGTGCCCCGGCATGAATAGCCAGAGTGGGACAGGACCGCTCTCCGGTAGAAAGTGTCTTCCGCGCCCAGGCTTTGTCTTGATCGCTGATATAAATCCTTGTTTCCCTGCTGGTTTCTTCAGTCTTAAAGGCATCTGCCACATTCCAGTACTTCTGATAGGCGGGGACAGAGCGACTCGTTTCTGGAATCGTCATGTTATAAGCCAGATGAGAACCCTCACGAGCAGCTTCAATTCCAATCCGCCAGCGGGCGCGTGTGGCAGCGGTCATAATTCCGGTTCTCATCAATCCCTGCAGATCGAGAACGAGATCAAACTGGCGCTGTTTCAGGTCTTTCAGGAAACCCCACCAGTAGGGGACAGAACTGCGTCTGCTGAAAGGGATGATTTCATCAAGGCAGGGATGACCTTCCAGCAGATTTGCAAAACTGTCACGAATCACCCAGGAGATCTGAGCATCAGGAAATCTTGCTTTGAGCACAGGTAAAATGGGGAGTGTCTGAACGACATCTCCCAGTGCGCTGGGTTTGATCAGGCAGATGCGACTGGCTTTGATCTGATTCGTGAGAGACAAAATATTATGCTGTGAACTCATCGATATAAATTGATCAATTGATTTTACAGGTGAGTAATAGAGGTACAGAGCCAAAGCCAACAGGCGCGGCATCATACTGGCAGATGTGGAATTGTGGCAAGATCAGCTTTCATAACCTTGATTCGTATCCCAGGCGTTGTACATGCATTGGTTCATCAAAAAATACAAAAACCAGCTGTTTTTTGAAAATCTGCGAAACCAAATTACCTTAAGTTGGTTTGATCTGATGTAAAATGAATCTACTGCAGAAAATTAAAATCTGTTTGTTTCAAACTTGAGGAGAGAGATTGATGAATATCAAACCAGTATTGATAATCGCTTTTGTTCTGGGAGTGGTCAGTTTTTCAGGAGCTTCCAGCTCACAGGCAGCAGACGGAAAAAAAGGGGAACGGCCGAATCGTGAAGAAATCCTCAAAAAGTTCGACAAAGACGGTGATGGAAAATTGAGTGAAGCAGAACGATCTGCGGCACGTGAAGCTCGTGCAAATAAAGGGGGAAAAGGTCCGGGAGGTAAAGGAAAACCTGGGTTTAACCGGGAAGAGTTTCTTAAAAAATTCGACAAGAATGGGGATGGGAAACTGGATGAAACCGAACGTAAGGCAGCCCAGGCAGCTCGTGGGAAAATGGGACAAAAGGGCCCACGGATGAGTCGCGAAGAAATGGTCAAAAAGTTTGATAAAGATGGCGACGGAAAATTGAGTGAAGCGGAACGCCAGGAAGCCCGCAAATCGATGGGTGGAAGACCGGGAATGAATCGGGAAGAGCTGATGAAAAAGTTCGATACGAACGGAGACGGCAAACTTGATGAAACGGAACGTCAGGCAGCCAGAGCAGCCATGGCGAAAAACCGTGGAAACAAAGGCGCTGGCAAAGGTCCTAAAGGGGCCCGCGGCAAAAAGAAGAAGTTAAACTGATCAGTTCGTCAAACATGACTGTGGTTCCACTGACTTAACAGTGATGTGAACGAAAAAGCCGGCTGAACGGGATTCAGTCGGCTTTTTTTAATGGATCAGGGATCTTCGGAAACGATTTCTTTATCAAAATAATTTGTACCCATGCCTGCATCGATAACGATGCCCTGCGAATTGATTCCTGAGGAACGGGGGCTGAGCAGGAAGGCGACCGTATTGGCGACTTCACTGGTCTGGACGGCTGATTTTCGAAGTGTGGCCTTTTCTGCGAACAGATAGCTGTCAACATATCCAGGGATGCCGGCTGAAGCGGATGTCTTGAGTAAGCCCGGGCAGACTGCATTGAACCGCACCCGGGAGAAGTTGGAAAACGACTTCGCCAGAAAACAGATGGAAGAATCCAGGGCTGCTTTCACAGGAGCCATATAGCCATAGTTCTCGGCAGCCATCCGCGTCGTCGAGATAGATATTGTCACGACACTCCCCTGCTCCGGATCGAGTAGATCCTTGAAGGCATTGGAAAGTGCGGTCAATGAAAAGCAGGAAATGTCAACTGCCTGCAGAAAGGCGGCACGGGGAGTTTCATGAAACGGTAGCCAGCCTGCTGAATAGTCTGCAAACGCAATCGAGTGTACCAGCCCGTGAATCACATCATATTTCTGGCCAATTTCTGTCGCCAGCTGGTCAATCTGTTCCTGATGTTCCACATCACAGACATAGATCGAAGCTTCAACTGACAGTTTTAACAGGGATTCCTTCCGTGCTTCAGAACGCACAACATAAATGACTTCAGCCCCTGCCTGCTCCAGTACCTTACCAGTCTGCCATGCCACGCTTTTTCGGTTGGCGACTCCAAAAACCAGTATTCGTTTACCTGCCAGTTGCAAAAAATCCATTTACTTCTTCCAGAGAGCGATTTATCTAAACAAAACCCGATTCAATGAGGGTTACTCTGACAAATTTTCTTTTTTTTCGCAATGTGGAAGGGATTGTCACTCTCAGATAAGTCCTGATTCGCAATAATGAAAATGCTTTCATCTGATATGAGAATCCCGTCAGGTTCATTTCTGCTTGCTGAAGGTCGTTTCCATGTTCAAGTCGCGTGCTTCAATGAAATCTCTGTCGCTGCTGTGTCGTTCGTTAAGTACGATGCTGGAGTCGGGGGTTTCGATCGTCAAATCATTTCAGCTGGCAGGGAAAAAACTGGGTGATCATCGTCTGCAGCAGTCCGTGAATGATATTGTGATGGAATTGAAATCAGGGAATGACGTGACCTCCGCCCTGCAGAAACAGGGGAATTATTATCCGGAACTGATGGTGAATATGATCAGTGTCGCCGAACAGAGTGGTGGTCTGCCGGAGGTTTTGAAGGCACTGGCGGAACATTATGATAACCTGGTACAGATGCGGAAAAATTTCCTGCGAATGATTGCCTGGCCGGTCTTTCAGTTTGTGGTAGCCCTGCTGGTAATCGCGTTAATGATCCTGATCCTGGGATTAATTGCTCAGGGAGGTGCCGCGATTGATGTATTGGGTCTTGGTTTATCGGGACCTTCCGGAGCCATGATCTGGCTGACCTGTACTTTCGGTTCACTGTTTGCGCTCTATGTTCTATATCAGATTCTGGACCGGATGTTCGGTGGGAAACGCTATTTCCACCATCTGTTTCTGAAAATTCCCGTCCTGGGGAATTGCATGCGTTCTTTTGCGATCGCCCGGTTTTCCTGGGCATTTGCTCTGACCCAGCAGGCGGGTATGAATATCCTCGATTCCCTGGAGGCCAGTCTGAAAGCAACGGGTAATGGCGCCTTTATCGCAGCGATTCCCCAGGTCAATGCAGCCATCAATGACGGTGAGCATCTGGCTGATGCACTGGCCGAAACTCGTTTATTTACAGAAGAGTACATCCATATGGTGGATGTCGGAGAAACATCGGGTACGGTACCGGAAACGCTGGAGAGATTAAGTCCGCAGTTTCAGCAGGATGCCCAGCGAAGCCTGACTGCTTTAGCTGCTGTTTTCGGCTGGCTGGTATGGGCCTTAGTGGCTGCATTTATCATCTTTGTTGTCTTCCGCATCGCTTTCTGGTATCTGGGGATATTGAATGATGCGCTCAAGCAGGTTTAAGGACTGCCCGGGCGACGAATTGATTCGATTCTTCTAGTAAACAGAAATACTCTCGTGTCTCACTTTCATTTTGAACTGCTCCATACGGATACTAAAACCTCAGCCCGTGCGGGGCGGTGGCATACTCCCCACGGCATTGTAGATACTCCTGCTTTTATGCCTGTGGGGACACTGGCATCAGTTAAAGGGCTGCTGCCTGACCAGTTGAAGCAGGTGGGTACTCAGCAGGTGTTGGCGAATACCTATCATCTGGCCCTGCGTCCTGGTGCCGAGATCGTGGCCGAGATGGGCGGACTGCATAAATTCATGAACTGGGATGGTCCCATACTGACTGACAGTGGTGGTTTTCAGGTATTCAGCCTGGCTCAACTGACAAAAATGGATGATCAGCAGGTTGCATTTCGCTCACATATCGATGGAAGTCTGTTTGAGCTTTCTCCTGAGAAAGCGGTAAAAATCCAGGAGCAACTGGGGGCTGACTGCATTATGTGTCTGGATGAATGTCCGCCACATGATGTGCCCATGGAAAAAATGCAGGATGCCGTTGATCGTACGACCAAATGGGCTGCCCGCTGTCGTGATGCACAGAAACGTGATGATCAGGCTCTCTTCGGGATTGTTCAGGGAGGAACCGATCAGAAAATGCGGGAACGCTCGGCAGAGGGTTTACTGCCTCTGGAGTTCCCCGGATATGCTGTCGGCGGGTTGAGTGTCGGTGAAAATCCTGAGGATATGTACACTACGCTCGATTTCACCACTCCCATGTTACCTGTTGAAAAGCCCCGATATCTGATGGGGGTCGGCCGCCCTTCCGACCTGATTGAGGCAATTATGAGAGGGGTCGACCTGTTCGATTGTGTGATGCCCACCCGAAATGGTAGAAACGGGATGGCCTTTACCAGCCAGGGACGGGTCAATCTGCGAAATCAGAAGCATGTGAGAGACCCCAGTCCGCTGGACCCCGAGATTGATTCTCCCGGCTCCCGGGACTACAGCCGGGCTTATTTGAGGCATTTATTCATGTCTCGGGAGATGCTGGGGCCAATTTTGATCTCTCTGCATAATATTGCATTTTACCAGAAACTGCTCCGAGATTTGCGTCAGGCGATTCTCAATGATCAAGTTGAGGAGTTTCGGGCGGTTCACCTTGCCCGCTGGAACGCTTCTTTCTAAGATACAGCTTACTTCATTTCAGGATAACTCCTGAAATTGTTTAGGTTTGGGCCAAATCATTCAAAGCGGAAACAGTTTTCTGACTGTGAAGTAACTGCAAAATGCAGTCCCCGGCAGGATGTAGGTTAATCCTAAGTACAGTCAATCAGTTAATTTATGAAGTAATCCAGCATCCACTGGAAGAGAACTTAATGAACAATCTACTTGCGACTCTCTATCTATTTGCACAAGACGCACCAGTAAAAGAAGGGCCAGCTCCTTCTCCCATTCTGCAGTTTCTGCCTTTGATCGCCATCGTTATTTTTTTCTATTTCATCATGTTTCGTCCTCAGCAGAAGGAACGGGCAAAACGTGAAGCGGCTTTAGGTCAATTGAAGAAAAATGACCGGGTGGTGACGATCGGCGGAATCATTGGCACCATTGCCAACATCGCAGAGAATGAACAGGAAGTAACTTTGAAAATTGATGATAATGCAAAAATCAAAGTTCGTCGCAGTGCGATTCAGGGGCCCTATCAGGTTGAAACCAAAGAGACTACCAGTTAGTTTCCAGAGTATAGAACAGACCGTCAGTATCTGACTCGAAGCAGTCAGCGTAATTCTTTAGCGCCGAATGAATCGGCCCGCATAAAACAGTATCGTTTCAGGACTAATTGAATGACAGGGATTGAATTTCACTCAGCAGGTCTTTTCGCTGCGGAAGTGACTGAAAAAGCGCCATCAAGTATCTCAGGCTGGAGTATCATAGCGATTATTCTTGCCGTGTTTGTAGTACCTTTCGTGTTGGGGGTGGTAATTGCCCGCGCACTTAAAATGAAGGACTATGGGAAGAAAATTGGTCTGGTCCTGTTCACAGCTGTGATCGCTGCGACTCCCTTTGTCTGGCAGGTGACTCACGGGCATGACTGGCGCGATGCCATTCGCCTGGGGATCGACCTTGCCGGCGGTTCGAACATGGTCTTTGAAGTAGATGAATCACAGAGTGAAAAAGAGCTCTCTAACGAAGTGATGGATCAGATGGTCGGTGCCATTGGGCGACGTATCAATCCCTCAGGTACAGAAGAAGTCACTGTTCGCAAAGTCGGTCAGAATCGGATTGAAGTCATCGTTCCCGGTGCGGATTCAGAAGACGTCCAGCGAATCAAATCGTTGATTACCCGCCTGGGAAGCCTGGAATTTGCTATTGTTGCCAACCGGAGAGACCGCGATCATGCTGATGAAGTGGCGCGAGCGCTGGAGAATCCCGAGAAAAAAGACATTCGCGATAAAGAGGGACGTGTGGTTGCCAGCTGGCGTGAAGTCAAAGGCGATGACAAATACGAAGGCGTTGATCAGATCGTCGCCCGACCTGTGACTCGCGAAGACGGGACTCAGGGTGAGGAAGTTCTGATTCTGATTGAACCGAATGAAGATCGACGTGTCACCGGGAAATACCTGGTACGGGCCAGCCAGACCACTGACCAGAATGGTGGTCCTGCGGTTCGGTTCGTGTTTAATGCAAAAGGCGGAAGCCTGTTTGGAACGCTGACTTCTAAAAACCGTCCCAGTAAAGATGGATTTGAACGGCATCTGGCTGTGCTGCTGGACGGCAAAGTTCAGTCCGCCCCCAGTATCCGGGATACGATCAGCACCGAAGGGATCATCTCCGGTCGTTTCACTCAGAAAGAAGTGAATGAACTGTTGAATGTATTGAATGCCGGTGCTCTGGAAGTTCCTTTGAAGCCGGAACCTGTTTCTGAATTCTCTATCAGCCCGTTGCTGGGAAGTGATGTCCAGGAAAAAGGGAAACAGGCAATTCTGATTGCCGCTTGCGCCGTGATTATCTTCATGCTGATTTATTATCGGTTTGCGGGGGTCGTGGCGAACATCTGTCTGACGCTGAACCTGCTGCTGGTGATGGGCTGCATGTCGTTTATTGATGCTACGTTTACCCTGCCCGGTTTAGCTGGTCTGGTACTGACGATCGGTATGGCGGTTGATGCGAATGTCTTGATATTCGAACGTATCAGGGAAGAAAAAGCCCGCGGCTCCAGCTTGAGAATGGCCATCAATAACGGTTTTTCCCGTGCTTTCACGACGATTGTTGACGCCAACCTGACCACACTGATTGTGGCTGTAGTGCTGTATATTATCGGGACCGACCAGGTACGCGGCTTCGCAGTCACGTTATTCATCGGGATTGTGATGAGTATGTTCACGGCCCTGTATGTGGGCCGGTTGTTCTTCGATATCTTCGAACGAAAACGCTGGATTACCGATCTGAAAATGATGAGTATTGTTGGTACAACGAACCTCGACTTCATCGGAAAGAAGATGATTGCCGCCTTTTTCTCTGGGGCATTGATTGTGATCGGTCTGATTGTGGTGGTGACGCGTGGCCAGGAAAACCTGGATATTGACTTCACCGGCGGGACCATGGTCACGTTCGAGTTCGAAGACAAACAGGAAATTGACGATGTACGAGGACTGTTGCAGGGGCCATTTGGCAACAGCCTGACAATTGAGCAATTGCAACTTTCAAACGATCCCGCTTCTGAAGGACGTTTCTTCCGTCTGCGAACAACTTTAAATGACGCGGATGCAGGTGATACTAAGACCACGGCAACTAATACGATTCGTGGGAAACTGAATGAAGCCTTCGGTGACGCAGCTCATAAGTTGCGTAAGGTGACCATGGAGTATGGTGACGTCAAAAAGCTGACCGGCAGCGAGGACTCACCGGGTGGTACTGAGGTCTCATTGACTTTCAGTGGCGAAGTGAAAACGTCTACCGTTGATAACTACCTGAAAGAAGCAATTGCAGGTATCACCAATGCTGATGGCTCAGATAAATATGATCGAATTCCTGAATTTCAACTGCAGGGTGTAGCAGACAGCAAGGAAGAGGAAGCGGATAAGCGGTTCAAGAAAATGACCATGCAGGCCGGGCCAGATCTGCTGGAGGACGATTTGAAAACCGCGCTTGCTGCGATGCAGGATGTGATGGCGACAACTGCCATTCTGGATGAAGTGAACAGTTTTGACAGCTCAGTGGCCAGTGAGATGCAGGAATCTGCTTTACTGGCGATGCTGATCAGTCTGATTGCGATTGTGGCTTATATCTGGTTCCGTTTCCAGCGAATTACCTTCGGTCTGGCTGCAGTCGCTGCCCTGGTACATGACGTGCTGGTTGTGCTGGGAATGGTTGCATTGGGTGCTTATCTCAGCGACACGGCCCTGGGGCCGATCCTGGGATTGAATGACTTCAAAATCAACCTGCCTATGATTGCTGCGTTTCTGACGATCGTCGGTTATTCATTGAACGATACCATTGTGGTCTTCGACCGGATACGTGAAGTACGAGGCAAGAATCCCGCATTGACGACCAGCATGGTCAATGACAGTTTGAACCAGACCCTGTCCCGTACCTTGTTGACGTCAATTACCACTTTGATCGTGGTTCTGATCCTCTATGCCATCGGTGGTGAGGGTATCCATGGGTTTGCTTACTGTCTGGTACTGGGTGTGATTGTCGGTACTTACAGTTCGATCTTTATTGCCAGCCCGGTTCTGATCTGGTTGATGAATCGACCTGGTAGTGCCACTGCCCGGGCAACCGAGCAGAGTCAGAAGCGAGCCAGTGTGAGCAACTGACAGAAAGCTGCGACAAGCATAAAAAAAGGTCTCACCTGATTCAGGTGAGACCTTTTTTGGTAGTTTAGATTCAGTATTCAGAACCGATAGCGTTGAGTATCTGTTTTTTCAGCGAACCTGTTTGCCTTCAATAAAGACAGCTTCAACCGAGCCTGGGAAGGTAATCCCTTCAAAGGGGGACCAGCCACATTTGGTCTGGATGTCTTCGCGTTTGATTGTTACTGGTCGCTTGAGATTGAGCACTGTCAAGCTGGCGGTATATCCTGCTTCAATCCGGCCAAATTTCTTCGGTGAAACATATGGGTTCACAAAGTGGCCCGGGTTTTCCGAACAGAATTGTGCTGCCTGTTCGGGCGTGAATTTCTGATCCAGAATCAACCACGTTACGAATGCGCCATAGGTATCGAGATGCGGTTGTCCGGAGATCCCCTGCTCGTTTTCCTCCAGGGTATGGGGAGCATGATCCGTGGCAAGGTAATCCAAAGTTCCATCGCGTAAGGCAGCCAGCATCGCTTTACGATCAGAGATGGTCCGTAGTGGCGGATTCATCTGCATTTTTCCTCGATTCTCATCAGTCAGGTCAGACTGATCAAAATAGAGGTGGTGAGGAGTTACTTCGCAGGTGACTTGGACTCCACGATTGCGGGCCTCGCGAATCAGTGGCAGCCCTTCCCCGACAGAATAGTGACAGAGTTTGCCTCGAAGATCATATTTCTCGATCATCTGCAATGCAAATCGCGTAGCAGAAATTTCGCATTCAGCGGGACGGCGTTCTTCGTGTGTAGCGGCGTTGGCGTGCTCATCCAACAGAATCGGATCTTCACAGTGAAAGCTGACATTACAACCCCGGTAATGTGACAGCGTTTCATCCAACTGTTCCAGTGTTCTGAAAAACAGATCACCGACGCTGGGACCCATGTAAGCTTTATATGGTACTGCAAATGAAAGCGGTCTGGTTCCGGGGCCGATCCCCGCATAGAGAGTAAAATGGATCGCCGGATTTCGCTGTGCCAGGTGTTTGACTTTGTCGTTGTAGCTTTCGTCGGTGATGGGAGGCACCGGGTTATTAGGCATATCAGCGACGTGCACCACTCCCCCATTAATAGCAGCGGCAGCGGCAGTGCAGAAATCTTCTTTGTAGATTTGTGACTCGCCGACATCGTCACGGGCATGAATGTGAATGTCACCCATGCCGGCAAAGATCAGGCAGTCATCAGAAAATGTGAGATCTGCATCACCCAGATTCGAGCCGACCTCGACTATCTGATTTCCCTTGAGGCGGATCTGGCTGTGAAAAGTTCCTGAAGAACTGACGAGAGTTCCTTGTATGATCATCGGAGTGAAGTCATTCCGTTTCTGCGGTGTGTTGTCTCAATAGCAGGAATGCGATCTGGCTTACCAGCCGACTGACATATTGGTTTCAATAGCCAGTTGTGCTTCGTGGAGATCGGCACCGGTGTCACGCATGTAAAGACGAATAGCGTGAACTTTGTCGCCGGAAGCGCGGAACAGGCATTCGCGTGCCATGTCGCAGGGTTCTGTGTGCCCTTCAATTCCGAGCAGGCGTTTTGAAATCACCCACATGTCGCGAGGACGACGAGTGACTCTTAAGATCTCATCTTCAGGATAATTTTCCTGAGCAGCATTTTCCGCTTCCTCTTGAGTATTCGCCCAACCCACCATGATATGTGCGTTTGTTTCAATCTCATAAAGAGCCATAATTCAACTCCAGTCTGAAGAATGGAAAAGTGATAATCTGACGAACGACGTCGAACAACAGGACTCTTTCGAAATAGTCGTGACAGTTCATACATAAACTCAGGAGTCTGAAATCGAAAATTTCCGTGACCCTCATTATAGCCAAGCGGGATTCCCGGGGAGAGTGTCTTCCCGAAAATGTTTCAAGAAAAACAAAAATCCCGTATTACGACGAAAACTCACTTAACATGAAATCCAGCCGCTCTTTAAAGAGGATCAGAGTGTATGCATTGAACGGGATTACAGAGATCTGTCAGGATTGAAGGAACGTCGGGACTGCTGGCACATACCTTGATCCGGCTCATCTGAAGCGATGTGGATCATCAGCTTTATTGTTGTGCGTCCCATTTTTCTTCTGCTGCGCTTTTTCTGAGATAAAAGGGAGTCAGGTCCCAGACTTCATTT
Organism: Gimesia maris; assembly: GCF_008298035.1. Taxonomy (NCBI): domain Bacteria; kingdom Pseudomonadati; phylum Planctomycetota; class Planctomycetia; order Planctomycetales; family Planctomycetaceae; genus Gimesia; species Gimesia maris. The sequence goes on from NZ_CP042910.1 coordinate 3,262,859, forward strand.
CGGGGGGGCTGGTTTTCCTGCATTATTCTTGCTGTGATTTCTGCAATTTCAGCCGCTTGCGGTATGTGAAATTCCGGTTGCAGCAGGCGTGGATCAGACTGAAGGTTCTCCGGAAGTAGAGTAATTCCCGGCCCCGAAACGGTATCGCCGGGTTGTAGAAAGTTACTAAATTCTTCGATACTTCTCAGTCCGATATCAGTGACCTGCTGCCAATGCCGTTCTGAGGTTTTCAGATATTTCCCGACAAACAGATCTCCCCGCTGCGCATTGGAGATGACCCAGGTTTCCTTGATTTGAGGGGGGCTTTTCAAAGCAATCGCTTCGAAAGTATCAATTCCGACGACAGTACAGCCAGTCACATATCCGAATGTTTTTGCGAACGTGATACCGATTCTTAATCCGGTGAAACTGCCAGGGCCGCGACTGACTCCCACGGCTGTAATCTGTCGGGCAGTCATTTCGAGACGTTCAAGGATATTTTTGACTTCTGCAACCAGGGTTTGGGCGTGTTTCCTGCCCTGTTGAGAAAGCTCAACCTGGGTGATTTTTTGACCGGGGCGATAGACTGCCACGGATCCGGAGTGCCCCGATGTCTCAATACCTAAATAAAACTCAGAATTTTCCACGCGGACACAAACAAAATACATCGAAAAAAGGGGGCAAATTCGTTACAACCGAGTATCAGAGTATGACAAACTCGTGAAATGCTTCCAAGTCATGCGGGCAGAATTAATCCGCGACCGCAGCAGAAGCAGGTAGAAATCAGAAGCCCGCCGCATTATGAGTAGCCAGAAGTCTCTACCTGGTTGCCGACGAACAGATTTTTTTCCATAATCAGACTGTAAAAATCGAAAATGGTTTATTTTAAGAAATTGGGTGCGCTGCTTACTTCTTTTGATCTGAAGACCAGTGGCAAATGGTTTGTACTTTCCTGCCTGATTGGAATCGTGGCCGGTCTGGGAGGAATTGTCTTTGATGTATTGATCCAGGTTGTTCAGCATAACACGCTTGTTGCCATCGCTGGATTTGACCACCCGCAGACCGTGGGGGAGCATTCGATCTATGAAGATGAAGAAGCCCGGAAAGCATTTTCTCCCTGGTGGATGCTGGCAGTGATAACAGCAGGTGGTCTGGTTTCAGGGATTATCGTTTATAATATTGCTCCGGAGGCAGAAGGACACGGAACAGACGCCGCGATTGATGCTTTTCATAACAAGCGGGGGCTGATTTTGCCTCGTGTTCCGATCGTCAAGACGATCGCCTCTGCATTGACACTGGGAACAGGTGGTTCTGCGGGGCGCGAGGGGCCGATTGCCCAGATTGGTGCCGGTTTTGGGTCGTGGGTGGCGACAGTCTTGAAACTGTCTGCGCGAGATCGTCGTATTATGCTGGCAGCGGGTGTCGGCGCCGGAATCGGTGCGATCTTTCGTGCGCCCCTGGCAGGTGCCTTGTTTGCTGCGGAAATCATGTACAGCAATGCTGATTTTGAATCAGATGTGATTGTGCCGGCTGCGATGTCATCAATCATTGCTTATTCCGTCTATTGTATGTCTCTCCCACAGGAACTGCAGTTTATGCCTTTGTTCGGTGATGGTCTGCATCATACAGTCGATTCCCACTTCGAGTTGATTCCCTATACTATTCTGTCGGTCATCCTGAGTCTGGCTGCCATGTTTTACGTAAAGACATTTTATGGGACCAACCGGTTCTTCAAATCGATTCCGATCAAACCAATGTTCAAGCCGGCGATCGGTGCCTTTTTGACCGGTATCGTCGGGATCGGCATGTATTATCTGTTTAATAAAGATCTGCAGGCATTGACTGTAATGTCGACAGGCTATGGGATATTGCAGGACGCATTAACTTCTGCGGCCCAGATCAGCATTCCGCTGTTGCTGACGGTTGCCGTTGTCAAAGTATTTACGACTTCACTGACGATCGGATCGGGAGGTTCAGGTGGGGTATTTGGTCCTTCGATGGTGATTGGTGGCTGCGTCGGAACAGCAACCGGTCGAATACTGCAGGATTTGTGGCCTGAAATGGTAACGCAACCGGAGGCTTATGGTCTGGTCGGTATGGCCGGTTTTTTTGCCGGAGCTGCGCATGCTCCCATTTCAACGATCATCATGGTTTCAGAAATTACAGGAAACTATTCACTGCTGTTACCTACCATGCTGTCCTCCACGCTCTGCTTTGTGCTTTGTCAGAAAGTTCATCTCTATCAGAAACAGTATCCCAGTCGACTCGATTCGCCGGCACATCGGGGTGATTTCCTGATTGATGTTCTTGAAGGGAGCCGTGTGTCAGATGTATTCGATCCAGGCAGAAAGATTCAATTGATTCATCAGTCGAAAACGCTTGATGAAATCGTGCACTCTCTGGCAGGAACCCAGCAGCATTATTTCCCTGTCGTGGATAATGAGGGGCGCATAATTGGTATCTTTTCCGAAGATGATGTTCGAGCTTATCTGTATGACGAGACCATCTGGAAGCTGGCGTTAGCACGAGATATCATGCAGTCCAACTTTGTAAAAGTCAGGCCGGATGATGATTTGAATACAGTGATGCAGCGATTTACCGCGATTAACGTGGAAGCCTTGCCCGTGGTTGATCAGGAAGACTCCGGTATCCTGCTGGGAATGCTGAATCGTAAAGAGACGATCGGTTATTACAATCAGCAGCTCATGAAGCATAAACGCGCGGGGGAAGAGAGCGAGGGTTAAAGCCTGAGTTACTCTTCATCATCCGTATTACGCATTTCAAAGAGAAAGCGTGACGGAAGTGTGGGTTGCTTTTTCCCCCATTTGGTGCGAGTTGCTGCACGACTTAGTGTGAGGTAATCCTGGGCCCTGGTGATTCCTACATATGCGATTCGTCTTTCTTCCGCGATTTCGGAATCGGTACCTTCGACAGAGCGTTTGTGTGGCAGTAGTCCCTCTTCCATTCCCACAAGATAGACGCGCGGAAATTCCAGTCCTTTGGCACTGTGGAGTGTCATGAGTTTGACGGCGTCCTGGGCGAGCTGGTCTTCTTTTTCGTTCAGGTCATCACGATCCCCCAGTGCGGTTTCTTCCAGAAAACCAATGGGTGACGGATCGCTGGTTCGTCGGCAGTATTCATTAATCGATTCGATGAACTGTTCGAGAACGACAATGCGTGCCTGCTGTTGTTCTGAGGTCTTGTACTGTTTTTTGATTTCCGATTCGTAGTCGATTTCTTTGATCAGATCATGCATGATCCGTGAAAGGTCCCGGGGAGACTGTTCCAGTCGGGATCGATAACGTTTGAGCAGGTCGTGAAATCCATTCAGTGCGGTACTCGCGCGGGCACTCAGGTCGTTTGTTTGCTGAGCAGAAGCGACCATCTCCCAAAACTGGTTTCCGGCTTTGACGGATTGATTGACTAATTTTTCAACCGTGCTGCTGCCGATCCCGCGCGTCGGCGTATTGATGATACGCAACATGGAAAGCTCATCTTGCGGGAAAGCCAGTGTTTTCAGGTACGCAAGCAGATCTCGGATTTCGCGGCGATCAAAAAATGACTGGCTGCCGATCAGCTGGTAGCGGACATTGGTTCGGCGTAATTCCGTCTCGAACACCCGGGGTTGTTCATTGGTACGAAACAGGATGGCAAAGTCGCGTAATGGAACATCCTGAGCTTCATGCAGATATCTGATTTCACCGATGATCTTTTCGGCTTCCGTTAATTCGTCTGCCAGCTCTAGAAAGCGTACCGGCGACCCCATTTTTTTGTGGGCAATCAGGTGTTTTTTATGCCGATCCCGATTATGGGCTACCAGGCGGTTGGCCAGTTCAATGATTTTGTCCGTGCAACGATAATTGTTCTCAAGTCGGACCACTTTCGCTCCCGGGAACTGTTGCTGGAATCCCAGGATATGTTTTACCTCCGCGCCACGCCACCCATAAATTGACTGATCATCGTCGCCGACTACACACAGGTTGTGGTGAGGTTTCACCAGGGCGCGGATCAGACTGAACTGGGAAAGATTGGTGTCCTGGTATTCGTCGATCTGGACATAATCAAATTTTGCCTGAACCCGTTCGAGAACCTCCGGGTGATCAGAGAAAAGCTGGTTTGTAAGCATCAATAGATCGTCAAAATCGACTGCCCCACTGGACCGCAGCTTGGTCTGATATTTTCGATAAGCCATGGCTGCCAGGAAGTCGAAATCATTTTCAGTAAAATTATTAGCGTCTTCCGGAGAGACATTTGCCATTTTCCAGGTACTGATTCTGTTAAGCAGATCACCGGGTCGCAAGCTTTTGTCATTCACCCGGATTTCCCGTAGCGCGGTTCTGGCCGCCGATTCCTGATCGCCTCGATCATAAATGACGAACTTCTCAGGATATCCCAAAAGCGAGATTTCTTCCCTCAGAATGCGGACACAAAGCGAGTGGAAAGTGGAAATGAATGGCTTGGCAGGCAGTCTTTTGCCCAGCAGCGCTGCCATACGCTCCTGCATTTCTTTCGCCGCTTTGTTGGTAAAAGTCACGGAGAGAATTTTATCAGGCGCAACACCAGTACGGATGAGCTCCACCATGCGATAGGTGATGACTCTGGTTTTCCCGGTACCCGCTCCGGCTAGCACCAGAAGTGGACCGGAAAGCGTAGAGGCGGCTTCGCGCTGCGCCGGATTGAGAGAAGCCAGGTGGTTCGATTGGTTCGGGCTGGTAGACAGGGGCATGTAACTTGATCAATTGTCGTAAAAAAACTGGAGTGAAAATTATCTCATCGAAAGAATCTGCACTACAGTTGAGAGAGTTCAGTGACTTTCATCTGGATTACCGGGTTTAGGACGCGAAGGTGTATTTTTTCGGGATGCATGCTGTTCTTTACCAGGTGAAGAGCCAGGTTGCGGCTGATTTTCAGAAGTTCCCTGGGAATCATCTACCGGCGGTTTGCGTTTTCTCCGGCGGAGACGCTGCTCAGGTGTCTGAACTGGTTTTTGGGCAGAGCGTGGCCGTTTCGAATTTGGATCTGATTTCTCCCTCGATCCTTTTTTACCAGGCACTGCGGCTGCAGGTCTGGACGTGGAACTGTCAGTGGTTTCGCTTTTCTGTTGTGTGACAGCGGTTTTCTGGGACTGGTAGACTTCTTTAAACGGTACCAGCATCTCATCAATAGTCTGCCAGCGATCCTGCGGATACAGTTCCAGTCCTTTCATGATCGCATCTGCAATCTGAGGGTTGATTCCCGGCAGCAGTTCCTGAATCGGTTTTGGCGGTGAATTGATGTGTTGGAGTACCGCCTCCATTGTCTCTGCTGCCTTCCAGGGGAGTTGTCTGGTGAGCATTTCGTAGCAGGTTACAGCATAGGAAAAGATATCAATTTTCTGGCTGGTCTTCTGTCGCTTGATCAACTCAGGCGCCATGTAAGCAGCAGTACCAGTGCGGTTGCCAGGCAGTAAAAAAGGCGGTGTATTCGGGACTACGAGACCAAAATCGATTAATTTGAGTTGCTGTTCATTATCGACCATGATATTGCGGGGACAGATATCACGGTGGATCCAGTTTTCATTATGGAAGTACTGAATGGCTTCGCCGAGCTGAATCATGTATTTCAGACAATTGGTCCGCATGTCCTCGTTTTGTGCTTCGACAAGAAAACTGAGGCTGTAACCTTCGATGAACTCCATGACCAGAAACTGCTCACCTTCGGAAGTCAGTCCATGTTCAAATGTTTTGACAATATGAGGGTGCTGAAACTGAACTGCAATGTCGCCTTCCCTGGGTTTGTTTAACCCTACGAATCTGGCCTCCAGTTCTTCCGTTTTCTGTTTATGGAGAACCTTGAGCGCGACGGTCCTGCCTGAATTGAGATCACGGGCACGCCAGACTTTAGACATACTGCCCTGCCCGACCCGACCGATCAGTTCAAAACGCTGCTTGATGTTGACGCGAGGCTGGCGGGACTCTTTGGAAAAGAAACGCTTTAAGAAGTTCATGTATTCACCAGCAGGCAAAGAGTGAATTCAGGACCAGGTTTATCCCAAGTTCAGAAGAATAGAAACCGGCCCACTACCAATAGTATAAGTGTCTTTGAGGCAATACGCAAAGTGCTGCCAGGCAAAGCTTCAAATAATACTTTTGAAGAAAGACCTGTCTCATCAATGCAGTTGGTGGCGTTGTGTTTTCTGATCAGATAAATCAGGCACAATAATCGATCAGGCGAGCCAGTTCCGAGCGAAGTTTTGGTCTGGAAATAATCCGGTCAACGAACCCGTGTTCAAGCAGAAACTCACTGGTCTGGAAACCTTCAGGCAGCGGGCTTTTAATTGTAGCCTCAACGACCCGCGGTCCGGCGAATCCGATCAGTGCTTCTGGTTCTGCGACCACAATATCCCCCAGTGAGGCAAAACTGGCAGCCACCCCTCCCATAGTAGGGTTGGTTAATACCGAAATAAACAACCCTCCTTTATCATGGAATCGCCCGAGAGCGGCAGAGACCTTACCCATTTGCATCAGGGAGAAAATGCCTTCATGCATGCGTGCACCACCGCCGGAACCACTGATAATGATCAAGGGCAGTTTCAGTGCAGTCGCCTGTTCGATGGCGCGTGTCAGCTTTTCGCCTACTACAGATCCCATACTGCCCATAATGAAGGCAGAGTCGGTGATGCCAATCACCAGGGGGCGACCGCGCATATATCCACGCCCTACAATACAGGCATCTTTCATGCCCGTTTTCTTCTGCTCAATCAGGATCCGGTCTTTGTATGTTTTGTTTTTGTCCGCAAATACTAACGGGTCACCGGCGGTGATATCCGGAAACCATTCTTCAAAACTGTCAGGGTCAAGCAGTTGCTGAATGCGGGTTTCTGCTGAAATGTAAAAATGATGATCACATTCCGGACAAAGGCCCAGTCCCTGCTCGACCTGCTTGCAGAAAACTGTGGCGTTACAGGCGGGACACCGTTGCCAGAGCCCTTCCGGTACTCCCCGTTTGGGGCGGGAAGTATGACTTAACCATGAATCAATATTAGATTTCGGAGCTGAACTCATCTTATTTGGCCTCCTCGAACCGCCACTTCTCGGTGTGGTTTCCTTGACCCTGGGGGGAATCCTTCTTTTCTGTTTGATCGTCCGAACTTACCTGCTTTGAATCACTTTTTTTGGGAGGCGATTCAAGAATTTCGAACATTTCATTCTGGCAAAATTTCCCGTTGTGCTCAAAAGAAATTTTATCTTTATTCTCATTTCGCAACAGGCAGGAAATAATTGTTGCCAGAGGTTCAGAAGCTACGATAGCAAAATTCTGTTTCTTTTTCAGGTACTTTTGTAGTGTTTTTTGCACGCGTTTCACTGCTTCAGAGGCCAGTTCTCCCTCGGGGGGGCAAACTGTTTCTGGTGATTCGGTCCATTGTTTCAGCAGTTTCGGGTATTTCCGGCGTACTTCCTCGTACTCCAGTCCCTGCCAGAGGCCCTGGTTCAAATTTTTCAGCCCTTCTTTTTCCTTGACAGGAATTCCCAGGTTTTCCCCTAACTGCTCAGCAGTTGACAGGGCTGGTTCTGAAGAGGATGTGATAATCGTTTCTATCCCTGAGTTTTCAATCTGCGCAACGAGATTCTTGACCTGCTCCTCACCTTCCGCGTTCAGAGGAAGGTCGAGCGTTCCTTGTATTCGTTCATCTTTATCAAAGTCTGTACAACCAGGTCGTATCAGCACCACCGTTGGCATTATTAGGTATCTCTTTTAAGTTGAGGAAGCTGTCTTGCTCCCGGCTTTTGCAGCCAGTTCGCTGACAGCTGTAGAATAGTCGGCCTGATCAAAGATGGCACTTCCAACTACAAAATAGTTGGCGCCTGCGCCGGCCGTTTCAGCAATGGTATCCATGGCAATTCCGCCGTCGACCGACAGTATCGTGTCGGCGGGAATCATTGATTTCAGCTGTTTGATTTTCTCAATGCTCGATTCGATGAAGGATTGTCCGCCGAACCCGGGTTCCACGCTCATAATCAGGACCAGGCCCGCCTGATCCAGGTAGGGTTCGACAGCACTCAGGGGAGTTTCAGGACTGACGGCCAGGCCAGGGATGACCCCCGACTGATTTAAATGTTTTAAAATATCACCGGGATCGGGAACTGCTTCGATATGTACGGTGATGGAATTACAGCCGGCTTTGATGTAGTCATCAATGTACTTTTCCGGATGGCTGATCATTAAGTGCGCATCAAAGGCCATGCTGGTCAATGAGCGGACTCGTTCAATCAACAGTGCGCCATACGAAAGGTTGGGGACAAAATGACCATCCATAACATCCCAGTGGAGTACTTGAGCGCCAGCATCTTCCAGCAGTTCGATTTCCCGATGCAGATTACCGAAATCACACTTCAGCATTGAAGGTGCGATCACGGGAGAATTCGAATTCAATTTATACTTAAGTTCTGAGTTAGTCATAGATTCCAGAAATACTATACGATGGAAAGTCAAAAACAAGTGCCTGGGTGATTATCCAGTCTGAATGCAGTATTTTCCCATATTCCACAATCATGTGATCTCAGATCGAAGTTGTGATTATTTAACTGGATGCGGTCTGGAGTCAGTACGTTGAAATCATCATCAGTTAAATTATGAGACTGGCTTTAATTGTAAGCGTCACATTTTGACAATCTGATTGAGCAGAGTCTAGACGAAAGTTAAATGGCGGGTTGACCTGTATACGTTTGTCTGGTTTGAAAAACAGCCGAGATGAAACTCATCTCGGCTGAAATTTCGGACTGAATCAAGGCTTGTATTCTGCAAGCTCTGATACAGCTTATAGTTGGGCCAGACGAGCGATCATGTCTGCGGTCCGGTTTGAATAACCATATTCGTTATCGTACCAGCTTAAGACCTTGAGCATTTTTCCACCAATTACTGTTGTCCAGCTGGCATCAAAGATAGAGCTGTGGGTATTTCCCACGATATCGCTGGAAACGATGGGGTCTGTGTTATACTCCAGAATGCCCTTCATTGGGCCGTCTGCAGCAGCTTTCATGGCAGCATTGACTTCTTCGACGGTCACATCTTTACTCAGATTCACGACCAGGTCAGTAATACTGCCTACAGGTACTGGAACACGCAGGCTGAGCCCAGTTAATTTACCATTCAATTCTGGCAGGACGAGTCCCACTGCTTTCGCAGCACCAGTCGTTGTCGGAATAATATTCAGAGCAGCGGCTCGTGCCCGCAGAGGATCTGAATGCAACTGGTCTGAAACACGCTGGTCGTTGGTGTAAGCGTGCACGGTCGTCATTAAACCGTGTTCAATTCCAAAGTTTTCATGCAGGACTTTGGCCATGGGAGCCAGGCAGTTTGTTGTACAGCTGGCATTTGAAACACAGATGTGCTCAGAGGTCAGCTGGTCATCATTGACACCAAATACAACAGTCATATCTGGTGTATCTTTCGCAGGTGCAGAAATGACAACTTTACGAGCTCCAGCGGTCAGGTGGCTGTCGTAACCTGGTTTTCCGTCGGCTTCACGGTTTGTGAAAAAGCCCGTCGACTCCAAAGCCACTTCGACTCCCAGTTCTTTCCAGGGAAGTTCACGGGGATCACGTTCAGCACAGACACGAACTTTTTTACCATTGACGATCAGATCGCTTCCATCGACGTCAACAGTTCCAGGAAAACGACCCTGAACACTGTCGTATTTTAACAACCAAGCCAGTTTTTTAGGATCTCCGAGGTCGTTGATGGCGACTACTTCGAATTCTTCTGGACGAGCAGCGAGTGCTCTGAATGTAATACGCCCAATACGACCAAAACCATTAATACCAACCTTTACCGCAGCCACAGGACTTACTCCTTCGTTTAATGAACCATTAGATGTGTATATTTGACGGCAGAGGTGATGGGGAACGATCCCACAAAGCTCCTCTGTCCGCTGTCGGGTAACTTTCAATCGGGGTGGATTGTAATAGTCTCAGGACGACCACACAACCGAACGCCGACTTCGCTTTGATTTCTTTGTTATGCAATAAAGTTAAGTATTTCGTGTCAGTTAGTACATTTGTTAATTCAAAATAGGATATCAATAAATTGTTTAATCAAATGACTGTGCACCTGTGATTGTTGGAGTCTAAGTATACTGGGGAATTCCCCTCACTTCTGCTTCTATCGATAACAGGAGGTCAAGGGGCTTAAGAAGAAATGACGATAGTGCTTAAGGGGAGATCACGTACTTTTGGGGGGATTATATCGACAGATTTTGCATAAAAACATGTTGATAAGTTCTTGCTGGTATTTATTTTAGCTCTCCACGCCTAAGTCTTATTTACACTTCAATTACGTTCCCTAATCACCAGGACGGGCTGATGGACGATATTCTGCAGGAGTTTTTGGCAGAAAGCTGGGAGAATTTAGGTCAATTAGACTCGGAAATAGTAGAGCTTGAGAAAGATCCCCAGAATGCTGAGCTGATAGCCAGTATCTTTCGCACTATTCACACTATTAAAGGGACCTGTGGTTTTCTTGGTCTCACAAATCTTGGTGCAGTTGCGCATTCGGCAGAAAATGTTCTGGGAAAGATGCGTGAGCGGATGCTCGAAGTGTCTCCGGGAGCGATTTCGCTGGTTCTGGAGGCTATCGACCGGATTAAAGAGCTCTTACAGGGCCTGGAAGCAACCGGAGAAGAACCGAAAACAGATCATTCGACTTTAACTCTGATGTTGGACGAGCTGGCTAACCTGGCGACAGCTCCGCTGGAGTCACCTCCTCAGCAGCCCCCTTCTGCTCCTGTTTCGGGGCAAGTCGAAGACATTTCAGTGGAAAACCAGGTTGAAGATAAACCGCTCGGCGGACCGAGTCCGACTGACATCGCTGATTCCAATGAAAGTGAACCAGCCGCACTCACTGATTCTCATCCAGAGGTTCTGGCAGAATCAGCAGATCCGCTGACTCCCGCTGCAGGTGGGACCGAAGAGGGAGCAGTCCGTTCTTCCAAAGTAAGTGTGGCAGACCTGTCTATTCGTGTGAATGTGAATGTGGTTGACAGTCTGATGAACCTGGTGGGTGAACTGGTACTGACACGTAACCAACTGTTGCAACTGGCGCGGGGGGATGAGGAGTCGAAATACGCTGCTCCCATCACTCATTTGAATCGGGTGACAACAGATCTGCAGGAAGGCGTGATGAAGACACGCATGCAGCCAATCGGGAATGCGTGGAACAAGCTTCCCCGTCTGGTACGCGATTTATCTCAGGTGACGAATAAACATATCGAACTGGTAATGACCGGGGCCGAAACGGAACTGGACCGAACCGTTCTGGATGCCATCAAAGATCCCCTGACTCACATGGTGAGGAACTCTGCCGATCACGGCATTGAGTCCTCTGAGGTTCGTAAAGCAGCCGGTAAAGCAGAATCGGGAACGATTCACTTGAACGCGTATCATGAGGGCGGACATGTCATCATCGAGATACAGGACGATGGTGCTGGAATCAGTCGTGAACGGGTTTTGAAAAAGGCAATTTCACAGGGATTAATCAAAGAAGTCGACGCACCTCATGTGACGGACAGTCATGTGTTTTCCATGATCTTTCAGGCAGGATTCTCAACAGCGGAACAGGTCAGCTCCATTTCCGGGCGCGGCGTAGGCATGGATGTTGTTCGAACTCAGATTGAAAAAATCGGGGGAACTGTAGACCTCAATTCTAAAATGGGAAAAGGGACGACAGTCAGAATTAAAATTCCGTTAACCCTGGCGATTGTATCTGCACTGGTGCTGGAGAGTGGTTCACAGCCTTTCGCAATCCCTCAACTGGGCGTGGTGGAACTGGTTCGACTCTCTGCAGAAGACTGCAAAAAAATCGAGACGATTCATGATAAAAAGGTATTTCGTCTGCGAGATCGTCTGTTACCACTCGTGCATCTGAATGAAGTTTTGCAACTGGAAGAGGATACTCCCAAAGATGACGATCTGCAGGACACGAACATCGTGGTGGTTCAGGTAGGTGAAGATCAGTTTGGACTGATCGTTTCCCGGATTTTCGATACCGAAGAAATCGTGGTAAAGCCGGTAGGACGCCTCTTAAAGAATATCGGACTCTACCAGGGAACGACCATCCTGGGAGATGGTCGGGTGGTGATGATTCTCGATGTGGGAGGAATCTTTAATCAGTGTGGCGGGAGTTCAGCTCATTCTCAATCGGTTGCCGAAGAAGCAACGGCGAGTTCTGACCGGAATACCATCAGTATGCTGCTGTTCGGTGTGAAAGATAATGTGACAATGGCTGTGCCGCTGTCCCTGGTCGCACGACTGGAAGAATTTCCGCTGGAAAGTATTGAATTAAATGGAGACCGCAAGGTAGTCCAATACCGCGATAACCTGTTACCGCTGCTTTCAATCGAAGGCGCTGGTTTTGGTGGTGGAGAACCCGTTGATCCGCAACCTGTTATCGTCTTTTCTGAAAATAACCGTTCGATGGGACTGATGGTTAATGAGATCAAAGACATTATTGATGAGCAGCTTGTAATTCGGATGCAGTCAGATCGGCCGGGCGTGCTGGGGACTGCCATCATCGGCAAAAATGCGATTGATGTGATTGATACTCAATATTACGTGACCCGCTCAACGCCGAACTGGTTTGAAAAAGTTGAAGATAAAAAATCGTTTCGAGTTTTAATTGTGGATGATTCGATGTTCTTCAGGCAATTGGTGGCAACCGCGCTGGAAACGGAAGGCTACTCTGTAGTGGCCAGGGACAGTTGCATCGCCGCTGTCGAACTTCTGGAGAAAGATTCCAGGTTCCATGCCGTCATTACAGATCTGGATCTGCCAATGATGGATGGTTTTGAGTTCTGCGAATGGCTTAAGTCTCAGCAGAATACTCAGGAGTTGAGTGTGATTGCTTTAACCTCTGCAAACAGTTCTGCAGATCAGGCCCGGGCCCGGGAGTCCGGTTTTGATGAGTTTCTGGTTAAATTTAATTCGCATGAACTGATCTCCTGTCTGGATGAGTCTTTTGCACGATTGAAATATAAAACAGGAGTAAATGCATGAGCATCGCAGTCACCGATTCCGGTAGTGGGATGGAGTCTCAGTTAGATTATTCGAGTCAGTATGTCTCGTTCCGCGTTGATGACCAGTTACTGGGCATGCCTGTAAATATGGTTCAGGAAGTGTTGACGGAGCAGGTGATTTCACCGACACCACTGGCACGCGCGGAGATCAAAGGTCTGTTAAATCTGCGTGGTCAGATTGTAACAGCCGTGAGCCTGCGCAAACGCCTGGGGCTGCCTGACCTGGAAGACGACCGTTCTATGAATGTTGTTACGCGGGTGGGTGAAGAATCCTTCAGCCTGCTGGTTGATGAAGTTGGCGATGTGATCAATGTGTCAGGTCGCTCCATGGAGCCGGTGCCAAGAACTTTGGATCCACACTGGCGGGCGGTGACCATTGGTGTGTTTCAACTGGATGAAGGATTGTTTGTCATCCTGGATGTGGAAACAATTTTAAATTTTGAGTGATGTTTTACTAAAATCTGGTGTCTGAATAAGGGCTCTGCTTGTGGATCTCAATGTCACTGCATTGCGGGAATCGTTCGAACTGGTTGCGCCACGTGCTGACCAGTTGGCAGAACGGTTTTATGAAAAGCTGTTCGAGGACTACCCCGATCTGCTGCGCTATTTCACGCATACCGATTTTTCAGAACAGCGCGGGAAACTGATTCAGGCGCTGGTTCTGGTTTTGAAGTCGCTCGAGAGCCCCCCTGCACTGACCAAAGTGTTACACCAGTTGGGGAAAGAACATGGCGAAATGGGCATCCAGGATGATGACTACCCGCCAGTCACGGATACTCTGCTCAGAGTGCTGGCAGAGTTTGCTGAAGATCAATGGAGTGAAGAGCTGGAAGAGACCTGGCGTCAGGCTCTCAAAGCAGTTTCGACAACGATGATTGAAGGTGCCCAAGACTCAAGTCGCGCAAAACAGCTTCAATCAACGGCAGTATCAGGCTCAGTGGGAGCCGGTTTTGAAGAAGTGGATTCCCTGGTGGAAGACCAGCCGATTTCAGAACAAGATGACCAAACCAATTCAGAACTACCTTTACGATCTGAAGCACAGATCAACCATCCGAAGGAGAAGAGTATTATGTCGATTGATTCAGTACAGAATACGGGACAGAGCGCGGCTACTGAACAGTCGCAGGATACAGATCAGTTTTATGGTATTGTGGAACACAGTCCTCAATCCATTCTGTTTCTGAACCCGGAAGGAACAGTAACCTACGCGAATCATAAAGGTCAGGAACTCATTCAGGAACTGAGCAGTGACCTGGGGGTGAGCCCGCAGAAGCTGGTGGGTGGTTCGATCAGCCAGCTGTTTACGAAACTGCCAGAACTGAAGGCCGCGTTATCGGGATTAACCGGTGAGCAGTCGATCACGGCTTCCCTTGGAGACCGCTCGCTGAAAATCAGTTTGAATCAGCTTGCTTCTGCAGGAACTATCCTGACCTGGGAAGATATCACTGAGCAGGTGAAACTGGAAGAATCAAACTGTGATTATTCGGGACAACTGGGGGCTATCAGTGACGCACAGGCAGTCATCGAATTTAATATGGATGGAACGATTATTACTGCCAATCACAATTTCTGTGCCACACTTGGCTATTCTCTGGAAGAGATTCAGGGGAAGCATCACAGGATGTTTGTCGAACCAGAATACCAGATCAGTAATGAATACAAAGAATTCTGGGAAAAACTGAATGCAGGACTGAACCAGGTTGCTGAATACAAGCGGATCGGTAAAGGAGGCAAGGAAATCTGGATTTCTGCCTCTTATAATCCCATACGGAATAAAGCGGGCAAGCTGTTTAAGGTTGTCAAATACGCATCAGACATTACAAAGAAAAAACTAGCTGAAAATGATATGGTCCGCATTCAGAACATGATGGATAATATTCCAATCAATGTTCTGCTCGCAAACAAAGATTTCGAAATGGTCTACATGAATCCTGCTTCTTACAAGCAGTTGAAAGAGCTTGAGCACCTGCTGCCCAAACCCGTAGATCAGTTGATTGGTCAGAGTATTGACATTTTTCATAAGAATCCGGAAGTACAGCGACGTATGCTGGCCGATCCTTCAAATCTGCCACACCGAGCTAAAATCAAAGTGGGAGATGAAACCCTGGACCTGCTGGCAACGGCAATTATGGATCAGGAAGGCAATTATATCGGTCCGATGGTTTCCTGGTCTGTGGTAACAGAACAGGTCAGAATGGCAGATGACTTTGAGAACGAAATTCAGGGCATTGTCGGAGTCGTGACTTCTTCTGCTACCGAGATGCAGGCCAGTTCCAAGAGTCTGTCTGATATGTCGGATGAAACGGCACGACAGTCTCAAGTCGTCGCCGCGGCCAGTGAAGAAGCAACTCGAAATGTTGAGACCGTATCGTC
The DNA here is from genome assembly GCF_008298035.1 of Gimesia maris. NCBI lineage: Bacteria > Pseudomonadati > Planctomycetota > Planctomycetia > Planctomycetales > Planctomycetaceae > Gimesia > Gimesia maris. The sequence continues at coordinate 3,278,259 of NZ_CP042910.1, forward strand.
TGCTGCAGAAGAATTGAGCGCTTCGATCAGCGAAATCTCACGCCACGTACAAGAGCAGTCTCACATGACATCGCAGGCTGTAGGAGAAGCAGATCGTACCAATGACACCATTAAGCAACTGGGTGATGCCAGCAGCGAAATCGGTCAGGTCGTGAAGGTAATTACTTCCATCGCTCAGCAGACAAATCTGCTGGCATTGAATGCGACCATCGAAGCGGCCCGTGCCGGTGAAGCCGGTAAGGGATTTGCTGTGGTTGCGAATGAAGTAAAAGAACTGGCACGCCAGACTGCTCGTGCTACTGAGGAGATCAGTGAAAAGATTGCTGCGATCCAGGGGTCAACAAATATCGCTGTTTCTGCAATCGGTTCGATTGGTGAAAGCATCCGCAAGATTGATGAAATTTCAACCACCATTGCCAGTGCTGTCGAAGAACAGACGGCAGCGACGAATGAGATCTCCCGCAATGTGGCGGAAGCCGCTCGTGGGACTGCTGAGGTGACCAATAATATCTCAGGCGTTTCCCAGGCAGCAAGTGACAGTGGAACAGCCGCCAATGACATGCTGGCAGCTGCTCAAGGACTGACACAGGAATCTGTGAAGCTGGATGAAGCCGCTGCCGCCTTCCTGAAACGGATGCGAGCCATCTAATCTGCTGTGCTGCAGCGCCTGACAGTCCAGGTTCTGCAATGCTGAAAATCGTCATTACCGCCAGGGTAGACATGTGTTTCAACGCATCGGTTTAGCCTGGCGGTTTTTTATTTGAATGCAGATTCAAATGAGGTAAATCGCTCAAAATAAAGGAAAATTCAGGATTTTACGCATTGTTCGCGTCACATCCTTAAACGTGCCCTAGACTTCCTTCAGACAGTTTAATTTCACGCCAGAAACAGAATCAGTTCGGCAATCAGGTTCGGTGATCTCTGTGTCTGGCGTCAACTTAATAACATAGTGCTATTTTTAACATACTGGGAGACCGGTGAAAATGAAGACAATATTACTTGTAGATGATTCCCGCGCAGTCAGACTGGTGGGACGACGTATCATGGGAACCTTCGGGTTGAATGTTCTGGAAGCAGAAGATGGCAAACAGGCTTTGGAAGTCGCTCGTGCGAATCCGGAACTGGACGCAGTTCTTCTCGACTGGAACATGCCGATCATGGATGGGATGGAATTCCTGAAAGCTTTACGGGCAGAAGCACGTGAGAAGCAGCCAATTGTGGTAATGTGCACAACAGAAAACGATATGCCTCAAATCGTACAGGCCATGCAGGCGGGTGCGAATGAATATATCATGAAGCCGTTTACCGAGGACATTGTCAGGGACAAACTGGAAGAAACAGGTGTTCTGTGAGCCATTCGATCATCAAGGTACTGCTGGTCGATGACTCAGCTGTAATACGGGGCTTGATGACACAGGCGATTAATCTGGATGCGGAAGTGAAAGTAGTCGGCTCTGCGATGCATGGTCAGACAGCTCTCACCTGGCTGAAGGCGAATCGGGCTGATGTTGTGGTCCTGGATGTTGAGATGCCTGTCATGGACGGGATCTCATGTCTGAAACAGTTGAAGCAGGATTATCCGGAACTTCCGGTCATCATGGCCAGTTCTCTGACTCGAGCAGGAGCAGAGGTCACTCTCCAGGCACTTGATCTGGGGGCAGCAGGCTGTATTCCAAAGCCCGTTGCCACTAATTCAGCAGCAGCGATCGAGCAGGTTGCCCGGGATCTGTTGCCGCTCATCAAAGCGCTTGTGAAAAAACATAGTACAGACCAGTCGGATTGCTCCCGTTTCAAGACGGCAGTCGTTCAACGACCGGCCAAAACACCGATGGTGATGGTGGTTGGTTCGAGTACTGGTGGGCCGAATGCACTCAAAACCATGTTGACTGCATTACCAGAAAAATTTTCGTTGCCGATTTTGATTGCCCAGCACATGCCACCTCTGTTTACGCGGACCCTGGCTGAGCACATCGAACGGGAGACGAAGCGTCCAACCTCTGAAGCCAGGGACGGAGCGTTAATAGAGCGAGGCCATATTTATATTGCCCCGGGGGATTTCCATATGGTGATTGATAAACAGGATGACCGGATGATAATCCGCCTGAATCAGGATGCCCCGGAACATTTTTGCCGCCCTTCCGTAAATCCATTATACGCTTCTGCTGCCAAATGGTATGGCAGCTCAGTACTGGCAGTCATGCTGACCGGTATGGGAGATGATGGTATCGAAGGCGCGGAATCAATCAGTGAGCGTAAAGGTTATATTATCGCACAAGACGAGCAGAGTAGTGTTGTCTGGGGAATGCCTGGCGCGATTGCCAAGGCAGGACTGGCCAGCCAGGTCTTACCACTCAGGAATATTGCTCCTGAACTGGCCCGACTTTGTTCTTTATAGAAAGTGGTGATCTCGTGTCTCCGGAAGATTATAATTACATAACCAATTTTTTAATGGAAACCACAGGTCTTTCTCTCGGTGAGAATAAAGAGTATCTGCTGGAGGCCCGTCTGGTTCCTCTGGCACAAGTTCACGGTATGAACGGGATTCAGGATCTTGTATTGAGTTTAAAATCAAAAATGGATCGGAGCCTGGAAAGAGAGATCATGGAAGCCATGACGACCAATGAATCGTCCTTCTTCCGCGATCGACGCCCATTCGATGAACTCAAGGCTAATATATTACCAGAGATCATTAATGAGCGTAAAATGACGCGGAAGCTGAGAATCTGGTGTTCTGCATGCTCTCATGGTCAGGAGCCTTACAGCATCATGATGCTGTTGCGTGAGAATTACCCGGAACTGAATGACTGGAATATTCAAATCATATCGACGGATTTGTGTAAGAAAGCTCTGGAAAGAGCCCGCGAAGGAGTCTATTCACAGTTTGAGGTTCAGCGTGGTTTGCCCGTACATTTGCTGATGAAATATTTTGAGCAATGTGAGCAGGGCTGGAAAATTAAACCTGAACTGGGTGCCGGAATCCAATGGAAGCATTTGAACCTCCTGGAAGATTTCAGGCACCTGGGAATGTTTGATATCGTATTCTGTCGCAATGTCCTGATTTATTTCAAACCGGAATTGAAAAAAGACATACTGAACCGCATCAGCAGCCAGCTGAATTCCAGTGGAACGCTGTTACTCGGGGCTGCTGAAACAGTACTGGGGATTTCAGACAAATACACCAAACAGGCCGGATGTCAATCTGCCATTTACCAGTTAGCCAGTAATTCTGTAGCAGATCCTATTGCCCGTTAGCAGCCTCATCTTCTGAGACCGCCTGGGCGATTTTAATATAAATCAATTTTCAGAACCCGGTAGAATGAATCCAGTCCGGATTGTCTTGCCGGGTTTCTGACTTTTCGGTGTGCGAAACCAGGAAAGAAATAAGAGAATATCAATGTCGGGTTGAGGTTCTGACGCCTGAAATATGTCGTCAAAAACTGCCTTTCCTCAATCCTGTAAATCTGTTATGACTTTACAAGAGTCAGGCTCTCATCCAGTTTCATTGATTTCATTCTTTTCATCGATTTCGCACAGGGAAGTGCAAAGTGAATCGACTTGCTTTATTTGAAGACCGTTCTGCGCTGCAGTTTACCCCCATTGCATTGATGCGGCCGGTATTTGAACTGCTGTGCGGTCAGTATACTGCGCGTGAACGGATATTGAAGTCAGTGCCTGTCGAGGAATGGGGTGTTTTGATTCGCCCTGCTCTGACAGAAGTCTACGCAGAGGAATTTCCAGAGGCACGAATCAATGATGCCATCTGGCTCAGCGAAGGCCCCACGCTGTTGATCAACGGACGCTGGCTGCCTGCCCTTCATGAAATTCCTTGTCTGGCCGACGTCACTGCAGAGAGCGTCGGAATGATGGGGGATACGGTTGCTTATCTGTTGCTGGAACCGGAAGAGGCGGCGCTGCTGACAACTGATGCCTGGGATGATGCAATTCAGAAAATCGCATCCACCAGAAAGCCTGTTGAAGTCGCAGGAACGGAACTTCATTTTCCATGGGACCTGGTCAATCAGAACCGTCAACAGCTCGTAGATGACTTCGCATTATCAGCCTCAACACGACCTGCCACAGCCAATTTAGATAACCTGACGGTTGTGGGGCCATCGGATCTGGTTCAGGTTGATGAAAGCGCTGAGATTGATCCGTTTGTAGTACTCGATACTCGGCAGGGACCGATTGTGATTGACCGGGATGCCCGGATCCAGGCTTTCACACGTATCGAAGGTCCCGCTTATATCGGACCAGGCACGCAGCTGTTCCGTGCGAACGTGAAGGCTGGTACGACAGCTGGTCCGCACTGCAGACTGGGAGGCGAGATCGAGGAATCGATCCTGCATGGCTACGCCAATAAATATCACGATGGTTTTCTCGGGCACTCCTATATCTGTCCCTGGGTGAATCTCGGGGCTCAGACCAGCAACAGTGATTTGAAAAATGATTATTCTCCGGTCAAAGTGCCTCTGGCAGGGATTCCCATTGATACCCATTCCGTAAAAATCGGGTGTTTTATCGGTGACCATACGAAGACAGCTCTCAACAGCCTGTTCAATACCGGTTCTTCTGTCGGCGTAATGTCGATGGTCCTCCCGGTAGGAGAGTTACTTCCGAAACATATTCCTTCTTTTTCGCGTTTCTGGTTAGGTCGCATTGACAGCCAGATTGATATTGCGGATCTGTTTGAACTGGCAGATACATCGATGCGACGTCGAGATCTTTCTTTAACTCCTGCCCAGCGTCTGTTGCTGGTCTCACTGCTGGAAGAGACTGTCGAAGAGCGCGAAACCGCGATTCGCTGGTGGGACCAGAAACGGGGAATTGCACCTGCTGCCAGTCCTCAATTGCCCGTCGAGAGACGCTGAGACGCCTGGACTGTGGATTCTGAGAATGAGTCTGGAAAAGGCGAACTTACCGTAGATTTGTGTTGTCATATTGATATGAAACGCTCGTTCGAAAGCTTCGCGGGAAACTTGAGTAAAATCCTGTTGGGGAAGACGATTTCGTAAGAATTATCATGTTGATGTAAGATTGTCGCAAAATGACGACAGTTCTATTCGCGTCAAAACAATGATTGTGAATTTTACTATCTCTGGTGATGCGTAAGATTCAATCACAGCAGGCATTTATGCAGGTTTGTCTGGTCAGACAGATTTTTCCGGCGGTTTGGTACAGTCCTTGCGATTCTCTAACTCGTCAGGCTTTTCCAGGGGTGAAGAGCTTCAGCTTCTTGGGCTAACGGACTTGAGGCTGTGTATTCAAGTTTTTTTAAGACAAAGTGTTGCAATGATTAATCAGGAGAACAGGGTCATGTCAGAACAGGTCATGGAAGAGTTGTGGAATGGGTTGTCACCGGCAGCAGATCGTACTGATCTGGCGAATGCCGTGATTGATCGTCTGCTCGAGTTAAAAATTGATCTTCAGGAAGTCTCACTGTCAGAGATGAAAATGCTGTTGGCGCGTGCTTACAGTAACCAGGCGCGAGTGGATTCACAGAAACGCAGCCGGCGGATTTCTGATTGCGTTGTAGCATCCTGACAATTCCCGTTCCCTGAATTATTCCGAGTAATTCAGGGAACGGAATGGAAATTATACTTGAACCACGAATCATCAAAGTGGTAGAACAGTGTCGCAACCTGCTGATTTCTGAAACAGGTTTGCAAAAACAGGTGGTAGTCTATTGTTGGTCTCCCTGTTATCTGTACCCGCTCTTTGAGGAAATACTGCTGTGAATGATGAGAATCAGCCGAGTCCATCAGACCAGGAGGATGCAGCCAATGGTCAGTCTGAGGTCGCGCAGCACATTATCGAATCGCTTCGTCAAGGGAATAAAATTCAGGCCATCAAAGATTACCGCGAATCAACCGGTGAGGGTCTGAAAGAATCTAAAGAAGCCATTGATGCTCTGATCGAGAAGTATGATATCCAGATGAAGTCGGGGTGCGCTTCCATGCTGCTGTTTGCTACATCTCTCGTGCTGCTGATAATCATCTGGATACAGTAAGTTTCAGCATGAATCGCTCTCCGTTCAGAGCGGGATCCCTGAAAAACAGCGCACACCGGTATCGTCAGTATGCCGAAACTGCAGAACTGCTGTGAATTCATAAATAAAACAGCAGATTTACATTCAAAATCACCTCGCTCATCAGTTCCGATAAAAGTTTCGTGTTGAAATCATCTTTTCTTCACATTTACCTCATACTTTGTCATCATAGTATGTATTGAGATCGGTTTATGAGATCTGAAGTGATGGAGTGATCGCCGATTTCAATAACCACAGCGACCCGCCCTATCCGACCCTCCGCGAAAGGTGATTACATGAGACGGTGTTTAACATCACTGGCTGTTCTTGGAATCCTGTTTACGACTACAGTGATCTGGGCCTGCTCGGTCCCGGTATTTCGATATGCATTAGAACGCTGGCCCGCCGACAAATACAGTGCGGTCGTGTTTCATCGTGGTGGCTTAACGCCGGAACAGCAGAAGCTGATTTCCCACTTTGATCAGGAAGGGACGATCGCACAAAAGTCGGCCAATGTTGAACTGAAGCTGGTCGATCTGGACGCTGAGCCAGCTCCGGAAGAAGTGGAACTCTGGAAAGTGCAAAAAACAGAAACGCTACCACTGCTTGTGGTGCGGACTCCCCTGCCCGCCCCGGTTCCCGCTGGTTTCTGGTCAGGGGAACTGACCGAAGAAAATATCAACCGTCTGATTGATTCTCCACTGCGACAGAATATCGCGAAACAGCTGGTTTCTGGTCAGACTGCTGTCTGGGTCTTTCTGGAAAGTGGTGATGCCGAAAAAGACAAAGCCGCTCGCGAACTGCTGGTCAAAGAACTCAAGCGGATGGAGAAAATCCTGAAACTGCCTGAAATCGAACAGGCTGATATTGAACAGGGGCTGGTCAGCGTTTCGCCAGACAGTTTAAAGTTGAAATTCAGTATTGTGACCTGCTCTCGTGATGATTCTGCAGAACAATATCTGACACAAATGCTGTTGGCGACAGAGAACGATCTGAAAGACTTTGATTCAGAACCGATGACATTGCCCGTATTCGGACGGGGACGGGTTCTGTATGCTTTGATTGGAAAAGGCATCAATCCGGGGACAATCGAGCAGGCCTGTCGCGATTTGACCGGTCCCTGCACCTGTCAGGTGAAAGATCAGAATCCGGGAACCGATCTGTTAATGTCAGTTCCCTGGGAAAAACTGGTGACGCCTACAGCTCAAGATGAAAAAGAACTGCCGCCTCTGACAGGGTTGACCAGTTTTTCGAATAGTGATGCAGAAAATCAGGATCCCGCTTCCATGGTACAGCTATCAGGTAATAAAGCAGACCCTGCCAACGCGGGATCAGAGAAGACAACTACGACGGAAGCCGTTAAGAGTGATAGCGTAGAAGAGGCTGTTTCCACTGAACCGCGTGAGGGAACCTTATTGACAGCAGAGAAGTCAGGACCTGCTCCCGTGCATTATAAGATCGAATTATTCCTGCTTGCGGGCGCTGTTGTGCTGGTCATCATTCTGGCAGGAAGCTACATGCTGTTGGCCCGAAAACAATAACCAATAATTTGAATTTAATATCTGAGTGCCGTTAGCGGTCTGTTCAGAAGGATCTAAAATCAATGTCCTTATTTCACTTGATCATTCAGGAAATGCAGCATCGCAAGATGAATTTTCTGCTGGGACTGTTGTCGGTTGTAGTGGCAGTAGCCTGTCTGGTGGCGGCGTTAACACTATTGCAGGCTGATGAAATTCAGACGGAACTGATTCTGGAGAAGAAATCAGAAGAAGTGAAGCAGGCAGGTGCGCAACTGGAAGATGCAATGCGAAAAATCACCAAAGGCCTGGGCTTCAATATTCTGATTTTACCGGCAGATGAGGATCTGAGTGAATTTCACCTGACGGGTATGGTTGCGAAAACGATGCCTGAAGAAAATGTGAAAAAACTGGCTAATTCAGATATCGTGACGGTCAATCACCTGTTACCGATGGTCGCTAAAAAAGTTACCTGGCCGGAAAAAGAATGCGAAATCATTCTGACCGGGACACGGGGTGAAGTTCCCCTGTTGGAGCGGGCTCTGAAAAAACCGCTTCAGCAGTTAGTACCGGAAGGCTCGATGGTGCTCGGATATCAGATTCAGAAAAAACTCGGACTCAAAGTCGGAGATGAAGTCAAACTGTTGGGCCAGCCATTCAAGGTCTCCCTGGCCTATCCCGAACGGGGGAATGCTGATGACAGTACGGTCTGGATTAATTTAAAACAGGCTCAGGAATTATTGGGCATGCAGAATCTGGTGAATGCAATCCTGGCACTGGAATGTAATTGTGCAACAGAAGACCGTGTTGCTGAGATCCGCAAAGATGTTGGAGAAATTTTACCCGGCACTCAGATCATCGAACGAGGCCCCCCTGCTCTGGCGCGGGCAGAAGCCCGCAATAAAGCGCATGCGACCGCAGTCGCTTCACTGGAACAGGAGAAGGCCAATCGGATTCAACTGATAGAACGACATGCGGATTTTGCTGCCGTACTCGTACCTCTGGTGGTACTCGGCTGTGGAGCCTGGATCGGTTTTCTGTCGCTTGAGAATGTACGACGTCGTGCGACTGAGATCGGGATTCTGCGGGCAATCGGTCTAAGGTCTTCCCAGGTTTTTGGGATCTTTATTATTAAAGCCATGCTGATTGGCTTGATCGGTGCCCTGCTCGGTTATTTTCTGGGATATGGAATTGGCGTGATCTGGGGCAAGTTACCGGATTCCGTTCATCCCCAGGATGTGCTTTTCTCAGGTCGCTGGCTCCTGTTGAGCCTGGTGTTTGCACCACTTTTGGCGAGTTTAGCCAGCTGGATTCCCGCTTTGATGGCAGCGAGACAGGATCCTGCAACGATACTTCAGGAAGGATGATCAACCAGATATGTTACTGGAACTGAAAGCGCTGACGAAATCATTTAAATCAGGTTCTCACCGTGTGCAGGCTGTGGATGGGGTCAGTCTATCGATAGATGGTGGCGAGTTTGTAGCGATTCAGGGGCCCAGCGGGTGTGGAAAGTCGACACTGCTTTTAATGGTAGGAGGGCTGTTGAGTCCGGATAGCGGACAGGTATTGATTGAAAATACCGATCCTTATGCTTTATCAAACGATCAGCGTGCCCGTTTCCGATCGACGCATCTGGGATTTGTATTTCAACAGTTCCACCTGGTGCCCTACCTGAACGTACTGGATAATGTGCTGGCACCAGCATTGGCAACCCGTTTGCCCGAATCGCGTCAGCGCGCCGCAGAACTGATTAATAAATTTGGACTGGAGCCGCGTCTGCATCACACGCCGGCAGAACTCAGTACTGGAGAAAAACAACGCGTCGCTTTAGCACGTGCCTTATTTCATCAACCCAAAGTGCTGCTGGCAGATGAACCCACCGGTAATCTGGATGCTGAAAACTCGGAAATTGTTTTGAATGTTCTCAATGAATTCGCACAAAACGGTGGCTGTGTTTTAATGGTTTCGCATGATGATCAGGCAGTGCAGTCGGCGCAGCGGGTACTTGGTATCAATGCGGGGCGTCTGTCACCTCAGACTGAAAAAGAAGCGTTAATCAACTCTTGAATCGACAAGTGAAATCTCAAATTCAGGTAAACTTATGAAATATCTCTGCGGTAAGAATGGGAAACTGTCAACACTGTCTCCCAGCCGGACAGGAAGAATTAATAGCGGAATGGCAATCGCAGGGGGCTCAATCCTGTTTCTGGCTGTCATGCTGGGGTTACTGATCTACTCTCCCCCCAAAGAGAAAACGCAAACTCACACAACGGCGAATGAAGACGACTCGCTGGTAATGTACTGCGCAGCAGGCATTAAACCACCGGTAGCGGCAGCGGCAGCACAATTTGCGGAAGAAGAATTCGGCATTCCCGTGCATCTGCAGTATGGCGGTTCTGGAACCCTGCTCAGTAATCTGCAGGTGGCGAAGAAAGGTGATCTGTACCTGGCGGCCGACACCAGCTATATCGAAATTGCCCGTGAGAAAGGTCTGCTTGATGAAGCGATTTCGGTAGCCCGAATGCATCCTGTGATTATGGTCAAAAAAGGGAATCCCAAAAAAATACAATCAATTGATGACTTGTTGAAAGCAGATGTGACGTTTGCGTTAGCCAATCCCGATGCGGCTTCGATTGGAAAGCTGACCAAAAAGAAATTGACTGAAGCTGGCAAGTGGGATGCGGTTTCCAGGTCGGCACGCGTTTTTAAACCAACAGTATCGGAGATTTCTTCTGATGTCCTGTTAGGGGCCGTCGATGCTGCGATTGTCTGGGATGCCACCGTGAATCAGCATCCAGAGAAAGCCTCCATGGTTGATGTGCCAGAATTTTCAGACACGATCAAAAATGTGACCGTTGGCGTTTTGAATTCTTCTGATAAACCGCAGCAGGCACTGATGTTTGCCCGTTATCTGCAGGCACCGGAAAAAGGGCAGAAGCAGTTTGCGGAAAAGGGCTATGAAACAGTGCAAGGGGACGCATGGGATCCTCATCCGACGATTCTGCTCTTCAGTGGCGGAGTGAACCGGTTGGCGATTCAAGATACTTTGAGAGAGTTTGAACAACGCGAAGGAGTGACGGTCAATACGGTATACAACGGGTGTGGTATTCTGGTGGGACAGATCAACAGTGGCCAGCGGCCCGATGCCTACTTCGCCTGTGATACTTCTTACATGGTGCAGGTCCAGCCGAAGTTTACCCTGCCTCTCACAGTAGCTGAGACAGATATGGTCATCATTGTAGAGAAAGGGAATCCCAAACAGATCAAATCGGTGTTTGATCTTACCGGAAAAGATATCAAGGTGGGGCTGGCACATCATGAACAGAGCGCCCTGGGAGCGTTGACTAAAAGATTACTGGGCCCGCTTGTTCACAACGATCAAAGTCTCTACGACGCTGTGCAGCCGAACGTCAAAACGAACACCCCCACTGCGGATCTGCTGGTCAATCAGTTGAGGACCGGTTCACTGGATGCGGCTATTGTGTATCGCGCAAATATTTCGAAAGTGACGGACAAGCTGGATGTGGTGGAAATCAAAGAGGGGCGTCCTCTGGCGGAACAGCCTATCGCGATCCTCAAATCGACTAAGTATCCGAACCTGATGCAGCGTCTGGTGGATAAGCTCACGGCGGCTCCTTCGCGGGCAATCTTTGAATCCAGTGGATTTCGCTGGCGCATTGCTTCGGGGTCGCTATGACAGAGCCGAGTACGAACGAACAGAAAATACGGGAATTTAAACCCCGCTCTGATTTGGCATTCTATACAATTTTTATTTCCATCAGTGCGTTTTATGTATTCCTGATTGTGGCGATGCTGACCGCCGAGACTACTTATACCACGCCCGATCACATCTGGAAGGCATTTGCCAAGCCGGAGATTCGCTACGCGATCTGGTTAAGTCTGATCTCCTGCGCCATTACGACAGTGCTTTCGCTCTGGGTTTCTGTGCCGATTGGCTACCTGATGTCGCGGCACGAATTTCCCGGTAAAACGCTGATTGATGCCATCCTGGACATTCCCATCGTGCTGCCTCCACTGGTGATTGGGCTATGCCTGCTGATCCTGTTTCAGGTCGAAATTCCGCAGATTGAATGGCTCAACAGAATGGTCGCCGAAAAGTCAGGAGTGGAATATCTGCCCAGCGCATCGACGGCGCAAACTGACTCGGTTGATGACGTGATTCGCAAAGTGACAAAAGTGATTTTCGGAAAATCAATCGGGGTGACCTACGAAATCCCCAGCGTGATTCTGGCTCAGTTCATGGTGGCCTGTGCTTTTGCAGTGAGGACGATGCGAGTTACCTTTGATCAGATTGGCCCGCGATATGAACAGGTGGCCTTAACGCTGGGCTGCAGTCGAGGACAGGCTTTCTGGCGTGTGGTCTTTCCTCAGGCTTATCGTGGGCTGCTGGCGGCGGGCACACTCGCCTGGGCACGCTCACTGGGTGAGTTCGGTCCGATTCTGGTCTTTTCCGGGGCAACCCGTATGAAAACAGAAGTGCTGCCAACCACGGTGTTCCTGGAACTGACAGTCGGTAACATCGAAGGTGCTGTTGCCGCCTCATTGATTATGGTCGTGGCTGCCTTGATTGTACTGGTGATTGCCCGTATGTTTGGGCTGACCCGCGGCGCTGCGATATAAATGTGATCTTTCGAACTCTGCTATGACAGCGATCTCAACTACCTGATTTGACAGATTATGATCTCAGTAAAAAAACTTTGTGTCCAGGTTGGCGAATTCCGTCTGAAAGACGTCAGCTTTGAAGTGCCGGGGGGACACTATGCCGTTCTGATGGGTAAGACCGGCAGCGGTAAAACAACGATTCTGGAAACTATCTGTGGCTTAAAAAAGGTCCAGTCGGGCATAGTTTCCCTGAACGGCAGACACATGACCGATGCCAGTCCGGCTGAGCGTGAAATAGGATATGTTCCCCAGGATGGCGTACTGTTTCATACAATGACGGTTCGCGATAATCTGTCATTCGCTTTAGAAGTGCGAAAATGGAGTCAGCGGGATATTAATTTACGGGTGGACGAATTGGGAGAATTGCTGGGAATCAGTTCTCTGCTGGATCGAACCCCCTTTGGTTTGAGCGGAGGAGAAACTCAACGAGTCTCCCTGGGACGTGCTCTGGCTGCGAAACCTTCCATTCTCTGTCTGGATGAACCATTGAGTGCCCTGGATGAAGACACCCGTGGCGATATGTGTAAGTTGCTGAGTGAAGTGCAGCGTATGACCGGCGTGACAACCCTGCATATTACTCACAATGCATCCGAATCTGAGCGTCTGGGAGATATCAAACTGATAATCACCGAAGGGGTGGTCCGCAGTCTGCCACAAAAGACAGGAGAATTCCCGAGAGAAAATTCTACTGACAGTCAGGCAACCGAAACAAAGACAGATACTTCAGCAAAAATGAAAGCGCAATAGCAATGAAGATTAAGGTGGAATATACAGCCCAGGTCAAAAAAGCGGCCGGCACCGGTACTGAAGAATACGAAATTCCACCGGGAAGTACGTTGCAGGATCTGGTGAAGCGGGTCGCAGAAACGCATTCGACTGCTCTGAAGCCTCTGCTGTTTCCGGATTCAGATGTTCTGCATCCCTCCATCCTGTTGTTTGTTTCGAATGAACAGGTATTATGGGAAGAACCACGGACGCTGGAACCTCAGCAGGTCGTGTCGATTCTCTCCCCGATTTCCGGGGGATGAGGAACACTCCTTAATTATTATTAAACAGAAATCCCGCCTCAAGATACAGGAGTCATGATGTCCGGTTTTGCGCCCCTGACGGATGAAGAACGAGCAGTTTATGAGTGGCAGATCTGGGTGCCCGAATTTGGAGAAGCCGGACAGGAGAAACTCAAAAACGCATCCGTTCTGATTTCGCGATGTGGTGGCCTGGGAAGTGTGGTCGCATACGAACTGGCGGCGGCGGGAATCGGAAAACTGGTGATTGCGCATGCCGGGAATGTCAAGCCGAGTGACTTGAACCGTCAATTGTTAATGACGCATGACTGGCTGGGGAAACCTCGCGTCGAATCTGCTGAGCGACGTTTGAAAGAGTTGAATCCCCGACTGGAAATTGTGGCTGTTCCAGAAAATATCAGTGAGCAAAATGCAGAGCAGCTTGTGAATCAGGTCGATCTGATTGTCGACTGTGCCCCGCTCTTCCCGGAACGCTATGCGATGAATCGCCAGGCGGTCTTACAGAAAAAACCGCTCGTGGAATGTGCCATGTATGACCTGGAAGCCCAGTTGACCACATTTATTCCCGGGCAGACCGGTTGTCTGGCCTGTCTGTATCCCCACGATCCTCCTGCCTGGAAACGGGAGTTTCCCGTATTTGGTGCAGTCTCTGGAACGGTTGGCTGCATGGCAGCGATGGAAGCGATCAAGGTCATCAGTGGACTAGGTGAGACACTGGCGAATCAACTGCTGATGTTCGATCTGCGGGATATGACATTTCAAAGAAACCGGATCTTACGTCGAACAGACTGTGCTGTCTGTGGAGTCTGAGTTAGTTACTTTAATATGAAGACAATCCCGTGAGGTATTACAATGAAAACGTTTTTTCTCCAACTGTCGCTGGTAACAATTCTGTTTCACTGGACAACGTCTGCCGCGATAACAAGGGTTGCTGCGGCGGAAGCTGATGGCAATCCGGAATGGCGTGGTGCTGCTGCTTCTGTTGTGATTACGCCGGACAAACCGATGTGGATGTCAGGCTATGCAGCCCGCACGAAACCTTCAGAGGGAAAAGTGCATGATCTGTACGCCAAACTGCTGATTCTGGAAGATAGCCGCGGCCAAAAAGTGGTGATTATCACAACCGACCTGATTGGAATTACGCCAGCACTTCGCGATCCCATTGCTGCGCGTCTTGAATCGGATTTTAAAATTCCTTCTGTCGCCCTGTTGATGAACGCTTCCCATACGCATTGTGGACCCGAATTACGGGAAGACAAAGCGACCCGCCGCGGACTGGGAGGAGATCGAGGTGCTGAAGCCCGGCAATATACGAAAATGCTGGTTGAGAAACTTCTCAAGGCGATCGAAGCAACTCTGCCTCGACTTGAACCGGTTGAGTTGAAGTATGCTTCCGCGCGGGCCGGCTTTGCGATGAACCGTCGTCTGCCCACTCCCAAGGGAGTGATTAATAGTCCCTACCCGGAAGGCCCTGTAGATCAGCGGGTACCGGTATTGATTGTAGAACGGCCTGATCGTTCTCTGGTGGCAGCTTTGTTTGGCTATGCCTGTCACAATACGACGCTCAGCTTTTACCAGTTTTGTGGTGACTATGCCGGATATGCCCAGGAATATCTGGAAGACGCTCATCCGGGGATGGTGGCGCTGTTTATGATGGGCTGTGGTGGAGATCAGAATCCCTATCCACGCCGGTCTCTGGATCTGGCGAAACAGCACGGTCGTGCGCTCTCCAATGCTGTTGAGGTGGCTCTCTCCGTCAAACAGCCTCGTGAAATTCATGGGCTACTGGGAATTGCCATGGAAGAGGTCGAACTGGAATTTGCCGCGCCCCCTTCCCGGGAAGAACTGCTCAAACGGAAAGAAACAGGCAACAAATATGAACAGAGCCACGCGATTCGTCTCCTGGATCAACTCGATGAGCGGGGGGGGATTCAGACCAGTTATGCCTTTCCTCTGCAGGTCATTCAGTTTGGGAATGATCTGACTTTAGCAGCCATTTGTGGCGAAACGGTAGTAGATTATTCTCTCAGACTGCAGCAGGAACTGAAATCAGGGAATGAGAATTCCCAGGAACAGGAGCCTGTTGTCTGGATTGCCGGTTATTCGAATTATGTTTTCGGCTATCTTCCCAGTCTGCGTGTCCTGAAAGAAGGGGGCTACGAAGGGAACAGAGCCATGATTTATACTTCGTACCCCGGTCCCTTTGCTGAATCGGTCGAGCAGCGGGTGGTTTCCAAAATTAAGGACCTTACTGCTCAAGCCAGAATGTCCACCCAGCAGAAGTAGTCTCAATTTCGATCATCAATTTGTTTTACTTTTGTCTCAAGTGCGAGGATTTTTAAATTTCCATTTCGCTTTTCCAGGCGGTTGATTTAGAATGCATGAATGTTTGTTAAAGATATTATTATCTTTAAAGGTTCTATTCTTCCCCGCCTGGAGTAGTCAGTGATGCGCCGTCAACTGTTCCAATATGTGTGTTTTGGTATTGGTTTTGTGATATTCTCAACAGTCGTGTCCTCCAATATGCAGGCACAGACTGAGCAGGAAGTGACCGCTTCCCGTCTTAAGGGAGTCGAGTTTCTCAAATCCCAGCAGCAGGAAGATGGCAGCTGGGAATTTGAAGGTCATCCGGTGGGGATTACAGCGCTCTGTACGATGGCGCTTCTGGAGAATGGGATCCCTGTCAATGATCCTCTGATTCAGAAAGGCAGGCAGTTTGTCCTGAAGGACTCAGAGAAACTCAAATCAACATATGATCTGTCTCTGGCAATTCTGCTCTTATCGCGAATCGGTAATCGAGAAGACAAGGCTGAGATCCGCCGGTTCGCTGCACGTTTAATTGCAGGTCAGACCACAACGGGAGGCTGGAGTTATACTTGTCCTCTGGCATCTGCGAGTAGTTTAAGTAACCCGCGAGCCCGACCCAAACTGGGAACCTCACCCGGCGATAACAGTTGCACTCAATTTGCGGTGCTTGGCCTGTGGACGGCTTCCCGTTCGAATATTAACATTGATGATTCAATGATCGGGGTGGCACGGCGGTTTGTTGAAACGCAGAACGAAGATGGAGGCTGGAGTTACAAGCTGCCAACCGAAGAGATGAAAGAACCATCCAGGAATTCGATGACGCTGGCAGGTTTATTTTGTCTGACAGTGGCCCGTGCGACAAAGATTCGTTCGCTCAATCAGGACGTTCTGAAGGATGCAGAATCCAGAACCGAAACGAAGAAGGAAGGCGATACTCTGATCTCCGATCCGATTTTTGCCAAAGGTCTGGAGATGGCGGGCACCTATGCTGCAGGAATCAGTGCCTCATCGGCCCGGTACTTTCTCTGGTCGACAGAGCGCGTAGGCGTCTTGCTGGGGCTGGAAACGCTGGGAAAAACCGACTGGTTTTCCAAAGGGGCCTCCGCGTTAATACAGACACAGAAAGAGGATGGCAGTTGGGAAGACTCGCGCGGGAAACTGGCAGAGACTGCTTTTGCAATTCTGTTTCTGCGAAAAGCGAATCTGGGGAGTGATATCTCACGGATGCTGAACGGAGAACCGGCAAAGAAATTTCAGATCTATACCCAGGAGAAAAAACCGGAGTTCGAAACCCTGCAGGCTGCAGTCGCCGCTGCCAAAGCGGGAGATTTGATTCGCGTGAATGGGGATGGGCCGTTTGGAGTGCCTCATCTGGAAATAGATAAGGATTTGAGCATAGAAGCCGGCTTTGGCTATGCTCCAGTTTTTCAGTATGAACGCGGGAAGAACCGGCTTGGTTTGCGGTCACGGCCGGAACGGGACCCGGATGTACGCCATATCCTACGGGTATCGAAAGGAACCCTGGCTCTGGAAGGGATCGGTTTTGAATTTGATCCTCCCGAAGTCGGTAAAGATGTCCCCTGGGCGGCGATTGTGGTGAATGGTGGAAACTTAAAAATGCTGAACTGTACGATTTCAGAGCAGAATGACAAAGGCATGGCAGCAGTTCAATTTTTAAAACCGACCGACTCGACAATAACAAACTGTTTTTTCGTGGGAGGACGCGCATCCTTTGAAATCGAAGGGACGGGGAAACAGACGATTTCGGTTGATGATTCGATTCTTTTTTCACGAAAAATATTCTCTGTTCTGAAAAGTACCGGTACGACTGCGGGGGGCGATATTAATCTGAATCTGTCTCATTGTACGGTTCAAGGTGCTGAAGGTTTTGTGTTTGAACGATTCGTGAAAAATATTCATGTTAAGAGTGACCACTGTGCGTTCAAAGTAGAAAACCTGGGGCTTTCAATGCTGTCAGCCAAAGGTTCAAAGGAAAACCGGTCATTTGCAGGAGATGCAAATGTCTATGATGTAGATGACTGGCTGGGGTTGAGCGGCAAGGCTGAGTCCGGAGTGACCGATGTCAAAAGCTGGAGCCAGTTTTGGGGAAATACCGATGAGACATCTCTGGGAGATACATTGGCGTTTGCATTTCGCCGGCCTAATAATTCATTCAATCATCGCTATAAACCCGAGGACTGGGAAGTCTCGGAGAGTTCACCGCTGCTGGCACGAGGACTGGATTTTGGAGCTAAACCGGCGAGTGTTGGTGCCGGCGCAGGATTCAGCCGCTTTCGCAGTAGTATTCTCTATAATGAATGGAAGCAGAAGCAGCTCGCAGAGGCGAAGTAAGCGGAATTCGAGCCGAAAGCGATTTGCTTTTCCTTCATCAAACGTTAGAATTCCCTGCTGACTGATATTTATGGCTGTTCATGAATATCATTTCACCCTGTCAACGATTCGACGGTGAGAACGTTCACCGATTTATGAATGAATTCGAGTAAACAGCGCCGCCAGATTATTTTTGAAGCGGCACGACTGATGTATTCGCGACAAGAGACAGAATATTATCGGGCCAAAATGAAAGCGGCCCGTAAAGTCTGCCAGGGCTGGGTTAAACCAGCCGATCTCCCCAGTAACCGCGAAATTCGAGACGAAATCCAGCGTTTTGCCTGCACGTTTGAGGGCGAATCCCGCACTGAAAATCTGCTGGGCATGCGGCTGCAGGCGTTGCGGTTTCTGCGAATGTTCAAGCCGTTTCATCCAAAACTGATCGGCAGTACTCTGACCGGACATATTCGACAGGGCTCGGATATTGATATTCATGTGTTTTCACACAGTTGTGAAGCAATAACGGCGCAACTGGATGAGGAAGGGATTTCCTATCGTGTCGAACACAAAACCGTGAAAAAACATGGTGAAGAGCGAATTTTTACACACATCCATATTCAAGATGAATTTCCTGTAGAACTGACTTTGTATCCCACCGAGCGTTCAAGCTATGGATTCAAGTGTTCGATTACCGGGAAACGGATTGAACGTGCCACATTGCCTGAGTTTGAACAACTGCTGGAAAAAGAATATCCGGGGATCGATCTGGATCAGCGGCTGGCGGAAGTTGAAGAGAGCATCGACCGGTTCCAGATGTATCGTTTGTTGCTGCTCCCATTAGCGGGAGTTAAACAGTCCAAAAAATATCATCCGGAAGGAGATGCGTTATATCACAGCCTGCAGGTGTATGATCTGGCCTGTGATGAGCTCCCCTATGACGAGGAGTTTCAGTTGGCTGCATTACTGCATGATGTGGGAAAGGCCATTGATCCGCATGATCACGTCGAAGCGGGCTTGCAGGCGCTGGAAGGATTGATTACAGAAAGGACTGCCTGGTTGATTCAGCATCATATGGATGCGCATGCCATCCGGGCAGGAACGCTGGGAGCACGTGCACGACGGCGGTTGATGGCGAACGAAAGCTATGAAGATCTGCTGTTGCTGGAAGAGTGCGATCACAATGGTCGTGAACCAGGGGTTGAGGTGCCTGATGTGGAAGATGCTCTAGAAGCGATTCAGGAACTGTCCCGCCTGTGCGGCTGATTTCTCCCTAATTAAAAATAGTATTATTATAATTAAATGAGAGAGGATTTATACCAATGCCAAAACGTGTCTTGAGTGTCGGACAATGTGTGCCGGATTCCAGTTCATTATCACGCTTTCTGACCAGCCACTTTGATGTGAAGATTGATCAGGCAGATGTGGAAAACGATACCATGGAGAAATTAAAATCGACGGAGTATGACCTGGTCCTGATCAACCGCAAACTGGATGCCGACTACAGTGACGGTATTGAACTCATCCAGAAGATCAAAGCCGGTTCCGATGTCAAACAGAGTCCGCTGATGCTGGTCTCCAATTATCCGGAGTACCAGGAACAGGCCGTTGAGGTGGGAGCCGTGTATGGTATTGGTAAAGATCAATACCGGGATCCACAGACAGCTGCCCGTCTGCAGCCTTATTTAGGTTGATAGCGGAGATAGCGGCCCGGTAATGTCTGCGAAGTGATTTCCAGCGGCTGATTATTGTGTACAATGGGAATTCCATTGGTGAAGACATATTCGATGCCGCTGGAGAATTGCTGCGGATTATCATAGGTGGCATGATCCTGCACCGTATCAGGATCAAAAATCACCAGGTCTGCAAAATGCTGTTCTTTCACGAACCCCCGCTGCGCCATGCCGAAACGTTTCGCTGCAGAACCGGATAATTTATAGACAGCATCTTCCAGTGAAAAGAGCTTGTGGTCTCGTACGCAGGGACCCAGCAGACGGGCTGCCGAACCAAACTGGCGAGGGTGGATCATGCCCCCTTCCATATAAATTCCGTCGGTTCCCATCATGTACAGGTCATGCTTCAGAACAGGATCAACGAGCCGGTCATCTCCCATGTTAAAGACCAGCAGGACCGCCATTTCTTCTTCAATCAGCAGGTTGATCAATGCTTCTTCTTTAGGAAGACCTGATTCTTCCACATACTGGCTCAGCGATTTGCCTTGATGCTGTTTATTCTTTTCGGTGAGTACCCAGGCAATCTGGATCGCAGAAATATCCAGCAGATAATTTTCCAGTCCATATTTGAAACGCAACTGCATTTCGGGCTGTTTTAACTTTTCAATCGCTTTTTTCGGTCCGTCTTCAAATACTTCATAAGGCAGCAGAAAGTGCAGCATGGTGGAACCGGGTTGATAGGGATACACATCAAACGAGATATCAACTTCGTGACGGGCAACTTTGTCGATGTATTCGAGAGCCTCTTCTGCCTGACCGGGATGTTGCCCTTTCATATGGGAAATATGCACTTTGACCCCTGCTCTTTTTCCAATCTCAACCAGTTCTTCGATAGCCGGCATCAGCGATTTTTTGTAGCGGATATGCGAGACATAGAGCCCGTCGTATTCGGCCATTGCCTGACAGGCTTCGACCAGTTCATCTGTTGTGGAAAAACATTGCGCGACATAATCGAGACCGGTTGACAGGCCGACTGCGCCTGCCTCCATCCCTTTGCGGACATCGGCGCAGATCTGTTTCATCTGAAAATCATCAACTCGCTGACGACCGAAACCACACGCCATTGAACGCAGGTTCGCATAGGGAATGTGCGTCATTACGTTCTGCACATTCTTGCCGTCGATCAGGTTCATATAATCCTGCAGCGATTCCCAGCCGGTATATTCATGCGGGTAGAGTCCGTCCAGCGACTGCAGATAATAGACCCAGTCCGCAGCGGTGCAGCGGTCCACGGGGGCATACGAGATACCATCCGCCATGATGACTTCGGTGGTGAAGCCCTGAGAGGTTTTGGAGATGAAGTTGGGTGTATTGAGCAGCCAGCTGTCGGAGTGATTATGTACATCCACAAAACCGGGAGCGACGACTTTGTTGGTGGCGTCGATCACGGTGGCTCCTGAACTTTCAGGCAGTTCACCAATCGCGACGATGGCATCCCCTTTGATACCGACATCTGCCTGATAGCGCGGAGAACCTGTACCATCAATCACAGTACCGCCAGAAATTAAAATATCAAAAACTGGGTTTTCGCCGGTGGATTCATGGGTGTTCATAGATTACGTCAATTTCATCTAGCGGGGTGATCTGGGTGGGAACGCTGAATCTTAAGTTTACTTTGACATGATTCCTGTTCAGAGAAAAGTCTCGCTGGAAAATATTTCAAAATAATCAGGAGCTCTCAAGCCTCAGCCCTGAAGCTGCTGTTTGAAGATCCTGCCTGATTTAGGCGTAATTCTGTTTTCTTTCGTCTGGGGGATAACTACAATAAATAGAAATTATCCGATATGAGAATCCTGAAAGTTCAGAAACGTTTTAACCGACAAAGATAAAATGGCGTAATACGATAACATTAGACATTCAAACAGGAGCACTTCATGAGTCAACGTACTACTCGCCGCGAGTTTATTAAACAATCCTCGGCGTTAGGCGCCGCGTTCTGGGTAAGCGGACAAAACCTGCTGGCAGCAGAAAAATCGCCACTGGAAAAATTGAATTTTGCTTCGATTGGTGTCGGCGGCAAAGGTTCCAGCGATTCAAAATCTGCCGCCGATAACGGGAATTTGATTGCCATCTGTGATATCGATGACAAACGTCTGCTCAAAGCGGCAGCCCGCTATCCCAAAGCGAAAAAGTTTAATGATTACCGGGAAATGCTGACCGAAATGGAAGGCCAGATTGATGCGGTCACTGTCAGTACTCCAGATCATTCACACGCTCCTGCCAGTGTGATGGCGATGAAAAAAGGCAAGCACTGTTTTACTCAGAAACCATTGACCTGGTCAGTTCACGAAGCACGTGTGATGCGGGAAACAGCTCAAGAACATGGCGTGGCCACTCAGATGGGGAACCAGGGAACAGCCAAGGACGGATTCCGGGAAGCTGTCGAAGTCATTCGTTCGGGCGTACTGGGGAACGTACGGGAAGCACATGTATGGACCAACCGGCCTGTATGGGGCAAAGGCGTTGATCGTCCACCCACAGGGGAACCGGCTCCCAAACACATTCACTGGGATCTGTTCCTGGGACCTGCACCCTACCGCGAATTCAGCACATTGTACCATCCGTTTGAATGGCGTGGCTGGCTGGATTTCGGCACCGGGGCTCTGGGCGACATGGCTTGTCACACCATGAACATGCATGTGATGGCGCTGGATCTGTACGATCCACAGTCGATTGTCGCAGAACAGGAAGGCATGATCGAAAACGAAACCTATCCCAAGTCCACGAAGATCACTTATCAGTTTGGTGAGCGCGGCGAAGGAAACAAACTCTGCCCGCTGAAACTGACCTGGTACGATGGCGGTAATTTACCACCTGAAGAACTGCTGATGGGTGAGAAAATGAAATCGAGTGGCGTGGTTCTCGTGGGAGATGAAGGTAATTTTTATACGCCCGATGACTACGGCGCAGAATATGTGCTGCTGCCCAAAGACAAGTTCAAAGACTTCAAAAAACCGGAGCAGAGCCTGCCTCGTTCTCCCGGTCACTTTGAAGAATTTGTTGTGGCCTGTAAAGGCGGAGATCCGGCAATGTCCAGCTTCAACTACGCCAGCCGTCTGACAGAAACGACCCTGCTGGGCAATGCTGCCATTCGTGCCGGCAAGAAGCTGGAATGGGATGCAAAGAAAATGGAATTCACGAACGCTCCAGAAGCTAATAAATTCCTGAGTCGTGACTACCGTGATGGATGGTCTCTGTAAACTGAGATTATCTGGTTAAATAATAAAGCCCCGCGGGACACTGGTTCCGTGGGGCTTTTTAGTTTGAGATGAACGGATCAGCGAATAATATCTTCCAGCGCCGAAAGTGAAACGACTTCTCTTCGCGAGACCAGCGCGCGCTCTCGATTCGCGGCGATCCCGTGCAGACCAATTTTATGGACGTACGTTTCCCGTGTGGTAGTAGTATCGCGCAGATCATGTACGTCTGCATTTTCCAGAAACAGGTAATGCTGATCCTGCCCGATCAGAGTTCCGGCGATCACATACAGACTGGAAAGGTCGACGACGACCGTTTTTCCAATCAGCTGTGCCAGATACTGGGAATCCTCACTCATCTTATGTTCTGTCCTAAACTGGATGCCGAGCGATCTCAGCAGATGTTACTATTTTCTGAGCCTCTATTCTGACTGGATTTCCATTGAAATCAACCGGTGGAGCTCAGACAGTCTGGAAGATTTCAGCCATGGAACGTTCCACGAAGGGCGCGGTGGTAAACCTGGGTTGACCAGATTCGCAAAATGAAATAAGAGAGAGTACTCAGAATTCTCTCACCTCTTCTGACTGCTTTCCCCACACAATAATTAAATCCAAGTCTTGATATATCAATCGTTTAGGCATAGTACAGCCATCTCGTTGATGTTTATCTTGTTCTGTCTCACACTCGTGAAACGGGTTAATATGAAGATTTCCAGTTCCCAATCTAAATCGTCAATTATCATGTACGCCTGCCTGGTCTGCTTCGGTCTGTCCGATCTGGATCTTGCATTTTCTCAGGAACCCCTGCCGGCAACAGTTCGTTCCGAGACCTCATTGCTGTTGATGAAAACCGGCCGCATGGTTTCCGGCGAGATCAGTGAAAGTGCCGGTGGATATCTCGTTAAGAACCCGACCGGCAGCATGGTGGTTCCCTTCGACAGCGTGTTGTTCGAAGCGAAGGATTTACATGAAATCTACCTGAAACAGCGTGCGGCAATGAAGTACCCGACAGCGAATTCACATCTGGATCTAGCCCGCTGGTGCATCACCAATGAGCTTTACGAAGAGGCCAAAAGTGAGTTGCGCGATGCGATCCGGCTGGAACCAAAACGTTCGGAACCACAGTTGATGCTACGTCGACTGATGGGCGTTTCAGCCGAGAATCAGCCTACAGTCCAGGAAAAGATTCAGGAAACTTTGATCAAAAAACAACTGGAAAGTTCTGACGAGGCGACCTCGCTGACCGGTATCTCGCGCGAGCAGTCGGCTTTATTTGTACGTAAAATTCAGCCGATCATGCTGAATAAATGTGGGAATGCCAATTGTCACGGCAATGCTGCGAAATCGGAATTTCGTCTGACACAGGTCACCCGTCGATATGGAAACCATCGTTTTTATGCTGAGAAAAACCTGGCAGAAGTATTGCGGTGGATTGACCTGGAAGACCCACTGCGCAGCCAGCTACTGGTCAAATCAGAGCAGGAACATCCGCAGCAGGGAATGGTGGTATACACGGGTTATGCCGGACGAAAACAACAGGTGGTTATTCAGAAATGGGTTGCCGATGTAGTTGCGGATCGTATTAAGCAAGATCAGTTACGTGCAGATCGTCTGACGAAGCGGGCGCAACGCCGTACCGGACAGGCACGGGAAAATCTGCTGAAACTGGCTGCGGGTATTTCGACGACAAAGGAAATTCAGCAGGCTGATATGGAAGTGGAACCAGCACAGTTAAAAGGGGATGTCTCCCTGATTTCCGGTTTCGAGCCGAAAAAACTTTCCGATCAGGAAATCAATGAGCTGGTCAAAGAGAAGCCTGCCGATCCGTTTGATCCGGAACAGTTCAACAACGCTGCTGCTCCAGAGTAATGACCTCTTTTGCTGTCAGCAGCACCAGTGTTCAATGAGCTTAGCAAACTTTTGTGTGCCCAACTCCAGCTGTTCCAGTTCGATGAATTCATCGTGCGTATGTGCCTGACCGATGTCTCCTGGCCCGAAGACGACCATGTTCTTCATTTCCGGAAACAGACTGCCATCCGTGCCATAGGAAACGGTCTTTGCTTTATCTTTGCCGGCAATCTGCAGGACTTCGTTGACGAAGGGAGAGTTCGGGTCTGTGTAAACAGGGGTGCCGCCGCACTTGAACTGAAATTCAAGGCCACACTTTTCGGCGGCGCTGCGAGCACGCTCTACCAGTTCGTCTGGCTCCTGCCCTGGCATGGGACGGAAATAAACCGTACAGATACTCTGAGGTGGCGTGATATTGACGGCCGAAGTCTTGTCGTTGATCCCGATGTTCCATCCGTTCGTAGGGGGATCGAATTCTTCATTCTGCCAGCGGGGATCGGTCATGCATTCGTCATACAGTTTTTTCATTTCGACGAGAAACGGAATCATAGCCAGGTTGGCATTCACGCCGGTACTCAGGCTGGAATGAGCGGCCCGACCGTGTGAGATCACCTGAAAGCCATACGTTCCTTTGTGAGCATAAACGACTTCCAGTCGAGTGGGCTCTCCGATAATCCCATGAGTTTCACCAGCCACCATTTCCTGGTACATGGTAGATTTTTCTGCAACGTTCCGGGCACCGTGATAGCCTACTTCTTCATCGGCGGTACATGTGATGTAGAGCGGATGTTTCAAATCGCGTTCGACATACTGTTTCGCGGCGGCGAGCATGCAGGCAATGGAGCCTTTCATGTCACAACTGCCTCGGCCGTACAGCTTGTCATCAATCTGCGTCGGTGTGAAAGGACTGAAGTCTTCTGTGAACCAGGGATCAGCGGGAACAACGTCAGTATGAGCAAAATAGGCCATGCCCCCCTGCCCTGAGCCCCGCCGGCCGATGATATTGGCTTTGCGAATTCCCTTCGCGTCGTCGTATTCCAAACGCTCAATGGCAAACCCCAGATTTTTCAGAACGGCTTCCACATAATCGCTGACTGCCAGGTTCGAGAAACAACTGGTGGACTCGAAGGTCACGAGTTCTCTGGTATAGTTCAATGCATCCATGAATATTTCCGTGCTTTTAAAAATGTTAAGTCTTTAGATATCGCTGGAACTGGGACAGGGTCTTCTCCCACATGGCGGGAGAGAGCACGTGCCCGGATCCCTCTTCAATATAATAAGTAAAGTTTGTTTCTGCATTCATGGCAGCATAGTTGTTTGCAATTATTTTGACACCGCGGCGGACTTCATCAATGGGGCTGCCTCCGTCGAGTTCGCCGAAATTCATATGCAACGGCCTGGGAGCGATCAGAGCAGCGATATCGGGTGTATCACCGTATTCATAGATGCCCGGAATAAAATTGGGGAAACAGTGCAGCATGTGTTCGCGATGAATGCCTTTATAAGTAGGCAGACAGCAGTTGCCCACCAGGCATTTGATACGTGGTTCCCAGGGGCCGATGAGCCAGGTATGTGTGGAACCCATCGAGTGCCCGTAGCAGCCGATTTTCTCGTCTATGACTTCGGGACGGCTCTGCAGAAAGTCGATGGCTCGTTTCATGTCCAGTATATTTTTCCAGGCCATACTTTTGCCATCGACGACGTAGCGCAGGAATTCAAAGCGTTCGTAATTTCCCGCTTTCAGTTTGCCCGTCGGGTCCTGCCGTTCTTCAAAACAGAGTGCATCGGGACAGAGCACGACAAAACCCTCTTTGGCGAGTGCGGCTCCGGTGTGATGCATCGGGTTTCCGGTCAGGCCTGCCGGTTCGCTTTTCCCCAGATGGTACTGCCCGGCATGCTGGTGCCAGACCGCGACGGCGGGCGCCGGATGTGCAGGCGAGACCATGTCGGGAATCAGCAGCATGGCAGGAATCGGATCGCCGACCTCGGCTTCGTAGGTCAGCGATTCAATCCGGTAACCATCCTTCTGAATCGTATCACGGTGCTTGACATTCAAGTCCGGCGGCGCGGGCCAGTCTCCGCCCAGACCAGCTAACAGTTTTTGTTTAAAATCGGCGGGGGGCATCGGGGGCTCCAGATAAAAAGAAACTTTATGCTATGGGCATTTTCTCATTTATATCGTTTACGGTAACTGTGATAAAGCAGGACGTCAGAAATAAGGGGCAACAGATTACGATTTCCTTTTTTTGTTCGAGGCCTTTACTGAGAAAACAATTGGTAAGTCAAGATATGATTCTTCTATAATAGAAATAGAGTATATTCAATTCTGGAATTCCGAAGATCTATGGGAAGAACCTCAGTAGCAGGGAGTCTAATCAATGTTACGAATTCTTATCTCGGGAGCCATGTGGTTGACGCTGGGCTTTTCGCATCTGTCGGCTGAGGATCGGTCTGATGTTCGCGAAAAATTTCGGAGTCATGCGCAGAGTCTGGTGATTCCCGAAGATCCAAATGGGAATACCAGTGTCATCAGTGATTTAGAGTTCTCTTCTGACAGTAAAATGTTAGCGGTAACCTATGGCAGATTTCGTGGATTACTACAGAAACCAGACCCGGGCCAGGCAATTGTCTGGGATGTCGCCAGTGGAAAGCGCCTGGCGACGTTTAACAGCTTTAAAGATGGCGGCAGCAGTGTTGATTTTTCGAAAGATGGGAAACTGCTTGCCACAGGCAGCTATGATGGCAGCGTGCAATTCTGGCGTGTCAAAGACTGGTCTCGTCAAGTACGGATCGAGTTAGATTCTGAGTCAGTCACTACTCTCGACTTCTCTCCTGACAGCACGAGTATTGCAGTCGGAACCATAGTGGGGGAAGAAGATGCTCTAAAACCGAATCTTCATCTCTACAAAGTTGCGACAGGACGGGAAATGAAAAGTCTGCGGTGTCCTGCTGATGATGTGGTCGGAGTGCAATTTTCTCTCGATGGAAAGTCGCTGGTTTGTGCTGGGATGAGGGGAGTTGTTCAAGTCTGGAACGTTCAGACTGATACCAGTCGAACGATTCTTCAGCCGGATGACCTGATGTTATTCTCAATGGCGGTCTCTCACGATGGTCAACTGATTGCAGCGGGAGGAAGTCTCTTTCAATATAAACACAAAAAATGGCAGATTCAGATTTGGGATACAGAGTCAGGAAAATTGAAGCAGGACAAAACTGAGACAGGCGGGATGCTCAGTTCTATCCGCTTTACTCCCGATGACCGCTGGCTGGTGATTGCTTCACGCCACTGTAAAGTGAAGCTGTGGAATCTCTCTACCAGTCAGAACATTGAAGTCTCACAACCGGGGATAGAGATTGCTGTTTCCCCTGATGGAAAGCTGCTGGCTCTGGCTGCCGAAAATAAGGTGGCAATTCTGGATTTCGAGAAGCTGATCAATGAAAAGTAATAAGTACTCTACTTCTTCATCGTCTCCACCAGTTTTGCTGCGAGTTCCTTCACGTCTTCGGGATCGGAGAGTTCGTTAAAGCTCTGTACGGTGACAGCCTGTTCCATGTGGCCGGCGTTTTCCAGGCCGACGGTCAGGTCCTGCAGCACGGCCGAGTATTCACCGGTCTCTGCGATTTTCTCGAGGGTAGGAACCAACTGGTTCTGTGAAAGGCCGGGGCTGATTTCGGGAGCAGCCGTGGAACTGCTTTCACAACCAGCCAGGGTGAGGGTCAAAAATAGGATTACGAAATATTTCATTGTGCCTGTCATCTCTTCAGGTATTAATGTGAGTAGGAGTGAGAAGATGGAGCGCCGTCCCTACTGGACGACGCACTCCATCAGTTTTTAAAGTAATGTGCTGAGCTTAAGGCAGATTGATGACGTTTCCGTCAGCGATGTATCCCATGTTGCCGTAGGTGGCGAGGTCGATGTTTTCACTGAGGAAGCGAACCGCCCCGTCACCAAACAGGAAGTGACAGCCTCCGGTGTGGGAACTGGTGAAGTTCCAGGAACCAGCGGTTCCATTGATGCCATAATAAGCGCTGCTTGGTGAGGTGATTGCGTTCTGTGTATAGTAGGCGGCATCGGAGTAATTACCGATCCAGATGGTGCCGTTTTTGGCGCCTTCCGTTCCCCGTTCGCCGATGAGCATAGTGTTACTTAAACCATCGCGAATATCCCGGAAAGCGACGTTGGAGTTATCGTAAAATGAACCGGTCGGCTTGGTCGAGCCGGAGCTTTTATAGGTGTTTCCGGCAACTCCGGTGTAATTGGATTTACCATATCCACCGACATCGGTATTGATGCCTCCCATGGGATCAGAGGGACAGATGTAGGCGCTTAGTTTGATTTTGGAATAAGGAACCGTCACAGTCGCCGTTCCTGTTGTGATTTCCGGGATAGTGGTCCAGTCGTTGTTAAAACCACCTGCCGAACCGATAGAATCGTAAAGGGCAGACTGCTCAACATAAGGCAGAATGAATGTGCCCCAACCCAACAGGTTATGATTAGTCACATTGGCGGCAGGATCGTCGTCCAGGTAACCGGGAGGCAGCGTGTTGTGCACGTCGTGGTAGTTGTGCATGGCGATTCCAATCTGTTTGACATTGTTCTTACAGGAGCTGCGGCGGGCGGCTTCCCGTGCCTGTTGTACTGCTGGTAGCAGTAAAGCGATCAAAATGGCGATGATGGCGATAACCACCAGCAGTTCAATCAGGGTAAATCCTTTAGTTCTTCGTTGACGTTGCAGCACGTTAGAATCTCCTTAGAGAAAAATGCGGTCGGATTGAAACAGTGAGTTTTATTCAGTGGATGAGAATGACTTCTGTTGCGCTCAGTGAGGCGGTGGTGGGACATTCCATTTCATAAAGATCAAATTGATCAGGAAGGTTCATTAGAGAAACTATTCTTGAGTGAGTATTTATCACCCTTATTTAAAAATAGGATTGTCGAAGTGTTAATAGTTCAAGAAGAGTCTACTGCGGAAGAAATAGATGACCTGTTTCACAATCAGGAAAACCTGATGAAGTTTGCTGAATTGCAGAATAAGGTGCTGCAGGTCGTCACGCGAACAGGTAGGATGCTGGTTGTATAGGGGAACAGAATATCCGAAAAGAATTTGATCTTCATGATGTTCTGAAACGTTAAGAAAAAAACAGCCGACAAAATATATGCTTCTTCTGATGAGAGACCAGGATGACGATCAAAATCAGTTGCGGAATCTGCGGTAAGAATTATAAGGTTCAGGACGAAGCAGCAGGAAAAAAACTCCGCTGTAAAGAGTGCGGCGAAACCATAAAAATTCCTGAACTGGAAGCAGAATTCGGTGACGGAGATGATTTTTCGAAACTGCTCGATGACGCCGTCGAAGAGGAGGCGAAAGCCAGAACGATTCGACGTCCCGTACGCAAACCGATGGTCAAGGCGGAAAAGTATGACGGCGATGAAGATGGACCGGTCACCGCTAAAAAAGAAAATAACTACACGCAGGATCTGGTTCAGACTTTTCTGTTTCTGCTTGACCCCGGCAACCTGTTTACCTTCGTCCTGATCTGCATGCTGCTCTTTGCCAAAGACATCATTTTACCCTTCGCCGCGATTTTAGGTTTGATTGGGCAACTGATCATTCTAGGCTGGTACAGCAATTATCGCTTCAGCGTCATCTACGAATCGGCTACAGGACGCAAAGAACTTCCCGAGTTAAGTCCCGAGGAAGGCTTCTTCTTTCCAATGCTGCAGTGGATTGCCACCTGGTTCATGGTACATTTTCCTGCGATGCTTTTTCTGGCTTACGCCGTCAACTTCGAAGGCTTTCTGCTGCTGAAAATCTTTATGATTGGAGTCGATCACGAAGCACTGACTGATTTACTGACGGGAGGGCAGATCGCGATTCTGATTTCTCTGTATAGTGCGGGACTGTTTTTCTGGCCGATCCTGGCGCTCTGTGTGGCCGTGGGAGGCTTTGAAACCGTGCTCCGGATTGATCTGATGCTGCTCACGATACTTAAATCATTCGCCGCTTATTTCTTTACAGCCGGCGCGATGTTCGTCTCGACGGTGGTTTATTTCTTTACTGCCTATATCGCTGCCCAGCACGGTATTGTCGTCGTCATTTTCATGATACCGGTCCTGCTTTACCTGGAAATTGTCGCGCTGAGGATGATTGGCCTGTACTACCATCACTTCAAGAAACAGTTCGCCTGGCATTGGGGCTAGACTGTATCCCCCTTTGAATGACGCATCTCCAGGGGACTGAATACCATCGTTCGAGAATTGAGGTGATTAATGGTAATACGTACAAACCGGAAGTTCCCGTAAATTATTTTTCGTACACCGTATCGACGACATGATCGAAGACGGGCCGCATTTTATCAAAGACTCCGTCATCACACAGGCAGACCAGATTAAACTGTACCCGACCTGTCAGCAGTGTCACACGATAGCCTTTCTGTTTTCCGCCCAGCAGACTTTTCGTGGTAAAGATTGACTGGCAGGCATCCCCCATTTTGGTTTTGAGTAATGTGTAGTTACCCAGCTCTTCATAGTTGGAATAATCGTCCTCAAACTTTTGTTTCATTAAATGGTGAATGCCAACTACAGGGGGCTCGATGTCTTCAGCATCGCCTCCCTGATTCATCGCGAGCCCGGCACTTCCCAACGCAGAACCGGCCATGTTCCCGCGAATGGAAATGGTGATTTCTTCATCCGGTGAAATAAATTTGGCCCAGCTCTGTACTCCCCCCTGACCTCCTCCGTTTTTAACTTTCCAGCCTGCGGGATACTCACAGCCAATATCACCGACTTCGGGCGAGAATTTATCGAATTTCTGTGGCACTTCTACATTGTCGGCGGCTACCTGCCCGGCATTGAGGGCACTGCTCGATTTTAACACAAAGTACCCCAGTCCCCCCGTGATCAACATTCCCAGCACACAGCCACCAATTAATAGCGGAAGTGGTATACTCGTTTCCGATTTCTTGGCTGACCTGGCAGACTTCTCGCTTGCTGATGCAGTACTTTTTTTGGTACTTGACTTTCCTTTCCGTTTACGGGCGCGGCGGGCGCGTTCCATCACAGAGTTATCGAATTCACCAAAGTCGTCTTCGAATTTATCAGGGGCTGGCTTCGATCTCTTTTTGCCGTCGGCTTTCAACACAAACGGTGTTTCACATGAATTGCATTTCACTTTTTTCCCAAGCAGATCAGGACTCTTGAGTTTCAACTTATTCTGGCAATGCGGGCAGGTTACCGTTACTCCGGCCATCGGCAATATCTCCTTTTAGCGAACGCAGTCTGTTCTCCGACGAGTTCAATGGAATGAAGCATGAGTTTGAGAGTGAAAAATACCGTTTTGAATACCCACTACAAAACTGGCGAATACCAGAGCGCATCACATTTCACCGTAGAGTCTCTCACTCTGATCAACTCGCTCTAAATGGCTCTGGAGACGTTATCGTAAAACTGGACACTGTTTAGTTGATAGAAATCCGACGTCAGAAAAGCAAGATCTACCTGAGATTCCTCACCAGAAATTCATAGAGGAAAACAGCAAAATAAACAGACAAACACAAACCAGTCCGCGATCTACATTACAACAAAGCCCGTTGAAGAGTGTGTTTCTGGCGCGACAATACTCATTCAATGGGCTTTGTTGTTTTATAAGAGGTCAAGACAATCTCCAAAATCTGAGGGAGCACTGGTTCCCATGCAGGCGGTTTCCGGTCATAATCCCTGTTATGTCTCTGTTTGAGAATTGTGTCTGGGTTTTGAGGAGGTTCCGATGACTGAAAGATTTCCTCCATGGCTGCCATGGCTGCTGTGTCTGCCGTTTGTATTCGCAGCCGGTCTGTTCAGGGCGAATGATGCATCTGCCGCTGAGTTCCCCTTCTCCTTCGGTTTTGCCAGAACAGAAATTACTCCGGAGACACCGCTTCGACTCTCGGGGTATGGAAATCGAGACGTTGTGTATGAAGGAGTCGATGAGCCATTATTCGTTCGCGCGATCGCCATTAAAACGCCAGAACAGAAAATCTGCTCGCTGGTTTCACTTGACTCGATCGGTTTTGCCGGTAGTCTTACAGACCGTATTGCGCAACATGTTAAACAGAAGTATGGTTTGAGTCGCGACCAACTGGTCCTCTGCAGCACACATTCACATACTGCACCGCAACCCGTCGAAGGACTATCCAATATCTTTGCCACGCCCATGACCGAGGCGCAACGCGTTGCTTCACAAAAGTATTGGAACAGCGTCGAGCAGCGGATTGTCCAGACGATTGGGCGGGCGATTGAAGATCTGCAGCCGGGAACACTGTCGTTTGTGACAGGGAAAGTCGGTTTTGCACAGAATCGACGTGTGTTGAAAAATGGCAAATGGACCGGGTTTGGTGTGAATCCGGATGGACCCGTGGATCACAGTCTGCCGGTTCTGAAAGTCACCGAGGCGAATGGTAAGCTGCGGGGAGTGATATTCAACTACGCCTGTCATTGCACGACCTTTGGCAGTGATTACAATCGGCTGAATGGGGACTGGGCCGGCTATGCTGCAAAATATATTGAAGAACAACAGGGAGACATCATCGCAATCTGTACAATCGGTTGTGGTGCCGACCAGAATCCGGTTCGCGGAAACAAAGAGGTCGCCCGCGACCTGGCGATTGGTCACGGACGGGCGATTGCAGTGGAAGTTGCCCGTCTGCTCAAACAACCGGCGGTGCCCATCACCGCTCCACTGGGCACCGCTTTCGGTAAAGCCGATCTTCCCTTTGATCCTCCAGCGAAAGAGGGACCGAAAACTACGCTGGATCATCGGCGGCCCCAGGTCAGACAGCATGCGTACAACATGCTCAAGCATTTTGAGGAATTTGGTAAGCTGCCGACGAGCTACCCTGCTCCGGTGCAGGTCTGGAAGTTCGGCAATCAGCTGACGATGATCTTTCTGGGAGGTGAAGTCGTTGTGGACTATGCGCTCCGGCTCAAAAAAGAACTGAACAGCGATGCGGTCTGGGTGACTGCGTATGCCAATGACATCTTCGGCTATGTTGCTTCTGAACGAATGCGGGACGAAGGAGGCTATGAAGTTGATTTCTCGATGATCTACTACAATCTGCCGGGTCGCTGGGCTCGCGGTACCGAAGATATTCTGATCAACAGGATTCACGAACTGGTTAAGCAGGCCGATTAACATTTCCACGCCTGATTGATTATATTAATCGTGCTTTGTCTGCATATATGCTGAAATGCGGAGGTGGTTTTGGAGCGATCTCAACGCCGAAGTGGATTTTTTTCAATTCCGGTCCCTCATTCAGTGTTGTAAGTATTGAGAATGAAAGTACTTTCCCGTTAAAATCCAGCACGTCCTGAAGTCCCACTGCAGCGAACATGATTCACACAATCGGGGTCTATCAGGAAACTTCAGCGCCCGTAGCTCAGCTGGATAGAGCAACGGACTTCTAATCCGTAGGTCGGTGGTTCGAATCCACCCGGGCGTGCTTATAAAGCCGTAACTCACAACGAGTTACGGCTTGTTTATTTTGTGTATATCGTATCCTTTTGGGTGCGATTTTGTTTGTATCCTTTTGGTGGTGCTTGGCTCCAATTACTGACAACAACAGTTGGTCCTAATTTTAGTGTTGTCGATCTCAGATTACTTACAACAGCAGTTGGTGTTAAAGCAAAAGTAACCACTAAAATGTTTGATCGCAGGCATGGATCGCCCTGAGTATTCCGGAAACAGGTCGATGGAAAGACAGCCGTCGCAAAGAAAGGTTGAGCTGCTCACGTTTCACGGGGACATGAACTCAACTTAGAAAGTACTTTTTAAATTTAAAACAAAACTGAAAACCTCAAAGATATTGAAATCACGATTGTAGCTGGTGAAGATCTGCAGCGAATCGCCCAAACTCCTTGACGGGTACTCGAAAACAGTTTCGTGAACGGGGATCTCAAAGACGCGGTATTGTGTGACATCTTTGACGTAGCCGCAGTCGGGGCATTCATAGACGAACCACGACCAATCAACCGCACCAAACCAAATCGCGGCGATCAAGAGTAAGGATGCAATGGCATATAATTTCTTCCGTTTCATTTGAATTCATAACGTCCTAAGCTCAGCGACCCGGTCTACGGGACGCGTGGATTGCAACCCGAACGCGAATGCCCGGGTTTGCTGCAGCGCATCGTTAGGCTCTTGTGTCGTCATGCTGTGATGTGTTCTCGTCATCCTCGTCGATATAGCACTCGCCGTGGCAGTAACGACAAGACCGATCATCGTGCCCGCCGGTCGAGCGGCGATGCGATGTCTTGTCCAAGCCTGTGCCTTTGCAGACCGGACAAATCCGCCCTGGTCTTCGACTTTTCTTTTGCTCTTCGGGCATCTTCGTGCTCAAGCGGCCTTTCCTTTAGGATAACTATGGTTAGCTTGATTATCAGACTCGCAGATAATCTGTTAAAATAGACATCAATTCAAATTAATGCCTTTATCTCTGATGAGTCAATCGTCTGGCTGTCTCTATTTCAATTACTGATCCTGCAAAAGTGTTTGGGGAGTATCCATAACAGCGGGTTGAATCAGAAAAGACCTGAGAAGTTGGGATCAGGTCGTAGCCACTGGAATCTGAACTATTGCTGCTCTTTCCCGCCTGGCTTGATCAACGAGTACTTCCAGATCCGATCTGCGCCGCCTAACAGGAGCATTTCGGCTTCTTCCCCGTCGGGGATCGTAGAGATCGAGGCACATAGCTCGCCCAGGACCTCCTGATAAACCAGCGTTTTATCCTGTTTGTAAACGTAGAATACGGAACGCTGCCAATTATCGAATTCAACAACAACGGCAAGATATTCCGGTTCTTCATTCGCAAATTTAACCAGGGTACCGTATGCATGACCGAGCGTTCCACAACCTGGAGCGTCAAACTGGGCGACCGTTTTTCCGTCGAAGTCAAACACCCAGATAGTGTCATTCTCAGCAAGCAGCAACGATTCTGAATCTTTCTTCGTCGGCCAACGGCACAATGAAAAATCTGAAAAGTAGGCCGCCGGTTTAGCACGTTTGACAATCGTGCCTTTCTTATCGCGAACAGTGATATCTCCACCTGCATTACTATGGACAATTTCAACAGCTCCGTCGCCATCTGTATCAACGAATTCAACGTGCCAGACATTTCCATCAGACTGTTTCCAGA
This sequence comes from Gimesia maris, assembly GCF_008298035.1. Taxonomy (NCBI): domain Bacteria; kingdom Pseudomonadati; phylum Planctomycetota; class Planctomycetia; order Planctomycetales; family Planctomycetaceae; genus Gimesia; species Gimesia maris. The sequence continues at coordinate 3,314,091 of NZ_CP042910.1, forward strand.
GTGGACGTCCCGTTTTGTCGAGCAGGTGAACTCCACCACTTCCATTGTGCCCTACAACAAACTCGGCAATCCCGTCCCCGTCCATATCACCAGCATCCATATCATTGACGGCAGGCGAACCTCCGTATGTCCACAAGGTCCGCCCGGTGTGGTCGATCAGTGATGCGTCTTGCCAACCCTCCCCACCTCGATTCAAGAACTCAAAGGTTCCATCTTTATCGACGTCAATGAGGTCGACATGCGTGTTTCGAGAATGGAATGTGAGCGAACTCTTCTCAACACCTTTGGGGGAAAGTCGGACATATCCCTTCTCGCCGGCAACAGCGATCTCTGGCTCAGAGTCTGTCATATAAACAATATCAGTGACTTTCCCTGTGACCGCGATCGTAGAGAATTCTTTTTTCTCAAGAAAATCCTGTCCGGTTACGATAGATGGGTGTTTCAACTCTGGCGGCATGCTGACAACAGTGGGACGAAAAAATCGAAAGGCAAGAAGGCCAACGCCGAATACGCCAACCAGCATGAAAGCCGCGAAGATCAGACAGATTACGATAATGGTTCTGCTATTCATTGTGACCGTCTAGGCTGCTGGTGTCTGTTGAACTGCTTTCTAATGCCGAAAATATCCAGCTGACTTGTCCCAGATAGATGGTTTCGACCGCCCGTGAAGTCAGTTCGCTTGATGATACCCTGGAATGCCCCCTCGTTCTACTATTTGTTCTTGTTTTCACGCATGCCAACACAATTTAGGTCCCGAAAATGACATTGAACGACCTGCGGTGCGTACCGTCATTCCCATGCACTAGCCTCAGGTACTATTCGACCATTGCCATTTCGCGAAATGGGTCGAATTACAGGACGTCTGAAGTAACGAATGAGTTTACCACGACGGTCGTGCCGGGCGGTTATAACCGGCTCCGGTTCATCGATTTGTTATGCGGCGGGCTCTCGTTCGGTGTTACCTGCCTAAATCGGAGTGAAATCGACGAGCCTCGGCGACGATCTCATCGATTACAGCGTGGTAATTCGCGGAGTCAAATGTAAAGGATACCCTTGTGTTGGCTTGCTGTCTGCTGGTCCAGTAGTCGCGCATGTGAACCTTCAAGCGGTCGTCGTGAACGTGGCACGCCGTGTAGCCGCACCCGTATTCCCCGCATTTGCAGACAGCAACCAAGCGTCGTGTCGGGTCAGCTGGCGCTTGAACTGGGTATTATATATCTATTATGCATACAAAGCAAAAGCACAAAAGTTAGAAGGCCAATGTCAGGAATGACTGCACTGAGTCCTAACGTTCACCGTTTTGCCAGCAAACATTTTGATCACGTAAGATTAAGAATTTGTCGAACGTCTGTTTCAAATGTAAATATGTCGCTCCACCCCAAATGACGAATTACAACAGGTGCGAGGTTTTTATTCGGATGCGCAGCCAAATCAAATTCAGGGCCGAATTCATTGGCCAAGACATCAAAGCAACTCTGAACATGTGGACGTAGAGGTGGTTCGTCGTAGTGAATGGATTGGTTTCGGGCCTCCCAAATCACCACTTTAAGCGATTGAGTTCCAATCATGCGGCCATCAGCACAATTGTTCTTGCCACCTCCAGCAGAGACCATTAGTTGGCGAGCAGTTTGAAGCAATGACGTACATAGCGATTCGAGTGCGATATTGTAGGCGAATAGATTTGCGGCAGCTTCTTCAACTTGAGGTTGGAGCTCGGTGGCATTCTCACGCAGGGCGTTCATGTCGTGACGATACCGCTCAATCATCATACTAGATCCCTCATCAATGCCAAATTCTTCGGCATGAGCTTCAAGTTGTGAAACCTTTTCCGCGATGTCACTGTCCATTCTAGCGATTATCTCTTCGAGGCCGGCCTTCAATTGATTGGCCTGATCGATTCCGTATACCATTTGAGCAATCTTGCGAGTCAAATGATGTGTCGCAACGTGAATGCGAGATACTATGTCCTTAGTCATTGGTGGCAACTCCATCTAATTCGACGACTGAAAATACACAAACAGCTGCACTGACTGAATGTATGCTTTTTTTTCTCCCTGTCAATGAACATAAGTCCTTTTGTGTTCATTTTAAACCATCTCTCTAATCGCAAAGACACACTGCACTGGAGTCTGCCTGATAAAGGATTGTTTCTAAGGTTGTTTATTACTTAAGAAGCCTGGACATCGCCGCTCTAGCCCAGCCTGTTTGAAGAATTTCAAAAGTTCTATCCAACCGATTACTTCGATGCCTTAATGACATCTTCTGAGCCAAATTCGGCTCTGGATTGGTCCTTTTTTCTGCCGTCATCCGCGTGACTCATAAAATGTGACAGAAATGCGTTTCCATTTTTGAAATTAAAACGAGACTAAAAAATATTTTATCACCATAAGCCATTACTCCACATCACCTTATGTCATCACCTGTGCCACCGGTTCCAAATTGACCTTCGTGACGATGGGTTTGAAAGTCATGCTGAAGGTCTGTTGGAGCCAAGGGGGCTTCTAGATCGCGAACGAACAAGCTGAAGGAAAGATCCAATGATTAATGCAGAGAAATCTAAACAGTTAGTCAAGTTCTACGTTTCACAAGAACAACATGATTTGATCAGAGTGGCCGCGGCTCTAAATCGCACCAGCATGGCAGATTATTCGAGACAAATCGTGATCGCCGATGCGAAGACCACATCGACAAAGTTGACGCCAGTCAAAGGAGAGCTGAATGGATAATTCAGCATGGGATGAGATACCCGGATCGGGGAGAATCTAAATAGTATTATTTACTTTCATCATCGTGTAATAAAACAGCTCTGAAAGCGATTTTGAAAAGATCACATTTACAAAAGATGAGCGTCGACACATGCCTCTAAAACCACGTGCCGACGCTCGTAGAAAGCAAGGAATATGTTAACTCAAAACCCAGACCACGGGAAGCTGAATGTTACCACAAAGAAGCGGCGTACATCTCGAATTATTTCCCCTCGACAATCGAATCAAGTCCTTGAGGATCTCTTCGAGGACGTTGACGACAATAAATACGGAAGTTCTTACACATCCTTCCACAAAGGAGAGACACCTCAGAACACATTGAATGAGGAGGCTCGTGAAAAGTTCCTTAAGCAGCTCGATCCAGAAGATGTGGATCGTGGCACTTACGTCCCCAAATATGTGATGTCTATAACCAGAAATGCTACCGACGCTCTGACTCTGTCACAAATTCTCTACTGGATCAAATTGTCTGGGTACGATCCCAGACCGGACAAGAAACTTTTTTACAAATGGAATGCATCGTCATCGAAAGAACTTGGCAAACAACTCTATCGAACAGAGGACGAGATTGAGAAATCACTCAAGCGTTTAAAATCTTCCGGTCTTATTGACTGGAAGACAAAAATGTTCGGCGGCTCACGAAAGCGTCATATCTGGATTATCTGGGAAAAGATCGCCAGCGAATATCAAAAAGCAAGGAATGAAGAAAAATGATTGATTCAATCAATAGGTGTTCCAGCAGCACCTATTGCAGTTTGCAACCTGCCAGATGGCAACTTGGAAACCGCTCTTTGGCTGGTTGGTCAGCTGGTAACCCGCCAAATGGCGGAAACATAACTAAGAGTTACCTTTCTAAGAGTTCATACAAAGACTTACTCAGAAACAGGGCACATCTCGGCTTCGCCGTCAATGTGCCGGGATTTCATTATTTGATCGGGAGAAAGAAGAACAAATATATGCTCTGTTTTCTTTTGGTGTTTTCCCCGATCAACAGGATCCGGAAGGCCAAACCGCCATTTGGCGGATTGGTCGATGGATCGATTCCAACAGGAGAGATTCATGTTTGGTCTAGATGATATTGAGCGAGACGCGATCAAAAGGGAAACCCGACTGGTATCACTCTCGCTTGAGATACTTGGCTTAACGGATAGCAAACCTCGTGTTCGCAAGGCTGGCTTTGCCCCAGGCTGTCCAATGAGTCGGCTTACTTTCGAGGGATTCAGATCTGTCTTCTGGAATATGCCGATCTACTTAGTTTATGAAAACCTCTACAAGCTAAAGTGGCATACATCCTGTAGACCGGGAAAAGTGTTGACCAAGCCTCAGAAAACGATTGCTGCTCAGAAATATGAAGAATGCCTGCTTGATGCTTCATCTGAAAATGGCGGACGACCAGTTGGGATGGTTTTCCCCTACGATCGCATTAAGGGGGGATTGATCATGCACAATGCTGAATTCCTCTTACAGAGATCGAACGACGATTGTCAGATCCGGTGGAATGTAAATGGCCAGCCAAGGTGTATTGAACGCTATGCATCTGTGCTGAGGTATTTACATAACTGCGGATGGCAACCGGGCATTGTGGCGCAGAGCACTCAGGCGTGTTCGATCTCCGCGATTCAGCTTATGCAAAGCGTTAGCAATTCGTCTGCACTCAGAATGATGTTGTTCCTGAATGAGTTATCCAGCCGGAGTCCCAGCATATCGGAAGACCTGGCAGCAGCATCTGCAGAAATTATCCGGGAACAACATCGGCGCTGGATTTGCGTTAAGCAGAAAGACATTTCTTTGAAGACTGGATTGACCTGCGATCAGGTCAAACGAGCCGTTGCGTGGCTCGAGAAAAGAGGTTTGATAAGCGTCAAGAAACAAGGAAGATTGAACTGTTACTCCATAAATACTGACACTTGTTATCACATTTTAAAGGACTGGACTTAAATGAATAATCGACAAACATTCCCATCCCCTCAATACCTTTGGGAACAACTCGCTAATAAATTGCGAGCTCAGTATTGGATGCGCAGAAATCTAACCTATGGGCACGGCGATGAAAAGATTTGGTTTGATTTAGCGCGTTTACTGACATCTCGAATCGTTCCAATGAAATTGTTCATCGATTCGCAGTTTTATTCATCAGAGAAACGTTACAAGCCACTTAGTCCAAGCGAACTACTTGGTAAAAAGGCATTTCAACGATATGAGAAATATTATGACAGTCAAGCTGATGATCTTGAAAAAACTATGGTCATAAATTTGCAATCTCAAACTCAGAAGGCCAGAACTGGAATAAATTGTAAGATGAAATTTAGTAAATGCACTATAGATAGCGCAGTCCTTGACACTCTTGTTTTTGAGAAAGATGAACTGTCACCCTTATTTTGTTACTGCCTGTTATCTCAAATGGAAAAACTTTCAAACATGACACAAGACTATTTTTTGAATGCTGTGATTGAGTACGTGCCACTGAGAGATGAATACGATGCCGTATGGGGCTCACGCATTCCCGAAGGCTTTCGAGAATTGGCATTGGATACTTACTGTAACCTGTTCGCTCCTGCTCCTGAAGGGAGCCGTTCTCTCGTGGAAAGCGAATAAGTTTAATGCACTTTTAAGAATTTCATACTTACTCTTTCAATCTTGATGACGAGTCGGGAGGTGGGGTCGGATCAGTTGAGAAATTTACACGGCTCGGGAAATCGCTGCTATCCGTCCCTACATCCGGGTAGTATGACGGCCCCTGCAAACTGACAACATCTGATTCGCAGATAGCCCAAGTCGTATAACACGGCTTGGGCTATCTGAATCTAAATAACGCTTTTTGAATCCAACATCTGACTTCAAACGGATCATAGGATGATCATGGGAAATACCACTGTTGACGATAACCTGTAGTTCCTGAATCAGAGCACGATGACGAGCGGGCTTAACAGTTTTTTTTGAGAACGTCCTGGAACTGCTCTTTTCCAGGTTCAGGTCAACCATCAGCTGTTTGAGCTTCCGGCTCTCCTCTTCCAGCTCCTTCAGTCTGCTGACTTCAGCGACGCCCAGACCGACATACTTCTTATTCCAGCGGTAACATATCAGTTCGGTGATCCCCATCTTCCTGACGATCTCCGCCACCGCAGTACCGGACTCATACTACTGAAAGTGAAGGGGATTTGTTCTTCTGTGTAGCGTTTTAGTTTCATAGATCTGGTTCTTTTCCTGAATACTTGAAAACATTATTTTCGAATTCACTACTCGATAGGAAGGTTACAAAAAAAACTAAAAATAATTTTCAACCTATACTCGGCTACTTTTCTCTAATAAACAGGGCTCTGAAACGCTTCTATCAAAAGAGGTCATCTAGCTGGTCCAGTTGACCTGTCATACAATGTGGGTTTGCACTTTACGAAATCAAAAAAGTGCCTGACCAATTTGTAGTAGACATACAAAGGAGTACGAGATGTCATTCACTAATGAACTCCCTCAGATGAGCCTGTTCGCACCGCCGTGTCAGCGATGGAAAATGGCCTGCGAATTCAGTGAATCGTCGCAGGCGGATTACATTCCGGAAGACCAGATCACTCAGGATGCTGTTGACTATCTAAAGTCCCAAGACGATGCCCTGTATCCGGAAATCCATGAAGCCTGCCAGATTTTCCAGCAAGACTGTCTTAGCCGTGCTGAGTTGGAAGCACTTATTCTGGTAGGAGAATCTGATGCAGAGATCGCCGAGTACTGTGATCTTTCCCCGGAAGTTGTAAATGTCTATGAATATTTATTCTTTAACGTGCGTCATCGGGATACCCCTTCCGACTGGCTACTGAAGCACACGGTGGGGCCACCTCACTTTACAGGTTTCAAGGATCATCATCTCAGACAGCTCTGGGCCTGGTTTGCCCTTCATGGAATAACTGAAGTACTTCATGAAGTCATCGGGGCCTACTACGAAGAACTCCAGAATACCGATGCTAGCGGCTTGTCCGTCTATCTCCATCCCGGTTCCCACGTTCATCCTGACTTACAGGCCATGATCGCGGACTGTGTGACTCCGTACTTCCCGCCACTGTATCAGTGGGATCGTGTATTCCTGCGCTACTATCAGTCCATCCTGGGGGTGCCGATCTCTAAAGAACTGCAGATACCTCCGTCCCAAGATTATCAGACCCAGATCAAAGTTGCTTACGGTGTCTTGACTTCAGGTCTGAAAGTGACGGCCGCCGTCTGGGATTGTAATCTGCCCATTAAAGAATCTCCGACAGAAGAGATAGAGAACATTCTTCAAATACTGGACTTACAGAAGGCAACCAGAATTTAAGCTATACGCCCCCCATGTTGCCCTGTCTCCCAGGTCAATACTGGGGAATCCTAAAATTCGTAGTGCATACATATTCCAGGAGAAACTTATGAGGTGAGATCCGAAGAACGGCAACTAGAAGTATCATTACCGCAACCACGGTAATGGCGGGAAAATATCAAAGGAATAAGGTCGGACGTGGTCATAAGCCCGCAGAGGCGGAACTGAGCGACCAGGGACGGCGTCTGCAGGAATACTATGACCGGTATAACGGCAAGCACATCAGAACCTGAAGGATCGTGCCTGTGCCGCTGCAGATAGGCCCTTCCTGTTCAGCACGTCCCTGCTCCAGGCGATCAGCTTCATGCTCCTTCCTGGCCGGCCAGGAGCGTCTCTGAACGCCACAGTACATCCAGGACATATTCGAATACCCGTTGTTGTCTGATCCCCTTCGAGGGGCAGGCAGGTGCCTGATACGTGACTACATCTGGTTAGCACATTCCCAGTGACATATAATCTGACTTGATCGTATTCAAGTCGAATAATTAATTCGTGAATTCGACCTTAACCTTAGAAAGGAATCTAAGATGATAAGAACAAACGCCACTGTAAAAATTGATCCGTTTACCCGTCCCTGCTGGAGATGGGAAGTCGCAGAACAGCTTTTCAATGAACCAGACCGCGACGAAATACCTGAGGACCAGATAACCCGGGATGTATTAACCTATCTCAAAACCGGGGATACGTCGCAATTCCCCGAAATTCATACTTCCCTTCAGATTTTTCAGGAAGACGGATTGAGGCGTGCAGAACTGGAGGCGAGGATTCTATGTGGGCAGTCTGACTCCGAGATTGCAGGGTTCTGTAAATGCACACCGGAAGTTATCCAGGTTTATGCCGATCTATTCTTCTGCGTGCGTGACTTCTCTCATGCCTCTGACTGGTTGCTCAAGCATGCAGTTGGTCAGCCGCACTTTTACGGATACCGTGATCACAACCTGCGGCAGATGTGGAATCGGTTTGGTTTGATGGTGCCAAATGAAATATTGAACTGGGTGATTCAGTCGTACTATGATGAACTTAAGCCAGATGACAAGCCAACTCTGAGTATTTATTTACGCCCCGCTTCTCGCGTAGATCTGGGACTACAGGGCTTGATAGCAGAATCTATTTTCCCGAACTTTCTGTCCAATGACAGGTGGGAGCACGAATTTGTGGATTACTTTAATTTAACCCAGGAATTACCTACCACAGAAGAGAAAAATGAAGCCGTTCAGATATACAAGAGAGACCGCATCAAGTTTGCATACCTTCATTTGATGGGCAAGATTAAGAATGAACCCTTTAAGCGGAAACCTCGCAAAACAGCGCGTCGTTCTCCAGCAAAGGAAATCAGCAAGATCCGACAAAAACTGCAAGCCTTGGAATCAAAATCACCTTAAACCATCATCATGCCTTATCTACTGAATAAACCTGGGAACAGGAAAAAAGCGTATTGCAACACTATGGAGAACTACATTGAGCTGGGATGTCAAAGAAAGCGGACTCGCGTATTTTTACAGAAGCCGACGTGTAAATGGAAAACCGGTAAAAGTTTATGTGGGCCGGGGACAAAAGGGAGTAGAAGCAGAATATCAGGACCAGGAACGCCGTTTGAAACAGCAGCGTGACCAGCAGTACTGGGAAACCAAACTGTCCCAGGCCGAGCAGGCATCGCGACACACAGCTGAATCAGCATCGCTTGTCACGCTGCTGCACAGGGCGCTTCTTATCAACGCTGGCTACTATCTCCACAAAGGACATGAATGGAGGAGGCGGAAAGCAGTATGACTGAATCAACAAAATCCCCCGATATACTTAAGAAGAAGGCCCTGGAATCGGTCATCAAGAAAGCGAATGCAGGTGATCAGAACGCCCTCAGGTTGTTACGGAAGTTTCTCGATCAGCAACCTCAGATCTGGAATGAAGTAGGAGACGTTGCCAAGATCGCTGAGAAGGCGTGGATCACACTGATTGCGAACGGCGACTCCATGATCCAGGAATCACTTCAGAAAAAACTGGCTGCGCTCAAACAGGAGATTTTAGGCGACTCTGATCATATCTTTGGTCAGATGCTCGCAGATGTGATTCGAGCCACCTGGCTGGAAATGCATTACCTGATGAGTGTCGACGCTGATGCCACCAACAGAACCGCTGGCCAGAGCACATTGATGATAAAACGTCTTGAATCCGCTCAACGCAGGTACACATCAGCGATCAAGCAGTATTGCCAGATCAAGAAACTGCTCCCGGGCGAACACCGTCAGCCCGATCTGAAGATTTTCAGTCCACAGCAGGATAGAGCATAGACTAAATACTTTCCGGGGCACCGCATGGTGTACGCCCATCACAGCCGGTTGCAAAAACTGTTATGCAATACGATTCGCTGAACGGTGGCGCGGCGTGCCAGGTCACCTGACAACCTTTCTACGAGAGTATTTACCCCATGCAAGAGGATGTAGCGCCCACACCTGTGACGCCTATGCGTATTCGTTCCAGCTGCTGCTCTGCTTCGCTGCCGAGCGATATAGGACGTCACGTGCTGCGCCACACTTGCGCGATGCATTCACTCCAGGCCACTCATGACGTCCGCAAGGTCTCGCTATGGTTGGGTCACGCGAGCGTAAAGTCCACGGAGGTCTATCTACGGGCAGATCCGACAGACAAGCTCGACGCTCTGGAAGCTGGCATCGCGCCGTCATTACGGAGGGGACGATTCAAGGCGCCTGACCAGCTTCTCGCAATGCTTCGATCTTCCTAAGAAAGGCATCCAGTTATGCAGAGAACGAACCAGCCTCGACCACCTCCTTGAAACACTTACGGTGCTCCAGCTCCGCATAAATACCTTGACCGCATAATTGCGAAAATCTACCGGCTCGGTGCACAGGTAGATGGGCGTGCCGCTGGGCAGACCCATCATGAGCGGGCTTCCTGATTACAGGCCGGGATCTCGAATCGAATACGAATGCCGCCCGGCAGATCGACCGCCATGACAGTGGCCGGTGAGGGCGCTGCAAGCGTGACGGGCAGGAAACCTGCCGGCTTTCTGGCAGTCTGTCGAGGAGGGGCAGACGTGCTTTCGCGAAGCCGTTGATGGTCTGTCCTGGTGGTATCGCGGATCTTCCGCCGGCAGTAATAGTAGGACGCTTTTGAGACGTTTTCGTTTTGGCAGAACTGCGCGACGGTGATGTCAGCCTGGTCGAATCGCTCCAGTCGGTCTGCCCAGACTTGGGCGGTTTCGCTCAAATTGTTTTGGATCATGGGATCTCCTGTGTGGGAAACGTGAGGAAACCCGAGATTTTAAACCCTGCGCCTACAATGGTTCTGGTGTACGGTTACCTTATCGTGCGGCTAAGTAAATTGACCATACGCCATACGGGACAACTTTATTAAGTCTCAATAATAAGTAAATCCGTTCCCTCACGAATGCAATAATCTAACCAGTCTAGATAAGTTTTTCTCGCTGGTAAAATTATGTTATTCCATTCTTCTTTTTCCTCCTCAATTTGCTGAGGGTTAAGCATCCATATGATATCGGATGCTTGTTCAAAAGATTCTTGCAGGCAGCCTTTTAACTGTTTTCTTTCTTCTTGGATTTCTTCTAAAGTCAAATACCCTATATTTTCATCTCCAGGTGAAAATCCAAACGGGGTATTATAGCTCCCGTTCAGTTTACTTGTTTTGAACCCTAAATCACGAATTGGTGGCATTGAGTAGACTTCAGTATCAAGCTCTGTTCCAAAGAGATCACAAATCTTCCAGCATATTGTTAATGGTAGAGAGTTGAACTGATTAGACTGATTTATGATACCAAAAATATATTCCAAATTTAATTCATAATCTTTATAAGCTTCGAGGAACTCTTTTGAACCTTCATCTTCGGGGCTTAGCCCCTCTTCTCGTTTCATTTCCTCAAGAATTAAATTAATATACTCTTTTGCTTCATCACCCTCAAAGTTCCTAATTCTTTCAAGGTCAATCGAAAATCCCGACAAACCTGTACTCATATTTCAATGACTCCTATCTTATTTAAAAAGTGAAGTTACCAATTTCATCAAATGCTTTCATAACAAATGCAGGGTCAGCGACTTCCCCTGTGATTTCATCGACAGAAGTTACTGATACTAACCCAAACAGTCGCCCATTTTGTTGAGCCTTTTCAAGCTCTCCTGCTAATTTTGGGTCAACTTTTTTAAGTTCATTTATTTTTTCCAAGATCCAGTACTGGCTCATCTGACCATGTCGAGCTCCTTGTGCTCCTGAACCCACTCGACTGAGATGCCCTGTGACTGAAGACGGGACATTGCGGGTTATTTTTTCAGCTGTTCCTTTAGCTTCTCCAATAAACCACTTATTACCTTTGCGGAAGATTTTGTCAACTCCCTGCTCACCTTTTCGAATGACACCGCTATAAAGCTTCAATCCCATTTTTTCAGCCACTAGCCCAAGTCCCATTTCGCCTACGTCTTCTTTCCATTTTTTGAGAATTGTATTAATTGCATAATTAGTTGGTTTACCATCTCGATATATATACTTTGTTCCTGGAAAATTCCTGGCAGCTTCAGTTAGAAATTCCGTTGAACCTTGGAGTTGTTTAAATCCAGAATTAAGTCTCCGCGTAAAGGAAGCAGGAATCCAAGCTTTAACTTTCTTGAAAATTCCTGAACCAGGTATAATTGACGCTGCTACCGCTGCCACTTCGACGGGATTAACAGTTCCAGTCGCGATAAATTGGCTCACGAGTTTGGCGATAGAAATAACAGTATCAGCTCTATCATAAACAGTAAGGGCGGCTCCTATTTTTCCAGCGGCAACGCTCAATCTTGCTCCGAGCGAGGCCATGACATTCCCTAAAAGCGAAAGCCCCGTCGGGTCAAGTCCGTTAACTGGATCACCATGAGTATAAAGATATTTATGTAAACTTTGTGGATCTTTAATGTTGCCAGCAAAGTCATCCAGCCGATTGAATCGTCCGGTTGTTGGATCGTAATAGCGGGCTCTTAAATATTGTTGACTAATATTTACATCGAAGTATTCGCCATTATAAAGTAGGCTAGTTGCAGCTTGAGTGGCTTGTATATTGAGCAAATTGCCATAGGCATCATAGAAGAAAAGTTGTTCAACCCCCACAACATTTGCAATGGTACCTACAAATTCAAACAGTACGCGTGTTGATCCTCGACCATCATAACCAAAGAAGAGCGTTACAGGAGTTTGCCCAACACTTGATAAATATTCTGTCGTCGTTTGGCTGATGACATCATGGCCGATTGTGTAAACCGTACGTTTCGTGACAACACTATTTTCATCGAATTCAGTCTCTTGGATGACCTGCGAATATCCGGTGAAATTTCTTGGATTGTTCAGGTATTCTGTCTTTGTTGTTTCATCAAAAGTGCCATCGGCATTTATGTCATTTTCGTGAATTGCTGAGACACGAATTCCCATAGCATTGTAGTCATAAGTCGTTTTCTCAACGCGGGTCGCTGTTCCTGTGCCATCTAAGGTCGTAATGGTTACCGTTTCCATGCGTCCCTGGAGGTCGTAGGTAAACACGGTTGTTGACTGTGTGACCCCCGATTCACTAACCATTTTTCCCGTTTGCTGTGTACCGGTATAGCTATAGGTGGTGGAGTTGGTCTGATCAACACTCCCGTCATTGTTGTCGTCCAGCTCTGTGGTTTCAGAGAGCAGACGATCATTTTCGTCGTAGCTGTATGTGGTCGTCTTTTTGTCGATGTCGCCATCGCCGTCGAAATCTTTTTCGACCTGTTGTTCCAGACGGTTACCAGTCAGGTCGTATGAGAAATGAGCTGATTGGTTAAGCAGGTCGTCATAATGACTGAAGACTTCATCAATCATGCGGCCTGCGTCATCGTAGGTCCAGTCTGTCGTGATCGTCTTGATTTCGTTTGCATCAAATAGACCGTCATTGTTTTCATCGCGGTAGATGGTTTCAGTTTCTTGTGTACGTTTGCCGTCGTCGCGAACTGTGTAACCAAAAATAATTTTATCATTATCTGATAGATCTTCTGGCGTCTCATCAGTAAGATAATGCGTGAGCGTTTCCAGACGGTTCAGGTCATCGTAGGTATAATCGGTTATTACACCATTGGGTAGAATGGTTTCATCCAGATTTCCGACCAGATCGTATTTGTAGGTGGTCGTTTCGGGAGTCGTTAGGATTTCATCATTGCGTTCAACAACAGTTACCGTTTCCAAACGCCCTAGCACATCATAAGTATAAAGGGTATCAGTAATCGGATCTGATACCGTTCCAGTATAGGTGCGTGTTTTAAGCCCCAGATCATTATATTCGTAATTCACAATTCCTTCTGGGGAATTGATTTGAACTAATTGGCCTTTATAATCATAGGTTTTGGTTGTTGCTTTGGTTTCAATTGCCGATTGCTGCGTAACAACGACCTCTCTACCAAAGGCATCATAGGTGTAGATAAATGTTTCATCGGGAATACCTGTACCATTCTGATAGCTTGATTCATTGTTGAAGAACTGTTTTTCAGTCAGTCTTCCTACACCACTTTGACTATCGTCATAAATAAAGAGTGTAATGACTCCCTCAAACGATGTATGAGTGAGCATTCGTTGGCGATTATCATATGTAAATGTTTCAACTGATCCGTCAGTTAAGGATCGACTGAGTTGATTGCCTTTATCGTCATAAGTAAATATTGTTGTATTTCCAAGTGGGTCAGTGATAGATGTTCGATTTCCAAGTGCATCATGTGCGTATTTATAGAGAGGACTTGTAAGTATGTCACCATTTCTAGGGTCTGCCACAGATGGTAAATTAACCGCGGTGAGTTGCCCAACTACATCATACTCATAGGTTTTTGAATTACCGACTGTATTTGTTTCTGAAATCAGACGACCTAATTCATCATATTCTGTTAATGAAAATGTTCCATCATCATAAATAGTTTTGCTTAAGTTTCCGAAAATGTCATATTCAAAACTTGTGACCTGTTCTTCAGAACGATCAATAGTATCATCAGAAAATTGTCGAAGATTGGAATGGGTTGATTGAAGGCGACCATAAGCATTGTAAACGGATTCTGTTCGATGGCGAATCTGTATCCCGTTAATATTAACTTCGGGGCTAATGCTCGCAGTTTGTCTGCCGAGAGAATCGTATTCATAAGAAGTGATAATACCTGTTTCTGATATGATTTGAGAAATTTTCCCCTGGTCATCGTATATTGTTGTTGTGGCTGAAACTTCAAGCCCTGAAGAGATTAAGATTGATTCTCCCTCAACCAAGTCAATTTGTACTCCTTCAAGTTGAACGGTACGTTTTACACGACCAAAAGAATCGTATTCAGTACGGCTAGCGAGTATTGGGTCTCCAGATCCTTCTATATAATTTTGTGTGACAAGGGAGGTTCGGCCATACTCATCATAAGTTGTTCTAGAGACAAGCCAGATGAATTGCCCATTTTCATCAACAGACTGAGTTCGTTCTTCAGTAAGATCTCCCTTAGAATTATAAGTAATTTGTGTCTGGTTACCGTATGAGTCAGAATTAATTGTAGTTCGATCGGCCGAGTCGAATGTTGATACATAAGAATCGAGAATCGTTCCCGTGGAAACCAAAGCACTTTCGAGATATGAGCCGATTCCTGAAATTTCAATTTGTATTCCAGACAATTGCTCAGTTTTAACAATTCTTCCTACCGGATCATAAGTTATTCGTGTCCCGGTAAGTGGTTCGGTAGTTCCTTCAATATAGGAATCTGTTGAAGCGATTAATTGACCGGCTGCATCGTATGTATAACGAGTGATTAGAAAATCTGATTGGCCTTGGCTATTGCTGGTTTGAACTCTTGACTGAATAAGTTGACCATGCCGATCATAAAGATACTCAGCACTGTTGTCGTACTGATCGACGTTAAGCAAAATCTGTCCTAAGGAATTATAAGTGGCAAATGAGGATTCAATAATATATTGCTCGTCTATTATGGCATTGGCTAGATCTGCTATAATAAACTGATCAGAAGGAAAAATTGCTTGTTTGGTACCAATTACTCGACGTTCTTCATCATAGAATGTCAGAAAGAGTATCTGTATTTTATCTACTCCAGCACCTTCAAACGTCCAATGGGCAATTGGATCTCCATTTAAATTGTATTCAAAATAAGCTGTTTGACTCGTAGCATTCGTTGAAGTTAGGATTTCACCATATTGATTCCGAGTATTAGTGAAGATCTTACCGCCGTAAGAATTAATCAGTTCTGTTAAATTCCCATTACTGTCGTACTTGATGTTAGTATTGTTGCCCAAAATATCTTTTAATGAACTAGCGAGACTGTTAGGACCATAATTGACTATTGAAGTATTTCCTAAGGGGTCTGTTTCAGTCAGTGGTTGCCCAGTTTCTCTATAAGTCATTCTAGTTGTACTACCATATGAATCTGTGAAGCTTAGAAGATCTTCATTCTCGCTATATGTATAGAGTGTGGTAAGATCGTCAGCTTCCCCATTGATTGCTGAGTCTTCTTCACCAATCACAATTATTTCTGAAAGAACATTATCATTTTCATCAAAAGTGCTTGTTACTATATTCCCCACAGGGTCAACTTCACGAATTATATTCCCACGATCGTCCAATATGACAATTGTTGTATAGCCTAACTGGTTCGTGATTCTTTGAACTTTGGAATCGGTGTTCCAGTCATATTCGATCGTCTGACCATCGGCATCAATCGTGCGGAGCAGACGGCCATCAGCATCATACTCAGTTTTGGCGGCTGTTCTTCCCAGTGGGTCGATGATTTCACTCAGATAATGTTCAGGAACATTGACGCCTTCCAGATAGGTAAACTGAGTTGTCGCCCCAACACGATCGGTCATGGAAACTAAATTCCCGTCGGTATCGTAAGTGTATTCCAATCGATTCCCTGCCGGATCGATAATGGCAGTAATACGACCCGCATAGTCACGTTCGAATTCGATACTGCGTCCGGCGTTACTTTCAATTCCCATGCCGGTAAAGGTAATCTGGTTACCGCTCAAATCTGTGATCGTGGAAAGGTCACCGGTTTCGGCATTGATGGCGAGTTCGACTCCGTTACGCAGGATGAGTGTGTAAGCGCCGCCTAAAACCGGATCGGCGGGGGAATAACCTCTGCCTGTTTCCATATCGATATAGCCATTACCTAATTTACGAATGTAACGGGTATCGACAATCAACTGACTTTTGACACCCACATCGGGGATGAACTTCGGTAAGTAATCCCCCGTTTTAATATAGCCAGAAATCTGTCGCTCTGGGATAAAAGTAAATCCTTCTTCCGTTCCGTCGGGTAAGGTGATAATGATTCGGGTACCATCTTCAAAGATAGGATAACCAAACAGCCCCGGATCGCTGCCGTCCGGTTGCACGATGCGAACTTTGGTGTTACTCAAATCCATGGACCAACCATACCCAAAGTCACCTTGCACATCGGAATCAAGCGTGTCATAGGTGCGGGTTACGGTGATCGGAATGCCCACTACGGGAACGTCCAGATCGGTAAACGACACTTCATAATTCCCCAGTTTCAGATTCCCGTCAACCTTAATCACTTCACTATCAACGGACACATTACCGCCAGCATCAATGGCTTTGAGTTCGATGGTGTAGACGCCGTTGCGCAGTAGCGTGGGATCGAAGCGGCCGATGATGTCGTTCGTAATCGCGCCGCTGCCGGTGGCGAAGACTTTGGCTACGCCGCCGTCGTGCGGAATGGCTGAGAGGGTCCAGGTCAGGTTCTCCAGCGAGTCGTCCGTCACCGAACCGACGATGTCGATGGGGGCGGTGACTTCCTGATAATAACTAAGGGAAGTAATATCGACGCTGGGCGGATTCTGGTCTGCAGGATCGATAGTCAACAGGTCAACCGGAGTCGCAATTCCTTCGTTGCCGCTGGAGTCCCAGGCGGTGGCCGTGATGTGGTAGGTGCCGACTGATGTGGGCGTGAAGCGGGCGATGCCGCCGTTGGTGGCAACGATCTGGCCATCAATGCGGAGTTCCACTTGATCCACGTCGACATTGTCAAACGCACTCACTGAAATCACGATTTCCTCGCCCACTTTTCCTTGGTTGGGATTGGTCAGGATGGTGACCTTGGGAGCCTGAGTATCGGCTTGAACGCGGACGGAGAATTCGTGCAGGAACTGGCCGCCACGTCCATCGGAAACCATGACATCGACCGTATAGTCCTGGAGCGGTGTCTGGGCCGTGGTTTCCCAAGTCACCCGACCGAATTCATCGACGATTAATCCCTCCGGTGCCAGCAGCAGCTTATAGGAAATCCGATCGCCATCGGGGTCATTCACGCGCATATCGTAGCGGAATGTATTACCTGCCGTGACGGTTGCCAGCGGGACATCGTCCACGGTGGGCGGTGTATTGGCGGGCATGACGGTGACGGCAAACGTTTGAGTGGCAGTGCCGTCCACGGTGGTCGCTGTCAGCGTGGCCCAGTAGACTTCGCCGACCGTGGCGGGATCGGTCCAGATGATTTCACGGGCATTATCCGGATTAAAGGTCATGCCGCGTGCGAGGGAAGCGGCGTCCAGCGAAAGTGTGATGGCATCGCCGTCCGGATCTCGGGCGTCGACCAGATAGGAATAAGTTTCGCCTGATGAAGCAATCTTGGGCGCGCTGGATTTAATGTTGGGCGGCGATGTTTGCGTGACCACGCTACCATCGTGAACGACTACATCAAAAATTTTAGCGGCTCCCAATCCGTGCTCGTCGACAACTGTTACAGTCAGCCTGTAACTGCCGGCCGTGGTAGGCGTCCAGGTGACAAGGCCGTTGGCATCGACGGTAATGCCGGTCACAGCACTGCCGTTTTCATCTTGCGCGGAGACGGCGTAGGACAGCGTATCTCCATCCGGATCGGTGGCCCGCACAGCGTACGTGTATTGTTTATTGGTGTAAGCATCGGTGGGAGGATCGCCTTCCAGGGTGGGTGTGCGGTTGACTGATCGCACGGTGAGTGTCACCGTTTGCTCAATACCGGCGCCCATCGTGTCCAGAACCCGCACGGTCATCGTGTGTTCGCCCAGGTCATCGAGCATCGGTGTCCACCGGACGAGGCCGGTTTCCGCATCGATGGTCATGCCCTCGGGGGCTTTCATCAGACTGAAGATGAGCGTATCGTTTTCGGGATCAGTGGCATCGGCGTCGTAAACATAGGGTTGATTGACAACCAGGTTCGTCGACGGGTTCGTGGTAAATTCAGGCCCTTCATTTTTGAGGGTCGTGGTAACATTCAGAGAATAGGTGGCCGTAGCGGTTTCACTGCCGTCACTGACGACAACGGTATAAGAGTGAGGTGAACCATCTACGTCGTCCGACGTGGGAGTCCAGCGGAGGAGCCCCTGGTCGTCCATCGTCATCCCGTCAGGGGCGGCGGTGAGCGTCCAGGTCAGGCTGTCGCCATCCGCGTCATAGGCCTGGAACTGATACAGGAATTCCTGTTCCATCCGAATCCGATCCCGCGGGCTCGAAATAATCTGCGGGGGCGTGTTGTTGAGCGGATCTGTGACCAGCACTTCATACTCCTGCCGGGCGACTTCACCGTCCTGATCGGTGGCCAGGATCGTAATCGTGTGAATTCCGGCCACAGTTGGCGTCCACGTCAGGCTGGCAGTGTTGTTATCGGTTTGCGTGAGCGAAACGCCTGCGGGAGGATTTTCGAGAGTAATGGTGAGCGTATCGCCTGCGTTCGGATCGCTGGCGGTAACCGTGTAAGCGTAAGCCGTGTTGAGATCGACGTTCTGAGAGGGAGTCGAAGTGATAACCGGCGGTGCGTTGTTGAGCACTGTCAGAGTAAAGGTTTGAGAGACCGCATCGGTTCCGTCACTGGCCACCACGGTGATGTCATAGCTGCCCTTTGCGGTGGGCGTCCAGGTAAAGGCGCCGGTTGGCGCATCGATGGCCATATCACCGACAACAGTCATTGTGGGAGACAGAGACCAGGTGATAGTATCGCCGTTGGCATCGGTGGCCGTGGCCTGATAGGTATAAAGGCGATCGCGCACAGCGGGTCCTGTTGGCTGGGAGGTAATCTCGGGGGGATCGTTGAGCTGCACGGGAGCGAAGACGGAAATCGTCCAGGACTGCGTGACGAAATTCCCCGCTGGATCGGCGGCTTTGATCGTGACGTCATAATCGCCCAGTACGTCCGGACGCCAGGAGATGAGTCCGCTGTCATCGACGGTCATACCGGCAGGCAGGGTTTCGAACGTGATTGCAACCGGATCGCCATTGGGATCATAGGCGTCGACCTGATACTGGTAGACTTCACTGGCCCGAATTGAGTTCGTCGGCAACGATCGAATGACGGGGGCATCATTTGCGGGGGCGACCGCTTCGGCCACGAGCGTAAATGACTGAGTGCGGAAGCCGCCAAATCCATCGCTGACCTCGATTTTGATGTCCACCGGACCGGCAGACGTCGGTGTCCAGGTCAGTAGGCCGTTGGCATCGATTTGCATGTCGTCCGGCAGGACTGCTGGTGCGAGTAAGTCATATTGCAGGCTGTGGCCGTCCTCGTCCGTCGCCGCGACCTGATAGGACCACTGGGAACCGACATAGGCGGGGCCTGTGGGCTGAGAACTGATTTCCGGAGCGGCATTATTGACGCCAATCGTGAAGGACTGGACCGCCGTTAAGCCGAATCCATCGTCGACCGTGACCACAACAGGGAATTCCCCTACGGAATCAGCGGTCCAGAGAATACGACCGGTCGTGGAATCGATGGACATACCGCGATTCAGCGAATCCTGATCGAGCGAGTAAGTCAGCGTATCCCCGTTCGGATCGGTGGCCTGCACGAGGTAGGACCAGTATTCATTGACGCTGATATTGGTGGTCGGAGTGGATTTGATCTCCGGCGGCAGATTGTGAATCTGGACTTCGACATCAAACGTTTGTGTGGCGTCGCCATCGGCATTGTCATCGACGGTTACCGTAATTGTGTAACGTCCTTGCGCTGCAGGCGTCCAGGAGACTAGACCGTTAGCATCGATACTGATATTTTCACCGGCTGCATTGATCTGTACATCAAAGGTGATGTTGGGATCGCCGTCCGGTTCATTGTAGGTGACATTGTAATTCCAGAGCTCGCCCTGGTAGATGGGGCCAGACGGTGTGGAAGTGATTTCCGGCAGCGTTCCTCCACTTACAGGAGGCGCCGGCGGTGAAACGACGGGGATCGTAAAGCTCTGCTCCGCATAGGCGCCGAAGCCATCATCGGCACGGACGGTGAAGCTGAGGCCGTCCGGGTTTTGCGAACTGATGGGCGTCCAGGAGATCGTGCCCGATGGTACATCAAAGGAAACCCCTGCCGGAAGTGTTGCGGGAGAAACGAGGGAATAGGTTAACGTATCTCCTTCCGGATCGGTGGCGCCGATCGTGTAGGTCCACAGTTCTCCCTCGACAGCCGGGCCGGAGGGAATCGACGTAATTTCGGGAGCGGTATTCCGACGGACTGCGGGAATGGTAAAGCTTTGCGTAGTCACTCCCCCGTTGCCATCACTCACTTGAATGGTAAAGCTGCGGTCCTGTTCTCCCGTCAAAGGCGTCCAGGTAAGTGTCTTGGTTGTGGTATTAAAATTGACGGTGGCAGGCGGTGTTGCCGGCTGGATCAGCGTGTAGGTGAGCGTGTCATTATCTGCATCCGTGGCCACGACCTGGTATTGCCAGGCTTCGTCTGTATAAGCCGGGCCGACCGGCACCGATGTGATCTCGGGACCATGATTGTTGGAGACCACCGGCAGCGTAAAGCTTTGCGTCACCTGGTTGAGGCCTTCATCGGTCACCGTAATCGAAATGGCCTGATCGCCGACCGTTGCCGGATTTGTCCAGGTGAGCAAACCGGTATCCGCATCAATGCTGACGCCGGCAGCCTCAGCTGCAGCATCGAGTGAATAGGTCAGCGTCTCTCCTTCCGGATCATAGGCGGTGACCTGATATTCATAGGCTTGTCCCTGGACAGCAGGCCCGGTGGGAATCGATGTGATCTCGGGGGAATCATTCTGAACGGGAACGGCGACAGCGGGGACGGAGAACGTCTGCTCTCTCCAGGCACCCTGTGGATCGGTAACCCGCAGAGTGAAGGATGTGCTCGTACCAACATCAGCCGCCGCCGGTGTCCAGGTCAGTGTGTGGCTGACCGGATCAAACTCGATAACCGTGGGTTGTTCTCCCGGGCTTTCCAGCGAATAGACGAGTGTGCTGTCATCATCGTCGGCATCGGTGGCCATGATGGTGTAGCTCCAGGTTTGTCCTTCGAAGGCCGGGCCGGTCGGATTGGAAGTGATGACAGGCGGTTCGCTGGCAACAACGGCAGCCTGGACGGGCAGCGTAAAGGACTGTGTTGTTTCTGCCCCTTTTCCGTCGTCGGCGGTAAGTGTCACCGGAACATCGCCCAATTGCTGCGCGGTCCAGGTGAGCGTCGTTCCCGTAAGGACCATCCCGCGGGCAAGAGAGGCCGCATCGAGCGTCAAGGTGACCACATCAGCCGCATTCGGGTCGGTAACGTCGATATTGTATGTGTATTGTTCCCCGACAATGGCGGGAGCCGGAGGGTTGCTGTTGAATATCGGCGCCGCATTATCGCGGACGGGCAGAATGAACTGCTGGGTGATGGTGCCCCCCCGTTGATCATCAACCGTGATTTCCACACGGAAATCTCCCGTTCCCGGAGCGGTCCAGGTCAGCAAGCCATCTGAGTCAATCGTCATGCCACGATTGAGCGACGCCTGGTCCAGTCGGTAGACGATAGCATCACCGTTGGGATCGCTGGCTTCGACCTGATAAGACCAGAGTGTATTGACGCCCGCCGGGCCTGTTGGCCGAGAGGCAATTTCGGGGGCATCATTGACCGAGCTCACCTGCAGGTCAAAGGTCTGTACGGCGACGCCCCCCAGTTCATCTGTTACACGGGCGATGACGGTCGTCGTTCCAATCTGGTCTCTACTGGGAATCCAGCCAATTAAGCCGGTTTCAGGATCGATGGCCATTCCTTCCGGGGCCACGGATAGCTCATAGGTAAGTCGGTCCCCGTCCAGGTCGACGGCATCCAGATCGTAAATGTAGGTCCCACCTTCCTGGGCCGCTGTGGGGGCTGTGGAAGTAATGACGGGGCGATTATTAGTGAACCCGGTCGGTGCATTGACGGTGATGGTAAATGTCGTTTCGTCGGTGCCGCCGAAGCCATCCTGTACTCGAACCTTGATGGTGTGAGTTCCTTCCTGGGCCGTGGTGGGAGTCCAGTTAATCTGCCCTGTAGTCGGATCAATGGTCATACCGTCGGGAACAGGAGAACTGTTGGCCGTATCATCGACGAGATAGTACCAGAGCGTATCGCCGTCCACATCGGCGCCGGTGAGCTGAATAGAGATTTCCCGCTCCGATTCCGTGGTGAGGTCGGTAACCGCAGTTAGTGTAGGAGCAATATTGGCGACCCCCGATTCGGTAACGGTGACTGTCCAGGTCTGCAGATCCTCACCGCCGCGGCCGTCGGTAACGCGTGCTGTAAATTGATAGTCGCCAGCAGATTCTGGATACCAGGTCAGAATCCCTGTTTCAGAGTTGAAGGAGGCCCCATGCGTGTCGCCGATCAATTCATAAGTGAGTGTATCGTTGTCGGCATCGATGGCATCGACATCGTACAGGTAACCTACCTGCAGCGTAGTCGGAATCGATCCGTAGAGTATTCCCGGTTCTCCCTGTCGGATAAACTGCAAATCGAAGGCATGCGCATCCGTGTCCCCAGTAAACTGAACGGTGAAAGTGGCCACCCCATTTTCAACCCGTTCATCAAGGATCGTAAACTCGACACTCGGATCTGTAGCGATCAGGTCGAGATCCTGCTGGTTGAAAATATCGCTTGTGAGTGTGGAAACAAATGCGTTGGAGAAAGAATTCGCAATGAGCCCCCCGTCTCGCAACTGATCGAGGCTCCAGACCGTCCCCCCTGTATCAAAGGCCAGATCGACGTATTCTTCTTTTGTTCCCGCATTATCGGCAGGAGAACTACCCAATGCCCCACCGGGATAAACCGCCAGAGGTTCATAGTATAGATTGGGATTCACGGAAAAGGACGTGTAGTTTCCATAGCCGACTTTCAGACGTAGTTCAAACGTGCCACCGGGCTGCAACTGACTCTGATTGAGATTGAGCGTAAACTCTCCCGTATCCTCGTCGGCTTTCGTTGTTTGATCGATGGTTCCGTTCTGATCGTAGTCGATTTCAATCGTGTAATCATCGGCTGCCAGACTCAGGTCAACGATACCGCTCAAGGTTCCCGTGGAATTCTTTAAGCTGTAGGAAGAGAAGCCGGCTCCGGTAAAAGTAATCAAAGCAGAAGCATCGAGGGGATTCCATGTCAGGGTTTGAGTTGCATCATCGGTCAACCGCACACTGATGTTCCCACCGGCATTGATCAGGCTGGGATTTACGGCAAAATTGAATTCTCCTGTCGTAGCATCCGCATAGACCGAAGCATCGGTAGTTCCATCCTGGTCATAGTCAATCTCAACGAGATAATCAGTAAAGCCTTGCGTTAAATCAACGGTTCCCGAAAGCACACCGGTTGAATCATCCAAGTCCAGTTCAGGAAAGCCTGGTACGCCGGCAGTCGAAACCCAGGCCCAAGGAGAAAACCCTTCGAAATCGTTGAGACGTACATTGAAATCTCCATCAACGGGCACCAGGCTGCTATTTACGGTCCCATTAAATGTCCCTGTAAATTCATCGGAATAGAATGTATCATCCACGGTTCCATTTTTGTCATAGTCCACTTCGATCATCGCCATGTAGAGACCGGTACTGGGATCGATGGTTCCCGTAAGCAGATAGGTTCCACTGTCGTAGTCGAGCTCTGAAAATCCTGAGGAACCGTTAGATGTGACATTGGAAGCATCCACGGTGTTGAAGGCCAGCGTTGTCGTGCTTGTATCGGCGTAGAAGCCCGTGTCCGAAGCTGACTCCCCGGTCAGGCCAAGTGCTCCCGGGGTTTCAGACGGAGCAAAAGAGGTGTTGGCATAATTATCAAAATCATAGTCGACTTCGATATAGGGATAATTGTACCCCAAACTCGTATCAATAACGCCGGATAAGGTACTCGTGACAGGGTCAAACACCAGTGATTCGAAGCCGGGGACATCAGTCAATTCCGTTTCGCCGACGGTAATCCAGGTTCCTCCCCCTCCTTCGGGAAATTCATAGTCAACCAGCGACACATTCACAGTCCCACTGGGATCGATTTGCCCAGAATCCAGTACCTGGCTGAATGAACCTTCTGCAGAGTCGGCTTTAATATCCAGCATGATGGCGGAATGCAGCGTCGCGCCCACAGCTTCGATTTGTGCCAGGATCGTATTATACGTGAGTGAGCTGTTGACCACGTCACGGTTTTCGTCCGTCACCAGAATGACATTCACGGCGGCATCCGGCCGGAACGGGAGCGAGAGTGCTCCGGCGATTCCGTTATATCCGTCTTCGGTGCCACCATTTACTTCAACGGCAACTTTGTTGACAAAGCTGGCCGCATCAGTAAACGCATCCAATTGGATAGAAACGCGATCACCACGTTGTCCGCTCAGGTGATACACGTGCTGTTCTTCTAAGACCTGAGGTTCTCCAGAAATGATGGAACCAAAGTCAACCGTGGTCTGATCTGAAACATCCAAGAAGCGGAACCGATAACTACCGGTTTGGTTCTGTGCACTCTCAATCACCACTTGATAGGTGCCAGGTTCCCAAAGTGTAACGGGCCAGGGGGACTGGCTCCCTTCTCCTTCAAAACCACCAAACCCGAGCATATTATCACTGCCAAAGGACGTCATGACCAATTGTTGTCCACTGGGGGAAACTAATGTGACATTCAAGTTCGTGGGAACGGCATCCAGTGAATCGAAGAAGACCTGCTGGCCTGCAGTTGCAGTATAGAGATAGGTGTCTTGCTCGCCTGCAACATCCAGGCTACCTGACACAATATCACCAAAAGATTGTGCTGTTCCTGTGGGGGGAGTCGGTGCCGTAAATCCGAGCGTATCAATTGAGAAGGTATAATCCACGAGCCCCGTGTTGGCCGTTCCCCCCTTGACAATGAGGGAATACTGGCCCGTGGACAGCAGGGTTCCGGGAGACTGGTCAGAGACAGAGGTGGAATACATATTGACGTCAAATACGGACCGCCCGTAAGGATCAATCAATTCCCAGAAAGCACTTCCAGTGCCCGTTCGCGCAGTGAGATCAAAGGCAAATTCGTCTCCGGCGGTCACGTCAAACCGATAAACCTTGGTTTCTTCTGCCGGTGTTAAACTGTCGAAGATCGAAGTGTCAGCAGTAACCAATGTGCCGGCCGTCTGCAGATTGAGCAGCTGGAAATCATAATCTACGGCGTCAGTATCGTTGCTGGAAACAATCAGAGTATAGTCGCCCGATTCCGGCAAAACGACCGGGCCCCGATCCATGTCTTCGATCTCAAACATCTCGGAACTGGTAAACAGGCTCGTCCCCGAAGGGGAGACCAGCGTGATCTGGTAGGAATCAAAGTCATAATTGGGATCATCGTAATCGTAAATTTCCTGGGAGAGCGTGTCGTAGAAAACCGTCTGTCCGGCGGTTCCGGAAAACTGGTAGAACTGACTTGCTTTCGCTTCGGAAACCGTGTCGTCGATTTCAGTATTCAAGCTGAGACTGGTGGACGAATTATTGATATCGACGAGACGCAAATGGTAATTGCCGGTGTCATTCGTCGAATTCCCTTTGACGGTGAGCGTATAGGTGCCAGCTTCCGGAAGCAGGATCGGACCGTAGTCGTATCCGGCAGTTCCGGCGGATACATATTGATTAGGGGGCGTCAGGATTATCGAATCACCGGACGGAGTACGAAGTTGATACCGCAGATTACCGGAAGTTCCATCGAGTGAGTCCAGGTAAAGCTGGAATCCTTGAGGAGCGTCGAAGGTGATCGTTGATTCTTCCCCAGCCTGAATGGATTCCTGGTAGTCTCCCATTCCCGAAACGGCAACGGCGGCATCCCGTTCCTGATCAATCACGAAACTGTACGGTTGCGGATCCTGTGTCGCCTCTGGGTCCGCAAATTCGCCATTCTGCGAACCAACAATCAAGGTATAGTCACCATCGGTCGGTAGGACAAAATCATCAATGGCGGCACGGACGCTTGTGGCTGGAACGGTGATGGATTTTACAATCTCATTAGCGGGGCCAATGAGTGTCAGTTGCACCGGCGGATTGGTGCCGACGATCGTGGCATCATTGATATAGCGGACCAGGGCAAACCGGTTATCGGTAACACCGGCCGCATTGAGGGCAGCATCCAGATCGGGAATCATCTCTTTTAACCAGGCGAGTTCCCCTGACATTGAATTAGAAGTGTCTACAACGATCACGACATCTGTTGTAAAATCGGCCGCCAAGGCAGGCAACGTAATTGAAATCGTTTCTGTCGTAGTAGCTCCAGGAGTCACGGCCAGATTCAGGATTTCAGGATCCACATCGCCCTGTGCCGGGTTCAGACTCTGGTTAGGGAGTTCCAAAGTTTCAGCGGGCTCACTGACGATCACAGGGGCATGATTGCCTGCTTCAGGATGAACATAAATTTGATAGGTCTGTTGTGCCAGACCTCCCTGGGAATCGTCGGCCTGTAACGTCACCAGGAAAGTGTTCCCCACATCGGCGGCAGTGGGCGTCCAGCTGAAGCCCCCTTGTTGATTGTCATAACTGGTGACACGTACGCTGATATTTCCACTGGCATCCAGGAGTGAGTCGTCAACCAGGTAGCTGAAAGTGCCATCGACCTGGTTCACGGCAATCCGGGTTTCATACACACCATCGAAATCGTAATCCAGTTCAACAAACGGTTCGAACAGATTCAGGCTGCTGTCAACCGTTCCGGAAATCACGCCTGTTGAAGCTGAGTATTTCAGACTTGAGAAACCGGGAGTGGGGGTAAATGTCACACCTGAGACATCCACGTTCGTCCAGGCAAGTGGTTCTGCCGAATAAAAATCATCGATGGCTCGTACTTGAATGGTATCGAACAGTGCGAGCTGCACACTATTCAGCAAAAGACTGAAGGAACTGTCTGTAGCATCTCCGGCGACAGTCACATCACCGACTCCATCTCCGTCATAATCCACTTCGAATGAAGGGGTATAAAATTCATCGTGGTAATACAGAGCACCTGACAGCACGCCGGTTGCCTGATTCAGTTCCAGACTGTTGACAGCAGGCAGCCCGGACAACGAGATTACGGAATTTTCTTCCGGCGTCCAGGTGATCCAGTCACGCGAAATTGTTTCACTGTTTATCATCCCTGCTGGCCCACTCACAACTGAATAACTGAGTGTATCGCCGTCCGGATCCTCTGCTGTTGAGGTGTAGAGATATTCCGTGTTGACATAGGCGTCGATGACAGGAGTCGAAGTGAATTCGGGCGGTCGATTGGGAGGAGCATCCAGCACGCTGATCGTAAAGGCCTGCTGGTCAAAGCCTCCTTTCCCATCGGTGGTTTCAATCACAATGGTATGTGTCCCCACGTTTTCTACCTGCGGACTCCATACGATAGCGCCTGTTGCCGAGTCGATGGTCATGCCTGTCGGGGCAGTAAGTAACTCATATTCGAGCGGATCACCGTCGGGATCAAAGGCTGCTGCCTGGTAAGTGTAAGCTTGCCCGGCGACCACTTCGACTTCGGGAGCGGTGATAAACCGCGGTGACTGGTTGAGCTGTCCCAGCACAACCAGATCATAGGTAAACTGCAACTGTTCATAGTTGAGAAATGCGAGCGTACCGAGTTCGGTTGATTCACCGGAGGCTAACGTTAAATCATTGTCCGAATCGCCATGATCAAGCAGGCCAGTAAAATCATAGTAAGGAATTCCGTCAGCAGTCACCCCGTCAAAGCCGTCAACGCGTACGCTGGGCTCACTGATATTGATCACACCGATCAAGAGTGGTGCCTGAACATCGTATTGGCCCCCATTGTGGATGGCCACATCAGCATACAGGATATTGGGATTATGTGAGGTACGCCGATACTGGCCAGTAACACTTGTCGAGACATCATCCATTGTCTGAAAATCAATCGGGCCATTGGTGGCCACTAATCCTGTGAGTGTGAGCTGGGTAGTACTGGTTGCCCCAAAAACATCCGTGGCCGTAATCTCAAAAATATTGATGCCCGGCTGGAGGGTGATCGTGGAAAAGAAATTGTTTCCGGCATCGATTGCTTCCACTTGGGTACCGTTGACCGTGACACTAGCAATTAAATTGTTGGTGAGCACTTTTCCGTTCAGCAGCACTGGATCGCCGACCATAAATTCCTCATCGTCGGCCGACGCTTCGACACTCATCAGATTTGCGATGCCTGCAGAAACCGTGGCTGTGGAAGTTCCCACAGTTAAGCGATCCAGCAGGACCGTGGTATCATTCAGGGCATCTCCCTGGTCGAAAATAGACAGGTAGAGTGTATGCGCTCCCGCCGTAATTGGAGTCCGCGCCTGGAGCAGAGTTGTCGCCGCGCCATTATGATCGCCGGTTCCGGTTTTACCGGCTCCATCATAGGCGGTGCCCTCTCCGTTTTCGGCGGACAAGCCCGTTTGAATCGCACCGCTCACATTCACCAGACCACCGGAAGAAAACGTGGCAAAATTATCCGGTGCTGAGATGACTCCTGCTGAAGTCGTCCATGTAGTCTGATCGAGTTCCAGAATGAATGTGTCATCATAGATGGCATCGATAAATCCGGGGAATTCTTCGGTCAAGAACTGGAAGTCGAGTGACAGATAATCAGCCCCTTCGGGAACATCAATGTCGATTTTAAGAACGGTGACATCATAGTCATTGTCTCCCCGGATATTACCACCACCCAGATCATAACTGGAGAGCTGACCGGGGTCATTAACCAGGGCTGCCTCACCGGTCGAGAGAATGCCATAGGTGTCTGTTCCATCCGCATTCCCAAATGCTGTCAGTTGTGTGGCAGACGTTCCATAGGATTTTTTATTCTGGGGAACTTCGGTGAAAATTGCCCCTGTAATGATGGAGGGATCGGTGGCGATCGCCTGGGCGAAGACGAACGCATTTCCACCTACGGCGATATCAGCGTCATCAGTGTGTGCGTAATAATTTTCATAATTCGACTCGTCGGTAAACTCCCAGTCATAGTTCCAGTCCTTGACGCTCACAACGCCCGTTGAAGTATTACCGTAAGGATCGCTGACCGTATACTGGAACGCATCCCCGTTCGCGATTTCTTCGGCAATGTAAGTAATCGTGCCATCAGCGTTAATGATTGCTGCCCCATAGGTGGGGTCCGAGACAGCGATGACTGAAATCGGCTCGCCGTCAGGATCGTAATCATTGGCCAGCACATCGATCGTCACTGGAACGCCGAGCGGCGCATCATAAATGTGATCCTCATATGTCACGGGAGCGAAGTTGTAGACTTCATATATGGAAACAGTGGCCGTATCGGTATGCCCGTTACCATCGCTGACCGTATAAGTAAAAGAGTCGAATCCGAAACCGGGATTTCCCGTATATGTGATTGATTCGTCTGCATTAATGGAGGCCGTTCCGTTAGCGGGTGTGGAAACGTAGGTTATCGTGAGACTGTCACCCTGTCGGTCGCTATCGTTGTTGAGCACATGAATCACATAGGGATTTCCAGCAACGGCATTTCCCGTATCATTGATAGCGTCTGGGTTCTGGTTTTCCTGAACGGTGATCGTCACGGATCCTGTGCTCTGTAATCCCTGTTCATCAGCGACCATATACGTGAAGGTATCACTGCCCGCATAGTTGGGACTGTTACTGGTGTATTTAATGTCAAAGTAGCTGACGTCATTCCCGGAACTCTGGCTGTAATACTCCCAGCTTCCGTAATACATCGAGACATAATCATCGAGGGAATAGCCGTTTGAATATTCCCAGCTTCCCTCGTATTCGGTTTGTAGCGCGGCAGGGATTCGACGTTGCATGCTCACAGCCCCGTGAGTGGCACCACTTACCGAAATCAAGGTGAGACCAAACGATTCCGGATCACTGTCATTTGCCAGAACATCGACCACAGTCGATTCCCCGGCCGTCAAGCTGGCGCTATCCGCAACGACGCTGGGGGGCAGGTTTTCCAGAACGGTGATAGTGACAGATCCTGAACTCTGGACCCCTTGTTCATCCTGGATCGTGTAAGTAAACGTATCAGTACCAGAATAATTGGCATCGGTGCTGGTATAAGTCACATCGAACGTGCTGGCATCATTACCGGAGCTATTTTCGTACTGTTCCCACCCGCCGTAATTGGAATTGACATGGTCATCGATGGTGTATCCCCCCATCGTGTATTCCCAACTGCCTTCATATTCGGTTTGCAGGGCGGCTGGGATCCGTCGTTGAAGTGAAACGGTTCCGTGGGCCGCTGTTCCCAGTAAAGCCAGGCTCACTGTTGCCCCCTCCGGATCACTGTCATTCGCCAGCACATCGATCATAACCGAGTTACCGGCCAATACACTCGTGGTATCAGCAGCGACGACAGGTGCCTGGTTTTCGTTAACGGTGATCATTACCGTTCCCGTACTCTGAACCCCTTGTTCGTCTTGTACTACATAATTGAATGTGTCGGTGCCCACATAGTTGGCGTCGGTACTGGTGTAGGTCACATCGAATGTACTGGCATCGTTGCCGGAGCTAATTTCATACTGCTCCCAACTGCCGTACATGAAGGAGACGTAGTCATCGATCGAATAGCCTTCCGAGTACTCCCAGCTCCCCTCGTATTCGGTCTGCAGGGCAGCGGGAATTCGGCGTTCCAATGTAACCGTACCGTGGGCAGCCGTCCCCTGCGAAACCAGACTCACTGCGGAACCTTCTGGATCGCTATCGTTGACCAGCACATTGATCACGACGGAATATCCGGCTATTACGGATGCAGTATCAGTAATGGCGGCAGGTGCCTGGTTTTCATTGATAGTGACTGAAACCGTCCCTGACCCCTGGACGCCCTGCTCGTCCTGAATCGTATAGGTGAATGAATCGGTGCCTACGTAGGTTGCACTGGTGCCTGTATAGACAACATCAAACGTGGTGGCATCGTTGCCCGAGCTGAGCTCGTATTGCTCCCAGCTGCCGTAATACATCGATACATAGTCATCAATGGAGTAGCCACCTTCTGAGTATTCCCAACTCCCCTCGTACTCGGTTTGCAACGCGGCCGGGATACGGCGTTGCAGGGCTACGGTTCCATAGGTGGCCGTTCCCAGTAAAACCAGGCTTACGGTCGAACCTTCCGGATCGCTGTCATTGGACATGATGTCAATCACCACCGTATTACCGGCAATCACGGTAGCGGTATCGGCGACAGCAGTAGGTGCCTGATTTTCGTTGACGGTAACGGTGACTGTTCCCGTACTCTGAACTCCCTGTTCGTCCTGAATCGTGTAGGTAAACGTGTCGGTACCGACATAGTTGGCATCGGTACTTGTGTAAGTTACATCAAATGTAGTGGCATCATTGCCCGAGCTATTTTCGTACTGTTCCCAGCTACCGTAATACATCGATACATAGTCATCGATGGAATACCCCTCCGTGAATTCCCAACTTCCTTCATATTCAGTCTGCAAGGCAGCCGGGATCCGGCGCTGCTGGGCTACCGTACCGTGAGCAGCGGTTCCCAGGGAGACCAGACTGACCGTTGTCCCCTCCGGATCACTGTCGTTGGAAAGTAAGTCAATCACTACCGAGTTGCCTGCGACCACCGTCGCCGTATCGGCAACCGCATCGGGGGACTGGTTACCTGTGATCGTCACTGTCACGGTGCCCGTGCTTTGGACTCCCTGTTCATCCTGGATCGTGTAGGTAAACGTATCAGTTCCCGAGTAATTGGCGTCAGTACTGGTATATGTTACATCAAATATACTGGCATCGTTGCCTGAGCTGTTCTCGTACTGTTCCCAACTGCCATACTGGAAGGAAACATAATCGTCGATGGAATATCCTTCCGTATATTCCCAACTCCCCTCATATTCGGTTTGTAGCGCAGTGGGAATCCTGCGTTCCAATGTGACCGTACCATAGGCGGCTGTTCCCAGTGACATCAGGCTAACCGCAGAACCCTCCGGATCGCTGTCGTTGACCAGCACATCAATCACCACCGAGTTACCGGCGACCAACGACGCAGTATCGGCAACCGCGTCAGGCGCCTGGTTGCCGGTGATGGTCACCGTGACCGTCCCGGTACTCTGGACTCCCTGTTCGTCCTGGATCGTGTAGGTAAACGAATCAGTCCCTGAGTAATTGGCGTCAGTACTGGTATACGTGACATCAAAAATACTGGTATCATTGCCAGAGCTGTTCTGATACTGTTCCCAACTGCCATACATAAATGAGACATAATCGTCGATGGAATATCCTTCGGAGTATTCCCAACTGCCTTCATACTCGGTCTGCAGGGAAGTCGGAATACGTCGTTGCTGTGTGACCGTACCGTATGTCGCCGTTCCCAAAGAAATCAGGCTGACTGTCGTCCCTTCCGGATCGCTGTCGTTGGCCAGCACATCGATCACCACAGAATTACCAGCGACTACCGTCGCTGTATCGGCAACTGCATCAGGAGCTTGATTGCTGATAACGGTGACTGTGACAGTCCCCGTGCTCTGCACACCCTGCTCATCCTGGATCGTGTACGTGAACGAATCGGTTCCCGTATAACTGCCATCAGTACTGGTGTAAATCACATCGAACGTAGTAGCATCGTAGCCCGAGCTATTCTCATACTGCTCCCAACTCCCGTAATACATCGAGACATAGTCGTCAATCGAATACCCTTCCGCGTATTCCCAGCTTCCTTCATATTCCGACTGTAGTGCAGCGGGAATCCGGCGTTCCTGTGTGACCGTACCATAGGTGGCCGTTCCCAGCGAAACCAAACTCAGCGGCGTGCCTTCAGGATCGCTGTCATTGACAAGCACATCAATCACAGTGGAATTACCGGCTACCACGGTTGCCGTATCGGCAACGGCGTCAGGAGCCTGGTTTCCGGTGACCGTCACCGTGGCTGTCCCTATACTTTGGACCCCCTGCTCGTCCTGAATTGTATAAGTAAAGGAATCGGTTCCCGAGTAACTGCCATCAGTACTGGTGTAAATCACATCGAATGTCGTAGCATCATTGCCCGAGCTGATTTCATATTGCTCCCAACTGCCGTAAAACATCGACACATAGTCATCGATCGAGTAACCTTCCGAATACTCCCAGCTCCCCTCATACTCCGTCTGCAGAGCAGCCGGAATCCGGCGCTGCAGGGCGACCGTACCGTGGGCAGCCGTTCCCAATGAAACCAGACTTACTGTCCCCCCCTCCGGGTCGCTATCGTTGGCCAGCACATCAACCACCACGGAATTACCGGCGACTACCGTCGCTGTATCGGCAACGGCATCAGGGGCCTGATTACCGGTGACAGTCACCGTGACCGTCCCGGTACTCTGGACTCCCTGTTCGTCCTGAATCGTGTAGGTAAACGTATCGGTACCCGAATAGCTGCCATCGGTACTGGTGTAAGTCACATCGAAGGTTGAGGCATCGTTGCCAGAGCTGTTCTCGTACTGTTCCCAACTGCCGTAAAACATCGACACATAGTCATCGATCGAGTAACCTTCCGAGTATTCCCAACTCCCCTCGTACTCCGTCTGCAGGGCAGCCGGAATCCGGCGCTGCTGGGTGACCGTACCATGGGTGGCCGCCCCCAGGAAAACCAGACTCACCGCCGAACCTTCCGGGTCACTGTCGTTGGCCAGCACATCGACTATAACCGAGTTACCCGCAACCACTGTCGCAGTATCAGCGACCGCGTCGGGGGCCTGGTTTCCGGTGACAGTCACCGCCACCGTGCCCGTACTCTGAACTCCCTGCTCATCCTCAATTGTGTAAGTAAAAGAGTCGGTGCCAGAATAATTGACGTCGGTACTGGTATAAGTCACATCGAAAATGTTGACATCATTGCCCGACATCATGGCGTAATCGTCCCAACTGCCGTAATACCAGAGCACGTAATTGTCGATGGACTCACCCATTTCATATTCCATGCTGCCTTCAAATTCCGTCTGCAAGGCAACAGGGATTCGGCGTTCCAGCGAAACCGTACCATAGGTGGCCGTTCCCAGCGAAACCAGACTCACCGCCGAACCTTCTGGATCACTGTCATTTGAAAGTACCTCGATCGCTACCGAGTTCCCCGCCACGACCGTTGCCGTATCTGCACCGGCAACGGGGGCCTGATTCGCATTGACGGTGATGGTCACCGTCCCGGTATCTTGAACGCCTTGGTCATTTTGGACTACATAATTAAACGTATCAGTGCCCACATAGTTGCCATCAGTGCTGCTGTAGAGTACATCGAAGATGCTGACATCGTTTCCCGACATCATGGCGTAATCGTCCCAACTCCCGTAGTACCAGAGCACGTAATTGTCGATGGACTCACCCATCTCATATTCCATGCTACCTTCAAATTCAGTCTGCAATGCGGCGGGAATGCGGCGTTGTAGCGTAGTGGTCCCATGAGAGGCACCATTGGCAGAAAGCAATGTCAGCGTTGTTCCGGACGGATAGTTATCATTCGTGAGCACATCTATGGTAACGGTAGATCCCGCTGTAACACTGACCGCGTCATCCACGGCGATCAATTCATAAATCGATACAATCGCCGTGTCTGTATTACCGCCGGGATCACTGACCGTATAAGAAAAACTGACACTGCCGAATCCCAGGGGACCGGTGTAAGTAATCGTTCCGTCGCCGTTGTCGACAGCCGTTCCGCTTGTCGGTGTGGAGAGTGAAGTGATCGACAGTGTCCCCGCTTCTGGATCAGCGTCATTACCGAGGACATCGATGATTACCGGTGAGCCACCCGCGACTTCATAAGCAAAGTCGTCAGCAGCAATAGGGGGCAAATCGACGAGTTCCGTAACATTAATCGTTCCGGTATCAGTATTGCCGTTTCCATCGCTGATGGTATAGGTGAAGGAGTCCGTACCGAAGCTGGCATTACCCGTGTAGGAGATGGTTCCATCTCCATTATCGACGGCAGTTCCATTGAGAGGTGTTGAAACGGAAACGACGGTGAGTGTATCTGCTTCCGGGTCGGTTGAATTAGCGATGACTGAGATGATAGTCTCTACTCCCGCCTCCACGGGGTCCAAGGTGGTACTGTAGGCGACTGGGGGCTGGTTCACGGCTTCGTAGATCGTAACAGTCGCTGTAGAGGTGTGGCCATTTCCATCACTGATCGAGTAAGTGAAACTGTCACCGCTGAATCCGGTGCCGGCCGTGTAGGTAATCGTGCCATCCCCGTTGTCCACAGCCGTCCCATAGGCGGGGGTGGACAGAGCCGTGATCGAGAGCGTATCACTCTCAGGATCCGTATCATTGCTGAGAACACTGATCACTACCGCTTGCCCTTCGAGAACATCATTCACAGAATCATTGACTGCCGTTGGGGGATAGTTACCAGTTTCCGTCACCGTGACCGTGGCAGTTGAAGTGGCGCTACTGGTATCGCTGATAGTGTAAGTAAAAGTGTCGGTTCCAAATCCGATCGTACCGGTGTAACTGATGGTCCCATCCCCATTGATTACGGCAGTACCATAATGTGGTGTCGAGACAGAAGTGACCGAGATCGCATCGCTTTCAGGGTCGGTGTCATTTGCCAGGACGTCAATCACCTCAGCCACTCCGCCAATCACATCTGACACCGTATCGTTTGTAGCCACCGGAGCTTGATTTGGATCCGGGTCAGCGATGCCCTCCGGATTGAGATTATCACCGATTAAATCAAACGTCGAGGCGGCAGTTAAGCTACCCGAGCGGACTCCAGTGGCATCATCATATCGGTAAACCCTGTCATCATTACGGTCAACAACCCAGATGGAAGTGGAATCATTCAGCGCAATCGTGATACCGGCCGCATCTGAGTTTGCGGGATCCAGGTCCCAGCTTCCCAGATAAGTTCCTGCAACATCATAAACAAAGACCCTATCGGCAACATCGTCTACCACCCAGATCGTATCCCCATCCGTGGTGATGCCGCTGGGGCTTACATTGTCCTGGTGTAGTGCAAACGAGGAAGAAGAGATACCAACCCCGAAGAAAGCACTTTGATGACCATATCCGACATAGCGCAAGACTTGGTGAGTGGCGGCATCGACAATCCAGATGTCATCGCCTCCGGTCGCAATCCCCTGCGGGTCTTCGATACCAACGGCTCTCCAGGAACCAATCAGGGTCCCGTCGACCTTCTGCACGGCAACCTGTTGTGCCCCCCCCACGGTCCACAAAACAGGTTGAATGTTATCGTCGGGATTCTCATCATAGACGGTCGCACCGCGTACATCCCTGGCAGCTGAGTCAACGGCAATCGAGTCAGTCGATGCTCCCGCGGAGTCATACCGAAAAACGCGGTGCACGCCGTTGTCGGCGACGAAGAATTTGGAATCACCGGCCGGATTGGGGTCTTCTGTTACGACTCCAGCATTCCCTTTGCCTTTTTTATTGCCTTGCGCAAAGTCGAGGACATCCATACCGATAAAGAAAGTACCATCAGTAAGCTGACCTGTCAGAAATCCCACTTTATCCGTGATGCGAATGCCCGTTTCCTGTGTTTCGAAGTGGGCCTTCACATCGCCATTTCCTTTTAATTGCCAACCACCGTGGCCGGGAGTTGGCGGCGCACCCGCAGGTCCGAAACGAACCGTGCTGGAGTCAATCAGAGACAGGTCGACTCCCTGATCTCCATACACGGTCACCGGCAAACGTCCCTGGGCGCTAAGCTGAATGTGCGGATGTACGTTTATGCTGATCGGGAGGATACTCCCCAGCGTGACTGAAGTGGTTCCCCCGTCATCGTCGGTGACCGTGACCGTCGGATTGTAGGTTCCTGTCTGAGTATAGACGTGCGATTCAGAGAAGTAGCCTTTGGTGCGCTGGCCCTCTGCCCCCTGAGTGACAGCGGGAGTGACGTTGATCACGGTACCATCGCCCCAGTCGATAATCATCGTGAAGGACTCGCTCGTATTGGCCAGTAGACTGTCAAATCCCGGGTCATCAAAGTACCCCGAAATGACAAAACTCATCTCATAATCACTCCCGTTTTCAACGGGTGAAAATCCAATGCCGGCAGACAGATAAGGAGCCACATTCCCAATGGTGGCAATCCCGGAAGCAGAAGCCGCTTCGACTGGACTGCCATCGTCTGTAACTTCCACAGTAATCGTGTAATTTCCATTGTCGGCATAAATATGGCTGCCGGTGATGGTCCCGCTACCATTAACCTCGATCACCGTGCCGACTTCGGTGGTGCCATCCCCCCAGTGAATGATGGCCGTATGGATGTCCCCCGGTTCAGGATCAGTGAAGGTTGCCACCAGGTTGACCGTTTCTCCTTCATCAGCACTTGTGTCAGGTACGACCACGGTCGGCGCGTCATTCACGGCACTGATGTTGACCGTCACTGTATCGGATGCGGTCTTTGCGTCTGGTGCTCCCGCGGTCGTGCCATTATCGGAGACCGTGTATTCAAAGCTGGCGGTCCCGTTGAAGTCGGTATCGGGAGTAAACGTGATGGTGCCGTCCCCATTCAGAACTACCGTGCCGTGAGTGTCCGCAGTCGCTGTCACGGCAGTGACCGTCAGAGTCTGGTTGCTTTCATTGGCAGGACCGGTACTGTCATTGGTAAGCAGTTCGCTGGCGGCAAAGGTCAGCGGCGTATCTTCCGTGGCCGATTGGGTATCACCTGCGGTCAGTGGTGCATCATTGACTTCCGTAACCAGGACAGTCACAGAGCCAAGGTCAGACAGGCTGTCTGTTAACCCCTCGGTCGTACCGTTGTCGGATACGGTATAATCGAAACTGGCAGTCCCATTGAAATCGGCATCGGGTGTAAAGGTAATCGTGCCGTCCCCGTTCAGTACCACGGTGCCGTGTGTATCAGCGGTGGCGGTCACTGCGGTGACCGTTAAAGTCTGGCCACTCTCATCGGCGGGGCCAGCATTGTCATTGGCCATCAGATCGCTGGCGGTAAACGTGAGCGGTGTGTCTTCGACTGCCACGATACTATCAGTGTTGGCCGTCGGTCCATCGTTCACTTCGCTGACGGTAACATTTACTGTCCCGGTGTTCGATTGCGCATCGGGGCTGCCATCGGTGGTTCCATCGTCCGTGACCGTATAGGCAAAACTGGAGGTGCCGTTGAAGTCGGCATCGGGCGTATAGGTGATCGTGCCGTCCCCGTTCAAGACCACCGTCCCATGCGTGTCGGCGGTGGCCGAGACGGCGGTGACGGTCAGGGTCTGGCCGCTTTCATTGGCCGGGCCAGCCTGGTCGTTCAACAGGAGATCCGCGGCATTGAAGGTGATCGAACTGTCTTCACTGGTGGTGACCAGATCGTCCGCCGTCACGGGCACGTCGTTCACTTCGGTCACCGTGATCGTGACCGTGGCCTGGTCGGTACTGCCGGGCGTGCCGTCGTTGATGGTATAGGTGAACGTTTCCGTGCCCACAAAGTCGGCTGCCGGAGTGTAGCTCAGATCCGCACCGCCATTGGTAATACTGATCGTCCCGCCGGCTGAACCGGAGCCTACCGAGACGATTGACAGTGTTTCGCCAAAGTCGGGGGCGATTGAATCGTTGCTCAACACATCCAGGGTGGTCGTACTGTCTTCGCTCACCGTAAACCCGTCAGCGCCCGCGGTGGGAGCATCATTCACGCCCGCAATGTTCAAGTTGACCGTGCCGACCGCCGTCATACTGTCCGCGACCGAATTTGTGGTCCCGTCATCGGTGATCGTGTATTCAAAACTGGCCGCGCCGTTAAAGTCAGCATCGGGGGTAAAGGTGATCGTACCGTCTCCGTTCAAGACCACCGTTCCATGCGTATCGGCGGTGACTGACACCGAGGTCACTGTCAGCGTCTGCCCACTTTCATCGGCGGGGCCGGCGCTGTCGTTGATGAGGAGATCGGAAGCCGCAAACGTCAGCGGGGTGTCTTCGGTGCCTGCGACGGTATCGGTGCTGGCCGTGGGCGCGTCGTTGACTTCACTAATCGTGAGATTCACCACCCCGGTCGTGGATTGCGCATCCGCGAGTCCTGCCGTTGTCCCGTTATCGGTCACCGTATATTCAAAGCTGGCATTACCATTGAAGTCGGCGTCCGGGGTAAAGGTGATTGTCCCGTCCCCGTTCAGCACGACTGAGCCGTGGGTGTTCGCGGTAGCGGTCACGGTGGTGACCGTCAGGGTCTGACCACTTTCATTGGCCGGACCCGCACTGTCGTTGGACACCAGATCACTGGCCGAGA
Source organism: Gimesia maris (assembly GCF_008298035.1). Lineage (NCBI taxonomy): Bacteria > Pseudomonadati > Planctomycetota > Planctomycetia > Planctomycetales > Planctomycetaceae > Gimesia > Gimesia maris. Next base: position 3,353,573 of record NZ_CP042910.1, read on the forward strand.
ACGTGAGCGGCGTGTCTTCGACGGCAGACTTGGTATCGGCGGTCGAGATTGGCACGTCATTCACTTCCGTGACCGTGATCGTGACCGTCCCGGTATCAGACAGTTGATCTGCAACTCCTCCGGTCGTACCGTTATCGGTGACCGTGTAATCGAAACTGGCCGTCCCGTTGAAGTCGGCGTCAGGAGTGAAGGTGATCGTCCCATCCCCGTTCAGCACAACCGTGCCATGCGTATTGGCGGTGGCGGTCACGGAAGTCACTGTGAGAGTCTGTCCGCTTTCGTTAGCCGGGCCGGCACTGTCGTTTATCACCAGATCTGTCGCCGTGAAGGTTAAGGCGGTATCCTCGGCCGTTACTTTGATGTCGTCTACCGTCACGGGAGCGTCATTGACTTCACTGACGGTGACATTCACTGTCCCCGTCGAAGATTGCGGATCCAGCATCGCATTCGTCGTGCCGTTATCGGTGACCGTATATTCGAAGCTGGCGGTACCGTTGAAGTCGGCAGCGGGAGTATAAGTGATCGTGCCGTCCCCGTTTAAAATCACCGTGCCGTGCGTGTCCGCAGTGGCCGAGACAGCGGTCACCGTCAGTGTCTGGGCGCTTTCATCGGCGGGGCCCGGACTATCGTTGGTCACCAGATCAGCGGCGGTAAAGGTGAGAGGTGTTTCTTCCACCGTCGATTGTGTGTCGGCGGTTGTTGTCGGCGCATCATTGACTTCCGTAACGGTAATCGTCACCGAACCAACGTCCGTCAGGTAGTCTGCAGAACCACCGCTGGTTCCATTATCTGACACGGTGTAATCGAAACTGGCGATCCCGACATAGTCGGCATCGGGAGTAAACGTGATCGTGCCATCCCCGTTCAGGGCTACCGTGCCATGTGTATCGGCAGTTGCCGTCACCGAGGTCACTGTTAAGGTCTGACTACTTTCATTTGCCGGGCCGGCACTGTCGTTGGCCACCAGGTCGGCGGCGCTGAATACAAGCGGCATGTCTTCAGCCGCTGTCTGCGTGTCGTCCACGGCAGTCGGATTATCGTTGACTTCGCCCACCGTGAGATTGACGATACCCGTTGTGGATTTTGCGTCCAGTACCCCCGCCGTGGTTCCATCGTCGGTCACCGTGTATTCGAAGCTGGCACTGCCGTTGAAATCGGCGTCCGGCGTAAACGTAATCGTATTGTCTCCGTTCAGAACGACTGTCCCATGTGTGTTCGCGGTGGCTGCGACGGCTGTCACTATGAGTGTCTGGCTGCTCTCGTTAACCGGTCCGGCCTGGTCGTTCACCAGAAGATCAGAGGCATTAAAGGTCACCGAATTGTCTTCGCTGGCTGAAATCTGGTCGGTGGCAGCCAACGGGGTATCGTTGACTTCTGATACGGTCACGGTAACAGTCGCCGTCGCATTGTTATTAGGAGCACCGTCATTGATGACATAGGTGAAAGTTTCTGTGCCTGTAAAGTCGGCTGCCGGCGTGTAGCTCAAATCGGCGCCGCCATTAGTGATTACGATCGTTCCCCCGGCAGAACCGGTGCCCACCGCGATAATCGAAAGCGTTTCTCCCAGATCCGGAAAAATGGAATCGTTATTCAAGACGTCGAAGGTGGTCGTGCTGTCTTCAGCCACTGAGAAACTGTCGTCATTGGCAATCGGGCTATCGTTGACGGCAGCGATATCAAGAGTCACCGTTCCCACTGCGGTTTTCGCATTCAGGCTACCATTGGTCGTGCCGTCATCGGTGACTGTATATTCAAAACTGGCGGAACCGTTATAGTTCGCATCGGGCGTATAGGTGATCGTCCCATCGCCATTGAGCACCACCGTGCCGTGCGTATCGGCAGTCGCTGTCACAGCGGTGACCGTTAAGGCCTGGCCGCTTTCATCGGCGGGGCCAGTACTGTCGTTCGCCACCAGATCACTGGCATTAAACGTGAGTGAGATGTCTTCCGTACCGGACTTGGAATCTCCGACCGTCAGGGGGACATCATTGACTTCCGTCACTGTGATCGTGACTGTGCCGGTGTCAGTCAGATGATCGGCGAGTCCACCGGTCGTTCCATCATCGCTGATCGTGTATTCGAAGCTAGCAGTGCCATTGAAGTCGGCGTCTGGAGTGAACGTAATCGTTCCGTCTCCGTTGAGAACTACTGTTCCGTGTGTATCGACGGTCGCAGTGACCGAGGTGACGGTCAGGGTTTGACTACTCTCATTGGCCGGGCCGGCACTGTCGTTCGTGACCAGGTCAGTGGCGGTAAAAACGAGTGCTACATCTTCGGCGGTCACTTTGACATCGTCGATAGCCGTGGGTCCGTCGTTGACTTCGTTGACCGTGATGGTCACTGTCCCCGTAGAAGATTGTGAATCCAATACGGAATTGGTGGTTCCGTCGTCGGTCACAGTATATTCAAAGCTGGCGGTCCCATTAAAGTCGGCATCCGGGGTAAAAGTAATGGTCCCGTCCCCGTTCAACACCACAGTCCCATGTGTAGCGGCTGTGGCCGTCACCGCGGTCAAGGTCAGAGTCTGGCCAAATTCATCGGCGGGTCCCGGACTGTCATTCGTTACCAGGTCCGAGGCGGTAAAGGTGAGCGGTGTATCTTCCGTGGTGGCTTTGACATCGCCGACTGTGAGCGGCGCGTCGTTGACGTCAGTGATAGTGACGGTGACGGTACCGACATCGGTTTGGGCATCCGGTGCCCCATTGGTGGTACCGTTATCGGAGACCGTATAATCGAAACTGGCGGTCCCATGGAAATCCGCATCCGGGGTAAAGGTGATTGTCCCATCACCGTTCAGGACAACGGTGCCGTGCGTATCGGCGGTCGCCGTCACTGAGGTCACGGTCAGCGTCTGACTACTTTCACTGATCGGGCCAGCGCTGTCGTTGGTCACCAGATTGGCAGCCGTGAAGGTGATAGCGACGTCCTCGGCCGTTGAAATCGCATCGTCAACGGCGGTCACGTCATCGTTGACTTCACTGACTGTAATGGTGACCGCACCGATGTCGGTCAGGCTGTCTGTTAACCCCTCGGTCGTACCGTTGTCGGATACGGTATAATCGAAACTGGCAGTCCCATTGAAATCGGCATCGGGTGTAAAGGTAATCGTGCCGTCCCCGTTCAGTACCACGGTGCCGTGTGTATCAGCGGTGGCGGTCACTGCGGTGACCGTCAGTGTCTGTCCGCTCTCATTGGCGGGGCCAGCACTGTCGTTGGCCACCAGATCGCTGGCGGTAAACGTGAGCGGTGTGTCTTCGGTCGCCGTAATGTTGTCTGCAACGGCCGTCGGTCCGTCGTTCACTTCGCTGATAGTTATGTTCACTGTCCCGGTGGTCGATTGCGCATCCGGGCTGCCATTAGTGGTTCCGTCGTCCGTGACCGTATAGGCAAAACTAGCGGTGCCGTTGAAGTCGGCATCCGGCGTATAGGTGATCGTGCCGTCCCCGTTCAGCACGACCGTACCATGCGTGTCCGCGGTGGCTACGACTGCCGTGACGGTCAGGGTCTGACCGCTTTCATTGGCCGGGCCAGCCTGGTCGTTCAACAGGAGATCCGCGGCATTGAAGGTCAACGCGTTGTCTTCACTGGTGGTCACCAGATCGTCTGCCGTTACAGGGGCATCATTCACTTCAGTCACCGTGATCGTGACCGTGGCCTGGTCGGTGCTGCCGGGCGTGCCGTCGTTGATAGTATAGGTGAACGTTTCTGTGCCCACGAAGTCGGCTGCCGGGGTGTAGCTCAGATCGGCACCGCCATTGGCAATGGTAACCGTCCCTCCGGCTGAACCGGTGCCTACCGAGACGATCGACAGTGTTTCGCCAAAGTCAGGGGCGATCGAATCGTTGCTCAACACATCCAGGGTGGTCGTACTGTCTTCGCTGACCGTAAACCCGTCAGCGCCCGCGGTGGGAGCATCATTCACGCCTGCAATATCCAAGTTGACCGTGCCGACCGCCGTCATACTATCCGCGACCGAATTTGTGGTCCCGTCATCGGTGATCGTGTATTCAAAGCTGGCAGCCCCGTTGTAGTCGGCATCGGGGGTAAAGGTGATCGTACCGTCTCCGTTCAGCACCACCGTTCCATGCGTGTCGGCGGTCGCAGAAACGGACGTGACGGTCAGCGTCTGCCCACTTTCATCGGCGGGGCCGGCGTTGTCGTTGGTGAGGAGATCGGAAGCCGCAAACGTGAGCGGGCTGTCTTCGGTGGCCGCAACGGTATCGGCGCCCGCCGTGGGCGCGTCGTTGACTTCACTAATCGTGAGATTCACCACTCCAGTCGTGGACTGCGCATCCGCGACACCTGCCGTCGTGCCGTCATCGGTCACCATATATTCAAAGCTGGCACTCCCGTTGAAGTCGGCGTCCGGGGTAAAGGTGATGGTACCATCGCCGTTGAGCACCACGGTGCCGTGTGTATCAGCAGTAGCGGTCACGGCGGTGACCGTCAAAGACTGGCCACTCTCATTGGCTGGCCCCACACTGTCGTTGGTCACCAGATCACTGGCTGAGAACGTGAGCGGCGTGTCTTCGGTCGTTGTTTGCGCATCAACGGTGGCGACAGGCGCATCATTCACTTCGCTGACCGTAATCGTGACGGTGGCAACATCACTGCTGCCGACCGTACCGTCATTGATAGTATAGGTAAATGTTTCCGTACCATTGAAATCGGCTGCAGGAGTGTAATTAATCCCGGTTCCGCCATTAGTAATTTCAATGGTGCCCCCCGCAGAACCGGCACTCACATTGACCACAGTGAGAGTTTCCCCCAGATCCGGCGAGATCGAATCATTATTCAACACGTCCAGCAGAGTGGTTCCGCTATCTTCGGCAACTAGGAAGGAATCGTTATTTGCCGTGGGCGTATCGTTGATTGCATTGATCGTCACATTCACAGTGGCGGTTGCTGTTTTAACGTCCAGGACTCCTCCGGTCGTACCATCGTCTTCAATGGTATAATCAAAACTGGCCGTGCCATTGAAGTCGGCGTCGGGAGTATAAGTGATCGTGCCGTCCCCGTTCAGCACCACAGTGCCGTGTGTGTCGGGAGTAGCGGTGACCGAAGACACGGACAGGGTTTGTCCCGCCTCGTTGAGGGGACCGGACTCATCGTTGGTGAGCAGGTCTGTCACTGCAAAGGTGATCGCCGAGTCCTCTGATGTAATGATGGCATCATTATTGGCGGTCGGACCGTCATTAACTTCCGCAACGATAATCGTCACCAGCCCGAGATCGATCTGACTATCTGGCAGGGAAGCGGTGGTTCCATCATCGGCGAGCGTATATTCAAAACTGGCGGTCCCATTGAAATCCGCATTTGGGGTAAACGTGATGGTACCGTCGCCATTCAGAACCACGGAACCGTAAGTATCGGCAGTCGCCGAAACGGCAGTGACTGACAGGACCTGGCTGCCCTCATTAGCAGGACCGGCACTGTCGTTAACGATCAGGTTACTGGCATTAAAAGTGAATCCGGTGTCTTCTGTCGTTTCGAAGATGTCTGGGTTGGCAGTCGGTGCATCATTGACTTCCGTGATGCTGACGGTAACCGTGCCGGTATCCGTTTTTGTATCGAGAATGCCACCCGTGGTGCCGTCGTCGGACACGGTATATTCAAAGTTGGCACTGCCATTGTAGTCGGCATCGGGAGTGAACGTGATCGTCCCATCACCGTTCAAAACTACCGTGCCGTGTGTCTCTGCGGTGGCGGTGACCGAAGTCACCGTGAGAGTCTGGCCGGTTTCATTTCCGATGCCCACACTATCATTGGCGATCAGATCGGCAGCCGGGAACGTAATTGCAGTATCTTCTGAAGTAGTCTTAGTATCATCATTTGCGATGGGAGGTGCGTTGACACCGGTCACTACGATGGAAACGGTGGCCTCATAGGAATCATAAGTGCCGTCCTGCGCGATATAGGTGAAACTGTCCGTTCCCACAAAATCAGTGTCAGGGGTGTAGGTGAAAGAACCATCAGAATTCAGAACAACCGCTCCGTGGGAGGGATCAGTCGATTTGACTGCGGTCAAGGATCCCTGACCAGGGGCGGTATCATTACTCAAAACCCCGGGCGCAGCGATGACCAGTACACCGTTTTCTCCGACAGTATAAGCATCATTATCAGCCTCAGGCTGTTCCGAAGAGTTGATGATCCGGAACGTCGTTCCGGTATCATCGTCATCGTTGATCAGACGCAGGACAACCTTAACCGTAGAGCCCACTTCCAAATGCGAGATATCCAGATCCACGACCCCGCTCACTAAAGTCGAGCCGCTCTCTCCCACAAGATGATTGGTGGTCGTGCCAAACGTGGGCAGTTCACCTTCTGTGATATTGAAATAGGCGTCGCGCTGATACAGAAACGAAGGAACAACAGTTTCGCCATTTTGATCAAGCAGAGCCACTTCAAAGGCATCGTTAATGAAGTCAGTGCTGGTTATGTCGAAGTTCCCCTCATAGGCGAAACTTAACAATGATGGATTGTCGGGAATGGTGATGTCGCGTTCCAGGGAAACCTGATAGGAATTACCTTCACTGATCAGCAAGTCGTTTCCATCCTTGACCACAGAACCTTCCAACCCACCGCTGCCGCCTGATTCCGTTACCGTCCAGCCATCCAGACCGGTGGCACCTACTGCCATCAATGAAATAACCCCGGTGACGCCAGGTCCACCGGGGTCTGCGATGACTCCGTTCGCGATGCCGTCGAAATCACCCCGTCCCCCATCCACCAGATGCAGTGTGATGATGTTTCCATCAATGGTGGCTCCGGTTTCTCCATCATAAGTGAATTCAAACAAATCGCCGGTATCGGGGTTCAGCTTATAATACGTGTCGACATTGGATCCTTCCGGCAAAATCAAATCGACGGTCGTCGAACCGCCCACCTCAATGTCTGTCACATTGAATTCAAACATTCCATAGGGCAGAGCACTGTCTGCGCCAGGATGCTCCTCCGCCTGGAAAGTACGTAAATTTTCAATCTTCTGTCCTTTGCCATCGATGGCGACATTAAGACCTCTGGCAGCTGAAATCACTGTAATCAAATCCCGCTGCGTGTTGCCTCGACCTCCCGAATCAGAATTTGAGTTTGAATGATTCGCATGATCGCGCTGAGCTGGATTGGAGTTTGCATTCTCAGAACCAGCGGCAGATTGATCAGCGCCTTGAGAGGCATTGGATTTCTGTGAATTGTTAGTCGTAGTGTCTACTGATGTCGTATCTACCGTGAAGTTTGCCGGGGTGACAACCGGCTGCCCATTTACACTGGGGTCAGGGTTACTGGATTGAGGCTGGTTGGTTTGCCCATCCGGTTGGCCTTGCTCGGGAGGACTGCTGGCTTGATTTCCTCCGGAAGATCCTCCGCCTGCCAAACCACCAAAGGAACCTGATGCAGCCACCCCTCTCAAGGAACTGGCAGGATATAAACCTTGATTGGATGTTTCCTCAGGAACGACTTCGTTGTCATCCCAGACAGAATCGGGAAACGCATTTCCCAATATCGCTGCGCTAAACCGACTGCCGGGGGAACCACCTGGCACGGACGACGAGTTGCCGCCACCACCACCCTCATTGTTGGACTCCGAATCAAGCGGAGGTAGATAGGGTTCATCTTCCTGACCGAGATATGCATCGTAAGAAGTATTTAGAGGTTGTCGGGAATTTTGACTGCTTTGTGTTTCACCTACAGCTGGACCGGGAAGATCTTCCCCATAACCTGCTTCAACCAGTGTCTGCATGCCAGGTGAAACCCCCAGCCCAAGTGACAACAGAGAACTCACGCTCATGATCTGACCGGGAGCTGCCCGTTCTTCTAATCGTTCGACTGAAGAGGTCGTCTGCTGTTTCTTTTTCCGTTTACGCCCCCGAAGATCAGCAACGCGTATCCGTCCAGCACGTAACCTCTGTAACCAGTGTGTGAGCAACATTTGTGAGTTTCCTCTTCTATTGATAGTCAGACGTAATCTGAAAATGAACTAAAAATAGTTAAGTACAGTAAATGAAAAAGACAATTTCAGGCAGAACTTGACAGAGCAGAATTGCAAGTGTCGGGTACTGTAAATGTGAAGCAGGCCACTTACGCTTCTAAGAACACTTCTTTGTCTAGAGATATGGATATGCTTAAAAAAGCCGAAATGTAATCAAAAACACACACAACTTATGTGCACATGATGCTTTGTGACCGTGTCAACCTAACAGGCAAAATCTCAGTAATCAAATAAAAAATCAAAATAATTGATACACTCGGAACAATCATAAACCATGCTAAAATTGATTGAAGTAGTATTGACAGAGCGAGTTTAGGGAGTTAGGCAGGCTATAGAACGCTGATCCAACACTCGCTCTCTGAATTCTCCGCTGATGTCACAGTTCATAAAAAGAAGAAAAGTAGTCATGTCAAAAACATGTCAGGAAATCGGATGTAAGCTAGCAGCAGCTAAGACCGAGTCTGCCCAAATCCCCTTTTGTGAGCAGCATGCACGTGAGAGAGGGTATCAGTTGTTGCGGTGCCCGAGATGTGGATTTATGGACTGGAAGCGGGGGAACGACGACGAAGTATGCGGGATCTGTTTTACCGAAAGCGGCCAGGACGTCCAGCTCGAAGTCGTTTCCGGACCGCTGCCAGAGGTTCGCAGTGCGCGAATCACTCAGAAACCATATCTGGGCTGGAAGTATGCGAGATCAAAAAAGGAGTTTGTTGAAGGAGAGGTTTTGCTCGTTGCTACGTTGTCCGAGCATGCACCGGCAGGTGGCTCCACGGCCCGTACATGGCAAGTTGATTCAGTCCTCGTCTGTTATGTGAATAAGGGTGAGAATCTGGTATTACAGCAACACAACGGGAATTACTGTGAATTCGAGTGGAACGATGTAGTCTGGTACATCCAGTTAGAAGATCTACAGCCAACTTTGCATTCACTTCCAGTTCCCAGTTCTTCCGCTCTCTGAAGAATGACCGGGATTCATTTCAAGCAAAACGGCGGCACACAAAAAGCTCAAGCAAGCGACCGTTACTGACGAAATAGCAAACGACCACGCATTCGTTCCCACATCGCCACTTCCGGACGAATCCAACACAGACAGCGCTACGGTTTTCAACCGGCAGACGCTACGTTTTCTGACCGTTGTTTACACCCATCCGCCCTTCCCTCAATTTCCAATCGGCAGGCTCTCTGAAATTCCCTGGATGGACTGTTTAATAATAAAAGTAAGTATCAAACTAAATCCCTGAGCATCCTATGGAATAAACCAAAATCAGGACAGCACAGGGCTGCACGCGTTAACGCTTGGGACGGTGGTCCGGTAAATATACCGTCGACAGTGATGACCAGATTTATGAGTATTATTCGATTCACGATCGGTACGGGCACATGATCGAAGAGGGTGAATGCGTGCACGATCTGATCGTCTTCAAAAGGTGCTACAACTATACCTGCGGAAGTTTATCCTTTTTGACGGTCAAGTTGCATCAACTCGCCAGTGTTGTCCTTCCGAAATCACGCCTCAAAACAATCGAGCTGCCTGTACACTCAGCTGCACAGGGCGGAGTCTGGTATCAGGTCTTCCCACGCCGTATCAGGGGACTGATTGTTCCTGGTCGCCACGGTTCGCGAATCTTCGTCCTGGTTAAGCGCTCGATGGACTATTACGAGCGGATGACGCATTGCAAGTGGGAGCCGGTTTATGAGAGTGAGGAAGCAGATCCGATATGATCTGTTGTCGCTCGTTTCTAGATGTCTGCATGATGCCGTCCTATTGCTCTGCCTTTTTGGCCTTGACTCGTTTTGGTTCGGGGATACTTTGTCGGTCTTCAATTTACTTTTTGAGCCAGGAGTTTAAGTATGACTAGGTCAGAGCAAAAGGATGAGGAGCTGGAATCTGTTGTCGCGCTTATGAGTCACCTGGGCATGGATTGCCTAGTGAAATCGGACGACCCTCCGGATGCCGTGCTGGAGACGGAATCTGGTAAGATCGGCGTTGAAGTAATGGATGTCATGGCAGATCAGCCTGGTGAGTGCAGGCAAAGGAAAGCCGAAGAAGAAAAGATATACAAACTCGCTAAGGATCATCTCCAGAGTGATCCGAGAATCTCTCCGCACTGGATCTGCTTCAAATTTCATCAGAAGTATCTTAAAGAGAAACTGCGTGCTCGAAATGCTAAGGTATTATGTGATTTTGTTCGCATGAACCTCGCGAAATCGATAGTGCCTGAGTGCTATGAAGATGCAGAAGGAAATGAGGATGGGGTGAATTTGCCTGTCGAGTTCGAACAGATCAAACTGTCTTTGGTTGAAGACTGGCCGGCAAGGTTGCCGCCCCCTAATTCAGGAGGTTTTTATAGCGATCAGACGGGGCCGGAAGTTGCTAAAGCTATTGCTAAAAAAGAATCGAAATTACCTGAGTACCTGAAGAGGTGCGATCAGTGCTGGCTTCTTCTGGTCACGATTCCTGATCACGCAATGGGTTTATTCGAGTGGTCTCTTGAGAAAGAAGACCACACTTTCGATACCGGGTTCGATCGTGTCTTTTTGTATGACCGTATAAACTGGGCAGTGTATGAGCTTAAATAGATGAGCAGTGATCAGAAGTCATTGCCTCCGGGAGAGGCGCAGCCAGTACCGTTTAAGATCTGTTGTTGTCGCCGACGGAGAGGCTGTAGGCATGGACGATGGATTCCCGATCGACGCTCCAGATCGGGTGATTCGGTGTCGTGCCGATCGTCTTGGAATCACCTTACTTTGTGAGATTCAGCGTTTTAGTTGTTGCGTACTGGAAGGTCCCGGTGACGATCTGGAAGCCCGGTCCCGGTCAGGGTGCGAGCGAAGAACAGCCTTCTATCTGCAGCACGGTGGCGTTTGCGTTGATGCGCACACTGAAAAGAGAGTAATCCTGCTCGCCCACGAGAGCCCGCTGCAGAGTAGGCCAGATCTGTGTAAACGGGTTTAAATGTGCGTCCAATCTGTCAGGCCAGTTCCTGGCGACTCATACTACATATATTGCGTGACGCCCTTATGTGGGCTTCTGCCGACTGCGCATGCACAACCAGTCTATTCATGGTAAGCAGATGGTTCTGATCAAGCAGATCTTTGTAACTGGATAATAGAAGTTCGTCAGTACTCACATCTGATCCAGGAGACAACTTCCACCTGCAACTTTAAATCCCGGAATAAGAACAATCGAGCCAGTGACCATAGAATCGTTCTATCGCCACTGGCTCGCTTTCTAATGCGTTTGATTGTTATTTTCCGAGCAGTAAATGATCGAATCTAAATAGCACTTTTTAAATCAATACTATTCGGACAAAATACTGGAAGCCGTCAAATTTCCCCCAGACATATTTTCAGGTTCTTCCTCACCATGAGCTGGACCATTCCATACACTGACGTCCCACTTCCTTCCCCGGAAGTCATTATCCAATACCCCTTCTCTCACGTCGATATTCCACTTCCCTGAGTGGCCCGCGCTCCCACCGACTGACATCCCAAGCTGATGGAAACCGTCGCAGTGCGTAAACTCTTCTCTTTTATTAAGCAGAACCCACTGACGGAAAAACTCACCGACACCAGAAAATGCCAGATCGTACAGACTGACAGATGCGTTTTCAGAAGGTTTTGCAGCCGCTTTGGTAGTGTGATGCACGAGTACCGGAGTAGCCCCCGCTTTCAGACAGGTTTCAGTCAACCGTTTGAGAATAGGGCCCACCTGGTACAGGTTTGTTGGTGAAACTGCTTTCCCTCCACCACAGAGGCATAAATACAAGGGATCGATAAAGACCACTTGTATCTTCTTCCACCTGAGGCACTCTCCTAACATTTCCAGGTCTTTCTCATCAGATAAAATCGGTAAGGTGAATCCCCAGTATACTCCAGATATGTTTCGAAGACTCAGACCTTTGGTTTCCGCGATACGATTCGCAGTATCCTGAATGGAAGATTTCCCGCTTTCACCGGACATGACAGCTACTCGGCAAGCTGTTGGAACATGGAATTTTCCCAGGAACGGCGTTTCCGATCCGAGGCTGATAGCCATGTCAATTATAAATCCAGTTTTGAGACACTTTGCCGGTCCACCAATGACTCCGGCTTGTCCCTTGACAAGTATTCCTTCGATCAACCATTCATGTTCACAATCTAAGTCTGCAAACTTCACAGATTGGATTAACCCAAACCGTTTGAGTGTATCCGTGGGACGTTTAGACCCTGCAGAACGGGATCTCCGACGGGAGTCGGCTTTAGATATATTCATTGTTCATTTCCTAAAAAGAGACGTTCCAGAAAGCATGATTTAATGCTCTAAGAACTACCGCATACAGCCTCGAAAGCTGATCGAGCGGATACCTTTCGTCGCGTCCAGCAGGTTTTTAGTCTGCTCCGCGTTGGCTTTCAGCAATGCCGGCGGATAACTTGTCGCACACGCCACAGCCTCCGACAGCTGCCTTTTGTTGATATGCTTCGATTGCCAGTGCCGTGTCAGGTAAGGTGATCCCTGCAATTCCCCATTATAGCCCTCCGTCAAAGCCAGCGTAGATCGACGGATCATAAGCCATTTCGGGTCATTGATATTGACAAAAAACGCCTCGAACCGAATTGCACCGCGCACCGTGCAGTGCTGCTTCAACAAGACCTGCTCCAGCTCCCTATTCAGTTTCGCCGCGGTCAGCAGCTTGTCCAGCGAATCATAAACCTCGTTACGCTCCAACCACACAACTTCACGATCGCGCGGACTAAACTTGTTACGGTCAGTGATGATCGCTGGACAGGCGTGGTTCCAGGCTTTGAAGACATACCGCCGTCCCCAGCAAAACGGACAGATCTTTTGTAAGGTACAATGTCGCAGGCTACTCTGATCGGTTAACACACTCGCAGGAGGGCAATTGCGGGCGAACTGCATCTGCAGCGGTTTCAGTGCCGGAGCATAACCTGCCTTTTTCAAGGCCAACAGACGGTTCCGCCACTGCCACTGAACATGCCCCGTCGCTTTAGCAGGATTACCTTTCAGCTTTTCTGGAGCAATCATAGAAACGACTCCTTTCCAGAATGCCTTATCTCCGTATCCGCGTTTGATTCGTTTAATCTTGAATCTGACGTCAGCCATATCAAGCCCTCTGCCTGATATGGATCGCCGGAAACTCATCGAGAGTGTCGTCTTCAACCGAACCGTGGAAGATACGCAACTCACCACCTTTAATATCCAGTTTGATGTATTCGTCAGTCCCGTCGATCGAAACCACAGCATCGGGCGCGTCGCTTGAGAACTTCATCTTGTAAAGTTCTTCCTTTCCGGAATCTTTCACGTCTACACCCACAAACTGGTTGATTTCGAGACCCACTTTTTCGGTCAATTCGTACTTTTCTTTTACCATGTATAACTTCCCATTTGATTTATGCCTTTATTGTTAGGATTCTAAAGGGACAACTTGAGTTACGCCTTTATACATTACCTACGGTAATGTTCTCTGTATTTCATTTCATTCAATCCAGAGTGAGTGCTTAGGGACAAGCACTCGGTCTCGCTTACGCTCGCCCTTCGGCTTGTCCCCGATCAGCACTCACTCTTTCAGGATTTGGTTTTTTTATTATTCTTCTTCGTCACGATCTCCCAACCGGGATTCGGTACTTTCAGGCGATCGAATAAATCAATACACTCCTGTAAAGTTTGTTCTCCGAAATTTGGTATCGATAACAAGTCTTCCTGTTTCAACTTTACCAGATCCCCGATCGTATGCACCTTATGCTCTTTCAGATAGTTCACTGTGCGCACACTCATACCGGAGTTAGCCAGCGCTGTTTCCCGGCTATTTTTCAGTCGCCGATCAGATTCGGTGATTACTCGGGCTGGCCTAACCGAAAATCAAAATATGGTACCTCTTCAGGGTTATCATCTGCATGATGGAGAGTCGCACACATTTTTCTGCCAGCAATGTTTAACGTGATAAATTCATCGCGACCTTCTACAAAGACGTCTATCCATTCTTCACCAACGAAAAGTTTGATTCGGTGAACCTCTCCAGTAACAGGGTCAACCATTGTTGAATGGACGAAAGTTGGTTCTTCTAGATACTCTTCATTTACTTCAGTCATTACATTCTCCTATAAAATTGAATGGTGTAGTATGTTTCGTTCACATCCAGGAGTTCCTGGTGGTTCCGGGCTCTGATGAGAATTTAAAACCCAAAAACGAAGATTTCTGATTTGTCTAATCATGATCGCACTGCGATAGAATCAATCTCCTTCCTCTGCCTGGTACACGATCAGGTAGCCAGAAACCAAGTACCTTTGTTTGGCGAATTTTCCTACAATGGCACAACTGGGGTGGGGAGAGATAGTAGGCATGCGCAAAATATCCACACCACCAGCAATGATATAAACCTGGCTTTTCGCGTAGTGGGTAGATTAGAAATGCCAATTGAGGTGACGTATTGAGATCGGAAAAGTTAGAAGAGAGATTACAGCTTAACTAGAGATCCTCTTATCAGAATTATAGGATGCTCTTCGAAACTGAGATATTAACTCTGTGCTTCTATCCGGTTCAGCAATTATCCTCAATTGTAGGATACCTGCATGCTCTAATCCCGCGTGGGGATGAGAGGCTGCTTCGTCGTTTCAGAGAAAGGAATGAGTTCTCTGATCTTATCGCGCAACACTTTAGAAAATACATAAATCCAGAAGTGATTGCATTCTACAGTTGAATCATTACCGGCTGAACACGCATCCGAGCATGCTTGTCCACAACATGAGGACTTTCAACTGTTCCCAATCCTGATTCCTTTCAGTGATCTTTATTTTTGCCTGCGGATCATTATTATTGCCTGCGATTGAAAAGAATCAATCTTTTTTTGTACATTTATTTGATCTTATTATCTCAAAGAATTCCTGCCCCGCAAAAAGAAAATCACTCTGGCTGCCTGTGCAGATTGGAATCCCAGCACCAGATCAAATGCCCTGATAGATAAAAAAATGCAGGCGGGCCACCATCGAAGGTGGCCCCCTGCTCATATCTCTCTGATTCGTGCTGATGGAAATAATGAAATGATCGATTTGTCAGTTTGCTGTAGTCTCGCCTGCCAATAGGTTCAGGGTCAGATCACGCTCTGTGCAAATACTGCGCAGCCAACGCGTGAACTGATGCAGCATCAATCCGGCTGCGATACTGGCCGTGTAAATGGTACTACGGGAAGTGCAGGCACCGGTTTGTGCTTCCGCTTGGGTGAACAGTGTCGTGTCATAGTGGTCCCGCGATTTCGAATCAACGGCCGTGAGGATTCGCAGTACCTCTCCCCGCATCCGGCCATCACACCAGAACGCACACTGATGCTGTAGCGATCGCCAGATGGCGGCCCGACTGCTGATCGAATCCACACAGACAAATACCACTTCCCCTGTTACCAGCCCGGGCCGGAAGCGATCGATTACCAGTTCCACTTCCAGGCTATCGTCGATGGCCCGTACGGTACACGCCGTTGCCTCAACCTTATGACGTCCCAGATCTGCTGCCAGGTATCCCTGGGTCGTGATGTTAGTCGGCTCAATCAGATCGAAATCAATCAACTGCAGCCGCCGTACTCCCAGCGCCGCCAGCTGCAGGGCTACCTGCCGTCCGATGGCACCCACACCAATGACCGTGACAGTGACAGTCAATGGTTTGAGTTTTTCTCTGGGCACCAGTTCTGATTGGCGGACAAAACGATCAGTTACAAGATTCATGGCTTCTCCTTGTTCTAATTCGAAGTGATATTTAAATGGGATTACTTAAATGGGAAAAACTGGCCACTGCTCGGAATAAGCAAATTCGTAATCCAGCCATTCAGCCAGATCCCACAATGGTGGCAGAGGCTCTTCCCGCACACATTCCAGGTACTCCGCTTCCCAGGAACTTTGATCGCTGGCGGCGAACTCCGGTTTGAAATCAATGCCGACCGACAGTTTTTCCGCCTTGGGTCTGCCTGCGTGTTTCAGCTCTGCATAGGTAGCACCATTTCGGGCCAGGATAAACATCACTGCCCAGTCACAGTTCCCGAACACGCGGGCAAAGGTTTCCACATCCACCTGACTGGATCGCGCGGAAATACCGGGGTGCGTGTGAATCCAGATCCGTCCAAACTGTTCCGGGTGCCGTCCCGCATCGATCTGATCATCAAAGTAGTCCGCGACGGCGGCATCATCGAAGGCGACTGTCACGTCGGTACAAGTCTGCTTGACCAGGACGATGTCCGTTACGAACCAGGGATCGGCAGCTTCAGTGATTCCGAAGCCACCGACCTCCGTCGGACCCCGGTCACGCAGGTAGATCAGTTTGGCCCAGGCATACGGGCTGAACTGGAGCGGGCGACGTTTGCGCTGCTTCGGACGTTTCCGACGGGGGCGCTGCAGCAGGCGGCGCGTCAGGGGTTGATTCTTCGGGTAAGGCATCTTCATTCTCCATGGATTCTTCAAGACAGGATGAACAGGTTTGGTCGGACAAACAGGGCCGACAGTAACATTCGCCGCAAGACTCACAGTTAGAAAGACAACCGCGACAAAACGTGTCATCGCAGGTTTCGCAGGTATCAGCACAACTTGAACAGAGGTGATCGCCACAAGCCGTACAGTTGCGACGGCAGTATTCACAGATCTGGTGTTCGCAGATGGAACAGGGGCGACTTTCTTCCTGGGACATCGAATCGTCGCAGTCAGCGCAGCTGGTATTCCACCAGCGATCAAGGGGAACATAAGCAGATCCCGAGTTGTAAGTCTGCAGGATCTGCTGGACCAGAAGAAAGAAATCCCCCAAACGGCCCTCTGCCAACGCCTGATTGAGGGGGATTTTGCCTTCTCCTTCGCAGAGCGTGTCTCCCTGGACGTGGGGATGATGTACGTCGTCCGTGCCGGTTTCCGCCAAGGAAATGATCCGATAGGGCTGGGGATCACCGAGCTCACTCCAGCGGAGCCGGATTTCAAATTCACCCAGGTTGACTTCCCTCAGGATGACGGGTGGAGTCCGGACGACGATTTCCCGTTCGGACCAGTCGATGCGGGTTTCCTCGAATTCATCTGGCAGGGAACTGAGTTCGGCGACCAGATCCCCCAGAGACGGGACCACCGTCGGTCGCTTGATGGCGGTGAGCTCGCTGTGACAGGCCGTTAAATCGTGAATCATTCGAGACACAGAATGTTTATACTGTTCCAGACAACGCTGGAAGGCGACCGGACAGTGACGCTGCTGAGCTTTCGTCAGCAGTCGCGAGAGACGCATGACCCGCGTCCACTGGTCCACCGGGGGCGAATTCACTTTGGGGAAACCGGTCACCTGCGACTGGTACTGCTCCCGAATCTTAGCCGCAGCCCTGATCCAGAGCCGCCGCGGGTGTGATCGGTTCATTGAAAGGTTTCTCCTATAAAAAAATTGAGGCCACCCGTTGTGACAGGTGGCCTCTGTAAATGAAAATGTCAACATGATTCAGCGTCGCTGCCGCGTTTTCCGGGACGAGCGAGAAGTCGGACGAATATCACCGCTATGAATCTGGATAGCGGCCAGTGCTGCGGCGCTGACCAGAAACAACAGCCACGATTGCACGACGCCGCCAATGATGGCTGAAATCATCAGAACGGCGAGCAGGTTGAGACTGTTAAGACGTTGTCGGGCTCCCATGGGGCTCCTTTCGGTGAGGGAACAGGAAATAAAAATACGGTTATGAGCTGTCGGGATATCGCACCCTCGATTTTGGTCGGAGTTATCGAAACGCGATCTCCTTCCTGCAAAACATAACCGGCGGTGGTCGGCTGACGGTTCACGCGGATCAGGTAGTCCTGGGGACGGCCGTGCGAAACCCGCTGCTGAAACAGGGCTTCCACTGTCGTGCCATCTGTGATCTGAATCTGGTCTGCGAAACCTGAACCGTCGTTATTGATGAATAAAATCTGCATACGTTACTCCTTGTTTAAGAATACAACTTTCAGTTGTGAGTGAACTTTCAGTAATTTTCCGGCAACAACACCGTGGTTGCCGAACGATCTGCTTCGGTAATAATCCAGAATGTGATCCCGTCTGCCGTATGGTAGACGGAAAACAGACGACCGCCTGTCTGCAGGGCCGCATCGTTGGCCCCGGCATCTTCCTGGCAGCAGTCACCCCAGTCTCCGGCCAGGTGCCGGGCCAGTGCCCGTTGTACTTCATACTCCGGAATTTGGTGCAGCACATCGGGAGTTGCCATCATCTGTCCCGCAGAGAAAGAACGCTGGTTTTGTTGAATCATCATGGTTCCCTGGAAATGAGGATGATTACATGTGCCTGGTATTTCAGGTCAGTCCCGGGAATCTGCCGAACGGCTGTGCGAACAGAGAGACATTCGATTCCAGCTCCCAGGCATCCCAGTCCACAGTCTGGGGCCGTTGATTATCCGGCTCCGGATCAAAGTCCACTTCCAGTGGGTCAGCCAGACTGAAGCCCCGCTTCCGGATCGCATGAATGTCTTCACCGGTGGCTGAGGCGACTGCACTGTCCAGGTCTTGTTGGGTCATCGTTTACTCCTTGGATAAAAAAGAACGACCACCCGCACAGGATGGTCATGAGAAATACACAACCACCCCGCACCAGACGAGGTAGAATTACATCACGGGCCGGAAATCAGCCAGTGTTGATTGAGCCAGTCGCGTTCTGCGGTCAAAGCAGCAGAACGATGGGAGAACGGCCCTAACAAGGGGCCATTGACCGGAGAGAGGTCGGCCGTCCATTGTCCGTCCGCTGCCGGTTCAACATATGCCCCACGATTGATCACCGGTTTTCCCAGCTGAGTCAGTTCAATCGTTTCGTCATAGATGCAGCGGACCAGTCCCCCCTGCTTGATGATCAATTCCATGGTTACTCCCCCTGGGGTCTTCGCAGGATATTGCGACGCGGGCGATCAATGAGCAGACCATCCAGCGAGGATTGTACTCCCGCCAGTCGCGTGGCGACCTGCTGTCGCAAAATACCATTGTCCCGTAACTGTTGCGGTTTGAGGCCGCCCACAATCTGCTGTGCCTGGTCTACAAGGTCATCCAGCTGTTCGTTGGAGCGGACATTCAACGCCTGAAAACGCGAAAAGAACTCAGTCAGGTTGGTGATGGCTGTGTCCCGGAACACCTTGGGTTTGCCCTCAGACTGGCCGCTCAATCGATCAGTCAAATGTTCGACCAGTTTCGTGAGCTCTTCCAGAAACGCCTGTTCTGCGAGTTGAACCGCTTCATCAAAACGCAACTGCATCCTGCGGCACTCCTGTTCATAGAGTTCCGGACTCAGCTGTTGCAGATAACGCGGCGGTTCCACCGCAGGATAATCATGTTCAATGGCAAACATGCCGATCAGCGAATGCGGATAGTCGGTCGGATTGAATAAGTCTCCCAGTCGGTTGCGGGCAGCGGACCGCAGTTCATCAAAGTGCCGGTTCAAATCGGTTACCGCTTCGTTCAGTTCATCCCGAAAACCGGCCAGACGCCGATCAAATTCATGGATGTCCGATTGTTTAATCAGGCGGATGCCGGGCTCCGGATAGGGGAGCGAGACTCCTTTCCAGTAGGCCACGGCCCGTCCGCGCACTGCTGTTACGGCTTTGAAGGCCGGATGTGAGGTATCCAGAAGTTTTTTACCAGCGGAAAGAAACTTTCCTTCAGCACCAAATGAATCCGCAGCCTGGCTCTTCTGCGGGGCTGTCAGTGATTTACGGACGCCCAGCCAGGTGAAACTGAGCCGGGCGGCCGCCATCGTGCTCTGCAATCGTAGTGAAGCCGTGCTGTGCGATGATTCAGTCTGTGGTTCTTCGAGCATGGAATTACTCATGAGGACTCCTTTGTGACTGGTGGAAATGAAAAACGCTGCCAGATCTCAATTGATCAGGCAGCGTTGCAGCGGGAATTTATATGAATTAATTGTGACCGGTTATGTCGGTATCGGACTTTTCGTCAGTGTGATTAGATAAACGTATTGTGAAACCGGACAGGCCACGGCGATGCCAGATGACATTGGAGCAGTAGCTCACAGTGGCCGATCTGCGGCTCATCAGTGTCACGGAATTGGGGAAAGGGGTTTGATCAGACTTTATTTGTGAGTTCAGGAAGAACCAGAGTTCCGACCTGACCGGTTTCACTGGGGCGGGCCTGTTCGGCAGCCTCAGGGGTCGAAAACAGCTCTGTGGTCAGGAGTTCGGTTCCCCCAGCATTGGCGACAGCATATTTCAGACTCGCTGAGCTTAGCTGTGTCCGTAGCCGTTGAATATCATCGGACCTCCAGATCTGATCGGAGGTCTCAAGACCAGAGTAAATTTTCAGCAGATGTGTGTCTTCGGGATTCATCTCCTCAGCCCAGAACTGCAGTGCGGCACTGATAAGGAGTATCTCCTGTCGGGTGAGCATGGTGCTCCTTCCTTTGAGACGGATAAGTCAGTTGATTGAAGAAAGATGTTTAATACTTCGGCGGGATTTTCTCCTGGGCGATTCCCAATGGAAGATACCGGGCTGGTCAGCATCGAGCCAACGACCGTTGGCCCACGTTCGTAACTGCTCGACAGACTCAGCCGCAGTCACCGCGATGGGGACCACGTTTAGCCGTGCTTCCAGCAATGTCACCTCCAGCAGACCTGCCAGCCGACAGCAACTGCGAATTTCAGCACCGGTCCAGTCGGTATCCTCTGGACGCTCCTGCTCCGGATTGAGACTGAATAACCGAATATACTGGTCCCAGATCTGATTTTTCTGCTCCCGGCCCGGCAGGTCCAGAAAGAAAATGCCGTCAAACCGTTCGCTGCGTCCGAATTCCGGCGGCAGTTTGGAAACATCATTTGCCGTACAAACCACGAACACGTCCGACTGATGATCGGCCAGCCAGGAGAGAAACGTCCCGAACATGCGGGAGGAGACACCTGAGTCGCCGTTACCGTTCAGTCCGGAAAACGCCTTCTCGACCTCGTCGATCATCGCCACACAGGGAGCCATCGCATCAATCACCCGTAACGCCTGCCGCGTCCGCTCTTCCGACTGCCCTACCAGCGAACCGAGGAGGTTCCCCACATCCAGGTTTAATACGGGACGCCCCACCTCCTGCCCCAGTGCCTTACAGAACTGGGATTTCCCGCACCCGGGCGGAGACAGCAACAGAACGCCCCGTGGCCGCTTTCTGGGATCATCTCGGCTCGGTTGCTGCAAAGCCCGTTTACAGAACGTCTTGAGGGCTGTCAGGCCTCCCAGATGACTGAAATCGTCATCTCCGCGGTATAGTGACAACAGACCACTCTTTTTCAGTGCCTGAGTCTTGAGTTCCCAGACCGCGTCAGCAGTGATTCGTCCCTGTCGCACCAGACTCAAACTGAAGGCATTTTCGGCTTCCATCCGTGTCAGCCCCGCAGCGGCATCAAGCACTGTCTGCAGCTCGTTTCCCTCAGGCAATTCCCCGGCTTCGGTGGCGATCCCCCGGGCAATCTCTTCCAGTTGGTCACGGTCAGGCAAATCATGCTCAACCACAACGAACATTTTCTCCAGTTCGGTCGGGATCTGGACCACGGGAGACAGCACCACTACAATCGTGCGGTTCTGCTTGCCGGCGATGATCTGACGCGACAACGCCTGCACCACTTCCGCGGACTGCATAAACCGGTGAAAGTTCTGCAGCACGATCAAGGCTGTCCCGTCTGGCGTGACCAAGGCATTCACCGCACGGATCGCCGCCAGCGGATCAGAACCGGTTACCTCTGCCTCACTCTGTCCGGGGATGTTTAATCCCGCATCGATATCCCAGGTAGCAAGTTGCCACTGTTCATCCCGGCAGAGCTCTGCAATTTCGGTCAGGGCCTCCTGGTGTTCGTGGGATTCGATCCAGATCCCGGTAAAGCAAGCCCGGATGTATTCGGTGAGTCGGTTTCTTATGTTCAAACTGTTCTCCTTCCATTTTAAATAACACTATTTAGATCTGAGTTGCTTCAGGACCGTTGCTGGTTGGTTTGCTGCTGACCTGCCGACTGATGAAATTCAGCGGTCAGCTGCTCTTCCGTCTGCTTGCCGAGGGCTGTTTCAATAAACCGGCTGGCTTCGCGGCACCCTTCTCCAGAAAAGCCCCTGGTTTCCACGCGGGTCTGGCCATCTGTGGCAACGGTGATTTCGATGATTCGAGTCATACTGCACCTCCTACCTGCACCGTCAACTTAATGGAGCCATCAGCCTGGGCCTGCTCCGTCACCGTGTGCCCCCTGCGGCGCGCTTCGATCCGTGTTTTTTCAACGGCATAGGACTGAAGAAACCTATCCAGGTGGCACCGATCCCCCCAGCGTCCCTCGAAGTTGTCATACTGCAGCTGACCACTGGTAATGTCACAGACGACAGGATACCGCCACTGCGGCAGTTCTACCCCCAGCCCGGTCGCCTCACTGCTAAAGAGTTTGAACGTCCCCTGCACCGGCTGTGGCAGCTTAAGACGTTCACAAGCGGCAGAAATAGCAACCGGGTCACGCACCTCGGTTTGGATTTGAACGATGTGAGACATATTGGATTTCTACTTTCTGTTTTAAGAGTTCATAGTGCCGAGTCTGTTCTGAGCAGGAGCATCAGAAGCCAGTTCCTGATGCTCAGAGTTTTCTGGCATGAATGGTTTTTGTGGAAAGAGCAGCGGTTTAGAAGAAACAAGATCATCCAGCAGGAGTTCGGCGACTTCGTTCTCCGTCGCCGGTTCAACGGTTTGTCGAAGCAACTGCCAGCAGACAATTAGCGGTAACAGGCAAATCAGGATGATGCCGAGATTGGAAATCACCTCAGCGATCACAGAATCATAGTATCGCTGGCTGGCCATGGATTTGCGTTCCTGCTCAAGTTGGTCCCACCGCTGTGCCATGTTTGCACGCTCGATCTGTAAATCATGTTGCATAGCCACGATCTCCTGTCGCGACTGAGCATCAGCGGACACTAACTGGCGAGCACCAGTAGCCACTTCTTGTTGCAACTCAAGCATTTGACGGCTCTGCTCAGCCTGAATCTTTGTTTGTTGCAGTGCCATCTGCGTGAGTCGTTGATCGGAATGCTCCTGGCAACCGGTCATCAGCATCAGCGGCCCGACCAGTATCAGCAGTTTCTTTGTGAGTTTCTCCATACAGCCTCCATCGAAAAAGTAAACGGTTTAAAATGTTCTGCAGTGCCAATCGCAGGCGGCGTTCCTTCAGGAATGCCGCAATCGCCAAAAGCAATGCGACAGAAACAAACGTTAATCCAACATAAACCAATGCTCGGTTCTCCTTTCTGGGGATGATTGATAAGCGAGATACGCAAAATCATATGGCTCCCTGTATCCGCACGTGTGGTGATTCGCTTATGAGTCCAGCTACTGGAATCCTGCGTCTGTCTGTATACGTAAAAAAACGCCTTGCATTACGAATTGAATGCGAGACGTTTTGTGCAACTTAAAATCGAAGAACCCGGCCTGAGGGACAAGTCAACACTGATACGGGAATGTCAGTCTTGAATTTTCACCAGCTTATTAGTTTCCTGATCGACTTTTAGGGTTGCTTTGTGTTTGTAATTCGTCTGGGGAAAAGATACTTCAAATTCAATCCTGTCAGGTTTGAATTCCAGACCTCCCGCAGGTGTGTCGAATGTCTTGGTTTCCCCTTTCATCCAGGAATCATAATCCCAGTACCATATTTTTGCTTGATCTCCTTTTCGAAACGTAAGATTAACGCGACACTTGGGAAGAAATTCCACTCCGTTCAAGGTAATTTGAGCCCCACGCTGAGTATCCCAAATGACGCCAGCTTCATAAGGTTGGTAAGCCCCTTGAAAACTCAGGTTTTCACAGCGATAAGCAACGTCTTTATCTTTTTCAGCTCCCTTGTATGTGTAGTCGATCCGGGTTGCGAACTGCGGTGAATAAATGGTGACTTTCATTTCTTTCACGTACACGACTGTGGTCCTATCCACGGTTTTTCCCAGGATTTTCTCTCCGCCCTGATACCGTCCCCACATGCAGGTAGCCTCAGGCCAAGTTTTCAGAAAATGCACGTTTTTTCGCACCTCTCCGTTCGCGCCAGTCAATTCCACCAAAATGGTACAGTCTTCAAGTGTTTCCCCAAGGTTTTGAAGTGCAATCCAATCATCAGGGCCAGAGTCTCCCCAGGATTCATTAAAATCGGCGATGATCAGACCGGTCGAGTCACTTAAGGTTGCCGAATACTTTTCTGCAATTTTGGGAAGCATCTTCTGTGCCGCATCAATCCTATCAATCGCGGCAAGCAGCGGCTGCATTTCTGAATTCAAAGCATTCTGTTTTGCCTCTGCATCAAGGCCACGGTGATAGCCTCCTGCAAAATTACCAAAGAATCCATCAACAAATGAACCTACAAACAGTGTTCCCTCATCGGGAGGCTTTGGCAGGGAATTTAAGTTGTCAAAACGCTCTAAGACCACAGTGACCGCGTCTCGGACCTGGTCTGAAACATAGATGATCTCTTTATCATTCGATTTGATCTCACGTAAGTCTAATAAGGCGGCCTGTAAATCCGCCATGACTTCTGATGTCTCACGTTTTTTCTGAAGTTGAGCTGAATCTGACTTCAGCGCCATTCCCAGATGCTTTGCAAGCACTTGATATTCCTCAGGTAAGGGTTTACTGGACGGGGTCGAGTACCTCGGGAGTTTACTTACTGTAGTATCGCTACCACAGCCCGAAAGCGTGAGAGCAAGGAATAGCACGCATGCAGATGCAACTATTTGATTGACACAAATGATTCTTTTCATGGCACAACTTATACCACCTGGTGGTCGCAACATTGATTTCTCCTCTTTCAGTGACAAATATCCTTAGAACCTGCATTTTGACTGCCTATACGTGCACACCATATGATACTTATAGTCCGTAGTCTTATCGTCGCTGTCAAGTGTTAAATACTTGCATGGCAAAACGAAAAGATATTCTGGTTAGATTTGGACAGCGGGTCCGGAAGCTGCGCAAAGAGCAAGGTTACTCGCAGGAGAATTTTGCCTACGCTTGTGAGCTGGACCGGACTTACGTCGGTGGGATTGAACGGGGAGAACGGAATCTTGCCCTGCGGAACATCGAGCGGATCGCCAAGACACTCGACATCAGTCTGGCAGAGCTGATGGACGGGGTTTGAGAGTGTTCAGACTGCTGGGGCATCCACCAGGACAACTCCCCACGTGGCAGGACCTCAGGCATCGACAGGTTAGCGGCTTCTGGAGAATTAAGTGGATGGGGATTCCCTGGGCAGGCCACATCATTCTGGCTTATCGGACATGGTAATTTCACTCCAGAGACTACCTCCGAAGGGAGTGCAGCAATCGATGCCTTACGCTGATAGTTAACGGTTTTGCCCTCATTTATTTTGACGCGGAAACCGTTGAAATTTAGGTGAAATGCTTCCGATACAGGGAGATTTTTCAGAATTCAACAGCAAAGCCCGCATGCCTGCTTACTCATTTATGGTAATATGGCAAATTGAAGACTTCTATCAAGATCAAAAGCTATTGGCATTTGACTTCCCAGTTGCATTCATCATCAGGCATGACCTTCTTTGTATAGAATTATTGGAGCTATCTTATGGTCAACCTCTCGAAGGCTGAAATTCGTCTGAGTGCGTTTGTAGCATTGATACTCACGTTATCCTGCACACCAATCGTTAATGCTGAAGATCACGTTGAGCAGGCAGATAAGAGCCGCTGGTTGTCACCACCAACCTATGCGATCAAGTCGGTTCGGGAGGCCCACTCCAGCCAGACCCCGGTAATCGTAGAACAAGAAGAGCTCGATGCTCTGATCAATCCAGATGGAGGCGGGGCTTGCCCCATCTCAGCGGCTTTAATTGCATTGCAGACACTTCGGTCGATGACTGGTCAGCCACATCATCTCCAGCCCCATCGCTTCGCCTTGAAACTGTTCCAAAAACATCCAGAGCTAAAGCAAGGACGGATCACCAATGACAGATTTGTTAACTTGCTTGGCTGGATGTCCGACCAGATCGCTGGATATGAAATCCAAGTCGAGGTCGTGTCCGCCCGAAATAGTGTTCACACCAAATCAGGGCCGTACTGGTCTGACGATGATGGACCTGAGCTAAGCATCAAAGGAGGCGAGTTAAACATTCTGGCCTACACAGTGACAACATCAGATGGGATCGTGCTGGGTCGTCACTTTGCCCTGTTGAAGGAAAGCGGTGAAACACAAATTCGCGTTTTAAATCCAGGAAAACCGATGAAGGACTATCAGTTCATTGTTGAGAAACGCAAAACATCTTCGGCTCCCTACAAACGGATCTATTTAAGGAGCCCGGGACGGCTGGCAGACACTCAGCCTGTCCAAGAGCTGAATACCGTCTTCAAAATTCGCCTTATTCCCTCTAAAACGGAGCCCTTACCTGTTTCCTCGTTGACCATCGATCAGATGAAAACTGCGATCGACGATCTTGCGGAGCAACTGAAATCAGAAGGGAAACTTACCTCACCGCGAGAATGGCGACGACGCAGTGCTGCCTTCGGACTGCCCGGTCTGGACTTACCAAAATCAGTCGGAGGAAGCGGTTGGAACGCCCAGCAGATGCTGGAAGTATTCAGACACGCAGGTCGGTACAACCTGAATCTGCGAGATGTCGTCGGAGGTGCTCACGGTCGGCCAGTGGTGATGATGGATTCTCCTATCGCAAAGACCGCACTCCAAAAACTCGTCTCAGGAGAAGCCTACTTTGCAGTGGCGATCACTGAGGAAGATGCAGGTACGGATACGAAAAGTATGCAGAGCCAGGCAGTGAGAGATGGTGGTGGATTCCGCTTAACTGGCTCGAAACTCTGGAATGCGCGTTTGCGTCAGGCGACACATGTTGTGCTGTATACCAGGTCTGCTGAAGGCTCACCCAATGCTCAGTCAGTTTTCCTGCTGCCGATTAACCACCCTGGCCTGGAGATCGTCGATCGTTTCGCTCATGGTCTGACGGGTAATTCTTTCGGTGGACTCAAATTCAACAATATGTATGTGGGACCAGAATATCTGATCGGTAAGGATGGAGACGGAAGCAAAATCTTCGAGAAGCACTTCCTTTACTGGAGGTTAATGCAAGCTGCAGCGGCAATCGGTTGTGGTGAGCGTGCACTGGAAATCATGGCTGAGCGAATCCGACAGCGTCATGTATCAGGTGGACCGATTGGACGGTTCACCCATCTTCAGCAACCAATCGGCGAATACCTTACGAAACTGCGGATGGCAGCGGCACTGGCACGAGAGGCAGCTAGATTTTATGACCAGGGTAACTATGAAGCTGCTGAACCACTCGTCAATGGCATTAAGGCCGAAGGAGTTGAGATTGCGTTGGCGGCCTGTGATGCAGCAATGCGTGCTCATGGTGCGGTGGGTTACAGCCGCGAAGTCGACCTCGGTGACCGAGTACGTGATCTCATGGGGCTACGAATTGCAGACGGTACTACAGATGTGATGCGGATGACGGTTGTTAGAGAACAGTATGGTTTTGATCTTTGGGAAATGTCTATTCGTAGCTACCCGCATGACTCAACTCGGGAAAAAGATTAGGAGTTCCCTCCCCCGGTTGGTCAAATCCAAAATATAGCCCGATATTCTGTGCGAGACCAGCCCGCCTGAGGCGATACGATTTGCGGCCGAGGTTCCGGATAAACTCTTGCGAACAGATGGCACACACTCAGCACAGCTCCTGGAATCAATCAAGCCCTCGATTTCAATTTTCCCCTTTCAGATCTGCAATCGTTTCGCCTGCGAATTGTCCTTCAGATCATTTCTCATCAGCCATCCCTCCTGCTTGCTCACCTCTGTCATTCTGTGTAGTATGGCAACTTGATAAATTGTTTACCTGCCAAGAGTTACCAGCGTTTTCCACTTCAAAGAACCCACAACCATGAATCAGCAGCAGTTATCCTCTTTCATCTGGTCGGTCGCCGATCTGCTTCGCGGCGATTATAAGCAGTCCGAATACGGCAAAGTCATCCTGCCGTTCACTGTACTGCGGCGGCTGGACTGTGTGCTGGAACCGACGAAAGACGCCGTCCTCAAGGAAAAAGAGAAACGCGAAGCCGCGAACATCAACCCCGAACCGTTCCTGAAGAAAAAGTCGCAACAGCTGTTCTACAATACGTCCCCCCTCGACATCAAAAAACTGATGGGCGATCAGGACCATATCCGCGAAAACCTGTTCTCTTATATCGAGTCCTTTTCAGACAGTGTGCGCGATATCTTCGAATGCTTCGAATTCCACACCCAGGTCGAACGGCTGGCCAAAGCCGATCTACTGTATATGGTCACCGAAAAATTCGCCAATGTCGACCTGCACCCCGATGTCGTCAGCAATGCCCAGATGGGACTGGTCTTTGAAGAACTGATTCGTAAGTTCGCAGAACTCTCCAACGAAACCGCCGGGGAACATTTTACCCCCCGCGAAGTGATCCGGCTGATGGTCAATCTGCTGTTTATCGAAGATGACGACGCCCTGACCAAACCCGGCATCGTGCGTTCCCTCTACGACCCGACAGCGGGAACCGGGGGCATGCTCTCCATTGCCGAAGAACATCTGAGCGGCCAGAACCCCGACGCGCGGCTGGTGATGTACGGTCAGGAACTCAACGCCGAATCCTACGCGATCTGCAAAGCCGACATGCTGATCAAAGGGCAGGACATCAGCAAGATCATCCACGGCAACACCCTCTCCGAAGACGGGCTGCCCGGGGAACATTTCGACTATATGCTCTCCAATCCCCCGTTCGGCGTCGAATGGAAAAAGATTCAAAAGGAAATCAAACGGGAGCACCAGCAGGACGGCTTCAACGGGCGGTTCGGTCCCGGCCTGCCCCGCGTCAGTGATGGTTCACTGTTATTCCTGATGCACCTGATCTCCAAGATGCGGCCCGCGAAAGATGGCGGCAGCCGGTTTGGTATCGTCCTGAACGGGTCCCCTCTGTTTACCGGCAGCGCGGGCAGCGGAGAAAGCGAGATCCGCCGCTATGTACTCGAGAACGATCTGCTTGAAGCTATCATCGGTCTGCCGACTGATATGTTCTATAACACCGGCATCAGCACTTACATCTGGATTGTCACCAACCGCAAGCCGAAACACCGCAAAGGCAAGGTCCAGTTGATCGATGCCAGCTGCATGTGGCAAAAGATGCGCAAAAGTCTGGGCAGCAAACGCAAGGAACTCAGTAGCGAGCATATCGACGAGATCACGCGTCTGTTCGGCAACGCGAAGAAAGTAACCAAAGGTGGCACCCCGATCAGCCGGATTTTCAAAACCACCGACTTCGGCTATCAGACGATTACCGTTGAACGCCCCGAGCGCGACGAAGACGGCAATATCGTGAAAGAGACCAAAGGCAAACGCAAAGGCCAGCCCAAAATCGACACCAAACTCCGCGACACCGAAGACGTTCCCCTCAATGAAGACGTCGACGAATACTTCCAACGGGAAGTCCTGCCCCATGTCCCCGATGCCTGGATCGATCACGACAAAACCAAAATCGGCTACGAAATCCCCTTCAACCGGCATTTCTATGTCTTTAAGCCCCCGCGCACACTGGACGAAATCGACGCGGAATTGAAAGGCGTCACAGATAATATCGTCGCCATGATCGGGGAGCTGTCGCAATGAGTTTTCCGAAGTATGCCGAATATAAAGAGAGTGGTATTGAATGGCTGGGCAAAGTGCCGGAGCATTGGGATGTGTTTCGAATGGGCATTCTTTTCGCTGAAGTAGCTGAAAGTGGTAATGATGACTTACCCGTTCTGCAGGTTTCAATCCATCATGGAGTATCAGACCGAGAATTAAGCGAAAGTGAATCAGATAGAAAGATTACTCGAATTGATGATAAATCAAAATATAAACGAGTCGTACCAAACGATCTTGTTTACAACATGATGAGAGCATGGCAGGGTGGATTTGGGACTG
Source organism: Gimesia maris (assembly GCF_008298035.1). Lineage (NCBI taxonomy): Bacteria > Pseudomonadati > Planctomycetota > Planctomycetia > Planctomycetales > Planctomycetaceae > Gimesia > Gimesia maris. The sequence goes on from NZ_CP042910.1 coordinate 3,383,471, forward strand.
TAAAGGTTGAAGGCATGGTAAGCCCTGCATATGTGGTAGCCAGACCAAAAATTGACTTCCAAACTCAATTTATTGAACATCTATTTCGAACTCCACAAGCTATCGAACAAATGCGACGGTATTCGCACGGTGTGACAGACTTCAGACTTCGTCTGTATTGGGACAAATTCAAGAATGTTCGAGTAGCTTTACCAGACAAGTCCGAGCAGCAAGAAATCTGTGACTATATAGATGTGGAAACATCGAAGATCGATGCGTTGGTGGCGGAGCAGCGGCGGTTGATTGAGTTGCTGAAGGAAAAGCGGCAGGCGGTCATCAGTCACGCGGTCACCAAAGGCCTGAATCCCAACGCCCCCATGAAAGACAGCGGCATCGAATGGCTGGGCGATGTCCCGGAACACTGGGAAGTTTGCTCATTGAGGCGTTATGCATTTTTTGTCGACGGAGATCGTGGAAGTGAGTACCCTAATGAGAATGATCTCACATCCGATGGTATTCTTTTTCTTTCGTCAAAAAACATTGTTGGAGGAAAACTCGACTTAAAGGAATCAAAGTTCATTTCTCATGAAAAGTTTGATGCACTTAACCGCGGCAAAGCACAAGATGGTGATTTGATTGTGAAAGTCCGCGGTAGCACAGGCAGAATTGGTGAAATGGCACTTTTTGACGTCGGAGCATACAGTTTCGAAACTGCGTTTATCAATGCTCAGATGATGATAATTCGCACTGGTAATAAATTGACCCCAAAATATCTCAGCAAAGTCTCGCAAAGTATTTACTGGATGGAACAGCTTTCCGTCGGTGCTTATGGGACTGCTCAACAACAATTATCGAACAAAGTATTTTCTGACCTTTTCGTCACAATGCCACCGGTTACAGAACAAGCTGAAATCGCTGATTTCATAGATTTAAAAGTGGGAGAATTTGATTCACTTGAAACGGAAGCCGAGCAAGCCATCGAACTCCTACAGGAACGCCGTACCGCTCTGATCTCCGCCGCTGTCACCGGTAAGATCAATGTCCGCGATTATGCTTCTCTGGAAACGTCATGATTCAGCATCATCTAATTAATTCAACAAAATGAAAGGTAGCAACAATGCTTGACTACGAAGGTTTTTTCCCTGTTGGTCTTATCAATTCTATTGGGTGGGAGATGAAGATTCTCAAAATGCTTAGAGACGAGATAGACGAACCAAAGCCTTGTCGAATTGATGGACAGGAGTTACTTGCAAACGGAAGATTCCGTGTCGCGGTAGCTGTATTCAAGAGCAGAGATGATGCAGTCATGTTTCGGGAGACAGCACGTCTGGTGATTCAAGAAATAGATGGATTTGAAGGGTTCGAAGAATAACAAAACTGCTTCCAGAACAATGGATAGCGTTGACCTCGTATACCGTACCGCGCTATTCTCTGCCGCCGTAACCGGCAAAATCGCTTTACGAGAATACGCAGCACCGGAGACAGTATGAACATTCTTCAGATATCCAGCCAATTAATTTGGGGAGGGATTGTTGATGTGTAACAAGGACTCAACCCCAGATCGAATAAAGCCGTTCTACACCACACAAGAACCAGACCAAGAAATTCTGCTTATTGAAGAGGAAGCCACGCTCAAGCAGACTCTTGAAGATTCAGATCAATTAGTCGAGTGTACAGGAACGGTAAGAATCTTACAAAAATGGTCTCCGATGGGGCTATACTTCGAATTCCCAGACATAAACACTCATGATTTTAACTATGGCGAAGTTGAAATTGTCTCAAATTCGTTCACAACAACTGGTCAAATCTATTACGTGTTAGATAATCATATTGCAGGACATATCAAGAACGATATCGATATCGGTACTGATCACGATCTTCAGTATGTGACTTTCCACATCCCCAACTATCCTGATCTTTATGGTGGCCAGAGTTATCATGATAAAATTGATACTCAAACAGTTCGTTGGTCTGAGGTAGTACTTGAAGCTGAGGGGTTCCGTATTGCTTTACAACCAATACGAGACTATTTGGGTCTTAGCCAAGTGGCTCGGAGTAGTGAGAATATTGCAATAACTGGGGTAGGGCAAATCAGCAGGATCGATGGTAAACCGTTCAAAAAAGAGAAAATCAAGCCCCTTCTCAATGGCATCCGAATATTCTTGTCCTTCTCGTTTACTAATTGGACAGCTCCAATATTGGTTGTGGGATCAAATGAAGTCACTCCTAAAAGCTGTGAAATATGGCAAAACCATAGCGTTGATGCCGATTCTTATTTGAACGGGTGGTTAAGCTCAAATCGTGGTCATTATCTTTCTACTGCATTCCCTGGTTTTATGAAGCTTTGGGCAAATGAAAATTGGCGAGAACCACTAGAACTTGCTGTGCATTGGTTGATAGAAACCTCAAGGAGATCAGGGGGGATTGAAGCGGCAATAGCAGTCGGTCAGATTCCATTAGAAATGCTGTCATGCTTAGTATTCGTTGATGATGGTAAAATCCTTGAATCAGGTGAATTTGGCAAGTTAAATGCTGCCAATCAAATTCAACTCTTACTGGCACATTGTGGCATCCCTTCTGAGCCCCCCAGCCAATTGAAGTCTCTCAGTAAATTATCAAAACATTTAAAACCTACTACCGGTCCTAAATTGATAACAAATGTTCGAAACGCAATCATTCATCCGAATGAGTCAAACAGATTAGCAATGTCTAAATGGAAGAATCAATTCAGTATCGAACTGGAGAAATTATATTGGGAAACGAATCAATTGCTGAAATGGTATATCACACTAATCTTGCTCAATAGAATGGGATACTCAGGACAATATGTTAATCGCCTGATACCTTTTCCTATCGCAAGATATGAGGATGTTCCTTGGAACAACTCAATAGAGAAAGCCAAAATATGAGCCTGCACAAAGAAATCAAATTCGAAGACGAGATCTGCGATGAGCTGTCCGCGGCGGGCTGGCTGTTTGCCGACAAAGACGCGGCCCATTACGACCGGGAGCGGGCACTCTATCCCGCGGATGTCGTCGCCTGGGTGCAGGAAACACAGCCCAAAGCCTGGGAAGTTTTGACGAAGAATCACGGCGCAGGAGCAGAACAGGCGTTACTCAACCGATTGCGGGACGCACTCAACAAGAGCGGGACGCTCTCTGTATTGCGGCAGGGCTTCGATGTACTGGGCATGCGCCACAAACTCAAGATGGCACAATTCAAACCCGCGCTGGCCATCAACCCGGAGATCATGGAACATTATGCTGCCAACCGGCTGCGAGTCGTGCGGCAGGTGCGGTACTCTCTGCATAATGAAAAGAGTATCGATCTGGTCCTGTTCCTGAACGGTCTGCCCGTCGCGACAGTTGAACTGAAAACCGACAACACACAAAGCATTGAAGACGCCGTCGATCAGTACCGCCATGACAGAGATCCAGCCCCCAAAGGTCAGGCAGCCGAGCCGCTCCTGTCGTTTCCTTCGGGCGCTCTGGTGCATTTTGCGGTCAGCAGCCGGGAAGCGAAGATGACCACTCGACTGGCAGGGACAGCAACTCATTTTCTGCCGTTCAACCTGGGCAATGAAGGTGCCGCGGGAAATCCGGTCAATTCCAATGGCTATATGGTTTCCTATCTCTGGGAACAGGTCTGGCAGCGAGAAAGCTGGCTGGAAATCCTCGGGCGGTATATGGTCGCCGAACTGGATCAGAAAAAACAGATCTCTAAAATCATCTTCCCCCGCTATCATCAGCTGGACGCGACCCGCAAACTACAGGCGGCGATCTTAACCGAAGGCCCCGGTCAGAAGTACCTGATCCAGCATTCCGCCGGTTCGGGAAAAACGAATTCGATTGCCTGGTCGGCTCATTTTCTGGCAGACCTGCACAATGCCGAGAACAAAAAGATTTTCGATACGGTCCTGGTCGTCTCTGACCGGAAAGTGATTGATGGTCAGTTACAGGATGTCATCTACGGCTTCGAACGGACAGCGGGTGTCGTCGCCACCATTAAGGGGGGAGGCGGCAGCAAGAGTTCAGAACTGGCAGAAGCCCTGTCCGGGGATAAAAAGATTGTCGTCTGTACGATCCAGACGTTCCCGTTTGCGCTGGAAGCAGTCCGCGAACTGGCAGCCACCCAGGGCAAACAGTTTGCCGTCATTGCCGACGAGGCGCACAGCTCACAGACAGGGGAAGCCGCTTCCAAACTGAAACAGCTGTTATCGGCAGAGGAACAGGCAGCCATTGCCGACGGGGGCGAAATCAGCAGCGAAGACATTCTGGCAGCACAGATGGCATCCCGCGCCAGTGAAAAAGGCATCACTTACGTCGCGTTTACGGCCACTCCCAAAGCCAAGACGCTGGAACTGTTCGGGCGTCGCCCTGATCCCAGTCAACCTGCTGGCGAAGGGAACCTGCCGGCACCGTTTCACGTTTATTCCATGCGACAGGCGATTGAAGAGGGTTTCATTCTGGATGTCCTCAAGAATTACACGTCTTATAAGCTGGCTTATAAACTGGCGAATGGAGGCGAAGAATTTGACGACACCGAAGTTGAACGCGGCGCCGCCATGAAAAGCCTGATGAACTGGGTCCGACTGCATCCCTACAATATCTCCCAGAAAGTTCAGATCGTCGTCGAACATTACCGGGAAACGGTCGCCATGCTGCTAGACGGGAAAGCCAAAGCAATGGTCGTCGTCAGCAGTCGCCTGGAGGCGGTACGCTGGCAACTGGCCATTGAAAAGTATATCAAAGAAAAAGGCTACCCGCTCAAAACACTGGTCGCCTTTTCCGGGGAAGTCAACGACAAAGAGTCCGGCCCCGAACCGTTCAAAGAATCCAGCCAGACACTCAACCCCGGTCTGAAGGGACGCGATATCCGCGAAGCCTTCAAAGGGGACGAATACCAGATCCTGCTGGTGGCTAACAAATTTCAGACCGGCTTCGATCAGCCTTTATTGTGTGGCATGTACGTTGATAAGCGATTGGACGGGATACAGGCAGTACAGACCCTCTCCCGACTGAATCGCTGCTATCCGGGTAAGGAAGACACCTATGTACTCGACTTTGTGAATGATCCGGAAGTGATTCTCGCCTCATTCAAAGTCTATTTCACGACAGCCAGCCTGTCTAATATCACTGATCCAAACCTGATACTGGATCTGCGGTCAACGCTGGACGGGACCGGCTATTATGACGATTTTGAAGTCGAACGGGTGGTGAATGTCGAACTCAACCCGAAATCGAAGCAGAGCCAGTTGGAAGCCGCTATCAAGCCAGTGGCCGAACGTCTGCTGAAACAGTATGAAAACGCGAAAGCAGACTTCAATCTGGCCAAACAGAATAACGATGATGAGACAGCCAAAACCGCCAAGGAAACGATGGAGGCACTCCATCTATTCAAAGGGAATATGCAGACTTATCTGCGGGCTTATACGTTCCTGTCCCAGATCTTTGATTATGGAAATACCGACTTCGAAAAACGCTCGATTTTTTACCGGCATCTGCAGCGGCTGCTGAAATTCGGACGCGAGCGCGAAGGCGTGGATCTGTCAGAGGTCAAACTGACTCACCACAATCTGAAAAACCGTGGTAAACAGCAGATGCAATTACACGACAAAGACGGCTTGCAACTGGACCCGATCACCGAAGCGGGCAGTGGTGCCGTTCAGGAGAAGTTGAAAGCCCGACTCAGTGAGATCATCGAAAAGGTGAATGACCTGTTTACCGGCGAACTCAGCGAGAACGACAAACTGGTTTATGTAAATAATGTCATTCTCGGAAAACTGCTCGAATCTGAGACCTTAAGAAAGCAGGCAGGCAGTAATTCGAAAGAACAATTCGGCAATTCTCCCGATCTGGGCTCAGAACTGGATGAAGCCATCATGAACGCCCTGGACGCCCACATCGAAATGAGCACCCAGGCGCTGAACTCAGAGAAAATCAAACAGGGACTGAAAGACATTCTGCTGAATCACACCAACCTGTATGAAGCATTACGCGAACGGTCAACGAGTGCCTAAAAGTACGAACATGAGTAGCGCATTTCCTCGCTCCGAAACGGCCCTCCTGCAGCTGCCCCAACACCTCTTGTTCTGTTCGAAAGTACTTATCGCCAGGCGCCTGTCTTTTTAACCCGGAATGTGGGAAATGCGTGTTGTATTATTTGACCAAGAAAGTAATTAGTTTTTCGATTGATTGTATGGAATCCAGTCCGTGAAAATAAAACTATTTATGCTTGAGTACACACCCCTACCCGATGCAAAGTATTTCCGACAGCCTCGGAACTCAAATTAATCTCACGGCCACGCTGTCATCCTGTAACATCAAAACACGAGTAGTTCAGAATCGTCCTTCAACGATACAAAAAAGTCATCAGCTTCGTCATGCCAATCTGGCAGATTGCGTTCGTCTGGATCCAGGGCTGCTTCCATTAATCCTTCACTGGCATGCTCATAGCCCAGCAGATGCCCCAGTTCATGACAGATCACCGTCCAGAGATCTATCAGCCCCTCTGCATCACTGTCAGGCAAAGCAATCAACGTCAACTCGCTTTCGTATTGAAACTCGCTGTGAGCGCGCGGTGTTTCATCTACAAACCAGCCAAAGCCCGCCGCATTTACATCAATATAAATCGTGCCAGCGTTCACTCGGCCCAAGGTCTTTCCTGGCAGATCAACCACCTCAATATTGACACCAGTCAGCTTATGCTGATCTTCTTCAGGCAGTTCCCAACTCACTTCTTCTTTGGCAGTCTGCAGTGCTGTCTCCGCCTGGGATTGAGTCAGTGGGGGAGCATTTGTTCCGATCTGTGGAGTCAATGAAACCTGCAGTTGCTGGTCCCAGGCATCAGGATAATTGCTTGGATAATTGATGACGGATTTTTTGAGTTTTGATTTACCATAATTAGAGACTAACGCAATCAGATCGCGATAATCGATGCGGTCACTCTGATCAAAATCGGCAAACCAGGCATACTCAGAATCGGATTCTGATGGAATGACATTATAGAGCCCGACAAGCAGAATCAGATCCCGGTAATTGATCCGATCATCATCATTCAGGTCGAAGGGATTCGCGTAGATTTCGACTCCGGAATTCTCAATATTCAACGGTTCGACTACTTGCCCGTTTCCCCGTCCGATCAGTGAACTGGTAATTTCAAACGACAGCGTCTCCGAGCCAAACCCCACCCCTCCCTGTCCCAAAGCGACTTCGTCCTGATCCAATGCGGCAAATTTAATGCGGGCGAACAACAGCTGCTTTTCAATGCCCAATTCAACGGTTTCAGTACTTGCGGCCAGTTGTTCAACCTTGCCACTGATATCATCAATCGTACCAGACTGGTTTTGTGTGAACGCCGGGCCGAATTGAATCTCCGTGGCGGAGGTCGCATCCGTCTGATAACCCAGTTCGACGGCAACCAGGGCGACTCCTTCGCTGCTTAAGTCTTCGGTCTTCACCCAGATTTCTACCCAGTAATTCGACCATTCACTGAACCAGGCCTGATCCTCTGGCAATGCGGCTGCTTCACCATGGACGTCAACCGCTGTGGGGGAACTGACAATCCGCAACGCAAGATGCTCATCCAGTGATTCTTCGATGGCGTTAATCGTGAGATTAAAGGAACGCTGGAAAAGGCCGTTATCCTCGGGCGTTGCCAGGTCGCTATCCAGTCCGCCATCTTCAACCTGCACGGTGATCCGGGCAGTGCCGGTCCTGCCTGCCAGCGGAGTGATTCTCAGTTTCGGCCTCCCCCCGTCATCCAGAACGGTCAGTCCGGAGGCCGGAAGGACATCAGGATTGTCTGACGAGGCCGACCAGACGACGGGCCCGTCTATGACGGGTTCCAGTCCCGTGAGATCAATAGATTGCTCTGGAGCATTCTCGCTGATGACGACATCTTCAATCAGATCGAAGGTCGTTCCCGCGAAGCCATCGATCTGCGAGCCAACCCAGATCGTATTCTCTTCCTCGTAGGCCACCAGAAAAGCCTGATTGACATTATCCAGAATGAGCTTGATGAAAAAACTCCCCCCTTTGATCGATGCCACACTGTTGCTGGAATTAAGGAAACCACTCACACCTGTGGTGCCATCGCCAAACGTGACACCGTCTCCTTCATTAAGGGAACCATTGTCCCAATAAGAACTTCTCACAAGATAGTTCCCGTTGGGAAGTGCGAAGACTCCGGAGACGCCAGTTCGATATTTCCCCACTTGATCATCACTATGAGTTCCGACGAGACTGTTGGCTGATGTAATCTCACCGCTGATTCCCGTAATTCCATTTCCGAATGTCACGGCACCAGCATCGGTAATCGAGCCATAGTCCCAGTTCGGGTTCGCAACCACATAGTTCCCGTTGGAAAGTGCTGTCACGGCGGAGATACCATATGTAAATTCGCCCACACGGTCGTTGACCGCTGAGCCGACAAGGCTGTTTGTCGTCGCGACCAGACCGCTGCTTCCGGTCGTCCCTTCTCCGAAAGTCACTGCTCCTGCATTCGTGATTGTGTCATTATCCCAGCCCGGACTGCTGACGACATAGTTTCCGTTCGTGAGTGCTGTCACCCCATTGGAACCCACATTGTCGTCCCTCTTTGCTCCAACCAGGCTGTTTGCTGCCGAGACAGCCCCTGAAATACCGGCGGTTCCACTCCCCCAGGTGACCGCTCCTACATCGTAATACGATTCATTTCCCCACTGCGAACTGACAACGACATAATTGCTGTTTGCCAGCACGGTCACGCCATCTAAACCGACGTAAGAATAATTTTTTGTTCCGACCAGACTGTTGTCCGCAGAGAGGACTCCCGTAATCCCGGTGGTTCCGTTTCCAAATGTCGCTGCCCCTTTTTTGAATGACCAGTTGCTGCTGATGGCGACATAATTACCGTTGGGAAGTGCTGTGACGCCTCCATTGCCCACGTTATCCGCATTGCTCGATCCGACCAGACTGTTCGCAGATGAGATCGCGCCGTTGATTCCGGTGGTGCCGTTACCAAATGTGACTGCACCGACGGCTAATTCAGAACTGTTGCTCCAGGCAGGGCTACTGACGACGTAGTTCCCATTAGTCAATGCCGTCACTCCGGCATATCCCACCAGGTCATCTTTCGTCAAGCCGACCAGACTGTTATCGGCGGTGATCACGCCGCTGACGCCGGTTGTTCCATCCCCAAAAGTAGCAGCTCCGGCATCGGACACGGAGCCATTGTCCCAATAAGGACTACTCACCACATAGTTACCGTTCGCGAGTGGTGAGACTCCATACAAGGATGAACCACCAAAACCCAGTTTGTCATTTTTTGTGATACCAACAAGACTGTTCGTCGCAGATATTTCTCCGCTAACACCAGTTGTACCACTGCCAAAAGTCACGGCACCGGCATCGATAATGTTATCATTATCCCAGAGGGGACTGGCCAGGACGTAATTCCCGTTCGTGAGCTCTGTTACACTGGAAGTGGTGGGATGAAAGTAGCCCAGTCTGTCACCGGCCGTTGTTCCCACCAGGCTGTTGGCTGAGGAAATCACGCCGCTCACACCCGTCGTTCCATTCCCGAATGTCACCGCACCGGCGTCCGTGACAGAACCGTTATCCCATCCCGGGCTGCTGAGTACGTAGTTCCCATTGGCGAGCAACGTGATATTCACATTTCCATTCATGAAGTCTCCGACAAGATCATCTTCGGATGAACCGATGAGGCTGTTGGACATCGAGACGACCCCGGTCGTACCAGTGGTTCCATTCCCCCAGGTCAGCGCGCCGGTGTCTTCAATCGAGCCGTTGTCCCAGAACGGACTACCCACGAGGTAATTCCCGTTCGCAAGCACTTTGATTCCCGTATCATTGCCATAGTGGAATCCTATTTTATCCTGTGCACTGGCGCCGATCAGACTGTTCGCTTCTGAAATCACGCCTGTCACACCGGTTGTCGCATCACCAAACGTGACTGCACCGACGTCGGTCATCGGGCCGTTGTCCCAGAAGGGGTTGCTGACAACGTAATTCCCATTTTGTAATACGAGAATTCTTCCGCCGCCACTTCCATCACTGGGAGAGGTCCCCACCAGGCTGTTGTCAGCCGAGATGACGCCGGTCACACCGGTCACACCGTTTCCAAACGTAACCGCTCCGACTTCCCAGCCCAGGTTACCATTGCTCCACCGCGGACTACTCACCAGGAAATTGCCATTCGGTAATGCCGTGACGCCACCACTTCCGATCTGTTCATAAGAGTCCCCGATCAGCGTGCTGATCAGCCCACCCGTTTCGCCGTTAAAGAGATAGACGGCCCCGCTCCAATTGTTGTATCTCGGATCGGTGACAACAATGTTACCGGTACTCAACGTGACCACTGAGGCACCGAATTCGGTAAATTCACCTGGGTTGGGATTCGCCAGTTCCGAAAACGCAGCCGTGAGCATTGTACGCTCTTCCAGAAATTCGATCTGGCAGCTCGTCGGCTGAATCCACGTTTTTTTCGCCCGGAAAGCAGTACGTCGCTGTGGCCAGGCGAACAGACTCTGGAAAATCGATCGCGTCAGGTGAATCAGTTTTTCGAATCGTGTCTGGCTGTGTCTCATGATTATTTCCTTTCCCGCGAACGGGATGTCTCTTTCACACTAGTCTCTGCCTGCACCAGACTTGGCGATGCTTAAGAGGAGAGAGTGCAACGAGAATCGGGAGAATTTCTGTTTTCCCCATTTTTTCCTGTTTCATCCCGGCGTCGAATAGTGGTCGAGAACTCATGCGAAATTGACTGGATCGTCGTGAAAGATTTCAGTGCAAGAAATCAAGCTTATGCACTTAATTTTTCCCGGCATCATTTTTTTTCACAGAGCGATACTCTTTCAGCACCAAGGGGAGCACTGTCTTATCCGTAGCAGGGTCGACCAGGCGGGCCGATTTCAGTTTCACCTGGATCAGGGCGTACTGTCCGTTGTCGGGAATGCGATCGGCAGGATAGTTTCGATGATGAAATTTCGACTCCCCCTCAATCCAGGGTTGGCAGGGTAGCGTTTCGACCAGCTTGAGCGAAACTACTTGAAAAATGACCTCTAACTTTGGTTTCTGAGTAGTCGCCGCCAGTTGCGGATTTTCGGGTGACCAGATCTCTTTATCGAAACGCAGCACTGGAAAAATGGGTTCAGCAGGCTGGACGCTCGTCAGACCGGGAATACCCTGGTTATTCGGGGTCAGCACCTTGTGAGTGTTGCCTTTTGTATCCGGGACAGCAAATTGCTGCTCCAGTACCACATCCCGGGGGGCAATCGCAAACAGATCCAAGAAGCTTTGTACTTCTTCAGCAGACATCGGCGGCTGAATTCGATCAGGGTGCTGTAAGTCATACATAACATGATGCAAATTGTATGGAAGACCGGCTTTCAGCCATGGGACCAGACTCCGGGAAATCAAAGCGGGGCTGGGACGTTGGCGATCCAGTCCTTCAAAGCTAAATTCCTTAAATTGAACGGCGATCTGATCCGGTATGGTCTTTGCCCACCGTTGGGCCCATGCTTTGAATTCTTCCGCTTTAGCAGCCCGTTCTGCATCGCTCGGAAGAGATGGCGATCCCTTGTCAAAGAAATAGATCTGATCGGGTTTGACATCAAACTGGGACACGTTCTCGAATCGCCAGCGCATGACCATTAACTGATCGAGTTGTTCCTCATCGTCCAGGAATTCAGGGGCCACTTTCGCAATCAGCGGCAGCATTCTCTGCGGAGTCAATTCCAGGGGTTGGCCCTTCCCTGCTGGCTGACTTGGAATTTTTTTCTGGGGCTGGCTGGCTTCAAGTTTCTGTAGCGAAGTACGATCCAGAGGCACCTCAAACAGGGGAGCCTGGCGATCTTTGCCGACGGCCAGGTGCGTGGGTGTCACATCGACAACGATACACGGACGTCCTCCTGCTCCCTCATTTTGGAAACCGGTATCCAAAAGTTTCAAATCATGAACCTGGACGTCCAGAAAAACGGCTATGCGTGTTTCGCCTGGCTTTTGTGACAACGCTTGTTTGACAATCTGGTCCGGCAACGCTCTGGCCAGCGTCCTACCAGGCTGACCGAGATTGATCAGAAACTGGTATGTTTTAAACTGAGGACCCGGGATGCGAAACAGTCCGGTTTTCGTGCCGTTCAGATCCAGTTCCCCTCGTTCGTCAAAGGCCAGATTCTCATCCAGGGAAAAGTAATGTTCCGGTTCTTTCCCTTGCTTCTGGAAAGCGGCAGCCAGATCCGGATGCAGGCGGCTTTCGACCAGTGTCGGTTCATCCGTTCTGCCGTCCAGTGACAGTTTTAATGTCAAGCGGAATCGATTCTCGGCGACCCGGGTTCGCTCCGCCAGCCAGTCAGTCAGTCGCTTCTGCTGCGCGGTACTCAGAGTGTTGTCTTGCTCACCCCAGTCCCGGCCAACGTTTCCGGCATAGGGAGGAAAAAAGGGCTGGCGTGTCGGATGCAGACGTTGGTCGATGTTGGACTTGAGTTTTGAAAGTGTCTCACGAGCATCACTTAACTGTTGTTCTCTTTGAGTTGAAGTCTGTTCTGAACTGAGCATGTTCGGAAAGCCGCTGCTGGTATCGAAGTACTTTTTCAGTTGCTCATTTATAAAAAGATAAGCTTCCTGATCCTGCAGCCCCGCGTGATTCCAGATTTCTTTCCAGGTCTCTGCATGCACTTCGATCTGTTTGTCGTTTGCAATCAGACCTGCTAAAGCAAATTCATCAAAGGGAATGCTCGATTCAGGTTTTGCAACCGGATGAACATTTCCTGCGACCAACACGGAACTGGGATAACGCTTCAGGGGAAAACTGTAAAGGTGGGTTCGCAACGTGGGTTCGGCAAAAATATTGATGGAATCCACACTTCCAAAAATGGCAGGCAGGTTACGCTCGGTGACCTCCAGTAAAGGTGAACTATGAAAGGTCACGACCGTGGCAATATACGCCCAGCGTTCCGTGCGCACTCCACCCGTATAACCTTTGATTGTTCGACCAGGTAACGTTTTAACAACCTCCGGTGAAACAGGCCAGAAAGTCGAACCCGCAACAGGTGATCCAGCGACGCTGATCTCTTTGCGATAGTAGCCGGCAGATGGCAGGACGGGGAAAGCACTCTTCCATTCATCACCGGGGGCGACAGGGCTCATGTCCTTTTTCAATGCAGCCACAACCAGCCCCTTGCGGGAAAAATCGTAAGGCGACAACTTCGCTTTCGAAAGAAAACAGATGCGAAAGGGCGTTCTGATCGCCATCTTCGTCAGTTGGCTCCGATATTCCCTGTTAAATCGCTCTTGTGCGGCTCGCTTTTCAAATTCATTGTTGCCTTTCCAGATCCCGATCGAGCCCCCGGTCTGATACTTGAAGTTCACAAGTGACTCGACGACTGATTTCGGAAAATGATTGGCGATAAAAGAAGGCAGGAAGGGTTCAATCCATTCAGCATCGATTCCGAGTGCGACCAGTTCGAGGAACTTTCCGAAGTTCAGCTGTTCCTTCTGCAGGGCCTGCTCCGCCTGCTTGTAAACGCGGCTTCGCTCCGTTGCCGATGGGATCGAATCCAGTCGTAAAAAATGATCCAGATGAATGACTGGCAATCCATGCAATACTGATAGACCATGTTTCTCTGCCAGGGCCCGCGATGATTGCCCGATTTCATCATTCGCCAGAAGCTTGAGATCGCCGGGTGTGCCCTGTGTGTCGGCATTCGGGGGTTCGTTCATCGCAACAGGACGGTCGGTCTCATTCGACTCCGGTTGGGGGGAAGACGCTGGCACGTCTGATTTCGATGCCTGCTCTACGAACTCCTGATCACGCCGACTGAACTGGGATTTGGGAAGACTCACCTGAAAGCCATTGGGTAATAAGAGTTGTATGTGCTCTCCTTTGACACCCGCAAACGCCGCTTTGACCCGTTGTTTTCCATCGGCGCTGGTCCAGATACGGTCTTCCGCAAACGCTGGACAGGACAGGATACCGAAAACCAGAAACAGCATGCTAAAACATTGTTTGAACATGGGACTCTCCCTTGACGAGTTATACGAGTCGGCTTTTCAAGTGGATAGCCTGATTATGAATGTGGCACAGGCGGTGTTATGATTTCAGCAGAGTATTCAGTACAAAGATACCGCCGATAAACAGCCCCCCGCAGGCGGCTACAAGGAATAGCACGAAACAGAGATAAACCATGAACAGAACAAGATACAATGTGAATTGCAGTAGACACGCAGCAATGCGCGGAGCAAACCAGCCGGTGGCGGTCACGGCCAGTAGGCTCCACCCACCCAGTTCGTAAGAGACACCACAGATCAGAAATGCCATGATGCCAGTCAACCGCAGCGCCAATCCGGTTCTTTCAGGTACCCAGCGAAATGCAGACGAAATCCCCGGCGGCTTCAAATGCAGAATCGAAAATGCCCGGTCCGGCACTGACTCTCGAACTGCTCCCCCCGCTATAGTTTACTCCGCCCCATTGACTTGCCTGGTTGCGGTGATCTACACCCAGCGAACTATAAACGTTGTAAGCATGTCCGGTTGTCTTGCCAATGATGTAGTCGCTCAGTTCTGGGTCCGTTGAATCGTAGATCGCCATGTTTTTCTCTCCTGAAGTTGGTAGTAACATCTCATCGCTTCCCCTGTAACTTCCTTGGCGACGACTTGCTGCATAGTGTGCAGTCAGAATCACGTTTTTTTCTGATTTCGCATTTTTGGAAACATTTTCCGGCGAAGGATCGTGAAAATGCAGCGTTGCGAATGGAGAGGTGCTGCCGTAGAATAAATTTCTTCAGAGATGCGTTGGCTCTCTGAAGGAACCCCCTGCTCTGGTTGTCCCCCCGCCAATTCCGGGACCGCGACAAGAACCTGATCGACAGGCATTATTGATGACCGAATCTTCCAGTGATGACTCAAATAGTTGGAATCAATCGATTTACGATCGACTGCATGAGCTCGCAGAGAAGGCCCTGCGCCGGGAAAGCCCCGGACATTCGCTTCAGCCGACACTCCTGGTCAACGATGCGTACCTCCGCCTCAAGGAACAGCAAAATCTCGATCCCGCTGATCGCTCATTAATGCTGGCTGCCGGGGCGACGATTATACGGCGATTGCTGGTCGATTACGCACGCCAGCGAAAGCGGCTCAAACGCGGCGGAAAAGAGGGTCGCGGAATTCCGTTGCACATTTCTGTCGCGGATGACGCCAAAGGGTTAGACATCCTTGAATTGAACGAAGCTCTGGAGACACTCGCGAAAGAGTTACCCAGGGCGGCAAGGATTGTAGAACTCAAATTTTTTGGCGGTTTGACTGGCGAAGAAATCGCGGAACAGCTGGACGTCTCCTTACGGACAGTCAATAATGACTGGAAGTATGCCAAGGCCTGGTTGTATCGCGCGCTCGGTCCGGACACAGAAAGCAACCAGGCAGATGACTGATCCCCAGATTGGAACGGTACAACGGGTTTTTCTGAAGGCCCTTGAGATCCCGGCAGAGAAACGCGAAACCTGGCTCCAAAAACAGCACGGCTCAGATAAGAAACTGCTGGCCGAAGTCCGCTCCCTGCTCGAGAATGCGGAGCCCTCTGCGGACCTGCTGGAACAGAATCTGGATCAGGTGATTGCCGACATTCCACGACTGGGAGATGAAGACACGCCTGAAAGTGAAACAGCGCCGGAAGACGATCCGCCGGTTGACTGTGACAGCTTTCTATCTAAACTCTCGGAAGTCGGAGTCCTCTCGCCTGACGAATTCGCTTCCGTGAGCGATTCCGTTTCGTCAAACGAACCATCAGCCGATCCGCGACAGCTGGCATCGCAGCTCGTGGCGGAAGGAAAGTTGACTTCCTACCAGGCCTCCGCTCTCCTCAAAGGCGAGCCGGAACTGCTGATCGACAAATATCTGATTCTGGACCTGATCGATGTCGGCGGCATGGGGATGGTTTTCAAAGCCATTCATCGCAACATGAATCGGGTCGTGGCTTTAAAGATGATTTCGCAGCAGATGCTGGCATCCGACGAACAGATCAGACGTTTCAAACGGGAAGTCCGCGTCGCTGCCACCCTGGAACACTCCAATATCGTTCGCGCCTACGATGCCGATGAAGCCCGCGGCGTCAATTTTCTCGTGATGGAATATGTCCGTGGAGACAACCTCAGCAGAATCGTGCGGGTATCGGGGCCGTTCTCTCTCAGTCAGGCAGTTGACTGTATCCGGCAAGCCGCCTGCGGGCTGCAGCATGCCCACGAGCGGGGAATTGTTCACCGGGATATTAAGCCAGGCAATCTGCTCCTCGACGATCAGGGGACTGTTAAATTACTCGATCTGGGGCTCGCACACATCGTCGAATCGATGGGGCACAATACTTCAAAAGCAGACTCGACTACCGACGACAGCGGTCACCCGTTTGTCAGCCGCTCGGAACTGACGGCCGCCGGTGCCATTCTGGGAACGGCCTCATTCATGGCCCCGGAACAGTCTCTTGATGCACATCTGGTCGATTTTCGATCGGATATCTACAGCCTGGGCTGCACTCTCTACTATCTTCTCACCGGCGAGACTCCCTATTCCGGGAACACCATCTTCAAGGTCTTCGTGCAGCACCGCGAAGGCGAGATCCCGGACCTGCAGGAGAAACGTCCCGACGTTCCGGATTCGATCGCCGCAGTCTTTCGCAAAATGGTTGCCAAAAATCCGGACGAACGCTTTCAGTCCATGCGGGAATTTATCGTGGCACTCGATGACTGTCACATTGCACCACCCGAAAGACAGTCTCATACTCCCCCACCCAAAGCGCCGTCTGCCCATCACGAATCCGAGCCGACGAGCACCGAACCTGATGCAGTCAAACCACGCACCCGGGCCGGTCTGATCGGGGCTGCCTGCCTGGTGGCTCTGGTCGGAGTAATCGCCCTCATCTGGTCGGGTGATTCACTACCAGATCAAAACGGGGCAGGACTCGCTGATGTCACGTCGCAGGGATCTGATGTTTCTGCGAAACACAACCTCTCCGCCGTCTCCCAGCAGGCGTCGGCTGCCGACCTGCTTGCTTCGGGCGACTGGGAATGGCAAATCGATAAGAACCTGGGCCCCGTCATCAATTCACGGGATTTCGACCTGGGTGGAGACATGACTGCAGACGGCCGGACCCTCGTTTTCTGTTCCGTTCGTGATGCGTCTCCGTTCGGCAATCGTGATTTATGGATTGCCACCCGCCCGTCGCGGGAAGCAGACTGGTCTGCTCCGGAACGCTTACCGGCAGAAATTAATACCGACTCCGGGGAAGAGAGACCACAGATTTCCGTAGATGGCCTCCGCCTGTCGTTCCTGCGAGGAGGAAAACAATCGCTGGTCTCAACGCGGGACAGTCTGGATGCGCCCTGGCAGGAGGCAGTTCCGGATCCGATTGCCGCGGGCCCCGCGGGAAGCAAAGGTGCTTACAAATTGACGTCGGACGGTTTAACAGCATTCCACCCCTCCATCTTCTCGTCCTGGAATGGCCTCTCCGGTCGCGACGACACTCTCTTTGTCTGGCGGCGAAAATCGCTGGAGGCACCTTTTGAGTTTTTGAGTGATGACGTACTGCCAGCGGTCGGTCTGTCAAGAGATCTGGGAACCATGAGTGATGACGGTCGCCTCTTCATCATGACTCAGCATCTCGATTCTGAGTCGGAGAAGCCCAAATCAAGACTCGTGATGTTCACGCGACCGGACTGGAAAGAGCCCTGGTCAAAGCCGCAACTGCTCTTTCCCGAAAATATTCATGGGGGGGGACGCGAACAACTACTCAGTGACGGCAGAAGCATGCTGTTCGTATCAAGCCGTCCAGGTGGAGAGGGGGGTAGCGACCTGTGGTTGGCCCGACTGGTGAAGAAACAGCGATAAGACCGGCACATATTCGTCTTGTTCAAAGATCGATACCTGGGCTGCTATCACGACAGTCACTTGAATCCAAGTGTCAGATTATCCGTCAACTTCGTCATCAGAAGCTGGTTGAGGCAATCTCCAAAATTGAATGCTGAGTGGCTAAGAACAATCCTGCGTCGATCCCCGGTCATAAATATTCAGATTTTTGTTGAAACACGCTTTTTTCACCGCCAAGTTGGACTCGCCGCTACGCTTTTAATGATGTGGACTGTTTGTCGCCTGGCATCTGTCAGTTCATCCAGGAAGCAAACTGGAGAGGAGTGATTGCCTCTTTTCCCTCTTGTTAAAAATTAAGCTCTTACGATCCAAGGTGAGGTATCACTATGAATTGCAACGATTTATGTCAGAAGTTGCGGGTCTCTGAAAAGCAGTTGTGGAAAATATGTCGGCACTTGAAGATTACGGTTTCAAATGAAATTGACAGAGTTTTTACCCCCAGGGAGATTCAGCGTCTGGAGTTTTTTGTTGAACAGAAACGGTCAGCTGCCAGGAAAAATCCATCGACAACCAGAAATCAACCGGCCGTAACCGAGATACTGTCTGCCAGTTCAGAACCAGAGACTGTCCCGGCAATCCCCACACCCGCGGTCAGTCTCCCGGTCACTGATTCAGCCAGTGTCGGAATCCGGGTATGTGCCTATCTTATTGATTGTCTGGCAACTTTTGCTCTGGCTCCCCTGGTCCTTATTCCCATACTGGGGCTGATGTTCATTGGCGTTCTGCTTTCCTTATATTGGCTGATGCGCGATGTTGCCGGCTCAAGTCCCGGAAAAATAATTCTGGGATTGCAGGTGCTGAATAATAATGACGATCCATTTTGGGTGGGTCCACGAATCCTGCGCAATCTCCCGCTCGCGATCGGACCGATATTTTTATGTATTCCTGTCATCGGAATACTGGTCGGTGCGCCAATTACGATTCTGATGATTTTGGTCGAGGCAGCCATGCTGCTGATAACGGGCAAACGCATCGGTGATCTACTAAGTGGTACTTCGGTCATAATCATTCCCAAAGCCAGATGGGGATCTGAGCCGTAAAGGTATCCACTCACAAGATAATTCCGCTGGTCAGCTCTGGTCCATTAGTCACGGATATCAAGAATTATTCTCTGAAATTCTGTTTAAAACGGGAGTGCTTGTATACATAATAAGAGACTCGAATTATTTTCGTTAACTGATCGAGATCTCTCAGGATACGAGCATGCTCAACCCGGACTACCAGCAGCTTCTCAACGATTCGTTGAAAGGAAATCAGGATGCGATTGGACAGTTGCTGGATCGACACCGTCCCTATTTGAAATTAATCGCCCAGCGAGCACTGGAAGGACAGCTGCAGGCGCGGGTGGATGACTCAGACATCGTACAGCAAACCTGTCTGTCAGCGCTTCGCAACTTTGAACAATTTGACGGGAAAGAAGAGGCGCAGTTCATTGCCTGGATACAAAAAATTCACGAACGAAACATCCAGGATACCATTCGAAAACATTTAGGGGCAGAGAAACGAACAATCGTCAATGAAGTAGCAGCGGCTGGGGAGAATCTACAGGGTCTATTTCACCTGGAAACTCTGAGTCCCTCCCAGAGAGTCATGCAGGCGGAAGATGCAGTCAGATTAGCAGAAGTGCTGGCTTCGATTCCTGAAGATCAACGGGAAGCAGTGCGGTTACGTCACCTGGAAGGCTGGTCGTTAGCGGATTTGCAGAAGCATTTTGATCGTTCGGAAACAGCCGTGGCATCATTGATCAAACGCGGGCTCGAAAATTTACGCAAGAAGCTCAACAGTGAGACTTGAGCATCAAACCTCAAGTTTAAGTGAGCAATTCAAATTGTTGCGAACTATTTTTTAAGGGCGGGATATGTTTGAAGAGAATCAGCTTCTGAGTGGCGATCTCGAAATGATTATTGCCAGTTGTATGCGTCGAATTGACCTGGGCGAGATCATCGATCAGCAGCAACTGCTTTTAGATCATCCCCATTTAAAAACGGATCTGGCAGCCTATTTTGCAGATGTGGCATTGATTGAAAAACTGGCTGGGCCAACGGCATCCGATTTACTGCCCTCTTCTGATCGCAAGTTGAACCACACACAGGCAACCAATGATGAGCCTGATGCCACTCTCGATCCAGAGCAGTCAACCAGTCAGCAGAGCGACAGAAATCTGGTACTTAATGGGCAATTTGGTCGATATCAGATCGAGGCTCTACTGGGCGAAGGGGCGATGGGCGCTGTGTATCTGGCGCATGACACAGAACTGGACCGTCAGGTTGCTGTGAAAGTTCCCAAGATTGACGATCCTGATTCAGAAGCAGCTCTACTGGAACGGTTCTATCGAGAAGCGCGGGCCGCGGCGACTTTAAGACACCGGGGGATCTGTCCGGTTTATGATGTAGGAAGTCAGGACGGATTCAGTTATATCGCGATGGCGTATATCTCTGGAATGCCGTTATCCCGCTTTCTCTCCAGCGGAAAGATCAAATCCATGCGAAATATTGCAGTGGTGATTCGTAAACTGGCGCTGGCCCTCGAATCGGCGCACCAGAAAGGGGTAATCCATCGTGATCTCAAGCCGGCAAATATCATCATGGATGAGGATAATGAACCGGTAATTATGGATTTTGGTTTAGCGCGCCAGCTGGATAAAGACGATGCAGCACGTTTGACAACTGCGGGCATGATCATGGGGTCGCCGGCGTATATGTCTCCGGAACAGGTGTCGGGGGATATTAACTCGGTGGGAACGCAGAGTGATATCTATTCCCTGGGGGTCATTCTTTACGAACTGCTGACAGGCCGGGTTCCGTTTGAAGGACCTGTTGTCATGCTGATCGGTCAAATCATCGCAGTGGATCCGGTACTGCCTTCAAAGTATGAGCAGCGGATCGATCCTGAGTTGGAAGCGATCTGCCTGAAAATGATGGCGAAAAAAAAAGAAGAGCGTTATCAGTCGATGCGGGAAGTGGTCGATGCGTTGACGGCTTATTTAAAGAATCCTCGAAAGTTATCGACGCCCTGTCCACAAAAAGCAAATAATCCGTCGGGGAAAGCCGCTGTGCCAGTCGGTAACGAGGGGTTTCCCGCACTGCGGAAACCGGTTAAAAAGCAAAAGTCAGAACGGTCCTCCGGGAACCATCAACGACGCTTCAATTGGTTCGATTTTTTTAACGGTGATTCGGCACGGAAAAAAACAATCTTTGCAGCAGCCCTGCCCGCGTTTTTGCTTTTAGGGGCGATTACTTTTTTGTTCCGCACGGGGGACCGGACCGTTAAAGTCACGATAGACGACCCAACTGCCGGCGTGACCATTGATGGCAAAGATAAAGTAAAATTCGATGGAAACATGGGCCAGGTTGATCTGGAGATTGGTCAGCACGAAGTCACTGTCACCAGGGACGGCGCGGTGATTAAAGGTTGGGATCAATTCAAATTTGAAGTCGAAAACAATGGGAAACAGACGCTTGCCATTGAAGTGTTGGATCGTGGGGAGCAACCCCCTAAAGTGAGTGCAGCACCCCGTAAAACCAGAGCAGCAATCGACCAGCCCGATCCGGTCCTTTCGGAGCTGTTAGCGATCATGAAACAGAAGCCGGTTCATGTTCAGGAGTTTGATTTTAACCGGGCTCCTCTACGAACGGGTTCCTATTTCACAGCAATTCGTGATGGTCGGATGCTGATTGAGGCCGATCCTGGTTTTACTGATGGGGCATGGCCCTGGGCCGATCATACTGGGTCCGGACTCATCCAGGTCGATGTGCGAACCATAGAAGGAGCAGGCTGGCTGGTCAATTTGCATAATGATTTAACGGACCTTGGTTTTCTTATCGAACTAAAACATGGCAAAATGAGTCTGCGGCGTTCCCTGTTTGGGGCAAAAACGAATTCGTTAATGCCTGCCTACCACTTACTCAGCGAACACGCTCCGACTCACGGTTTGAATCAGTTTGACCAGTTGCTGGTTTTAATTGAAGGACGAAAGGTGACGGTCTTTCTCAATGGTAAACAATGCGGCGACCCGGTCATACTCGATTTTGATATCGGTAAGTACAGAGTCTGTGCGGGCGCCTTAAATAACAGCAACGACCATGTTACGAAAGTGGAATACGAACGTATTCTGAAGTTTCCGCTGATTGATGATGCACCACTGGTAGCAGGAGAATGGCAAGACCTGATATCCGACTTAGACTTGAAACGCGATGTTATCAGTGGCAACTGGGAAAAAACAGGCAACACGCTGAATCTGAATTCAGGAGGATACGAAAATATCCTGCGACTGTCGGCCAGACCGCAAGGTTCATATGAAGTCGAATTCGCATTCACCCGCCATATTCTGCTCACAGACTCAAAGGCGATCGCATTGGCCTTGCCTGTGGGAAACCGTTCCGTCGATTCGGTGTTTTTTGGATGGGGAACAAGAAAACTCAGCGGTCTTGCTACCATTGGCGGACTTGATCCCAGTCACAGCAGCAGTCCCTGCAGCACGTCGGCATTCATCATTGAAGAAGGAAAAAGGCACGAGATTCGATTACAGGTTCTGGTTAAAGGAACACTGGCGACAATTTCTGCTTTTGCAGACGGGAATCCACTCTACTCCTGGCAGGGAGACGTTTCCCAACTGAGCAGCGGATTTCAGACGATCACTAAAGATCCGGTGGACACGCTGCTGCTGGTGAGTCATGGCAATGGAAAAACGACATACCACAAGTTGCGCTGGCGAAAAATCGACGAGTGAAAAATCGTTTCTGCTGCAATGGGCCGGGAACCCGGTCTACTTAATACATACAGATAATCATTATAAATCATAGTGTGAGTCAAAGTTTTACAACGACTGATTTCAACAGCAAACTCGAGTATTACTGCTGTGAGAATCAGAACATAATCTGATTCAGCATTCTCTCTTTTTTGGAAGGTGCATTCTGGTGAAAATGCTACTTGCTAACACCGTCCTTTTCGCGTTTTTGCTTCCTGGCTGCACTTCCTCAGAGGAGACTGAGAACAGCTCTAACACATCTGGTAGTGAGTCGCAAACGGCATCTTTCACGGCACCAGACAAATCTAAATCAGGTTCGGGCAGAATTGCCCCGAGCTCCCAGAACGGTGACGAGTTAAAGGTTGTATTTGAAGAAGATGATTATCCTGTCGTCTTCTCAACCGACGCAGGAAATCTTCTCAAAATCCCACAGGAAAATGCCGACACCACAGTCAAGCTGCTCTGCCATGACCCCGGTCTCAAAATTGCAGAAGAAATCAAACAGAGGGGGCGGAGTTTAAGTCTTGCTACAGGTCAAACGGATGATGGAACACGTATCTGGGCGGTAACCCGCTATGGTGGTCGCATCTGGGATGCAGCAACCGGCAAGGAACTGGCCAGCTATTATCTCAAATTCCCTGCGCGACAGACCTCACAGGGCTCCCGTTCTCCACAGGCACTGGGGCTGGAAGTTCGAGATGAAAATACTCTTGTTAACCGGGGATACATTCCCTCGCTGCTGTTAAGCCCGCAGGCGAATCTCCTGGTGACCCGAAAAAATCTTCACTCAGACAGCAAAAGCAAAGGACGAATTGGCGATTCACTGAATCTGGGGCCTCCACAGAAGCTCCAGCGACTAGTCATGCAGGCGAACTCGCCGGCCCTCGATACATTCCGCGTCAGCATCCAGACCCCTCGGTTCACGGGCGTCTCGCCACTCAAATATGCGCCGCCCAACTTCATCGTTCCGGAGATCGTATTCCATAATCAGAATGGCCAGCTTCTGGATGATCGTCATCGTATATTCGATTTTGAAACCACAGTCAGAGGAGAAATCTATTTCGCGATTTCATCTAACGGAACCATGGTAGCTCCCTTAGTGGCTGACAGATCTCAAGGTTTGTTTTCTGCACTCGTTTCAGTCCCTGACGGCAATTCGTATCTTTTCAAACTTCGGGAGAGCACGCTTCCCGGGTTCTGTGCAGACGATACGAAAAATGTCTTTGTTTCAAGTAATGGCGTCAGTCTGCATCATGCGCAGAACCTGTTAAAGTTGTTCCGTTTTCAAATGGCCTGAAGCCGGGCTGTTTCCGGCCTGCGCAGGAAAAACTCCTTCGCCCACCGATCACAAACCTCCAACAACTTGTTCTCGGCCAGGCACCCAGGCTCAATCCATCTGGGGAAACTCGGATAAAAACTGTCGGCGAGGGCAAACTATTGATATCATTAACAATGCATAAAATGATATGGTGAAAATGGCCACTGATTTAGTGTAGAGGCCAAACTTTGACGGGCTCCAAACTCAATCTCTAAGAGAGTACTCTCATATGCAAAATAAAATTCTCCCCCCTGAGAATAAGAGCAGCAAGCTGACGCGACGTGACTTCATTGCAACCGCCAGTACTGCTTTTATGGTGCCCACCATTGTCCCCAGTTCTGTATTTGGTGCGAATGCCCCCAGTAACCGCATCAACATTGCCCAGATTGGTTGTGGAAATCAGAGTCGTGCCGACTTGCCCGGTATGTTGCGGCTCGAAGATGCTCAGGTGGTTGCCGTCTGCGACGTCAACAAAGCCAGTGGTGGATATGCTCGTAAAGAGCATTTTCTGGGACGCGACCCCGCTCAGAAAAAAGTGAATGAGCACTATGCCAAAAAGGCGCGTTCGGGGAAGTACCAGGGATGTGATGCCTACAGTGACTTTCGCGATGTTCTGGCACGCGAAGACATCGATGCCGTCATGATCACTTTGCCCGATCATTGGCATGCTTTGGCGACTGTAAAAGCCTGTGAAGCTGGCAAAGACGTCTATTGCCAGAAACCCATGTCACTCACCGTTCACGATGGTCAGCAGATGATCAAAGCAGTTCGCAAGCACAATCGTATTTTACAGACCGGCTCTCAGTATCGCTCGAATAAATTAGTGCGCCGCATGTGTGAACTGGTACGCAATGGCCGAATCGGCGAGGTCAAACGCGTGGTTTCTATTATTAATAGCAGCGGTGCAGGACCGGGCCCAGGTTGGAAGGAAATGCCGGTACCCGCTGGATTTGATTATAACATGTGGTTAGGCCCCGCTCCGATGGCTCCCTATCACAGCGATCGCTGCTTCTACCGTTTCCGTTTCCATCTCGATTATTCAGGGGGACAGGTAACCAACACCGGTGCTCATTCAACCGATATCATCCAGTGGGCGCTGGACATGGATGGCACTGGCCCGGTGGAATTCGAGAATCAACCAGGGGTCGTTTGGCCGCCCAAAGGGCATCTATACACCACTGCGATGAAAACCGACTTCCGCGCACGCTACGCCAACGGCATCGAGTTTATTTGTCGTACACAGGATCCCGGCTTCGGAGCCCGCATCGAAGGCACTGAAGGCTGGGTTCAATTCAGTGTCAACAATATGCGCGAGGTAGAAGCATCCTCAGATGCCATCAAGAATTCGGTGATCACAGCCGATGAGATTCACCTACCCGTCAGCGAGAATCATTACCAGAACTTCATTGACTCCGTCAAGTCGCGGAAAGATCCCATCGAACCCGTTGAGGCCGGACATTCTACCGCCAGCATTTGCCACTTGGGTAACATCGCCATGCGGCTGAAACGAAAACTAAAGTGGGACCCTGAGAAAGAACAGTTCATCGGTGATGACGAAGCCAATCAGATGCTGCAACGCCCCTATCGCGCGCCCTGGCAAATCTGAAACGGGGACTGCACGCTCAACTGAGTTTGTCGATCAGAAATATTTGTGGATTCGTGTATTTCGTGATTAGCAAAAAGTCATTGACCTTGCCCCCCTAACCGCATCCAGAACTTGATATACTAATCAGGATTGAGGATGACGAGGAGGCAACATGCCCACCTTCGAGTCCTACCTGGGGCAGTGTAAAAACGACCCGTCAATCGGCCAGCAACCAGGTGATCGCATTGTTGTAGAGCCGGATCACATCAGGCTGTTTGACATCCTCGGGTGCACCCAGGCTTGTGTAAAAGACCCGAGCCTGTTTGGGACCGTAGGTGCGGTACCAGGCTAACGGCTGGGCCGGCGTATCCGTCTCCGCTTTACCAAGCAGCAGCGGGGTAGCATCTTCGGCGAGTGGCAAGACCAGGTACAGCGACTGGTAACCGCGGATGCTGGACGGGTCGATCCCTTTCAAGAACGGCGTTTTCGCGGGAGCATCTGGGTGGCGTGTGACCCGATAAGGCAACCCCTTGGTCTCATAGCCGGTGTTTTGTCCGCCGAGTACAGCCGGTGTGAATTCCGGCCAGACCGCTCCTCCTTCAGGAGGTTTGGCATCCTTACCCCGAGGCAAAAAGGCGTGGTTGGCCGTTCGAATCCCCAGCAGTGGTTTACCCGCATTGAGATGTTTTTTGATCGCTTCGAGCTGTTCGGCTGGCGGTGTTGCCCGTCGTATAAATACAATCAACAGGTCGGCTCGTGGAACCGCTTTGAGCAGCCCAGGAATATCTGTTGGCAACGGCTGATTGCCTTCCAGAATCGTAACACTATGGCCAGCCGGCCGAAGCTCCTGCGTCGCGTAGCGATTGAGAAACGTGACCGCTTCGTAATTGTTCGGATCATCCACCGTCAAACAAACGATCTCGGCTCCTGGTGCCTGTTGAGCAGCCATAGTGTTGATCATCATGAGTAAAAGTAGGAAGATCGAAAACGTGCAGAATCGGTCGAGAAGTCGACCGTGGTGACTGATCGAGATGGTTGCATATCGGGTTGGCATTGGACGTCTTTCGTGGTGGAGACAGGCAGTGAATAAGACTACCGTCTAGCTGGGTATTCAATGGTTGGACTACTATTTTAGTTTTAGAAAACAGGTTGCCCCGTTGTTTCCAGATCAGAACGGCCTCAACATTGAGTGCTTGGCCTGAAATCAAAGCGTAGCGCCTGCCGGTCGAAAACCGTAACGCTATCTGTGCTGAATAGGTACCTTCAATTTTGCCAATTGTGCCCAAATAGTCAAATCATTTCTGGAGTTTAAGGCACTCAGCACTGACGTACCTCCTGAGAGGCATTCAGGAGCGTTTTAGAGGCAGAGTGCGAGAAAATTGCCCACGGTTGGAATCAAGGGACGAGAGAAGCGATTCTGGGCGTCTCAGAGGGTGTGATCTTGTACAGAAAACCGCAGAATAACGGACCACGTACTGGACCACTACCATTTAGTAGATAGTGGACCGTTTTTCGTTTTCTTAAACCTTTTCTCAAAAATGGTTTAAAGTCGGTTCGACACGATTCGAACGTGAGACCTCTTGCTCCCAAAAGATGGAATCTTTTTGCGACTCATTCACCCACACCCCGCAAACCACCCATCCCTGCCGGCGGAGAGTTGAAATGCCACGCCTACCGGACCTGGAATGGGCCCCATGCGGCAATTGGTCCGATCGTGCCTTTACCGATCCTTCCCACCGAGAAAAACGAGTTAATGAAGCCGATATATCGTGAGGCTCCAGACAGTTTTGTAGCCTCCTCTGGCTCTATCAAAACCTTCACATGTATCAGAATACGAGTTAGAGGCAACTCACCTCCACTAAATGTAAACAACGGCCAGAAAGCGTAGCGCCTGCCGGGGAGTGGCAAATTGGTATAAAAACGTAACGCCCAAATAACCACCTGCTGGTTTTGGAGCAGAAGCTGATAATTATCAGTACGGCAGGTGAAAATTCCTGCCCGTTCCTTTTTTCCAACATCAGCTTGACACATGGGACGGTTTGTCCTACCCTTGCCTGCGACATAATGTCCCAGGTTTATGGAAAGGATGCGATAGCGATGGTCAAGACGCCGCGTGATGTCACGGAAGCGGAACTGAGTGTATTGCAGGTACTCTGGCAGCAGGGGCCAGCAACAATTCGCGCGATAACTGAAATCCTTGAACCCGAGCGAACCGACGCCTATTATTCCACCGTTAAAAAGCTGCTGGAACGGCTCGTTACTAAAGGCTATGTGAGCCGCGAACCAGCTGGCATTGCTTTTATCTACGAAGCGAGTATGGATCGTGACGAACTGGTGGGGCGACGCCTGCAGGAAGTGGCGGAGGCTCTGTGTGAAGGTTCCCTGACGCCTCTGCTGACGCAACTGGCGCAGCACAATGATCTGAACCGGAAACAGCAGAAAGTGCTGATGGATTTGATCGAAGATCTGGCTAAACAACACCAAAAACCATAAGGAGATGGCAATGGATCTGCTCTGGAAACTTCTGATCAGCAATGCGATGATCGCCGGCTGTCTGTTTGTGATGGTACTGCTAGTCCGCCGCTGGGTGAAAAACCCGGCGGTGTTGCATCTGCTGCTGTTGCTGGTGTTGATCAAGTTAATCACCCCGGCTGTCTGGTATCCGCGAATCGACCTGCTAACGGCGAAAACGAAGACTGCACCTAATCATCCCGCAATAGCGTCTCCCCAAGGAGCAGAAACAGAATCGACGCCTGAGAGTCAGGCTGCTGCCAAATCGGGGCTGTCGTCCTTTGCTGCTCTGCGAAAGGGCTTGCGAAAGACGACGACAGCTGCAGATCCTACAGCAGAGGACATCCCATCCCCTGGTATGACCAAACAACCGTCCCCGATGGTGGAATCATTCACTGAACCAGCCTGGTCGGCACGACTGACTTCGTATTTCGCTGGACTGGAGTGGACATGGTCCTCCCTGTTACTCCTGATCTGGGGAACGGGAACCATGGTATGTTTTTTCGTGGGTGCAGTGCGAATCATCTGTTTTCAGCGACTGCTGAAACAGGCTCAACCCGCGCCTGCAGAACTGCAGCAACGAGCTCGAACACTGGGAACACAGATCGGATTGAAATCGGTACCCCAGGTCGACCTGATCTCAGGCGCGATCTCTCCCCTGCTCTGGGCCGGCTTCAGCCGGGCACGAATTATCCTGCCGGCACAACTCCTGCAGGAACTGAACGACGCTGAAGTCGAAACGCTGCTGCTGCACGAGCTGGCACATTACCGCCGCGGCGATCACTGGGTGCGGTTGCTCGAACTCCTGACAACGGGACTCTACTGGTGGTACCCGGTCGTGTGGTGGGGCCGCCGGGAAATTCGGGTGATTGAAGAAACCTGTTGTGATGCTTGGGTCATCTGGACTGAACCAGACAAACGACGTGCCTATGCGGAAGTCCTCGTCAAAGCAACAGGCTTCGTTTCTCAGGCGCAGTGCATCCCCGCTGCGACCGGTATGGGAACCCAGCGGATTCTGGAACAGCGGCTGACGTCGATCATGTGTGATTCCTTGAAGCACCGGATTTCGCGGCGGGGAAAATTCCTGCTGGTAACAGTGGCCTTGTTATTATTGTCGCTGGCCCCCCTACCCGGCACTTCACAGGCGGAAACAAAGGTCGCAGAGAAACCGAACCAGCTGCCGAGCGTGGAAGAGATTCTGGGCGGTTACCGGAACAACCTCCAGCGTCTGCTCCCGCTGGGGATGACGTACCGGATCATGGCACAGGAGAACATGAACTGCATCACCCGGGACAGACTGATTCTGGAAGCACTCAGAAATATTCAGAAAGCCGACCGAAGTGAGATCAAGATCGATGGAAAGATCATGAGCGAGGACGAGTACCAGATGAGGGTTACCTACTCATACTCTTCACAGGAAATGTTCCTGGATAGTCAATTAACCCCGGAAGTAGTACAGAAGCGGTTGAGTGAAACAGTGGTAGATCAACGTTACTTCTGGACAGATGGTCGATCGTTTCATCAACGACGGCCTTATCAGTTACAACAGAAGAATACCACTTTAGAGCAGGGACCAGTCTGGCCGGCGGAGAATTTAAATGAGCATTATGACGCGATCGAGCTGATCTCGTGGTCCAATCAGAACCAGCCTCCCTTGAGGCGGTGGTACGGTAGAAAGAAAAACAACCAGATTCCGCAAGGTGAAATCGGAAACGATCTGAAGCAGATCCATAACCTGAAGACGACCGCACCGCTGGGACTCAAACAATTTCACTGGACAGAAGAGTTGTCTGAATACAGTCTGGATGCCTGCCTGACAAAGCCGCCGCACCGGTACCGGGTTGTAGGGCGAGAAAACCGGGATGGAAAAGCGTTGATCCTTGTTGAGTACCTGAACGAGCCGCATGAGCAGAGTCCGGAGAAACGCTGGCGGACACGCGTCTGGGTCGATCCCTCACAGGGTTACCTCCCCTTACGGATCGAATGGGGATATGTTGATCAAAAGAACCAACTCGCCTGGGGTTTGAGCCAGCATGCAGAGGTGCTGCAGGTCAAACAGGTTGATGGTAGTTTTTACCCGACACGCATCCGGTTTCAGGAATACACGACCGGCACTCCGAAAAAACAGGAGCAATCTTCCCAAGCGAACGAGATCAAGATCTTCACGAAGAACCTGGAGAACCTGCCAGCCGTCCCCACGGTCCCCGGGCGGAGTACCACCTGGGATGTCCTCGACATCCATCCGCATCAGCAAATCGCCCCTGAGACACTGGCACTGCGGTTTCCAGAGGAGACTGTGTATGACAACAAGATCGACGGTCGGACATACACAACCGGGACAGAGCAGCCGCTGCCTGAAGACCCAGAGCCTCCAGAGATGGTGCATCTTTTCTCGCAGGCCCCTCCCCTGCAGGTGACAGAATGGCTGGACGGAAACACTCATCAACTGAAAGACTTCGAGGGCAAGGTCGTAGTGCTGCTCTTTCTCGAGGATGTATTGAATTACGATTTTTCAGGGATGTCCCCCGAAATTGAAAAGTACGTCGGTGAAATCAAAAAAATGCTGCTCAGGCTGCATCAGAAGTACGCGGACAAAGAGATCATCTTCCTGGAAATCTATCCGCCTGGTACTTCCAAAGTAAAGATCCGTGAGTTTCATCAAAATCGCGGATTTAAAACACTGGCCGCAATTGACCAGCGGCAGGCAGAGGGAGGCGCTACCAACCAGAAATACCATGGCATTCATGTTGCCCCGACCTGCTTTTTATTGAGCCGCAAGGGACGAGTCGTCTTCAGCCCGGAAATATATGACTCGATAATGGCGGAGGATTATTTTCAACATACCGCTCGTAAACTTTCGATTTCCCTGGACGAGATGGAAAAGCTCCCTGAAGACGAAGCGATTCGGCAAAGCCTGCGGATCATGGAATATATTATCAGTGAGCAGATCGATAAGGTGCTTGTGATTCAATAATCCGCCAACCAGGGTGCTGCTGTTATCAGCGTTTGAGTTTCTGCGGTTTTTTCCGTAGGCACAGCAAAGCAAGATGCTGAACACACCGCAAAAAACACAATAAGTATCATCATATGGTTTAGAGACTGGTGGCGTCACTGATTACTTTTTTTTTAGTTCCTGTCGATAAGGCTTGTTGGATTGAAATGCGTTCAACATCGCCTTGCGGATTTCAGTGTAATTTGTAGGGGCCCTTTTCTCCGCATTTCGTAAACACTTGATCGCTTCATTGAATTCACCGTTTTCAGCGTATGCTGCAGCAAGGCTGCTTAGTGAATTCAATTCACCAGGGGCATCCTGAAATGCCTGCTTCGTTTTGTGTTTTACTTTAAACCAAACTGCTTGCCAATATAGGCAATGGCTTGATCAAGTGGTTTGTAAGCCCTACCCCCTTTTGAATCATAATGTTTGTCAGCAATGGTTCTGTGGGTTTGTCCTAAATAAATTGGCTTCAATGGAATGTATTGAATATTTTCTGCAAGAGCAGTGACGCCTGCTTTTTTAACAAACTTCAATTGCAGATCTTTGAAACCATAAGTGGCTCTATTTCTTCCCCAATTCCTTGAAGCATTATCTGCTTTTGTTGTTTTAACAATGCCTGTGGCATCTACCTGAATTGTTTCAGTGACGATCCTTGCATTGTTCATCGCCTGAAGTGCAAAAACTTCATCAGTGCAAAGTGCCATTTCTTTTTTCAAAAGTTTAAGAGTCACATCCCAGAGCTTGTAATTTACAACTGGGGGGTTTTGATACTTTTCAGCTTTCTTTCTGATCCTTACAATTCTGCCTTTTACTAAATCAATTTCATCTCGTTTCAAATCATTCAAGTCAGATTGTGTCATTCCACAATTTAACATCAACAAAATCCAACATTGAAACCTTTGAGGAACTTTTGAATCTTTGGCTATGACTCTTTGAATGTCTTTTTTTGTCCAAAGTTTTTCATGTTTCTTTTTCGCCATATCGCTTTTTGCTTTGCTCACTTGGCGGAAGACCAAAATCTTACTAGCAATTGCATTTGGAATGTGCTCAAGATTACATGCTTCTTCATTGACAATATAAAGGATAAAGGTTTTGAAATATTGGAAGTATAATCTTTTGTTTGCATATTCTGAATTCAGCAAAAAATAGTAATACTTTTTGACTGCCTCAGAATCAATTTTAGTGATTGGCGTTTTATCCCCAAAGAAATTTCTGAATTTTCCAAGTCTTTCAATTGCATCTGTATAAGTGCTGATTTCAATTTGACCAGCTAGAGCTTGACTTGCTTTTGCTTTCAGATAATCATCTGCCCAATAGCCCAATGATTGTGGTATTTTGATACCTGATGTTTGTGCAAATTCTGTTTTTTCTTTCCAATGTTCAGAAAGCTCAAAAGTCAAAGTGCCAAAATGATCTTTGCCAAAAAAACGACATGCAAAGCTATCTGAAAATTCAGGTTTGTTACTCAATACCTTCATGCAAGCTCTGGTAAAACTGAGTTCTTGAGGACTATCATCAGATTTTACAATACCAAAATATTCAATTTCTTTTTTGGAGAAAGATGATGTTGAAGAATTCACTTCTGGAATAAATGTTTCAGGATCAACAAAGGCTTCTTCCAGCCAGTTCACAAACTGGTCAATCTGCGTTGCAATCTTTTGTTCTTTGGTGGTTTGTTCTCGTGTTTGATCAAAATGATTTTGAACTGGTTTGAAGAGGTCTAGGTAATGTTTGATTAAAGCCATATAGGGCTTTTCAAAGTTCAATTCAGCTTTGTGTTTCAACCATTCCAAAAGTGCTGCTTCATATCCATCTTTTGTGATTGGATGTTTGAAATAGTATATTTTGTGATTGTGTCGTTTTTTCCAACAACCCCTTGCTGGATAAGCTTGTAATTCTAGTTTGATGCCTTTTGCTTTTTGTCGATTTGCCCAATTTTTTGATATTGTTTTTGTCATGAGATCAAACCCTACTGATTGAAGTGGACCACTGAGGATTTGTGTATCCTTATTATTGTATCCTTTTGTACCAAGTATCGGGTAGAAAGGATACAATAGGTGCTGTATTATAGTTAGAAAACAGCAATGTATCTGGTCTTCTAATCCGTAGGTCGGTGGTTCGAATCCACCCGGGCGTAATTGTAAGGTGTTAATTGACAACCGGTTACGATATTGTTTTCTTGCTGGTTGTGTACCTGGATGAGTGGTTTTTAATGCGTACTTGATTTGCTCGTTTTCAACGGCATGTAAATAATGGTTAAAAAACGCGACGTGGAATATTCCTGGGGAACACTTTCATTTCTAATCGCGTTCAGTTTTTTTGTTCCGTTTCACAATCGGTCGTCAGTAGAGTGGTCTTGAGGGGACGCGTCAGTCGAAACACACCTGCAGGTCCCCCCGGTGCACCGGAATAGAAGAAGACATGCTGCACACCGGTTTTTGTATCGACGACAGAACCTCCGGTATGAAAGCCGTCGGCTGTCGCATAAAATATTCCTTTGCGGTCCAGCAATCGGCATTCCAGCTTCCAGTCCGCCGTCTCCCATTTCTCTGGTGAGATACTGAAGAGATTGATCGACATGCTGCTGCGATCCGACTGCACCGCTTCAAAGTTTCCGGTCACGGGATTGAATATCAGATCGGAAGTATCTACCGAGCGTTTACTGATCATGTTGGTCTCTTTGGCCTCAAACGATGCGCCGGGTTTGCCGCGCAGCTGAATCAAATGGCGCGTCGTCTGGTTCCGGGCCAGACCATAGAACTCTCCCTGGTGAAAAATAAAGTTGGGCTCGGCCTGATGACACCAGTCGGGCAGCGGCATGCTGATATTGTTCCAGCTTTCTCCCCCGTCTTTCGACTGATACAGGGCCAGTTCCCTGACGATCGTGCCGGGGCGATGATTCTTATACTTCGTATGGTGGCCGAACAGTAGCAGGCCCAGTTTCGGATCATCGATAATCCGGGGGCCGACATAAACAATGGGGCCGGAATGATGGTCTTCCCGAAAGGCGGTTTTCAGATGGCGCCAGGTTTTCCCTTCGTCATCCGAACGGAAGACACCATGATTACTGACCAGAATGACTGCCCCGTTCCGCAGCGTTCCAATGGCATTCAGATGCACTTTGTATCCGAGCGGACTTAAGTTTTTGGGGCCGAATTTGTAACGATGAGACAGGGGAATCATTCCGCCTCGATTACGGTCTGCTGCCTGCATGCAGTCCCGTATATCGTAAGGTGTGGACCAGGTTTTGCCTCCATCTGTTGAACGCACAATCACGGAATAGGTCGTGTCGGCATCGGCTTTGCCCGAAAGTTTCACATTATGTCCCGGCATGGCGCGATGAACGACAATCAGGGAATCGCCCGACTTGGTAGCGACGGGCCAGCCATAATGGTCATTGTCCCCCTGGGGATGATAAGGGAGATTGACAGGGGCAATTTCGAACTGGGCTGCATTCTCACAACAGGCTTGCCCATTTGATTCGGCATTCAACAGCCGCGTTGCCAGAGCATCGGACTGGGGAGCAGCGCCCCCAGTCGATGCCAGTTTTAAATAGGCTTGCGCGAGTTGCATTCCCAGATCGATCTGTCCGCGAGAACTGTAATGCGCCAGAAACTTTGTCGGCTTGCCGTTCACGGTGATTTCTTCCGGTTTCCGTTCCAGTGCATCCGTATCGATCATAACGACGTTCGCCAGTTCATCGGCAACCTGCTGCTGTATCTGGCGGATCTGGTCTGTATATTCCCGTTCCGGAATAATTCTGCTGATACGACCGAAGACAACCGGTAACTCAGGCTGATCTGACTTCTGTCGAACCGCCTGAATCAGGTTCTGGAATTTCTTTGCATATGCCGGTTCATGGAAGCGGGCATCCCGTTCCCCCTGCATCCAGAACAGAGCAGCGACTTCTCCCCCGCCGGCTTTCTGCGCGTCGTCCAGTTTCTGAAACAAGCCTCTAACCAGAGGCATGCGCGGCTGCCAGAGACGAATGGCCGTGCCTCCTTTGGCATGTTTGATCAGACCAATCTTCTCGTCCGGAAATGCCCGCGACAGTTCATGGGCAATCGCCAGCTCGGGACCGAATTCCTTACCGGGCTTTACGTAAGCAACTTTATTGTGATAAGGAATCCATGTTCCGTTTGACCAGAAATAGACGTTCGTCGGTGGTTGCTGTAATTGTTCCGGGAGTTCTGCCAGGGTTCCCTGTGAAACCATGTTCGACTGGCCAGCCAGGAGGAATAATTTGTCGATCGCCGGTTCTTTCGCAGAGACCGTGGTCACGTTAAACCATCCCGCCAGCAAAAAACACAACATGAGGAATCGTCGAGAATGAAAAATAATGTCACTGCTCCCGTATTGAATCGATGAAAAGTCTGTTTTGTTTTCCTACGTGAATCACCGGTACTCTGACTGAAAAGATCTGGTGACCGGAATGAAAACCGCATTCTCATGATGGTCGCTACGGCAACCGACGTCTATTCAACATAGCGAATAACCTGTTCACTTTTGCGACTTCCGATTTTTAAGGCAGAATCGGTTTGCTATTCCCGGCGACAGACTCTACAAACAGAACTGACAAAAAATACTATCAACAGCTTTTGGAATATTACTGATTTAAAACAACAAGGCTCATCATAGTGGATCGTTTGCGAGTAGCGCTGCTTGTGGAAACGTCGAGAGGATATGGTCGTGGAATTCTGCACGGCGTCTGGCAATACATACAGGAACACGAAACCTGGTCGATTCTGTATCGCCCCTGCGGTTTTGGACAAGTAGCGCCTTCCTGGATCTCTTCCTGGGACGGTGACGGGATCATCGCTTTTATCGACACCGCCAAAACGGCACGGCTGTTAAAGCAATCCGGTGTACCAACGGTTGATCTACTCGGAGAACTGATTCCCAAGCCACAGGTTCCCTTTGTCGCGCCTGACAATCAGCAGGTCGCAGAACTGGCGGTTCAATATTTTCTGGACCGGGGTTATCAGTCGTTTGCCGCCTGTGGATTTCGAACCGGCCTGCGTCCCATGCTCGATCAACGCTGTCTTAAATTTCAGCAGCAGATTCAGGAAACCGGTGCCGAATGCGCGCTGTTTACACCACGGGGAGGCGGCAAAGAGGGGCCTTCCTGGGAACGCGAGCAGGAACAGATCGCCCGCTGGTTACAAGGTCTGCCCAAACCACTGGCGCTCTTTACCTGCAATGATACACGAGGGCGGGAAGTCTTGAACGCCTGTCAGACACACAATATTTCCGTTCCGGAAGAAGTCGCGGTACTGGGAGTTGGTAACGACGATATTCTCTGCCAGCTCAGTGACGAGCGTCTCAGCAGCATCGACGTGGATCCCCAACGGGTGGGATACCAGGCGGCTGCCGTCTTGGATTCCTTAATGCACCAGAAACCGGTTCCCGATCTGACCTTTATCCCTCCCCGCCGGGTCGTGTCGCGGCACTCGACGGATTCACTGGCTGTCACCGATCCGGAACTGGCAACCGCGATTCAGTATATTAGACGCTACGCCTGTCGGCAGATCCAGGTGGAGGACGTCGTGAAGCAGGTCAACCTGGAACGCCGCGTGCTGGAACGACGGTTTCGAAAACTGCTGGGCCGTTCTCCCAAAGCAGAGATCATCCGCCTGCAACTGGTGCGCGCCCGGGAGCTACTGGCAGAAACAACGCTCTCCAATACGGAAATCGCCTACCGTTGCGGGTTTAACAGTGCCGCCTATTTTATGGATCTGTTTCGCCGTAAAGTTGGTCAGACTCCGGGTGAATTTCGCCAGACCTCTCAAAGTCCGGAACAAATTGTTTAAGCGATAGTAGGTAAGTACACTGCAACACGAAAATGACGCGTATCAGAATATCTGATTCGCAATTGTGAATAGACGATGGTCAGGAAAATGTTACCTTGGTAATCAGGCCGTTCCATAATCAGGTGAGACTGCGATGGGCCTTTCTTTTCAGACAAAAATCGGTTGTATCACAGTGACGGGACATACGGCCGATTAAAAATATCAAACATCAAAAGCAGTTAGAACAACCATGGATCAATTTGAAGTTGCCGCTCGCCTCAAACAGGATGGGTACTGTGTTGTCGAAAATGTGATTCCTCCCGGTAAGATCGATTCCATCCGTGAAGAAGTTGTCGCCGCTCAACTGACGCATCACGAAGAAGCCGAACGCGAGCTGGAAAAAACGCGTGCCCGCGGGCACCGGATCGGCGTGATTGGCGTAGGGTTGTTAAAGCAGGTGGTCAATGCCACTCAATGCTTTACTCCTTACCTGGCCGATCCCCGTGTACTGGGAGCCGCGGAAGAGATTTTCGGCGACTTTGTCCGTATCTCCTGTACGGACTGTGTAGTGACGCATCCCGGCAATGATCGGGGTTACTGGCACGCCGACTGGCCTTACAATGCCACGAATACCACACACGTCAAGGCCCCCTATCCGGACGTGATGATGCACCTGGCTTCGATCTGGATGCTGACTCCGTTTACCAAAGAAAACGGCGCGACTTATATTCTTCCCGGCAGCCACAAATTTGATAACAACCCGGCTGCAGGCGGTATGAGCGACATTGACCAGGATGCGAATCACCCGGATGAACTGCAGGCCACGGGTCCTGCCGGCAGCGTCTTCCTCTACGACAGTCGGCTCTGGCATGCTGTCGCACCGAACTACAGTGATGAGTCGCGGGCCGCATTGATCATTCGCTATGCTCCCTGGTGGCTCAATCTGACGCCAACGATTCGCGGCACGCCCGATCATGAACGGATGGTGCTGGAAACGGGAGGTAAAAATTACGATGCGATCCCGGTTCGCAGAGAGGCTTTCGAAAAGCTTCCCGATAACATCAAGGAATTGTATCGGCATTGGGTGTCTGAATGACTTCTACAGCAGGTTTGACTCCTGGTAGCACAGGAGGATGCTTTCTGCTGTATGTCTTACGGTATTTCCTCCTCATCTACCTGTGTCTGATGTCTTTCGGCGGGAGTGCCCGCGCTGCCGAGCCTCAAACCGCTGCGCTGGACTGGCAGGAGCTATCCGTTCCGGAAACTGAAACTGCCGGCAAGTATGCCGTCCTGCAAAATCAACTGCTGTTCGTCTCTGCAGACAATTGCATCTTCACACTCACCGGCCTGGAAGCAACCTGGCAGCAGGCCGACCTTGCCCCCGATGAAGAATGGTCGACGCTGTTTCAACAACTTAAACAGGGAGCCAGTCTGCAATCCACCACAGCCGGCGTTATCTGCAGCGGGGGGACGTCGGCAGAAGTGCGTCTGATCCGGGCCAGTGACGAACGACTGCAACTTTCCGTTCTGCCACGATTACCGGATTCGATTCAACAGTCCGCCTGTGCTGTTCTGAATGATGTGCTGTATCTATTGGGCCAGTTTGAGAACAGTGCCGACAGTAAAGGTTGGTCGCTTGATGTTTCAGCCGACACACAACAGCAACGCAAGTGGCAGGAATGGCAACTGCCTGAAAGACAGCTCCAGCAGCCTGTGCTGCGGGTTCAGAACGGGAGTTTATATCTGCTGCAGAAACAAGCTTCCGAAGTCTATCTCTACAAGAAACAGGGAGACTGGCAACCCGTCAGTTCGGCGCCGCGCAGTACTTTCAGTCAGCCCGCCCTTAACCTGGGGCCTTCTCATTTCCTGCTGCCGGCTGATTCCGCGCAGGACCACGATCTGCTCTATCACACGATCACCGACACCTGGCGCATCGCCCCTTTTAGCTTAATGCCAACCGCTGCCCAGACACGAGACGCACTTCAGTCCGCCTGCAACTGGCAGGAAGGGGTGCTGTTGGTCTATCCGGAAACACTGTTCTGGGGACATTCACGGCGTCTTTCTCAAGGCTTTCAGACAGCCGACCTGATTGTGCTCGGGTTGTACTCGGTCATGCTGATCGCGATGAGCGTTTATTTTGCCAGGCGGAACCAGAACTGCCAGGAATATTTTCTGGCAGGCCAGCGTATTCCCTGGTGGGCTGCCGGTTTGAGTCTGCTGGGCAGTTCGCTGAGTGCCATTACCTTCATGGCATTCCCAGCCATGTCCTTTCGCACCAACTGGGTCTACCTGCTGGGTAACTTCATGATACTGGTGGTCGCACCACTGGTGATCTGGTTTTATCTCCCCTTTTACCGTCGCCTGAAAGTGACGACAGCCTATGAGTACCTCGAACATCGTTTCGGACTACCGACGCGTCTGGTGGGCAGCAGTGCATTTCTGCTGTTTCAACTGGGACGCATGGGAGTCGTGGTCTATCTGCCGGCCCTGGCTTTGTCGACGGTCAGCAGTTGGGATGTCTATACCTGTATTCTGGTCATCGGCTGCGTGGCGACATTGTATACGACGCTGGGAGGTATCGAAGCGGTCATCTGGACTGATGTCATACAGGTTCTCGTGTTGATCGGAGGGGCCCTCATCAGCCTGTTTGTGATACTGTCGAAAATCCCGGGCGGGATGGAGTCGGCCATTTCAGCAAGTCTCTCAGCCGGCAAACTGCATGCGGTGAATTATTCCTGGGATGTGGCATCCACGGGAATCGGCGTTGTGATTGTCGGGAACCTGTTCAAGTTTCTGATTCCCTACAGCAGCGATCAGGGAGTGATTCAACGTTATCTGACCACCAGCGACGAACGTCAGGCAGCGCGGGGAATCTGGCTCAACGCCGCCGCATCGATTCCGGTCTGGACGCTGTTTTTTGCGCTGGGAACCGGCTTGTGGGTCTTCTACCGGGCCAGCCCGGAACGACTCGATCCGCTCGGTCGCACCGATGAAATCTTCGCCTGGTTCATTGTGCATGAGCTTCCCGCCGGTGTCTCGGGATTAGTGATCGCCGGCCTGTTTGCGGCTTCCATGTCGAGCCTGGATACCAGCCTCAACTCCATGGCCACAGCCATCACTGCCGACTTCTACCAGAGCTTACGCCCGCAAGCCACCGACCGCAGTGCCTTGCGGCTGGCGCGCTGGCTGACTGTGTTACTGGGGATCTTTGGAACGCTGACAGCGATCTACCTGGCGCGCGCGAACACGCAATCCATCTGGGACCAGTTTCTGAAAATCATGGGACTGTTCGGCGGAGGACTGGCGGGAATGTTTATCGCGGGAATTTTTACACGCCGCACGACACAGACGGGGGTCCTGCTTGGATTTTCGCTGAGTGCATTCGTACTATACCAGGTACAACTGCGGGGCACCGTTCATTTTTTTCTATACGGCGCCATTGGAATTCTGACCTGTGCTCTCAGCGGCTGGCTGTTCAGTCTGCTGCTGCCCCAAAGCAGGAAACAGATCGAAGGCCTGACAATTTACACATTAAAGCCGCCTGGTTCGGGGGAGGCTGACCTTAAGCAATCAGAGTCAGCTGATTAAACAGCGTCTCTTTCAGATTGACTATTTCTTCAGTTTGAATTCGTGTTTGAGCGGTTCCTGTCCCGCTTCAATTTGAATTTCCAGTGTAGAAGCGGAGTTCCACTCATCGGGAAGGTACTGTTCTGTGGACGGACCATCGTCCATCGGGCTGTCTTCCACCTTCTTATCGACGGGGCGATATGCTTCTACCTGCACACGATGCTTCCCTAATGGAACGCCCCCCTTATGATCAATGATGAACGTACCATTTTTAATATACGCAGAAGAAGCCGGCCCCCCTTGCTCACCAAGGGGGGTAAAACGGATGAGACCATCCGTGATGGGTGCTTCCTCATAAATCACGGTTCCCTGAACAACCCGACGCGATGGTTCGTCACCGAGTTGTGCTCCACAACCAGACAGAACCAGACTTAATAATCCGATAAACAGCCCGCTTCGAATCATTACAGTGTACCTTTATTGCTAAACAGAAGAAGGAGCCGTAACCGGTTCGCACTCATCCTGATACTAAATATTATAGAAACGTTAAACTTAGAATTCGCCAACAACTTCTCCACCGGCACGCGTGGTCAGGTCTGCCAGAACTCCCGCATCGATGTTCTCGGAAATGAAGTGCACACTGCCATCGGCCATCAGCATATGGCAACCACCGGTATGTCGACTGGACAGCGCCCCATCCAACCGATAGTTTCCCGGCGGTGTTCCCAGACGCGTATTAAAACCGTTGATGCCATCGGACGTATCAACCAGGTTACTGTAGTTCCAGTAAAATCCGTCATGAGAACCAGGGCCTCCGCCGAGTACTTCTCCTACGATAAAGGTGTTACTTGTACCGTCGATGACGTCCCGGACTTTTGTATTCGAGAGCGCAAAGAAGATGCCATTTTTATTCACTCCCATACGATTGGCCGTCGCAGAGCAGCGACGCTGCACACTGTCCGACACCCCCGCCATATTGGTAATACCAAAATCCTGCTTGTCACAGGCATCACCGGCAGAACCAACTGTGCAATCACCATTAGTCCGATTACTGCAGCAGGACACCAGTTCGAACCCCTGATCATCACTGGGACAGAGATAGACGGGGATCTGCGTCGCGCCTAAAGACCAGTCGGCAACGCTCGTGTTGTAATAGTTATCGGTAAACGTGTACTGGTTGTACAAGTTGGCGAAGTCCAGATAAGGCAGGATGTAAACGCTCCAGGCCCAGCCTCGGATCTGCACGGAAAACCCGCAAGTACTGTCCGCAATCAGTGAGCCGGGTGGGAATACGGAATGGGTGTCGTGATAATTGTGTAAAGCCAGGCCTACCTGTTTAAAGTTATTTTTGCAGGCAGAGCGGCGGGCTGCTTCCCTAGCCTGTTGAACAGCCGGCAGGAGTAACGCGATCAGGATGGCAATGATGGCAATCACGACCAGCAACTCAATCAATGTAAAAGCTCGTCGGCGCATGATAAATCCTCGATTCAAGTAAGAAAGTATAAATAAAATCACTCAATCAGAGACGGAGTGTTTGTAGAATAAAAAAACTGGAATCTTAACCGAGAATAAAGCGCAACTTAACCTATGCCAATTCGTAATAGCGACATCTCAGTTCGTCTTTGCGTCAAACCAGATACACATGCCCTGCCCCTTCATAATCGCAGCCAGACACTGCGATACAACTTAAGCTCCTGGAACTAATGAGGAAACTGCGTTAATGTTCCTTTTGAATTACTGTCCTGCATTTAACGAGTTTCACGGACAGAATTGAGAGGTCGGACTGACATGGATCAATTTCCGATCAGATCAATGTGAAGTAAAACCTTTTAACGGTCGAATTACAGGACGTCTGAAGAAACGAATGAGTTTATTGGATTACGCCTGAGGTAACCCGGCGGCGGCCGAAAGACTTCGATTTTCAGTTGCCGCGTGAACGAGTGCTCGAGTTCACGGCTTTGTTATTTTGCTCGTTCACTTCCAGAATTGCCACCACTGTTTTGGTGGCGTGCCCACAAATACCGTCGGCGGTGCAATTGTTGATTCAC
This sequence comes from Gimesia maris, assembly GCF_008298035.1. NCBI lineage: Bacteria > Pseudomonadati > Planctomycetota > Planctomycetia > Planctomycetales > Planctomycetaceae > Gimesia > Gimesia maris. The sequence goes on from NZ_CP042910.1 coordinate 3,425,923, forward strand.
GAAGCGAATCTGGATCGCAACCACCATTCAATGCGTTGTTTACGGCAGACAGTTCCGCGCTGCGAATGGAAATTGCTTTAAATGCTTCGTTGTAATCGGGCGATCGCTGATAGATGTCTACGACGTTCTTTGCCCAGATGTATTCAAATTGCTCGGCAAATGGCTTTTCTGTTTCACTCTTCGTCGCCAAATCGTATTCGACGAATGTGTCAGAAACATTGACGCCCAAGTGCGTTACTACAACCCGCCCGAATGCCAGCGGCACGAATGTTACACAACCAGTTGCGACAGATTGTTCTGTACCAGAAGTGAGTAGCCTCGCTTCGATCTGGTCATCCGTTAAGTTCGGGGCTTCACGGACAAGATCAACGTATGCGTGAACGGCCGCATCGAGTTCGCGGAAGACCGGGTGCAGAGTCGCTAAGCGAGATTCGCGTTCGGCAGCAACATCTACCATTCGTGCCCTTTGCAAAATAACCGGTATTAGTTCTTCTATGATACCCCAGCGGTTTCATATCACACATAGATGCTGGATATAATGCCAGCATGCTGTATATGATACGATGCAATCTTAGATTTTCAATATGTAACTTTATTCTTCGTTTTCGCGAATGTCTACTAAACTACTCATAACTCGTTGTGGTCTATCCAGGGTGAATTCGTTATTGTCGTATTCGAAATCAAAATGACTTATTCACGTTTATGGTGACAAAAACCGGAGTAGCATTAAACGTTGCTACAGCACCGCCACGAGAGTGCCTCCCAGTGACTGAAGAGATTGTTTCTTGATCACGCACTGCTGGTCGTGGCCGAAATCCACTACCCGGCGGTCCCTCAAGAGCTTTTGAACGAGGCCATCGCCTGGCTGGGGCGCGACTCGGGATCGTCAAAAACGAGTCGCGGCAGTGTCTCATGTATTTAGTGCTATGTGAGTTCTGACGAAATTTAAAAACTACTTTTGTAATTGGCCTTACAGGCCAGCAGAGTTTACGCAGTTTACTTCATGTTTAAGTATTACCTCTGCTGTGTCTCCAATTAAAGGTTCTAAGTCCGTGAGTTTCTTCCGAGTGTTGAGTTCGTCACGCAGGACTGAAGCTAATTTACGAAACGTGGAAAGTCCCGATTGTCAGCAGTTATTTCTGGTATCACTGTTGAACTGTCAATTGATATTTCAACGGTGGCTTCAGAGACCGACGTGAGACGTGTATTTATCATGCAGTTGAAGTGCGCGCACCAGATTGAAAATGCGGAACTCGCTGAAATTCCAGGGTGTGCGGAAGCAACCGTCCGTCGTTTATGGCATGGATTACAGGAGACCGCCAGTCAGCATGCTGATACTACAGATGATTGACACGAAATCGCTTAGAGGATGAGTCTACGCGTAAGATTATCTCTATCGAGATAAACTCACAGTTTTCTTACGCGCAGATTTTACTGGCCAATTACAGGGAATTATTGAAATGCTTTTACAATTCTGGGATGGGGCTTGAGCCAGCATCAGGAAACGATAACCATTCTTCAATGCTGTTTGTCCCATGAGCCTTCTCTCCTGAAAAAAAGGCAGAGTAATCGCTCGCTCCGCTTGATGATTGCTCATAAAGTAGAATGTAATCATAGGATTCATTTAGTGTTACTTTTTAAGTCGAATCTGATTTGATAGTTAAACTTATCTTTGATTCCAGAATGAGGGACACATTTAAACCTGTTTTATTAAGGTTAATACTCTGATCCCATTCAAGAAAACTTGCTATTTCAGCATCCGCTGCAGATTGATTGCTTCCTGGTCACCCAGATCTGCATTCGACTGCAGGACTCGCTGAAACACGGCACCTCGCCCTCCCGCATCCCAGATCAGTTTGATGCATTTGATGGTCCGTGGATCCTTGACGCTTGAATTCATGAAGAAATGCAGTTCACTGTCGAGGGGTTTATCGGGCGTATTCGAAACCAGAACATCCAATGGTCGATAACTGGTTCCGGAAATGACAGCATTCGGATCACAGCCCTTTTTGAGTAATGCTGTTACAATCTCCGGGTGAGCCCAGTAAGTGGCAGCATGCAGAACCGTCCAGCCTTCAACTTCGTTATCAAGCACCGCCAGGTCGGCTCCACTTTCAATCAGTTTCAGTGCCTCCTGAGTGTCTCCATATTTAATGGCGCGATACAGGGCATAAGCTTTCTCATATGGCGTTTCGGGAGTGGACAAAAGCAACTCAATGGCTTGTGGGTTCGGTTCAGGTGCCTTTTCAATTTCTCGACGCATCGCCGAGATCAGGCTCAAACCGTTTCGGACCAGACGATACTCCTGCTCCACATTCACGGCGACCCGAGAGTATAGCGAATAGACGATATAGCGATTCCCAAAGGCGTCTGTCCGTTCACCTGTTGGAACGCGTTCCGGGGGCAATCTGTTATGCTGATCCAGGCTCGCTTTTAACTCACAATAACGTCTTCGCAGAGTGTAAGACACGTTCTCCAGTTCACGTAATGTGTGTTTACGCAGAATCCCCAGCATCGAAACTCCCAGGCTTTGATCTCTTGCTTCGGTTGAGAGCAGATTCAGCACCCCCAGCCGCGCATAACGATCGAGTTTTTGCAGTTGCCCGACTTCTGAAGGGGGGCCGAGTGAAACAGTACTCGTAAGTCGCTGGTCGACTTCAGCAGACGAAGTTACTGACGGATAACCAACGCCGATCTCAATAATACAGCCGGAAATGCGTGCCAGATAAAACCGAAACGATCGTTTCTTTTCAGTCTGACTCCCATCCAGTTCAAACGTGGACCATCTGACTCCCATCAGCTTGACATCGGGCGTGTCGTCTCGCAGTTTTAAATCTCCCAATGCACCGCTCAGCCATTCTTTTCGGTAGGTCATCAGAGACGGCTGAATCTGGCTCAAATCGCCGGGATAGCTGGGATTCAGCTCAATTGAAATCATGGAACCAGACTGGTGTGATTTCGGTAGTGGTTTTGCGGGCCAGTCAGAGACGCCAACAAAAACGGCGGCTCGGGCCACATCATGCCAGTCTGTTTCAGGAATTCTATCTGGTGGAAATATTTCTCCAGCCCGATTTGTGATAATCGGTTCTGACTGGCTCTGTTCCCAGTCCGCTCCCAACTTGACCATGAAGGGAAGAAAGAAGGTATTAAAGTGGATCTGCCCCTGCTCTTCTCCAACAGGTCCGGTCTTCTTCTTTAACAGCTGATTATGTTCTGTGCCGAATGGATTCTGGATTTTGGCATTGACCGTTTCGGAATGACAGCCACATTCAAACAATGCCCCCAGCAGCAGACAACAGATACTAATTCGTTTTCGCACCCTTTTGGTATGTACTTGCATTCGAGTTCCTCATTCTCAGAATTTGGATTGAAATTTCCTGGTTCCTAAATAGAGAACGCAGGAATTGGACTCGAAAATGATAATTTGAAGACGACATTTGGGAAGATGCATCGTTTCAAACGTGATCCACAGGATGAAAATGTCACAGGCACAAACGTGCCGGCAGAAGTGGCCTTTGACAGAGTAGTAATCTCAGTCGACGATAATTTTGCGTAACAGATTTTGCGCCAACAGATGACCGGGGCTGAGTTCCAAGGCTTTGTTGAGATCATTAACCGCCTCTTGTCGCTGTCCCAGGCGGATGTAAGCCAGAGCCCGGTTGTAACAGGCTTCGTAGTTCAGCGGACTGATTTCAATCGCCTGATTCAGATAATGGATGGCCCGTTTTTCCCCGCCACAGGCCAGATAGCAATTGCCCACATTCATGATAAAATCAGACTGAAACAGCACCAGTGTCTGATCTCCATAGAGCCGCTTCAGCAGACGCTGCTGTTTTTTGATGGCAGATAATCCGTCGAGAAAATAGACGATCGCTTCTTTATGCTTTCCGAGACAGGCCTTGAGGCTGCCCAGGGAATACAGCGCCACGAGATCAGCAGGCGCCGCTTGAATACGGCGCTCAAAATGTTTCAGTCCGGCATAGTCAGCCGCCTCATCAAACAGCATGACATACCGTTGATGAACCCATCCCGGTCTCTCAGCCAGGTAAAACCAGTCACCCGATTCATGCGATACAGTGTAAATTTGACCGGTGTGAACCTGACCTTTGACTTTGGTCCCCTCTTTCAGGTCAGCAGATGCAAGGACGATCACTTTCCTCCCTACAGGGTCTGGGGGCGGCCCCTGTTTTTTCTCAACTGCTTTTTCAATTGCGATATCCTCAATCAGATTTTCTTTACAGTTATTAATCTGTGATTCTTTCGTTGGACCGGAGGCACGCTCTGTTTCCCGGTCAAAGTCGGCCAGGGCTTTCTCGTACTGTTTCAGATTCGCGTAAACATGAGCCCGAGTATGGTAGCTATCCGTTTTGCCCAGCTCATCAATTCTGAACTGAACCGATTCCAGCCGAACCCAGTGATTTTTAATCTTTGTAACGGCCCATTGATACGCTTTGTCATAGGCTGGCTTGAGCCTCACTGCCGTTTTTAAATCGGCAAGCCCCTGGTGCTCCCGTCCCATCTCAACCAGCGTCTTCCCTCGATACAGATAAGCGTGGGCATATTCATCATCGAGAACAATCGCATGATTCAATTCCGCGAGAGCCAGTTCATACGCTTTCGTTTCGTAGTGAAACCGTCCCTTCTCAAAAAAATGATGTGGATTACGCGGATTCAGACTTTCCGCGATCAGCATATCGGTAATCGCCCGCTCATAATTCTTCATCGCGGCATAGACCACTCCCCGATCATGAAAGTTCAGCGAGTTCTGCGGATTGACAATGACAGCCTGGTCATAGATCCGAATCGCCTGCGTGTAGTTCCCCGCCCGGTATTGCTCGTCAGCCAGTTCGCGAATCCGGTCCTGTGCGATACTGGGGCTCGAACAACACAATAAAAGCAGTCCATGAATTAACAGAATGGATCGCAATGTGGGCATGAAGTTGCCTTTCATAAAGTTGAAGTCAGCGTATTGATGTTCTTGATAAAGATGAATACTCTATGGGCAAGGAGTCTCTGAGGTGTTTAGGGATTCAGCCACTTGTATACTTTCTTGCCGCCTTTGATGATTACTTCTCCAGCAACAGCTCCGACAACTGCTCCCGCAGCTAAAGTAATTGGCCCACCAGCTGATCCCACCAATGCTCCTACTGCAGCACCACCATATCCTCTTGAAGCTAGATCGACAGCAACTTCTGCACCACGCCCGACTCGTTCCATGGGGGATAATGGTTCACCCGTAATCAAGTCATATCCGGAATATGCTTCATAAGCATTAATTGGGATGTCTGTTTTAGTCAGCGTCTTAGCGACTTCTTCAAAACCTTTTTTTATGATGCTGCTCGCCGTTGCCGTTTCTAGCGGTGGTTTGACAAATTCGGGTCGTTCGACAAGCAGGTCCGACTCCAAATCTGGCTCAGGGTCATTCTGCTGTTGATACGGGATGTCTGGAAACTCTTTCATCGGAGTTTCGGGTTGAGCAGCATGCTGCTCTTCATTGGAAGCTTTGCTGTTTTTCAATTCCTGAAAGTCTTCATAGATTTGATTCAATTCCGGATCATCATATTTCCCTTTGATCTGATTTGATTCCGTTGTTTGCATATCATTCGGGTTTGTGGACTGGTCAGCTTGTGCCATCTCCGTTTCACTGCCCGGCGGATCAGGCTCAAAATTCGCATCGGGGGTAAGAAATCCCCCCTCGTTGAATTCAAAGCCTTCCCTCGGTTCTGGATTTCGAATCGTGGCGGGACGGGAAGCCAGGTCGAGAGCCGGCAATTGGGGAAGTGAATCCAGATCCAGCAGTTGGCCGGTCTGTTTTCCCAGATCGTTGCCCAACTGATCGGGCATGCGATTTCGAAAACGATCAGCAAAACTGCCCGGCGTTGGATTGCGTGGACGAGTGACTTTCGGCATTCGCAGTTGTCCCTGGGATTCTCCCAGAATATATCCCTGGTTGATGGCCGCCTGTCCCAGTCCCATCGTCTGCTGATTGACTTTGATACTGTCTTCAATCGCATTTTGAGGTCCAACACCAGAGGATTGACGACGTTGTGGTCGAGGAAGACGGGCAGCGAGCTGCGGATCCAGGTCCCTGACAAACTCATGTAAAAGCTCCAGGGCATTTGTACGGACCATCGATCGTGGATTTTTTAAGACACGCTGATACTCTTCCGCTAATTTCTGTGCTAATTCAGCAAGCTGCGCGCGGTTGAATCCAAGACGCAGCTCATGAATGTTTTTCACGCCATGACGCCTGAAAAAACTCTCTGCCCCAGCGGGTACATTCTTCTCGATACTGTCGGGTGACCGGGCATAGCTGGCTAAAAAGCGAAAATAAAAATCGACCTTTTCATCAGCATAACTCAGGGCAGGCAGCCAGCCAGATACAAAGACAGCCAGAATCATCAGCATTCGTTTCGACATCGTGTGTGTTCCTTTGACAAGCTTCTTTTGAGAGGGAAGGATTCTGCCATTCTGGTTCTAAAACGTAATCTGACAATCAGCCAATACCGTCCGCAGCTGCTGTACCCCCTGCCGGGTTACTTTCGTCCGGCGGAGAGAGAGTGTTTCCAAACCGGTCGCCTTCTGCAGTCCTTCCAGTCCGATATTACTTACCTTGGTCTTATTCAGATTCAGAGTTCTCAGCGCTGACATCTGGGTGAGCAACTCACAAATCTCATCAGAAACAGGACAATTCGTCAGATTGAGCTCGGAGAGTTTCTTGAGATCCTTCAATGACTCAAGTGTGGCGGACGAAACGCGTCCATTCTCCAGAGTCAACCGTTTCAACTGAGAGAGGCTGGATAAAAAAGGAATTACGGCATCCGTTACTCCGGTATGATTTAGACTAACATCGGTCAGCCGGTGCAACTGTTGCAACGAAACCAGCCCGCTGCCATCCAGTCGACATCGATCCAGATTGAGCGATTCCAGTTGTTTCAAGGAACCAAGAGAGCTGACCCCCTGATCGGTAACCTCATATGAATTAAGTGTCAGCGCTTTCAATGAGTTGCAGTTAGCAATCCACCTTATATCTTCATCTTGCAATTTTGTCTGAAGCAGATGCAACGCTTCCAGCTCAGGAAGCTGGGACAGAGATGATAGTCCCTCGCCGCCCTTCAACTGCCTGCATTCGAGCGTGAGCTCTCTTAAGGATTTCAGATGACGAAGTGGATCAAAAAAGTGTGCATCAACACGTTCAGGGCAATACACTTTCAAATTCAGTGTTTCGAGACTTGATACATCACCTATCGCCGCCAGCCCGTCTGCCTTCAACATGCAACCGATCAGATCCAGTGTCTTCAGTTTTCGAGGCTGTCTCAAGTACTGTAATCCTTTTTCAGTGATCCGGTTGTAGTAGGAAGCCACTTTCAATTCTTCGAGCTGGTTCAGGTTTCGTAAATGAAATAAGGCCACGTCGTTCAATGATGAGTTTCCCGAAAGATCCAGCTCTCGAAGTTGGGTCAGACTGCCGAGTGTTGCCACGTCGTCCTCATCGAGTCCGCAATTTCGCAGCGCCAGCTTCTCAAGTTTTCTGAAAGTGCTCAGGTCATTCAGGTGTCTCCCCAGATGAACATTTTCCAGCCGAAGTGTCTTTAGTTGAGTGAATGTCGTAATCCGCCCCCGATCCTGATCGCTGATATTTGTATTGATCAGAGTGAGAGCTTCCAGGCGTGGAAAGAAACCAAGCCCCTCAGCTCTGCCGTAGAGATTCACTCCTTCCAATGTCAATGAGCGCAGTCCGTCCAGTCCTCTCAGCTGAGTAAAATCAATCTCGGCCAGTCTCACTTCTGATTTGCTGGGATACGGGTTTGTATAAGGTGCTTTGATTGTAATTCGCCGCGGGTTCTCCTCGTTATCAAACTCCACCTGAAAAAACTTGTGGTGCTTCAGATAGGAAACCGCTGGTGACAGAAGACTGGCTGTTTTTTGTGGTGTCATAGATCTGTTATCAGATTGTGAAATTGATCGTTTTGCGCGTCGTTGATCTTCGATAAACCAGGGAGGTAGTTCCCCCGACTTCAAGATATTCGGATTCAGAACATCTTTCTGATCTATCTCCCGGTAATACCAGCGCCAGTTTCCTGCTTCGTCCCACGCTCCCCAGCGCGCATTCCCCACTTTGATACCGGGACCGGAATAATTCACGAAGGGGGTTTTCATCTCCAAAATTTCCTGCGGATCCAGCCATGGACCACTGGCCTGCTTCAGGCTTCCGTCCAGAAATACGAAAAATTCGCGGGAAACAGCATCGTAGCCGAGTATGCTTTTCTTCTCTTTAACCACCAGCTTTTTCATTTCAAGCAGTTTTTTCCGAGCCTGTTCAATTACCTGCTCAGGTGCCCCCGATCCTTCCAGAATCTTGATTTTCTGTTCCAGTTTTGCGACCGTCTGTTTTTTAATACAGTTCTCACAGGCAGACAGATCGGCGGTCTGCCCCAGTAGGCTTAGAGTCAGGCACACAGGTATCAGTAAATGGTGGGACATCGGGCGTTTTCCTTTTCTCTGGTTGTTGAACAGTCAGTTCAGGGAAATATGAAACGAAAAATCGTCTCACTCAGGAAAACGCGACCATTGGACTCGAATCTGAAAAAATAGAAATTCGAATTTTTGAGTCCAATCGTGCCGTTCTATTAATCAGAGAGTTTGCAGCGCATTGCGCAAGCAAGAGAATAGCTCATCTGAAGCCATTAACAGAAAAAGAGATATGAATGCAGCAGAACGTTACAATAGTCCGGAGAGTTCTTCCCGCAGTCGGTTGAGGACCCGTTTTTTGGCTGCGTATACGGCGTCGCGGGTCATGCCCAGTTCGTCGGCAACTTCGCTGGCGGGAACGTTATCGATTTCAAACCGCAAGAAGGCTTTGACGACATTGTCGCTGAAGTCCTGCTCCAGAATCTGGAGGGCGCGATGATAGACTTCGGCCATTTCTTCTCGCAGTTCCTGCGGGTTCGACGTCACTTCCGGCTGTGCCTGCAACTGCTGCCAGGCGTCAGTACCACCGGCAGCCTGGTCCTGTTTCTGTCGTGCGCGGAAAAAGTCCATCACGCGAGAACGGGTTATCGATTTGAGCCAGCTGCGGAAAGACCCACAGCGCTGATCGTGTTGAAAATCATCCAGCTTCCGATGGACTGTCTGAAAAATGTTCTGCAGGATGTCGGTCGTGTCACTGGACTGCAGAGAATAGCGAGATACCCAGCGATAAACCAGCGGTGCATAAATCGTGGCGATCATCTCCCAGGCCGTCTCGTCTCCACCCCGGGCGCGTTCCAGCAGGCTCAGGGAGGTCGGGTTGTAATTCGTTTCAGTACACATGATGATAATTACAAAATAGAGGTCAACTGGAATAACTGGGTTTATTCTGACTGTTAACGTAACCGCTCACAAGTCTTTATTTTGATATCCGGTTGAAACAGAAAAAATGATTCAAATCCCGTCAAACCGCTTATGTCCGGACCATCAGGAAATGTACCGTTTTGTGATGGGGGAACTGGATGAACCATCTTCACAGGTTCTCTCCGACCACGTGGAACAGTGTTCTCAATGCAATGACATTATTACCATGGAAGATCAGGTCCTGCTGGCCTGGTTACGTCGCGGCCTGAAATCTCCCCCGCCTGCAGACGACCCGGAAATTCTAAGAGCAATCCAGATTGCAAAACGGGCAGGTATAAAACAGCAACAGAAGGACACTCCCTCGTTGATGGGGGTACCAGAGGAGATGCGAGACTACCAGATCCTCGAACAGATCGGGGCCGGTGGCATGGGCATTGTCTACCGTGCGCTGCACAGAAGACTGAAACGCGAAGTCGTCATCAAAGTACTCAACAAGAAAATGTCTGACGATCCGTCCGCCGTCTTACGGTTTGAACGCGAGATGGAGGCCATCGGTAGCCTGAATCATGCCCACATCGTCGCAGCGCATGACGCTGGCGAAGTCGAAGGCACTCATTACCTTGTGATGGAGTACGTGGATGGCGTCAACGTCAGTCAGTTATCCAAACGACTCAAACAGTTATCTGTCGCGGATGCCTGTGAAATTGTCCGGCAGACGGCAGAGGCACTGGAGTTTGCCCACAAGCAGGCTTTGATCCACCGGGATATCAAACCCGCCAACCTGATGATTACGCAGCAGGGAGTCGTTAAAGTGCTCGACCTGGGGCTGGCACGACTGTTGAATCAGGACAAGCAGGAAGCGGAATTAACCACCACAGGCCAGATCATGGGAACCGTGGAATACATGGCCCCCGAACAGGCGGAGTCCATGATGGATGTCGACTACCGGGCCGACATCTACAGCCTGGGAGTCACGCTGTATAAACTGCTCGCCGGAACATCTCCGTATCGATTTGAAGAACAGGAACCTGTCTGGAAACGTCTGCAAAAAATCACGTCCCAACCGACTATCCCCCTCACCGAGATTCGCGCGGACCTGCCTGCACCACTTGTAGAACTGGTTTCCCGAATGCTGGAGCGAACACCGGAAAACCGCCCGGCTTCCATGGCTGAAATCGCAGACAGCCTGGAACCGTACTGCGAGGGAAGTCATCTGGAACAATTGATTTCAGCCGACGCCAGTGAATACGCCGACCTGCACAATACGTCTCAGACGATCCTGGAAAGCTCGCTGAATGGAACCCGGTTTGCGCCAGACTCCCGACCGGAAAAAAAAACCGTTCTCGAACCCGCTTCTGACGACAATCGTGGAGACAATCAAAAACGAACTCTGCTGGCTTCGCTGGGAGGCTTGGGACTGATCGCAGTCCTGTCCGTAATTATTTTCCTGCAGTCTGCATCCGGCTCTGTGGAAATCAGACTCGCCGATGGTGTTTCAGACGACATCCAGATCAATGTCCTGCAGGCAGGTCAGGTCATCAAGGTCGCCGACCAGAAGTCGGGCTGGAAAATCGAACTCTCGACTGGCGAATACCAGTTACAGTTGAACGGCTCCAGCGACCGGATTCAACTCGACAAACACCAGATCCGAGTCTTGAGGGGACAGTCGGAAGTCGTCAGTATCACTCGGAAGCCTGAGACAACCCTGGCGAGGCAGGAGCCCGGGCAGCCATCCGTGCTGAAAAAAGAACAGCCAGATCTTACTGCCGATTTCAAATGGCCCGCAAAGACGAAAACGTCAAAAATTCAGGGGATTCTGAATGAGCCCGCCGTGTTTCCGGAAATCCCAGACTGGCAAATCCCGCTGACGGGAGTTCACAAACAGGCGCGTTTCAGTCCGGACGGGAAGTATTATCTTTCCAGCGATGGCAACAACTCACCAATCCTGACATTGACCCAGGTTGCCACAGGAGAGGAACTTCAGACTCATCAATCAATAAGATTCAACAAGTGGACCGCGGACAGTTGGTACTCCTGGTCGCCAGACAGCCGTTCCTACTGTCTGGTTACGAATCAAGGCGTGACTATCTCCTCGATCGATCCTACCCGAAAAGCAGTTCAAATCCCCATCAATATCCCTTTAGAGGGTAGAATCAGCAGCCTGGCCTGGCGCCCTGATGGACGCGACATTGCCGTCGCACTTTATCACGAGAATCATCGCAGTCAAATACGGCTCTATCATCCCGACGGTACTCCCGGAGACGTGCTCATTGATCAAAAATTAATGCGGACCGGGCAACCGCAACCTGCTTATTGGAAACTGGCCTGGTCTCCCGATTCCCATAATCTAATCGCCTGTAGCACAGGAAAGAATGCTGTGTTACACATCGATACACAGACGAATCAAATCGAACCCTGGTTACAAGATCATCCCTTCTCAATTCATCAGGCTGTATGGAGCCCCGATGGAAAGTCTATCGCATTTTCAGACGACAAACAGATTTTATTGGCATCTCCCCAGGGGGATATCCAGAAACGGCATACTTTGGCTAATCTCTGGGCGCATGAGTTGCTGTGGTCTCCTGATTCCGAGAGCTTACTCGTATTATCTAACTCCTCGTATCTGATTCCCCTAAAAGGAAAACCGGTCCCCTTTCGCAAAGCAGAATCAAACCTCAGGGACTACCTGCTGGCAGCGACACCGGGCAGAGACGGACAACGTATTCTGGCCTTGGATAATCTGCTTGAACTGCAGTGGTACGATTTCACAACAGGTGAAGCTCAAGCTGTCGTCGAACCTCCCTCAGCTACTGTTCCTGTCTGGGATTCCCGGGGAGATCTTCCAGTGCAAAATATGGTCTGGAATCGGCGAGGAACACAACTGGCAACGTTCAGTCGCTACAATACCACGTCCAGGCGTTCTCATATTCAGCTCTGGAATGCCGATGGAACCGGAGCGGAAACCGTGTCGATCCCCGGCTCTGCCGCACGAGTGGACTTTGACCCGCGCGGCGATCTCCTTACTATCGGAACAATAGAGGGGCGACTTTTTTCAGTGGTCCGGTCAACCCGATCAACCTCCTGCCGAAATCCTGGCTAAGGTTTATAACAATCTACACTACATCAGGCCGGAAATATCGTTCAGTCATGACGGCCGTTACATTGCCTGTAAATCAGGCGTCTACGACCGCGACCAAAACAAAATTACCTGGACCCCACCCTACGAAAAAGAGGGGCGCTATGGATTGATCACGGCCTGGTCGCCTGTAGAAAATGTGTTCGCTGTGGTCAGTGGAACCGATGGTATCGTTTCACTGCACAAACCGGATGGAACACTGGTCGGAAAAGTGTCTCCTGAGAAACCAGCAAATCCAGGAATCATGATCATTCGCTGGAGTCCTGACGGAAAGTGGATCGCAGTCCCACAGCAACAATCGGACTCAGTAGCGTTCTACAGTCGTGACCTCAAACAAAAGCTTCAGATACCCAAACCAGAGTCCTTTGAGGATTCACATGCTTCATTCTGGAACTGGTCATCAGACAGCCAGTATTTTATGGGGCTGGGCTCTAAAGCTGGTAAGTCGGACAGGGCTCTGGTTATTTTCTCCCCCGACAAACAACAGGCCCGGATCAGTCAGTATCAGTTTCCCGATTATACCACTGCACTTCTCTCTGCCTCCCCTGCGGGTAACCTGATCCTGCTGGTACAAAAAATGGGAACACTCTGCATTCACAAACTGGACAATCAGCAAGGTCCCGAAATCGGTCCTGTGCTGTGGAAGGGGCAGATGTTCGCGGATGGTTCCTCTGCGAGCTTTACGCCCTCGGGGGAACTGCTCAGCGAATCGCAGGAGGGCAGTCAGAATCTCCGCTGCCTGGTCAGAGAAGCAGACGGCGCGTTGACTCCCTGGCGTTATTCCGAATTTCAGCGCCGCGTCTTCCTTTCTCCCGGCAAGGCTGCGCTGATGTCGGTCCTCAGCCGGGGTGGACAGATTCGTTCTACCAGTTCGGGAGAACTGCTCACCGCATACTGTAACATCCAGGGTCTGACGAACATTGAATCACTTTCTGAACCGGTTCTCATCGAACTGACCCAGGGGGTGACTAACCTGCAGGGACTGGAAAACCTCAAAGTCGTCCCTGAGGGAACCCGGCTCAATTTTTCAGACAACAGAGAATGCACCGACAAAATACTCAGCCAGATCCAGGGCGCCACCGCGCTGGTCGGCCTGAATCTGACAGGCACAGCAGCGACATCCGACTGTCTGCCTACATTACAGTCACTTAGTGAACTGCGTGAATTGAACCTGTCAAAGACGGGCATTCGCGACGAGACCGTGGCCGGTCTCACCAGTCTCAAGGAGTTGCGTTCGCTCGAGATATCAAACACATTAATCTCTGACCGCAGCATTGATGCCCTGCTTGAACTGCCTCAATTACAGTCACTGAATCTCACCAACTGCCAAATCTCAGAAAAAGCAATCAAGCGTTTCCGAGACGCACGCCCCGATTGTCAGGTGATATGGTCACATTGAGGGGTATTATTTATTTCAGAATAGCACAACTAAATCCAGCCTGCGGTGAAATGTTTTTTCCTTACTGTTCGTCACGCCATTCCAGATGTTTTTGCTCGAGTTCTCGCATTTGGGAAAAAGCCAGTCCTTTCGGCAATGAAACACAGTGACCGCAAGTGAATCTGAAGGTTGCCGATTTTTCAGAGAGTCGTTTACTCCTGCAATAGAAACTCTGATCCACTCTTGAGATATAAACGCGCCCAATTTGGACTCATGGCGTGTGAAGGTTCGTTGTGGTACGGGATATAGAATTGGCAGTGGACGTTGCCCAAAGAATCTATGAAGAGATATCTTCCCTTATTTGTCTCTTCGACCAGAATCCAATCGTCTACCGTTTGCGTTTGCCGCCCCTCAGTTGTCGAAACGAAGAGACCATTGCCGAAGTACTCTGTGGTCTTATCAGAAAAGTTAAAAAAGGCAATATTACTACTCCCTCCTTGAATGTCCGACCAGTCCCAGGACGTAAAGCTCACGTTATTATTGAAAACCGAAATGGTCGACTCATTCACGATGTTGATATCATGTTGTGCAAGCCAAGGCCCCTGTTGATACCACACAATCGAACCATCTTGTGGTCGAAACTGAACGATCGCACTTTTATCGCGAAGACTTAAAAACAAATCTCCCTTCTTCCAAAACTTACCATCACGCTTGACGGGCAACACATTATTCAGATGGTACGGATCCCGGTAGGGACCGTCTGGCATTGTCGTCGCCGGCGTCGCCTCCAACAGCGTCTGAAGCAAACCGTTGTTTGAAAACATGTCGCTCAGTGAGTAGAAATGGAGCCTCTTGCCCTTCGCATCAAGGCATAACACTGCGTCCTCACGAAATCGCAAGTTTTTGGCGAGTGAGTGCCTCAAATCAACGGAGCAAGTCCAGATATTGCCGTCGTCGTCCAGTTCAATCGAATGATGAACAAGCTCCTCACTCTTCCAGAGCAGGTCTGATTTCTTGTCAAGCTTATACATGTACCCCAGTACTCCGCAGTGGAATATCAGGGACATGTCATCTCCGATAATCGGCGAAAGAATTCGAATCGCGGCGAGATTGTTCGGTAACCGTTTATGTAAGGAGACTGAGATTTCCTGTGCTTCGAAATCGGCCTTCACTTCTTGTTTTAACCCCTGTATGTCTGCGAAGATCTTCCGTAGCGGAACATGCCAGGTATGTGCCACTTCACCGGTCTTGATGTTCTGCAGATAAACGCTACCTGTATCGGTCCCTTCGTAGCGGTAATATAGCAGGTAAAGGTGGTTGTTCAGTTGTTGAATATCAGAGAGTTCACCCAGCCTGGCTAGACCAGGTTCTGTATTCATCACGAATTCCTGATGCTCCAGCCCGGTCGATTTTACAGAGAACCAGAGTTTCACAGTTTCAGGGACGCTTGCGGCGGCCAGCAAGAATTTATCTACGATGTTTCGGTCGTTTGGCTGTTTTTCGACAGCTCTTATGCTCAGCCAGACAAGCCCCCAAACACAAAAGAACAGAACCAGAAAGCGTCGAAGAACTCTGATTGCCTGGTCGCGATTAAACTTCATGATTGATGGCCACCTTAACCAGCTTGTCATAGAGTTGTCTGGAGTCTGAAGGAACAGTAGATTCAGCCTGTTCGGAGCGAGTGCGTCGCCATTCCTTGACTTCAATAGCTTCGAATCGTTTGGCATCAATATCGAGAAACGGGCACAGACTCAACAACGACCCGCATGGATTTGCTAAATATTTCTCATAGCAAAAGAAACAGAAGTCGGGTTCGCCCGCGTAGAGATCGAATGCGTCGCGGTAGAAAACGTGCCAGACGCGAAGCCAATGTTCAAGGCAACTCGGGTCAGAGGCTGTAAGCGATTCGTCAGCATATTCGCCGAGTAACAGAATTTTCGAATGGAGTCCGAACTCGTGGTGGACAAGGAGATCCATGTAGTCGAGGGCGAAATCGTCTTCCTTCTGCAATTTGGATAAAATGTTGTGCTGCTCAAGTAGTGATTTCGCTTGAGCATACGGTTCTCTAAATGGAATCACGGTCCTTGTGGTCAGTCCGTTCCCTGCATCAAGTCGATGGAGTGACTTGGCGCGAAGGAGATGATTGTTGTTCTTCATCAGATAGGTCTTGCCACCTGCAACCATGCTCCGAAACTTCTGATATTCAACGTGGATGTCTTCGGCAACGTTATGTTGAATCAAGCGTTCCTCTTGAATAAAGTCGGGCCCGGAGAAGTGTAGCCAAAATGGCTCCTCTAACGCTTCATAGGTGCTGAGGCTATGCAGCATTCCGTCCTTATGTGACCGCTCCCTCTCCTTGTCTGTCTTGCGTGAGATCAGTTTTGGGCCAGTTCGAGGCATCAACACAAATGGCATGTTTCGATAGGAAAGGCTCACAAATTCTGGCAACTGACCCAGGTGCTGCATCAACGAGGTAGAGCCAGACCGTGCCAGCCCGGCGATGTAGACGTGTTGCAAAGGCGGAACGAGTTCCTTCCTGTTCAGAATGCACTCGAAGCACCATTGGAGTCTCGTAATCCCTCTGTTGCCGAGGAAGAGGTAGTGAAGAAATTTGTCCAGGGCAGAGTATTCCCAGCTACCAGATGTTTTCGGAAGGAAGGGCAGCAGGATGAGCGGAAGCAAAGTCCCGGCGATGAAAGGCCAGTGTAGCAGGTATTGCGGGAAAGCCGACTCTCTCCAGAGCTCAGGAGAAAAAAAAGAATTTTGGTTTTCCCCTCTGGCCGACTCCAAAGTAATGGCCAATAGAGCGATCATCGCGCCGACAATAAGAACGAGCAATATAGTCCTGAAAAGCACCTGCAAAAAAGAGAAGACCACCGGTTTGTATGCCTGCTTAGCAAGTCTAAACCGCTGATCATCGTCCAGCAGGGGATGACCGCTATGGTAGACGAACTTTGCGATCGAAAGAATCCAGCTGTCGACGGAACGACGGATTTGGAGCCCCTTGAAAACAATCATTAGAATCAGGGAGACCACAACGCCGAAAAGGAATTCATAAATCATGAATTCCTTTTCTCCGAGATCCGTTTCAGCAATCGTTTCATCGGGAACCACAGGAATGTGAACAGTGTAATGGCAATGAGTGAGAAAACTCCGATTACCACCAGTAGCGCACCTGCGCCGAGACCAGGTCCGAGATATGCGAAGATCATTTTCAATGAGTCCTTTGTTTGGTTCCCACAATGACAAAAAGTCAAAGCTGTGAAAAATGAACGCAACTCTTCGAGTTCAATTCAGACGCGAATCAAGCCTTTCACATCCCATTCTTCGCCTGCAAGTCTGCCATCGCAGAGTTTATCGAGTCCATCCTAAACAGAAACTCAAAATACAATGGCTGGATCAACCTTAATATTGGTCGATTTATGAGATTTATAATATCTCAAATCAACGAAGGGAGTCAAGAAAAGTCAGGGCACCTGCCCTGCTGAGTGTCGCCTTTTACATGAAATAAGATGTCTGGACCAAAAACTGATGGCAAAGTCGATGAACGAATCGTCGCTGACGGCGTCGTATCCCGTCCAATTCATTGCCAATGCGCTCCTGCCATTGAAGAGCCACTACGGTATGGTTGCATGGCTTTTCTCTGCGTGTCATACTTGGGGGCACGTCACTTTCCTGCGAGTTGTAATACCGATCAAGCAGGTTCAGGTCCTGCTGATCCAACTGCTCTTTGCATTCCTCCAAAAACTCCTGTCGTATCTCCAGAAGTTCATACCTTTCTTCTCTACGGATGGAGAGTTCCTTAATCAATTGTTCATCAAATCCGACGATGAAGCGTCTTTGCTTTCGCAGAGATTCCAGCACAACCAGACGGGCAATCCCGCAAGCCCAGCGGGTGAAATCGCGATCCGGCTGAAACTCTTCAAATTTCTGCCACAGAACCACAGATGTTTCCTGCATGACTTCGTCGGCATCTGCTTTTCTGGGAACCAGAGAATAGATATATCTGTATACATGAGGGTGTGCGGCTGAGTAATATCGCATAAACGGACAATGATCGAGCGGAGGTATTACCTCATTGTCATCAGGTATTTGAGACGAAGAATTATTTTGGCGAATGATATTGTGGGTATACATAGTTGCGCACCTGAAGCCGTGGTCAAAAAGACTGAGCTACTTGTATCGCCGTAGACACCGGCAAATGGAAAAACAAATTGCCTGGTTTTGTTAAATTAACGGAATCTGAACAGTTTTGAGTCTGCAAAAAGGACCGAATTTCTGTTCGAATATAGCGAGTATTTTCAGTGATTTGAGTTCGGTAAATTGTAAAACGTCAGCAGGAAATTATGGGAGAAAGAGTGCTGACAGGGGAAAAGCAACGATCATAAGCGACTGTTACAACTATTCCAGACAGTGTCGTCTTCGGAACTTTCGAGGAAAATAGAAAGGCAAAAACCAGTTTCTTCAGAATGGCCCTGGACTTGCTTTTCCGGGAAATTGTCCCCGAGATGACTTAATGCAGTTCTGTTTCTGTCGAAACAGAGTAAGGCGGTGAATTTTGTTAGAAGTGGCTTTGCCTTGATGAAAACAAAATACATTACGATCAAGTGCCAGCTAACGTCGCAGGGCGTAGGCCGGGACTCGCAAGCCATCTCGCCGTCTGAAATGACGCTGCCAGGGTGGAAATCCATTTCAAGATGAAGTCGCCTCTGGAGACAAGCTCACATCCAACGGCCATTTACGGCATACGATCTCCAACTCATGTCAGTTCTTTCAACCGATTTTATTTCAAAGATTGATTCACTACAGAACTAGACGTGCGACAGCCTGTTTGTATCCAACGACTGGGCGCGAAGCGGGGGCGATGTTAGGATAGAAAACGGGTTATGCCTGAGCGGTTTCAGGATCAACCTGAATTAAAATCCCGGCTAATACCAGATTGAGTGAACAGTGCAAAAAATGAACGCTCCGCGATTACGAATCCGTTTATCTCTCCTCTTACTTCTGTCAGCGTTCCCCGTGGCCGCTGCAGAAAAAACAGCATCTCTGCAACTGACATTGCCGCCCACGTTTTATGCAGTGCCCGGAGTGGAGATGAATATCTACTACGACAACATCGTGCTGACCGAAACGCCAGAAAAATACCGGTTTGAAGTCAGTTGTAACATTGGCACGGTCGAACAGGACCGCTGGACCATTACACCGACACCGTCCGATGTTGGCCAGCATCCGTTGTCCATCAAAGTGACTGACGCCAACGGAGCGAACCTGGGAACAGCGAAAACAGTCCTGCATGTTTCAGCGGCCAATTCCGGTTTCCTCCGCGACACCTGTCGGTTGTTGATTATTGGTGACAGCTTAACAAACGCAACCACATACTCCAACGAAATCGCTCGACTTCTCTCAACACCCGGTAATCCGAAATGGCAGATGCTGGGAACACACAGACCGAAATCCGCCGCCGCAGGTGTCGCCCATGAAGGTTACGGTGGTTGGACCTGGCAACGGTTCGTTTCGCAGTACGAGCCCAACCCCGATGGTACCAACCGTAAACGCAGCAGCCCCTTCGTGTACGTCGGTAAGGACGGCAAGCCGGGCCTCGACTTCAAACGTTACTTCAAAGAAGAATGCAACGGCAACACGCCAGACGTTGTGATTATTATGTTGGGCATCAACGATTGTTTCTCAGCGAAACAGGACGCCATTGATGCAAAAGTCGATGGCATGTTCACCCAGTCTGATATCTTAATCAAAGCCCTGCAAGCTGCCGCGCCGCAGGCAGAGGTGGGAATTTGTTTGACCACGCCCGGGAATTCCCGCCAGGAAGCATTTTATGCCAACTACAAAGACCGCTACAGCCGTTGGGGCTGGAAAAAAATTCAACACCGGCTGGTGCAACGGCAAATCGAAAAATTCGCAGGCCGCGAAAAACAAAACCTGTTCATCATCCCCACTGAGTTAAACCTTGATGTCGTCAACGGCTATCCCGTCAATAATGGCGTCCATCCCAACAAGGTCGGTTACCAGCAAATCGGAGTGAGTATTTATTCGTGGTTGAAGTCTCGGCTGGAAGAATGAGGCGAGCCCTCGCATAAATGGCTGGAATGTCGTGAAAGATAGCAGGGCATATCATTCCAACTGCAACAGGTTAAGTGCAATTGACCTATTGGGGGAGCGTATGGCAGTGTTCTGTAAACACACGCCGGAACTGGTTCAGGTTTATACCGATCAATTGGCATTCGCGCGGCATTCAAAAGGTGTTGTAATAACCTCAAACACTGCGTAGGTAGTATTTGAGTCTGTTATAGTAGATTATTCCAGCCTGTCTCGTTCACTTCTAATCCGTAGGTCGGTGGTTCGAACCCACCCGGGCGTTATTCAGCGATTCACTGGAGTGGTGAATCGTTTTATTTTGTTTCTGGGACCGGGTTCTTCGCAAACGATCAAGCGCCTTTTCGCATACTGTCCTGTTGTTTTCATGGTGGATTTAATTGTCTTTAAAAACTGGTATGAAAACGGGTTTTTAAGTGGTCCAGGAAGCTTTTTTGTAATCAGGCAAGGCATAATCCTCTAGTTGATGCGTGGAACGCTGGCTTCTGCCTGTATTTGCTATTAAACTGAGAATGTTGATATGAATTTCAATCTGATTCTCTGTCGCTCTTTTAATACGGATAATGCTAGAACTATGAAGCCATTTTTTCTCCGCTGTGCCGTACCTTCTTTGAAATCCGCTGGTTGGACTGTTGCTCTGTGTCTGTCACTCTGTGTGACCAGTTTCGTCAGTGCGGCGCCGCTGGTTTACGAAGGGACGGAGGGACCTGGTAAAGGAAAGCATATCGTTTTTCTTGCAGGCGATCATGAATATCGGTCTGAAGAATCACTGCCGGAACTGGCACGTATTCTGGCAAAACACCACGGCTTCAAGTGTACCGTGTTGTTTAATATCGATCCGGAAACCGGAGAAATCGTGGCGGGTAACTCCAACATGCCGGGACTCGAAACCCTTAAAACGGCGGATCTGGCGGTAGTATTCCTGCGGTTCCAGAATTTCCCCAAAGAACAGATGCAGCATTTCGTTGACTACCTCAAGCGGGGGGGGCCGGCGGTCGGCATGCGAACTGCGACGCATGCGTTCAATATGCCTGCGACAGCTCCCTTTTCGGAATATTCCTACAACAGTAAAGATAAAGACTACGAACTGGGCTTTGGTCATCAGGTGCTGGGGCAGACCTGGGTGGGGCACTATGGAACCAACCATAAGCAGAGCACACGTATCAAAGTAGTTGACGACAAGAAGAATCATCCGATTTTGCGCGGTGTGAAAGACATCTGGGTGCAGGCGGGCGGCTATGTGGGCAAGCCGACTGATGGTGAAGTGCTGACGATGGCACAGCCTTTGAACGGCATGAAACAGGATTCACCTGCCGACGAGACGAAGCCACCTATGCCTTCCGAATGGACCCGGACGTATACCTCCCCTTCTGGAAAGAAAGGCCGCGTTTTTACGACGCTGTATGGAACACCCGAGGATCTATTGAATGAAGGCTACCGGCGGATGCTGGTCAACGCGTGTTTCTGGGCGCTCGGGATGGAAGATGCGATCAAAGAGGACGCTGACGTTGATTTAGTTGGTCCCTTTAAACCTAACACATTTGGTAATGGAACTTATGCGCGTGGTATCAAACCGGAAGCGTATGCCGGTTTTAAGAGTCCGATACCGGCTAATCACAATACTAAAAAGCCGAAAGTAAAACACAAAGGGCATCATCACTCGCAAGAGAAAAATAACAAGCCTGAGAAAAAAACGTCCCGGAAGCCGACGGCTTCGATTGCGACAGGTAAGCCGGCGCAGTTTGTACGCATTGAACTTCCGGGCGACAAACGCATTCTCACACTGGCAGAAGTCGAAGTGATCAGCGGTGGGAAAAATATCGCAAAAGGGGGCAAGGCCACACAGTCGAGCACCATGGGTTCCGCTGTCGCTGCCAAGGCACTGGATGGCAATAAAAGTTCTGACTGGGGTAAAGGGGGTCAGACCCATACTGCCAATGCGGGCACAAAAAATCCCTGGTGGGAAGTCGATCTGGGGCAGCCAGTCGATGTCGAAAAGATTGGTATCTGGAACCGCCAGGGGTTCGAGGGACGTCTGGAAGATTTCACACTGACGCTGCTGGACGCAAATCGGAAAGAGGTGTTTAAGGTCGCGAAAGTGGCCGCTCCCTTTACGATGGAGATTGACGTCAAACACGGGGGCAAGCTGGAATATCTGACCTTCAGGGGATCAGCGGGTGTTCCGTATAAGTCAACGTCCAAGTCCGTCGGTGCGGAGTCTCACAGCCAAAACGACGATCCGACGCTGGTCGACGTACCGGCTGGTTACCGTGATCCCCTGCCCTTTGCTTTTCAACAGGGAGATGTGGTTGCCATTCTCGGTAATGGACTGCCTGATCGGATGCAGCATGACGGCTGGCTGGAAACACTGTTACAGAGTGAACTGCAGGGAAAACAGGTTCGTTTTCGAAACATGAGTGCAAGCGGCGACCGTGTGGATTCATTTCCGCGCAGCAAAGGTGCCGCCACGATTACCGAATATCTGCGGCATGTGAAAGCGGACGTCGTGTTTGCTTTCTTCGGCTTTAATGAATCTTTCGAAGGTGTGAAGCAGGCGGACGAGTATCAGAGAAAGCTCGTGGACTTTGTCAAAAGGACCCGTGGCTCCAAGGCGAACGGAAAATCTTTTCCTCGCATTGTTTTGTTCAGCCCGATTGCACATGAAGATACCGGAAACAAAAACGTGCCTGATGGCAAGGCGCACAACATACAACTGGCCGCCTATACCAAGGCCACGGCAGCCGCAGCGCGAGAAGCGGGGGTCGGGTATGTTGATCTGTTTCACCCTTCTCTGCAGATGTTCAAGGAGTCGAGTGCGCCACTGACCATCAACGGAGTGCATCTGACCGAAGAAGGTAACAAAAAACTGGCCGAAATTATTTCGTCGTCATTGTCCGGTCACCAGGTGAGCGCATCGCAGACGATGGAACCTCTGCGGTCGGCTGTACTGGATAAGGCGTATAAGTGGAATAACCGCTATCGTGCCCGTGATGGGAACGATGTGTGGGGAGGCAGATCGATTCTCAAGTTTACGAACGATCAGACTAACGCCGTTGTCTTGCAGCATGAGCTTTCGATGCTGGATGTGATGACGAACAATCGAGATGAACGTATCTGGGCCGTTGCCAAGGGTGAGGATCTTAAAGTTGACGACAGCAATGTACCGCAGCCCGTTAAAGTGATCTCGAATGTCGGTGGAGGCAGCAAGAGTTCCAGTGCAGTGAAAGAGGGGAACCTCAACTATATCAGTGGTGAGGAAGGCATTCAACATATGGCTCTTGCTGACGGTTTTGAGGTCAGCCTGTTCGCCGATGAAAAACAGTTCCCCGAACTGGTCAACCCGGTACAAATGCAGTTCGATACCAAAGGGCGCCTGTGGGCGGCTGTCTGGCCGACTTATCCCAAGTGGGAACCGCTGAAAGAGATGAACGATGCATTGATCATTCTGCATGATGATGACAACGACGGCAAAGCAGATCGCGTGACCGAGTTTGCCCGGATCCAGAATCCGCTGGGTTTTGAGTTCTGGAATGGGGGTGTGCTGGTGGCCTCCGCACCGGAAATCGTCTTCCTGAAAGACACAGATGGTGATGACGTAGCCGATGTCCGTACTGTGATGCTGCAGGGCCTCGATTCTTCTGATACTCACCATGCTGCGAATAATCTGATTTATGGTCCAGATGGTGCCATCTACTGGCAGAGTGGTGTATTCATGGTGCATAACCACGAACACCCCTGGGGACCGTCTCTACAGGCCAGTGAGTCGGCCATGTATCGCTTTGATCCGCGACGGTTCACCATTTCGATGCATGCGATCAATTCTCCGAATCCGCACGGCATTTCATTTGATTACTGGGGTTATCATTACGCAACCGATGGAACCGGGGGCCGTGCGTACCAGGTACGACCGGATAAAGCCGGATTCAAAATGCACGAACTGTTGAAAAAAGAAGTGCGACCTGTCACCGCCAGCGAAGTGGTCAGCAGTGCTCACTTTCCTGAAGATATGCAGGGGGACTTTCTGATCTGTAACGTGATCGGGTTTCTGGGCATCAAGCACTACGATCTGGCACGAAACGCCGAAGATGGTACTGTGTGGGGTGAGCCTGCCGGTGATGACCTGGCGGTAATGAGAGTTAATGCAGACGGATCCAGAACGGAAGACAAATCCAAAGGCCTGATGATGAGTGGAGACAAGAATTTCCGCCCTGCCGATGCGATTTTTGCCCCTGATGGATCATTGTATTTCTGCGACTGGCATAATGTCATTATCGGACACATGCAGCATAATGTGCGTGATCCCAACCGCGACCATCAACATGGTCGTATTTATAGAATGACGGCGAAGGGACGTCCCCTGCAGGAGCCGGTTGCTATTGACGGTCAGCCAATTGCCGCATTGCTCGAAAATCTGAAATCGCCCATTGATGGCATTCGCCATCGGACCCGCGTCGAATTGAGTGAACGCGATTCAGAGGCTGTGATTGCTGCCACCAGGGAGTGGGTCAAACAGTTTGATCCGAATAAAAAAGAAGATGCGCACCACCTGCTCGAAGCGCTCTGGCTGCATCAGCAACATAACGACCGGAATCTTGAGTTACTGGGAGTGCTGTTGAAGTCTCCTGAGCCTCACGCGCGGATTGCCGCGAACACGGTGAAGCATTTGTGGTTCAACGTGGAAAGCACGATGCGTGGTGGCGTGATTGCGGAATCGGAGGAAGCCGCAACACAGAAGTCAGGCATTCTCAGTGATACGCCTGAACTCACGACGATTCGCATCGGGACGGTCCGCGAACGGATGAGATATGATGTGACGAAATTGACCGTCAAGCCTGGCAAGAAAGTGAAGCTTACATTTGCGAACCCGGATTATATGCCTCATAACATTATGCTGGTCAATCCCGGGAAAGCTGATGAAGTGGGACTCGCGGCGATTGATCTGGGAGCCAGCGGGTTTTCCGTTGGTTTTGTTCCGGAGAGTAAAGAAATCCTGTGGGCCAGCAAGCTGGTTGACCATGGTCAGGAAGAGACGATCGAGTTTGTTGCTCCGACGATGGAAGGCGCTTATCCTTATATCTGCTCCTTCCCCGGACATCACCTGCTGATGCGTGGAACGATGTACGTGACGAACGATCTCAAAGAATTTCTTGCTAAAAATCCAGAGCAGGTTACTAAGATTACAGAGTGGAAACTGGCCGATCTGGAAGCCGACCTGAAACGGGTGGGACAGCATCGAAACTTTACGCGGGGACAGCAGGTTTTCACCAAACTTGCCTGTGCCCAGTGTCATAAGTTAAATAAGGACAGTACGACCCTCGGCAATAATCTTTCAATCGGTCCCAATCTTGATGAAGTCATCAAGAAGCATAAGAACGACCCTAAAGCCATCCTGGCGGAGATTCTGGAGCCTTCCCGTAAAATTGAGGATAAGTACAAAACGGTATTGATCCTGCTGGATGACGGACGGAGCCTGAACGGCAACATCGTCGCAGAGGATCAGACCTCAATCACAATCGTGACGGGGCCGCCTCAGGTGAAGGAGCAGAAAGTATTGAAGAGTGCGATCGAGTTCCAGCGCAGCTCCCCTGTCTCCATCATGCCGGCAGCGTTGCTGAATACTCTAGGCAAAGAAGAAATTCTGGATCTGCTGGCATACGTACTCTCAGGTGGAAACGCTAAAGATGCAGCCTTCCATCATCATCATTAACCGCGCAACGTATTACAATGATGATCGAATAGAAGTGGCGGCGCGAAGGTGATTGTTACTGATCGTATTGTCGCGCCATGCGGTTTATTCATGATATTCGCAGAAAAACCAGAGCAAAGGCAGTACTGCAAACAGGTTTTGTGAGCGTAGTCTATGCCTGCATTGAAGGACGTCTCTGTTCGCCTGATGTCATCTGTTAATTGACATCAGTTTCGGATGCGTCGCCAGTTCCTGCAGGTCTTTTATATCGATCGGTTTTACGTAGTACTCATCACAGCCATGTTTTCGCGCCTGCTGACGGTGTTCATCGTCATTGTGTCCAGTTAAAGCTACGATGAGTGTTGAGTTCTTTTGATCAAGTCTTCGGAGTTCTCGAGCGACTTCCAGGCCACTCATGTCTGGCAGCATCAGATCCAATACGACAATTTCAGGTGGCGTTTCCTGAAACATTCTGATTGCAGTCGCGCCACTGGTGGCCACCAGAGGTGCGTGGCCCAGCTTTTCAAACAGGAGTGATATCATACGGGCAATGCCAGCCGTATCTTCAATGATCAGCACTCGACGGGAGGGAATGTTCTGGGAAGACAACGACGTCGATTCGGATTCCGCAAAGGTGGAGTTCTCTTCTGATTCCAGTGCGGGCAGTCTGACGGAGAATACTGAGCCCCGATCTGCGCCTTCGCTGTCGGCCGAGACACTTCCCTGGTGGAGTTCGACCAATTGTTTCACCAGGCTGAGTCCTAAGCCGAGTCCCCCTTTGGAATGCAGCTTCGAGCGTTGCTCCTGGGTGAATGTGGAAAATACGTCCTGCAGTAATTCGGGATCTATTCCGAAGCCGTTATCGCAGACTTCGATCACGGCGGCATCCCTGTCCTGTTTTGTGTTAAGCCAGATCGTGCCTTTTTTATCTGTATATTTTGAGGCATTTGTTAACAGGTTCGCGAAAACCTGTGCCAGCCGAATTTCATCACCTTCCAGGAAGATTGGCGTTTCTGACAGTTCCAGTTTCAAGTCTTGCTGCTTCTCTCGAATGAAGGGATTGACAGTTTCGATGGCTCGGTTCAGAACGTGCGTCAGGTCGAGTGTTTCTTTTTTCAGATCAATTTTGCCGTGCACAATACGGGATGCATCCAGCAAATCATTGATCAGGTGTTTCATTTGATCAAGTTGACGCTGCATTGTCTCGCAAGACTCTCGAATGAGAGATGGATCAAGATCATCCATCTGCAGCAGGCCCACAGCCAGTTCCATTGGCGCCAGTGGACCTCTTAATTCATGGGCCAGCATGGCAAGGAATTCATCCTTGCGACGGTCGGCCTGCTGTAAGGCTTGTGCTTTCTCTTCGTTTGCCTTGTTCAACGCAGCCAGTTCCACATTCGCTTTGTTAAGCTTACGTTGCAGAGTGATCAGGCTGTTATTCAACCGGCTGAGATCATCGTCCGACTGGTTCAGTCCTGAAAGAACCTGTGCTTCTACCTGTTGAGATGTTGCTGATAAAGCGGACCGGTTATCCGCCTGGCACCGGGATTGAATCAGCCTGTTGGCTACATCGATCGCGTCTTTTCCGTCAAGAGCAGCTGCATCGGCTCCCACACGCTTCCAGAGATAGGGATCGATATTAAAAGGATAGCCTCCTGCGAGGATCTTTACCTGTTCGCATCCCGAGTGGGAACGCACGATGCGAATGACATCGGCCATGGCGAATAAATGTTGTGTCATGGTGCAGGATATGGCGAGTATTTGTGCCCTGCTGGATGCGAGAGTCTCCGCTATGCTTTCCGGCGGTACGTTTGCTCCCAGGTAAATTGTATTCCAGCCACTGACTTCGAAGAGATCAGCTACAATCCGCAGACCCACTTCATGCAGTTCATCGCCGACGCAGGTTGCTACCAGGGTCTGGTCTGCAGAAGTGGTTTTGAGAAACCAGGGTTGAAGCTGTGACATGACAAACTGCGTTGCCGCGGTACAATAGTGTTCCTGGGCCACGCTGATTTGTCCCGTCTGCCATAAACGACCCAGTTCGTGCTGTGCAGGCTGAATCACATCCAGGTAAATCGATTCGATTTCGACTCCTGATTGAATGGCTTTCATCACCATATTCAGGGCGTCAGTGCGATGTGTAGCAAGCAGTGATGTCAGATAATTATGCTGTAGTTGTGCCAGTGGAGGACAGACACGCGCGGGGGGCTCAACGGGGCGATCGACAAGCAGTGAATTTCGAGCCGTATCAATATAATGCTGGACGACGTTAGCCACTTCCTGCGGAAATTCTGCTTCTACAACGCTAATTAACGCGTCCAGAAAGTGTGAGATCTCACAGAAATAGGGAGAAACTGATTCGGGAAGCCGGGTGACCCAGTGCACGTAGTCATTTAACAGAACCGTGCTTTTGAATTCTATACTGGCAGCGAGGATAAGAATATGGGTCTCAGACTGTTCAAGTCTTGTAACGGGCGGAGTTCCCTTATTCAAAGCAGAAGAGGATTCCAGATGCGAGCAAATGGCTTCCGCTATAGTTCGTCGCCCCTCTCTGAGCATGTGAGCAGAGATACGGGCTGTGTCTGTCACGCACATATCTCCGTAAGAAAGTAAACAATCACAACTCAGACTTTGTACAGTCTATATGATTCCTTTACAGAATTCAACAAGCCATGTGAAAATCAGGCTGAGGATGAGTCTGAAATGGACTCTTTCAGGCTGATTTTATCAAGCAGGCAGACCTCGATAAAATGAAATGTGTGGAGTGTATAACGCGCCTGTCTTGTGATATTCGTGGGAGTACCAGGAGGCCAACCGCGGCAATTTGTCAGGTGTGGTTTTTTCTTTTACTTGGACGAGTCCGCCAGACTGTGTCCAGTTTTACTGTAGCGTCTCCATGACCATTTGGACCGAGTATAATAGATCGGGAGACGCTATGGTTAAATGTGACGCGATCTAATCTGAAGATCGCGCTGTCGTATGCCTCTCGATTGATGGGTGATTTTCGAATTTCCAGGGCAGCACGACCTACTCCTGCAGGCGAGCACATGAATTAAAGTTGTTAATCAGTTATGAATGGTTCTTGCGGATGCGGTGTCTGGCGATTGTAGAATTTTGGGAAAGTTCAAAGATCCAACTGAAAGCGGATGCCGGCGACAAAGGCATCGGGGTAGATGCCGGAAGGGGTGGTGATGTACTGCAGGTCGGGCTGAATGATCAGATTGTCATTCACGATTGCCTTGTAGAAGACTTCGATCATCACTTCCTGGTCGGTGCCCCCCTGGTCGAGGTCGACCCAGCCCGCACCGGCACCGGTAACGTCTGCGTCGCGATTGCGGATCAGGCCGGTATAGGTGATGCCGGCCAAAGCGTCACGCGGTATCAGCGGGAAGGGAGAGTTTCCACTGCTGTAGGTGGGAAAGTGCTGGGCGAAGGCGGACAGGCCTTGCGGATTGTCTGAGTTACAGCCTGCTTCACGAATCAGCATCTGCTCGTACTGGAAATAGTAGCCGTATGCTCTGGGAATAGCACCGGAGGGGACTTCTCCGGGTGTTTCATAGGTGATGCCTGCAGTCAAGATGCCGGGCAGTTGCCTGAGTGGAGTCGAGTAGCGATATTCGAATTCGCCGATCAAGAGGGCGGAACCGTTATCAGAAAAGATACCGGCTTCATTGCTGCGGTAGGCATCCCAGATTCCTGCTTTGACGGTGACTTCATTAGAGAGGTCCTTCATGAGTACAACCGCCGGGCTGGGAGCCGGGAATGAAGGAAGTCCGGCTGAGGGGGAGAGCCCAAACGCCGAGTTAATGAAGTCGCTGGCGGTATCCATGGTGACAAATTCAGAACTCAGGTCCTGTCTGCCGATGCGCATGGTGATTCCGGTTTCGTACAGATCGACTTCCCACCAGAGTTCGCTCATTTGAGTAATGTTGTTGAGTGAGTCGATACTGCTGATGATCTGCGTGGCACCGACATTCTGTTCCAGCCCTCGACCATGAGTATTTTGAAACAGCACATTGATCTGACCTGGAATGGGGGCGTTGAGCTTTTCGAGGTCAAACGAGAGAGAAAGATCGAGCAGTCCTTCATAGTGTGTTGAGTTACTGGTTGATATTCCGCCGTGTGCGTTGGTGAAAACTTCACCATAGTAGACCGGCTGGAACGTGATACCGTTATCTGAATACAGTATAGAATCGAGAAAAATCTGATCTGGTGTGTCTGCTGATTCACTTTTGGACACGCAACCTATAGAGGCGTCCTCTGCTACGACATTTTCTACCGCGCATTCCTGCCCGACTGACTGGTAGGCAGGGAGCGCCACCAGCAGGAACATGTATGAAAGGAAGACCTTAAGCCGCACAGTTACGCTCCCCGTTTGCGCAACGTTTTCGATAACGGTATGAAAATTCAGAGTTGTGTACTCTTATCTTCGGCAGAAATAGAGAGGGACGTCCAGTCTGGCAAAATGGTCAATATGAGTTGAGAATGACGATTTCTAAGGGGTGAGGTGTTTTCGCAGAAACTTTTCGACGAGTTGCATGCGCTCTTTGTCGAAGAATTCCGAGCCGCCGTGTGCGCCGCCGTGGATGACTTTGAAGGAAACGTCGCGTTGATACTGTTCGTATTTGCCTTGCAGCTCATGTGACTGGTTGATGGGGACTTGCGGATCCTGGTCGCCGTGAATAATCAATAATGGCGGATCCTGTTCATCAACATGGAAGACCGGGCTGGCGAGTCGGGCGAGATCGGCTTTTTTTTCCGGTCGATCACCGAGCAGGAGTTCCAGCGCGGGGATGCGGACGCTTAAGCCATGCGGTGTGGACTGGGGAAGGATTGTCATGAAATTGGTGGGGCCGAAATAATCGACGATGGCCTGCACGCTGGATGATTGGTTGTCGAAATCGCCGAGATCTCCTTCGAGCTGCTGATTGCCGTTGGTGACACCCATCAAGGCAACGAGGTGGCCGCCGGCGGAAGAACCCAGGATGCCGATTTTGTCGGCGTTGTAGCCATACTTCTCAGCGGAGCCACGCAGGAAGCGGATGGCGGCTTTGATGTCGTATATCTGAGCCGGAAACTTTGCCACGGGTGAAAGACGGTAATCGACACTGGCGACGGCGAAGCCTTGCTTTACCAGATCGATGAGTGGCATGTTCGCTTTAGAGCCTGCACGCCAGGCACCACCGTGAATCCAGACCAGGAGAGGTGGCTGCTGTTTTACTTTGGGAAGATAGAGATCAAGCAGGAGCCGATGGTTGTCGGCGGTCGCATATTGGATGTCGTTGATCTGCTGGAAAGATTCCACAGCAAAACTCCTTTCCGGGACAGACAGCAGTAGCAGCAGACACAGGCTCAGCGAGCAGCGATTTCTCATTGACGTCTCTTTCAGTTCGCAGTCGAAGGTGGGGGGGCGGTCTGTTATTATAATCCCCTGCTCTCGCGAATGACACCAGTCGAGCATAAGGACTCACTGAAACTTTACTTGTTCGGGAAAATCTGGGCGAGATAAATCAACAGTAAAACGCTGCGAGCGGTCCAGGCAATGGTGCGGAGCCAGTTGGAAATTACCAGGCTGCGAATATGACGGGGGGAAAAGCGGGAGGCAAGCACCTGATGCCGGGGCACCTGCAGGAGTGCCGTGGAGAACCAGACGACAAACAGCAGACCGACGCCGGTCCAGGTGAAAGCGGGGCCCATGCCGGGGGGAGGCCAATAGACGATGGCGACAGTTGTGGCAGCTTCGGTCAGCATCATTGGGCCGACGGCAATGGTTGTGCGGAGTTGGTGGGCCTGCTGGTAGCGGGTGAAGCGGGCACGGCCGACCAGTGCGAACAGCGGATAATGCACGATCTGCACGAACCAGATTAAACCTGTCATATAGAAGGTAGAAACGAGTTGCAGCAGGAAAAGAGTTTTCAAGGCTGTGAAGCTCCCGGGTGAAGTACGCTGTATATAAGTTCTGGCGGGATTATTAATCGTTCGAAGTTGTATCGACTGCCTGTTCGAGTCGAATCAGCACTTCGTTGCGACGAAACGGGCCTGGTGTCCAGGGAGGATCATAACCGGCTGATTCGAAGCTGCCTGACTGATTCAGTCCTTTGTGTTTCATCCAGTCTCGCAATTTCTTTTCGGCCTGGGCAGTGGTGGTCTGATTCTTCCGTCCGCTGAAGCGGTAGACAGCAAAGCGTCCCCCCTCGCGTTGCTGAATGCGCACGTTCTCTCCCGTGGGTACCGGAATTCCCTGTACTTCAGTTTGCTGGGGGATAACGAATGACATCTGCCCGTCAGAAAGTTTGTTCTCGGGATCCATAAACACGGGGGTCGTCATGGAGACTTTCTGTTCCTGCTGGTTCGCTCCATCAATATAGCGGAACAGACGCATGAAACGGCCGTCCTGGTCGACAGGCTGTGCTTTGCTGTCTGTCGATACCAGCATCAAGTCGGGGTACTCGCGGATTTCGAAAGGGCCGTACGACTCAATCACCGTGTACCGGGCTGACTCGTACGCGTTTCGGGCTGTGAACTTCCAGCCAAAGTATAGTAGTATGCACAGTACAGTGGCGATGCCAAGGTAGATCATCTTTTTTCCAGTCATCCCGGGATTTTGGTGCGATTGCTGTTCCATGTTTAAAATACCGTTTTTGAACTACCAGAACCAGAATTACTGTCTATAAAGACTTTAGTCATTCGAGGGTGATTGGCAAATGTTATTTCTGAACGAAATCTCTTTTGCCGGATGATTTATTCAGGAGTCAGATTTCGATGAATGAGACCGACCAGAAGGTCAGACTGGTGAGTGGTCCCCTGCAGGCAGAGCGCCTCCCTGATGGCAGTCGCAGGTTATTGCGTGCTCTCATCGTAAAAGTGCGTGATGAAGAGATTGTGGTCCCCGCTGGTTTTGTTTCCGACTTTCGTTCCCTGCCCCGTGTGATCCAGATTCTGATTGACCCTGCCCGGGTTCAACTGGCGGGGGTCATTCACGACCGATTGTACGCCACAGGGCAATTCACGCGCTGTGAAACAGATACGATCTGGCGATTGACCGCGCAATCCGGTGGGGGTCATGCCAATTCGTTCCAGGCGTGGCTGGGCTGGCTGTTGATCCGGCTGGGGGCACGGTTCGCCTGGGATCGGGCACGGAAAAAAAGCCGCCTGGCGTGAACTCGCTAACGATACCAACTGTCGGGTTCCATGCAGGTTGGTATGGCCAATCTGTCATACCCGGTCGGTCAATGGTGACACCGTTGTCAGTGTCTAAGGGGGGCCGTGTTTGGCAGGTATAACAGGCTTTCGGAGCACTGGTGAAAACTCAATATTATGGCATGTTGTTTGCGTGAAATTTCCTGTGAAAATCACGGTCGCAATAGACTGGCTTCGCTGATATGATGCGCGGTAATGGCCATCTGCTGACAAACGTGGATGAATCACAAGCAACAACAATTCGATCTTGGCCACACCTATTGCCCCCTGGTTTTAGCCCTTCGTTCAGCACAAGTCCCGCCGTGAGTGAACGCGCTGAATTCCCGCAAGAGTTCGATTGGAGTGTGGTTCACAACAGGGGCGCCTAAAATTGCAAACCCTCCTTTCAAGGATAGAAGTTTCGTGTGGTCTCTGAAAACAGCCCAACGGGCATTAATTGCCGCCGGTTGTATGGCGATGATTTATACCCAGTTTACGATGTCGCCGGCGACGATTGAGTTCGCCCGTTCCCTGGGAGCGACAGGCTGGCATATCGGGATTCTGGGGGCTCTGCCGACGATGATGCTGTTTTTCCAGTTTCTGGCAGCAGTCGTGGCGAATCACCTGGAATACCGCCGCTGGCTCTGGTTACCGATCTCGATACTACAGCGACTGATTCTGGTTCCGATTGCCCTGATGGCGTGGCTGATGCCGGACATGTCTCATTCAGCCGAACTATGGTGGCTGATTGGTTTGACTGCTTTGAATCATGCCTTGATCCACTTTACGACGCCGCTCTGGTTATCCTGGCTGGGAGATTATCTGCCTCACAAGGGGCTCAATCATTACTGGGGTTATCGCCAGGTCTGGATGTACTGGACCGGGGCAATTTCGTTGCTGGGGGGGGCGATCTTTCTGGCAAAAAGCGGCCTGGATATTGGGGATGGATTTGCCTGGCTGGTCGGCATCGGCGCGTTGTTTGGCGTGTTCGATATCCTGTTCTACATGAAAATCGAAGAACCGCCGGTTACCAAGGTGAAAGAACCAAAGCTAAAAAAAGTCCTGCTTACACCATTTCAGGATCCCAATTTCCGTTCGTTTATCTCCTTCACCTGTTTCTGGCACTTTGCGGCGATGCTGGGGGCTCCGTTCATCAGCTATTACCTGCTGGATTACATTGGGATGGACGTATTCCGTCTGTTGTTGCTATGGACCTGCGCCTGGCTGGGGGGAGCTGTTTTTTCGAAGCATCTGGGCTCACTGGCCGATCATTATGGCAACCGGCCGGTGTTGATATTGTGTACGGCGTTTAAATCTACAAATATGATTGGCCTGCTGTTCCTGCCGCGAGATCCGACGCTGGCATTCTGGATTATGGTGCCTGTATTTATTGTGGATTCCCTGCTGAATGCAGGCATCGCCATTGCCAATAACGGGTTCATGCTGAAGAATTCGCCAGCCGAAAACCGGACAATGTATATCGCTGCAGGCACCGCGTTTGCGGGGCTGGTGGGAGGTGTGACATCCATAATGGCAGGTGGTTTTCTGGTGCTTGCTTCCGGGTGGAGCGTGACCATCTTTGGCTCTGAGTACAACAACTTTCACATGATCTTTGCGATCAGTCTGCTGATGAGGCTGGTGGCTGCCGTCTATGCCCGGACGATTCGCGAGCCCGATTCACACTGGACATCTCAAGTCGTGATGAAACTGGTCGGAGTTACACCATTCCGTATGCTGCGTTTTCCGGTCGGTCTGTATCGTTCTTTCCGACCCGATGAATTGCGGGGCAAATCCAGAAAAGGCAAACGCGAACTGAAACAACCGGAAGTCGTCGCTAAAACTGAGCCGACCTGACGTCACTCGTCGCTTTAGTTATACAAGGTTGCATTGTTGCGCGGGGTATTTCAGAATGGATGAGAGCCGGCTTGCTCTGCAGACCGGGAAATTCTGTTCTTTCACTACCATCGGGAGCCTCTTCCATGCGCGGGATGATTACTGTTTCTTTACTGGCTGTGGTGTGGCTGTTTAATCCGGGTGAGACTGTCCAGGCTGTTGAACCGCATGAGGACCGGTGTGTGATTCTGGTCAGCGTTGACGGGCTGGCCAATTTTTATCTGGATGATCCTCTGGCGGATATGCCGACACTGCGGAAACTGGCAAAGACCGGGGCGCGGGCTGACGGCATGGTCTGTTCGTTTCCCACAGTGACCTGGCCCAATCACACCACACTGGTAACCGGCACAACGCCTGCGAAGCATGGGGTAATCGGAAATAACTATCTGGATCGTAAAAGTGCGACGTCGGTTGCCTTCATTCCTGATCCCCTGTTTGACAAAGATCAGATTGTGAAAGTGCCGACAATTTATGATGCCGCCCATAACGCGGGGCTGGTCACTGCAGGCATCGTCTGGCCGGCAACGCGAAATGCTCGGACACTGGACTGGACCGTACCTGACATGTTCGGCAAAGAAGCCTGGCCAAAATACGGAACGCCGATCTGGCTGGAAGAACTCCGCGCTGCGGGATTACCTGTGGATCTGCATGGAGACTGGACGGGAGAGAGTGGCGGCGGCGTGAAGCGGGACTGGCTGTATACCCGCATGGCCCGGCATCTGTTTGAAAAGCATCCGCCGAACCTGTTGATGATTCACCTGGTCGAGGTCGATCATGTCGAACACAAATATGGTCCGCGGAGCCCGGAAGCGTACTGGGCCGTCAGCTATGCTGATGACCGGTTGCGGGATATTGTAGAAGCAATCGAGCGTTCGCCGCATCGTGATAAGACGACACTGGTCGTCGCCAGTGATCATGGTTTTTTCCCGATCTCGAAAGACATTCGCCCAAATGTGATCTTAAAACAGTCAGGGCTGATTTCTAATGAGAAGAAGCAGGCATACTGTCTGTCTCAGGGAGGCGGGTGTATGGTCTACCTGCTGGATGACGCGAAGCGGGGGGAAATGAAGGAAGAGTTGAAGAAGAAATTTACAGCAGTGGAAGGGATTCAGTCTGTACTGGATCAGGATGAATATACAAAGCTGGGCCTGCCTACTCCAACAGAAGATTCTCATGCTCCCGATTTCTGGCTGTCAGCGAAGTCCGGGTATTCGTTTACGAACAGTGATAAAGGGGACGATGTCGTCACGCCACGTAAGACGCCGGGGGGCACACATGGTTATCTGCCCGATCAACCGGACATGCTGGCGACACTGGTGATCAATGGATATGGGATCAAGCCGGGAACAAATTTAGGTAAAGTACAAAGCATTGATGTGGCGCCAACAATGGCCCGGCTGCTGGGGGTCGAATTGCCGACAGCCCAGGGAAAACCGTTAATGCCGGCTTTGCAGGACGATTGATCATTGCAGCCGGTGTTAAACCCGGGAAATGATCGTATGGTTGGGAGCGAGTTGAATCTGCTTGTTCTCGATGACAGACTCTGGTTCTGAATTCAGGACCAGAGTACCTGTGAACGGGATCGACACTGGTTGTGCCTGTGTCTCTGCCTGGGGAGTCAGGCGAGCCTGAATCCTGATGTCCTGGTATTGCATTGTAAAACTGCTGGACTGACTCTCATAAGCTGTCTGCAGGTTTTCTGGTGAAAGCCAGCCTGCGTTGAGGCCTTCTCTTCGAAACTGGAGCAGCCGCTGATACCAGTGAAACATCTCCGGGTCCCTCAGGGGGGCCTCGTTCCATTTGGCGTTGAAAAAAGCTTCGGCCTGTGAGGGAAGCAATGCGTCCTGCCAGATGTGAGGCGGATAATCTCCCCGGCGGCCGACGTCGACGGCGTCGCGGAGATGGCGGTCTTCAAAATCGACAAAAAACGGAAACGGAGCAGAAGTCGCAAATTCTTCACCCATAAAGATCAATGGTATGCCCGGATAAAGCAAGATGAGTGCAGCGGCTGCTTTCTGGAAGGATTTGGATGCCAACTGGTGAATACGCTTGCCATGCGGATGATTGCCGACACTATCATGGGTTTGAAGCGCGATCACCAGGGATGTCAGATATTGGTTGGTTGGATGGACGCTACGTTGAGAATCAGTCACGCGACTGTTTTCGTGTCCGGCATAAATGTAACCACACTGCAGCGCCTGGATAAGGTCGGAGGCCCCCTGGTAGTTTCGCTGTGTGAGATGGACGTCGGGAAGCGCATGAGAATAGAGAGAATACATCAGGCAGTCACACCAGATGCCCGAGTAGGCCTCCCTGCTCTGGTCAGCAGTAATCAGATCGTGATTAAAGACATTGGTTTCGGCAAAGAGATGTATGGGCCAGTTCACGGATTCGTTGTGTCTGGAGACGGCCGCTCTGATTGCTTCGAGAATATGAAAATGGCTGTCGTCATACATGCAGTGAACGGCGTCGAGTCGCAGACCATCCAGATGATACTCTTCCAGCCAGAAGACCGCATTTTCGGTAATGAACCGACGGACGGATTCGGAATCAGGACCGTCGTAATTGAGGGCTTCGCCCCACGGAGTGTGATGCCTGTCTGAAAAATAAGGGCCGAATTCAGAAAGATAATTTCCTTCCGGACCCAGATGGTTGTAAACGACATCAAGAAAGACGGCGAGACCAGAGCGATGGCATTCGTCCACGAAGGCTTTGAAATCATCAGGGGAACCGTAGGTATTTCGAACGGCGAACAGATTTACGCCATCGTATCCCCAGTTCCAGCGGCCAGGTGTCTGAGTGACCGGCATGATTTCCACCGCGGTGATGCCGAGCTCGATCAGTTCAGGGATATGTTCGATGGCCGCCTGAAACGTACCCGCTCTGGTGAAGGTGCCGACATGAAGTTCGTATATGATCAGATCCTGTTTCTTTATTCCCTGCCAGTCTTGATCGGACCAGGGGAAATCAAGCGAGTTACAGACTTGTGAGGCAGCGTGTACTCCCTGAGGTTGATATCGGGAGGCAGGATCCGGCCGGGAGACCTGGTCATCAAGCCGATACAAATAGCGATCGCCCGGACAGACGTGATTAAACGTGCCTTCGAAGTATCCCTGTGCTGTTCGTGTCAGGGAATGACGTGTCGCGTCTGCCTGGTTTCCTTTCTGCAGTTCAACGGCAACCTGTTTTCGTTGCGGAGCCCAGACGCGAAAGGATGTGGAATCAACGGTGAGCGGAGTGGCTCCTGATCGGGTATTTTGTAGATCAACCTGTTCTGCGAGACCAAACCAGCGACAACCTTCCAGGACGCCTGAAGTTGCGGTTCCCTGAGCAAGGTAAAGACGGTTTTTCCACTCCGATGCCTGGTGCAGATCGTAAACGCGTTGTGCCAACCGGCGGTCTGCGTTTCCTACCAGAATGGTGCGATAGCCGGCGGTTAATGCTGCCAGATCATTACCGGAATCACCGGAAAAAACAATGTTTGCGGGATCGTATCCGTTTTTTTCGGTCCACCATTCTAAAGCGAGTGCTTTGGAAACCGTTGCCGGCAGAAGATCAATCAATCCATCGCCATTGAAGGGATCAACGCTGTTAATAATCGAGTATGGGGCATCCGTTTGAGTCAGAACCTCCTGAACGTGATCAACGAGCGTTTCCAGTTGTGCCGCGTCTGCATAAAAGCTGAGTTTGAAACGCCCCTGTTTGACTGGTTCCTGGAGGCGGAGACCGTCAATTGTTTGCAGCTTCTCGCGCAATGAGTCTATGGGCATGGCAGCGATGATCTGGTCCTGATAATCCTGGTAGGCGGTGACCAGTGTGAATTCTCCCGATTCCTGTCGCTGGAAAATGGAAGTGCCGACGTCG
This sequence comes from Gimesia maris, assembly GCF_008298035.1. Classification (NCBI taxonomy): domain Bacteria; kingdom Pseudomonadati; phylum Planctomycetota; class Planctomycetia; order Planctomycetales; family Planctomycetaceae; genus Gimesia; species Gimesia maris. The sequence goes on from NZ_CP042910.1 coordinate 3,464,503, forward strand.
CAGATAATCCACTCCGGAATGGGGAGTTGAAAATCCTTGATTGCCTGGGAGACGGATTCGAAATGTCTGCCAGTCACAAAGATCAGTGAGTTGCCACGGGCCTGAAACTGTTCCGACAGTACGCGCAGGTCTGACTGGTTGTGAGGATCCTGATTTAAAGGGATCAGGGTTCCATCCAGGTCGGTGGCAAGGACCTGTTCTGTGAATTGCGCAGCAGTATTCTGCGTAGACATCAATTGCTCCTTCAATTAAACGCGGTTCAGCCAGAGAATCTGATACGGATCCAGGACCAGTTGCTCTGATGTGGCGTAAGTTTTGTCGTCGATGACATTCAGGAAAAATCGACCGAGTCCTGCGGTACGGAGTTTGTTGCCTTCGATGACCTGTGTTTCGTCAGAGAAGTTAGCGAGGACGATCAGGCGATTTCCTTCATAGAGGCGGACGTATCCCAGGATATGCTCATTGGCTGTGGCGATGAGTTCCATATCCTGACCCGCGAGCGCAGGCAGAGATTTTCGCAGTGCGATCAGTTTCTGTGTGGATCGAAAAATCGTGGAGCGAATGGAACCGTTGCCTGATTTGATGTGGTCGTCCAGTTCTTCGAGAAACTGCCATTGCATCTTAGGACGATGAATCCAGCGGGAGTCACCGGCTTTAGCAGGGTCTTTCACGAAATCGTAATCGTTCAGCATGCCCCACTCTTCACCCAGGTAGAGAAGTGGAATTCCACCGATACTGAGGGAAACGCCGTGCAGCAGCAGCATGCGGCGGAGCGCCAGTTCTTTTTTCTCTTCGTTGTCTTCTTCAATCGCCTGTTCGAGTCCAGCGAGTGACGCCATCGTCCCGGAAATCCGCATATCGCCTGTTTCATGGTTTTCCTGAAAAGGAACGCCGCGCGCGAAAGAACCGGGGAATTGCCCTGTATAGAAATCGTTGAGGAATTTGCGATGGTCGTAGGCGTTGATACCAATTGCCTGCGCGTCGGCATCATCGAAGGTCCAGCCGATATCATCGTGACAGCGCAGGTAGTTCACCCAGGCGGTGTTTCTGGGCAGCTTATAGCGATGTCTGAGAGTCTGGACCAGCAATGAGACATTTCGCGTCGCCAGCGATTCCCAGAGCAGCGCCATCAGTGTGGGATTATAGGAGATCTGACATTCGTGTTCGCTGATATATTTGACGACGTCATCGGGGTGCACGATGGCCTCGGATTTGAACAGGAGACCTGGCGTAGCGATACGGGCCAGACGGTTGAATGCCTGAATCAGCGTGTGCGCTTCAGGGAGATTTTCGCAGCTGGTCCCCATTTTTTTCCAGATGAATGCGACCGCGTCAAGCCGGAGGATATCAATGCCCGTGTTGGCGATGAAGTACATTTCTTCGAGCATGGCGCGAAAGACAGCGGGATTGGTGTAGTTCAGATCCCACTGGAAACTGTTGAAAGAAGTCCAGACCCATTGCTGCATTCCATCATGCCAGGTGAAATTTCCGCGGCGGACAGTCGGAAAAATTTCACGCAGCGTGCGTTCATATTGTTCGGGTTTTACCCTGTCAGGGAAGATATAATAGTATTCCTGGAACTCACGGTTTCCCGATTGCGCCATTTTGGCCCACTCGTGGTCATCCGAGGTGTGATTGAATACAAAATCAAGCACCAGTGAGATCCCCGCTTCCCGGAGATCTGCTGCCAGCAGGCGGAGGTCGTCGATGGTTCCCAGACGCGGGTCGACCGAGCGATACGTGCTGATGGCGTAACCGCCGTCGTTATTACCGGGGCGAACTGCGAACAGAGGCATCAAGTGCAGGTACGTGAGCCCCAGGTTTTTGAAGTATCCCACCTGCTCGCGGAGTTTACAGAGGTTTTCGCCAAAGAGGTCTACGTAGAGGGCGCCCCCGCTGATGCGTTCTGACTGAAACCAGTTGGGTTCATTAATACGATGACGGTCGAGCGCACAGAGGTCCTCTGGTCGCTCTGCCCAGCCTCGGGCCGCGGTCAGCAGAACCTGTTCGATGTGATAGAAGAAATCGTACCGGGAACTGTAGAGCTGATACAGCAGTCCAAACAGAGGACGCCAGTGCTCATTCAGTCTCGTTTCAAATTCATGTTTTTTGACATCATCAATCTGGCTGGTGCGCCAGACTTCCTGCAATTGAGGCTGCAGGCGCTGCAGTGTCAGATCCGCTTTGAAGTCAATCTCATCCTGCGCGGTGCTCATTCGATCCGATCGTTGGGAATAGTAATCTTGTCTAAGAAGTTGTAATACCTGATGCCTTCGAGAATGCCCGCCGCGTGGGAAGCCTCTGCGAAATAGACGCGTGGCCTGTTACGGAGTCGTTCGAGCTCTTCACTGTGATTTCCGACGACCACACCCAGTGTGCGCCCCAGCAGCATGCCGGCGTCGTTACCGGAATCACCTGAAACGAGGACGTGTTCCGGGGCGAATCCCCATTTCCAGAGTACGTGTCTCATGGAAAGGTCACTTCCACCCCGCACCGGGATGATATCAAGATACATGCCGAGTGACATAATAACCTTAGCACGTAAACCCGCCTCCCGGAGAATTTTTTTGATGGTTGTAATACTGGGGCTGACACTGGTGTCAATTTCATAACTGATTTTAAATTCGGACTGATGTTCTTCAATTTGCGGGTAAAGACCGGGCTGCATATCGAGGACATCTCGAATCTGCTGCGGTTTCCAGGCGTAATCAATGGATTTTCGCCAGCTGAGGTCTGGAGTCAGATTTTCGCCGTAGTGTAATTGTGTTCCTGCATCCGTGTCGATCAGATCCGGTTGAGGGAGTCCCAGTTCTTTGATCAGTTCCATGGCCGAATCGAGTCGACGACCAGTGGCAATGCCGAAACCGATGTGATCATTTTCGCGAATTAACTCTACAAATTCTTTGAGAGCTTCATCATCACCGGTCAGTGTATTGTCCAGATCGGTGATAATCAACCGGTCAAATTCAGGTAGTCGGCGTGTACTGGATTTCTCTGCCAGATCTGCCAGTACCGGAGCGGGTGAATGCTCCAGAATATCATCCAGATCGCGCAGATAACGCTCAGCATGATTATTCCATGAATAATGCTCGCGGGTCCCTTTGATACCATTATCAGACCATTCGGCCCATTGTTCCGGTTCTGTTAATGTGCGCAGTAGTGCGTGTTCGATGGCCGATTTATCGAGCGGGTCGACGAGCAGACCATTTTTACAGTTGGCAATGATGTCACGGGGGCCACCATCATTGGTCGCGACAATCGGTAATCCGGTCGCTCCCGCTTCAAGCAGCGTCAATCCGAACGGTTCAGTGAGCGCCGGATTGATGAAGACTCCTTTCATAGAAGTCGCCAGGCGATACAGTTCGGGAACATCATCTGGTTTATGGGTTTTGGGATACGCGACTTTTCCATAAAGGTTGTAACGGTCAATCAGGTACAGGACATGATTAATGATTCTGCGCTGCGCCTTGGGGAGGTCGCGCAAATCGTCGCGCGTGCCCATGACCAGCACGAGATTAGCCAGTTCCTGCAGCTGTTCGCTTTCTCCGTAGACACGGACGAGCATTTCCAGGTTTTTCCTCTCATCGGGTCGAGCCATGGTGAGAATCATGGGCTTGTCCGGTTCCTGTAAAAAACAGTTGAGGTCCGCTGCGATTTTAGGCGTGGTCCAGTCTTTCGCTGCAGGTGAAAAATTAGTGAGATCGACGCCGGGGGGGATCACTTCCATGCGGGCGGGCTGATAATGATCGTAGAGTTCATACTGCTGCTGGACTTCCTGGTTGGTGCTGGTTACCACCATGGATGCGGTCTCAAGCGCCAGCTCTTCCGCTTCAATTCGTGAAGTGAATTTGTATTTGCTTTCCAGCCTTTCGACGGCCTGATGATCTTCTTTTCCGAGGGAGAGACGCTGGCGTTTGACACGTCCCAGTGAGTGTCCGGTAAAGACATAGGGAATGTGCAGCAGTCGCGCCAGTTGTGCACCGGCTGCTCCCGCATCAGCATAGTGTCCGTGAATGATGTCCGGCAGACCGGTGCGTCTGAAATGCTGGAGCGTCTGGTCGATAAACAGTTCGAGGTAAGGCCAGAGGGACTCTTTTCGCAGGTAGCGTTTGGGCCCAAAGGGAATACGGACGATCTTGGCATTTTCAGAAAGCTGTTCTTCCACCTGGGCGTAATCGTCGTCGACTTTAGGATCGATGATCTGCCTGGTGAGCAGTTCGACTTCACCTACGTGAGAGTGCGCTGCGAGTTCTCGAGCCAACTCCAGTACATATTTGACCTGACCGCCAGTATCGGCATCGCGACCCAGTTCGCAGTCATGTCCCCGAATCAGTCCGTGCAGACTGATCAAAGTGATTTTAAGGTCGCCGCGTTTATTTCTGGTCAGCCTGGCGGCGCTGGTCTCCGTCTGTGACGTTTTTTTCAATACGTTTCGGGCCATTTGATTTAGTCCTGTTTGTTCAAAATCAGAGAGTGAATAGTTGGTTTGGTGAATACACCCGGAATGACATATGTATTCGTGAGGACGGGGCGAGACGTTATGTGAGTGCAAGTAATTATTTTCCGGGTCGATACAGAACCTGAAGCCTGTGGTTCCGACAGCGGCTTCAGATTGCACGCTGAGTGATCACATTGATGGTTCAACGACCGGCGAAAGATGTTTCTGATTCCTAAACGGGAGGTGTAACAAGCCTTGTTAATCGAATTTCTCCTGAATAGTTCATCCTCGAGCCAATGTTCTGCCTGTTGAGTTAAGCAAAGGTCATGCCAAAGTCCGGTTCAGACGAAAAGTGATAATGGGACAGTTGTGGCTCAAAATATGCGACAGACTTGTCTCATATCTACTCATGTTGATAGAATGGGAAGCTGGTGTCGCATTCCGAGATTCCTGATTTGAGCTGTTTTGATCAAGTTTTACATCAGGTGCGCGCTGAGAATCTCTACGTATGCCTTCCCGGGAGATGAGATGCAAAAACCATTGATTGTCTGCTGTCTACAGGGCCGCAGTTCCAAAGGAGTGCTGCAGACGCTGGATTGTGAACTCCTGCGGTTGCCCGCTGCAGAGCAGTTACTCACAACCGAATATCCACGTCCGCCACGGCTGTTTGTCCTTCAGGCCCTGCCCCAGGATCATGACGCGACGCGGGCGTTGATCGTTTCCCTGCGCAGTCAATGGCCGCTGACGGATGTGCTGGTGTGGGCACCCCAGGCAGAGGGGGGCACCGTGCGAACTTATTTTCAGGCAGGTGCTCATGATGTGGTGCTGCAGCGCCAGGAGTCAAAGCTGGCAGATGTGATTACAGCCACACTAGAGAATCAGAAGTTTCTGCCCCGCATGCATGACCTGACTCGTCAGCGGAGTAAAGGCGCGCGATTTGAATCGATGTTGAGCCGCAGCACCGAGATGTGGGATCTGTTTGAACTTTGCACACGTGTGGCACCGACGGATGCGACCGTGTTGATTGTCGGGGAGACCGGCACGGGGAAAGAGCTTCTGGCGCGAGCCGTGCATCGACGTTCTGAACGTGAGGGGCGGTTTGTGGCGGCGAACTGTGCGAGTATCCCGGCTGACCTGATCAATTCAGAACTGTTCGGGCATGAGAAAGGTGCCTTTACCGGCGCGGACCGGGCGAAGAAAGGACTGGTAATGCATGCGAATAAAGGGACGCTGTTTCTGGATGAAATTGGCGACATGCCACCCGAGGCGCAACAGTGTCTGTTACGGATGTTGCAGGAAAAGCGGATTCGCCCCGTGGGCAGCCAGGTGGAGGCAGATATCGATGTGCGGATCGTAGCGGCGACGAATGTGCTGCTGGATGAAGCCGTGCGGGACGGAAAATTTCGCGAAGACCTGTTTTATCGCCTGGATGTGATTCGCGTTAATGTGCCTCCCCTGCGTCAGCGTCCGGAAGACGTGTTTCTGCTGTTCGGTCATTTTACGAAACGACTGGCGAAACATTATGGACTGGAACCTCCCACTTTTACGGACAGTTTCCTGGATGCATTGCTGGAATACGAGTGGCCGGGTAATGTACGTCAACTGGAAAACTTCAGCGAACGACTGGTGCTGGAACGCACACAGTCAGCATTGACGGCCCGTGATTTCGACAAACTGCGAAATACAAATCTGGTGGAAACGCCTCAGGTACGGGAGCATAACAAGCAGTCGGTGTGGCGTAAAAGTGTTGATCCGGCCCTGTCACTGCAGGAAAATCTGGACCCGGTGATGGAAGAACTGGAGCGGGAGTACCTGCAGGCAAAGCTTAAACTGCACGCAGGCCGGGTGTCAGAGACGGCCGAAGAGGCAGGAATCAGCCGACGCACACTGCTCAGGAAGATGAAGCAGTATGGGATTGATAAGCAGAAGTTTAAATCGTGAGTGATGGGATTTCACATTGCAGTTATCGAGCGCGAATCGCTTTCAGAATCGCGTCAGCAATAGCTTGCATGCCCTGATCACCGGGATGCGCGGCGACGCCAGCGTGTTGGAATTCGCGTTCCGAGCGGGCATAATTCTTTTCGTCTTTACTGAGTTTGCTGATGTCGACATAAGTTCCGCCTGCCTTCTGACAGGCCTGACGTAACGCATCGTCTTTCAGCTTGATTGGCCAGAAGCAGCTGCGTACGATGATGGTCGGATGATTTTCTGTCTGCAGTTGCTTGAGCAGTTTTTCGACGCTGGCCTGAAACTTCGCCTGCTCTTCTGTTGTTTTGAGTTGTGGGACGTTTTCTCCAATTGCGAGTATCACCAGGTCAGGGCGAAATGCAATGGTATCCTGAAGTTGTTCTGTGATGTCGAACGTTGCGTATTGCCGCTCGAAGGTGGCAATATTCTTAACCATGGTTTGAGGCGTGTTGCTACTCGATTCAGCAAGTGAACTCGCGACGATGTGGACGTAGTCCTTGTCCTGTCTGCTGGCAGCCATCCCCCAGTTGCCTTCCCAGCCAATTTTCTTTGAAGGGCCATGTAGCGTGATACTGTTGCCCAGGAATAAAATCCTTTGAAAGGTGTGGCCTGGCCTGGAGTCATCAGCCCGGATTGCTGCGCTCTGAATCGTGAAGACGAACGTGAAAATAAACGCAAAACCTGTTGACAATAAAGATCGCTTTTCAGGAGATCTGGATTTCATAATATGATGACTCTCTATTGGGAAATGCTTTTCTTCAGGAAAGATTGACACTTGTGATGAAAAAATTTAAGTCATTGTCGAAATGAACGGACTCTGTACGACGATATCATGTTGCCATGAGGCAGTGAACCGATTAATACATCAATTAAAGGAGGAGTATCCAGTCATGTCAAATAACATCGTCCGCCTGCACCGCGTTTTGAAAACGACACCGGAAAAAATTTACCGCGCCTTTCTGGAAGAGGACGCGATGGCGCGCTGGCTTCCACCAGATGGATTCACTGCCCGCGTTTACGAAATGGATCCTCAGGTGGGGGGGAGCTATAAAATGTCATTTACGAACTTTACCACAGGGAACGGCCACTCTTTCGGGGGCACTTATCTCGAACTCGTACCTCATACCCGCATTTGTTACACGTCGAAATTCGACGATCCCAGCCTGCCTGGTGAAATGAATACGACGGTCGACCTGAAACAGGTCTCCTGTGGAACCGAGATCAAGATTGAACAATCCGGTATTCCGGATGTAATCCCCACGGAATCCTGCTATCTAGGCTGGCAGGATTCGCTGGTTCACCTGGCAAAGCTGGTGGAGCCTGAAATTCCAGATTAACCTGTGTTCACTGGGCAACAGGCTGGAGCTTGATATCAGCTTCAGATTCCAAAAAAAACTGCTGTTTTCGGCCAACACATTGTATTTCCTCTCTGACCGAATTAGAGTAATTACTTAGGAAGGTTACTGAATCTTCGTCTGGTCTGAATTATTGCGCTGTAAAAAACAGCGGGCATCAAGAGGAACCCAAAATGAATCCATTGTCATACTTGAAACAGAGTCTTTATTCCCTGCTGGTTCTTTCCCTGCTGGGGAATTCCGCTGGTTTTGCCGGGGATAAAAAAGAAGCAGAAAAGCTGAATCAGCCTCCGGAAGGTTTTATTGCTCTGTTCAATGGTAAAGATCTGTCCGGTTGGATTGGCATGAACTATCACCAGGTCAAAGGCAAAAGCCCGGTGGCTGTGAAGAACATGTCTGAAGCCGATCGGGAAGCGCTGTTGAAAAAGAACTGGGAAGATGTACTGGAACACTGGTCGGTGGAAGATGGTGAACTGGTGAACGATGGGCATGGTGTTTACCTGACGACTGCAGAAGACTATGGCGATTTTGAACTGCTATTGGATTACAAAACCGTAGCGAAAGCCGACAGTGGGATCTATCTGCGTGGCGTACCACAGGTGCAGATCTGGGATACCACAAAAGAAGGTGGCAAATGGGACCGCAAAGCCAATCTGGGATCGGGAGGATTATTTAATAATAAAGGCGAAGGAAAATATCCGCTGGTCCACGCCGACAAACCTTTTGGTGAGTGGAATCATTTCCGAATCATCATGAAGGGGGAAAAGGTTACCGTTTATATGAATGGTAAACTGGTGGTAGACAACAAAAAGATGGATAATTATTATGAGAAGGACAAGCCGATTTATGAATCGGGTCCGATTCAGTTGCAGACTCATGGCGGCGAGATTCGCTTCAAGAATGTCTTTCTGAAAAAACTATAAGCAGAAGCGATACAGATTCTGGAAAAGCACTGATTCTGCTGCCCTGGCAGAATCAGTGTTAAACGGAGAAATACAGGTTGTCCGTTACGGAATCTGAATTCAATATTACTCAACTCGATCACGGAGGAGTTTTCGTATGGTTTGCATGTCACACAGATGGTTCCTGCTGGGAATGCTGCTGGTCGCCGGCTGTACGAAAACAACCCCGGTCGAAGAAATCTCTGTGAAGTCGAGTGGTGTCTCTTTAAAAGATGCCACCCTGCCTGATCTGTCCCATGTCTGGCCTGGCTGGCGTGGTCCGGATCGAAATGGTCACGTGCCTGATCAACCACTGCCGACACAGTGGAGCGAAAGCAATGATATCAAATGGCGAACGGATATCCCCGGACGCGGTCACAGTTCCCCTGTCGTGACAGAGGACATGGTGGTACTGGCAACCGCTGACGATCAGGATCAGGAACAGATGGTGATCGCGTATGGTCGGGCTGATGGAAAGGTACGCTGGGAAACCGTACTGCATGAAGGCGGCTTCCCCGGACCGGGTGAACTGCACAAGAAAGGGACCAACGCGAATGGAACCGTGCTGTTTGATGGCGACCGGATCTATGCGGTTTTTCTGAACTCGGGAAAAATCATCGCGACGGCCCTCGATCTGGAAGGTAAGAAAGTCTGGCAGAAGGAACTGGGAGCCTTTAATTCGAAGTTCGGTTATGCTCCTTCCCCCCTGCTCTATAAATCGTTTGTGATTATTGCTGCTGACAACCGGGGCGGCGGTTACCTGGCGGCGCTGGATCGCAAAACGGGAGAGATTGCCTGGCGTGTCTCACGACCGGCGGTCAGTACGTATTCTAGTCCCGTGGTGGCGTATGTCGGAGGCCGTGATCAGCTGCTGATCAGTGGCTGTGATAAAGTTGCCAGTTATGATCCGGCGACCGGGAAAGAAATCTGGAGCACCCCCTGTCTGGCCGAAGCGACATGTGGCACGATTGTAACCAGTGACGATAAAATCTTTGCCAGTGGTGGCTATCCCAAACGGCAGACCGTCTGTCTGTCAGCAGAAGGAAAACTGTTGTGGTCGAACGAGACCAAGATTTATGAACCCTCGATGCTCGTGGATGGCGGGCAATTGTATGGCGTGACCGATGACGGGATTGTCTACTGCTGGTCGATCGACTCGGGAGATGTGCTCTGGCGAAACCGTCTGCGGGGTTCCTTCAGTGGCTCGCCGATTCTCTGTAACGGGCTGATTTATGTCTCGAACCTGTCAGGTGAAACTTTCGTGTTTGAAGCGAGTCCGGATGGCTACAAAGAGGTCGCCTTCAATAAGCTGGGAGACGACAGCTACGCCAGTCCGGCTGTAGTCGATGGTGAAATCTTTCTCCGGGTTGGCAAACAGGTCGGCGACAAACGCCAGGAACAGCTGGTGTGTATCGCAGCCGAAACACCGGAAAACCCAACCGAAAAATCAGCCGAGTGAGCGGTCAAGGCTTTTTTGCTGTGAGTGGTTTATCCGCATTCAGTTCTTTCTGCCACTGAGGTTCGAGAAACTCCTGAATCGATTCCTGACTGGTTGTGTTATAGCCTCGATTATTTTTGTCAGTCCAAAATTCAAAAAATGTGGTACGGAGTTGGGGGTCGGTGATTTGGAATTTTCCCCGTTTCTCCTGAGCTTCCAGCCATTTGAATCGTGCATCGAAGGCTTCTTCTCCGAACATCATTGAACGAATGCGACCGCCGCCTTGAGTGAGATACAGGTGCTTTTCGAATTTCCAGTATTCAAGCATTCCGAGCAGCATCCATTTGAGAGCGCCATTCTTTAATTCCCTTTGCAGCTGTTGCTGTTTTTGTTCGAGTCGCTTTCGCTCTGCTGGTTTGAGGTCAGAACGCTTCAGTTGATTTTTGTTTTCTTCGAGTTCACTTTGAGTTAATTTATCGATTTCCTGACAATCTTTAATCACCGATTCGTCTCTGGAGTAGTAGGCAATTGCGGCGGCGATTTCTTTTTCAGTCGGTTTGAATTTCGCCTGGTGCTCCTGGTGAAACTGGCTGAAAACAGGATAGCTGAAAAGTAGTTGTAGTTCTTCACTCAATTTCAGGCTTATCCCGATCTGGTCGCGGTAGACCGGTTTGCCCAGACAGGTGCCGATTTGTTCGCGCGGGGGTGTCTCTGTTTTCTGCACTGCGAGAACAGTGATCTGCAGCAGAGACAGAGAAATCAGGAACAGCAGTAATTTGAACCAACGCGGGATCGCTGTCTTTTGCATGGAATCGGCTCCAGGGAAACTGAGTACTCCTGCAGTATTCGATGAACTCTGTTCTATTATAACTAAGGAAATGTGATCCGCCGAGAGCAGATTGTCATTTATGGCGTTTGCCGCTGAGTTCTCGCTTCCATTCCAGCTTTTTCTCGATGGCGGCGATCATCGTGCCGGCAATGTCTTTGCCGGTCGCAGCTTCGATGCCTTCTAATCCTGGAGACGAGTTGACTTCGAGCAGGAGCGGTCCGTTTTTGGAGCGGATGATATCGACGCCGGCGATCATCAGTCCGAGTACTTTGGTGGCTTTGACCGCAAGACGGCGTTCGGTGGGGGTGATTTTGACTACCGAAGCAGTCCCACCCTGGTGAATATTGGCACGGAATTCACCCGGCGCGGCTTCGCGCTGGATAGACGCGACGACTTTGCCGTCAATGACGAAGCAACGAAGATCCTTTCCGTCGGCCTCTTTGACGAACTCCTGAACCAGCAGGTTGGCGCGGAGTGCTTTGAACGCGTTGATCACAGACTCGGCTGCTTTGCGGGTTTCCGCGAGTACGACGCCCCTTCCTTGTGAACCTTCCAGCAGCTTGACGATCAATGGTGCGCCGCCGACCATTTCGATCAGGTCGTTGGTGTCGATCGGAGAATTCGCGAAGCCCGTCGTGGGGATGTTGATGCCGCTCTTGAGCATCAGTTGCAGTGAGTAGAGTTTGTCGCGGGACTGGGTGATTGAGGTGGAGTTATTTACGGTGAGCACGCTCATACTCTCAAACTGACGGGCCAGCGCACAGCCGTAATAGGTGATACTGGGGCGGATGCGGGTGATGACTGCGTCGAGATCATCCAGAATGGAACCGCCGCGGTAATGGGCTTCAGGCTCGACGGCGTCGAGTTTCATGTAACACTGTTTAATATCCAGGAATTCCATTTCATGGCCGCGTTCCTCTCCTGCTTCCAGGATACGCTGATTGCTGTAGAGTTCCTGGTTACTGGCGAGCAGCGCAATTTTCAAACCACTGCGAGCCTGTTCGCGTTTGCCGTAGTGTTGATCAAGGTTTTCGCTGGAAACCTGCCCCATGCAGAAGCTGATTGCGGGATCAACGAGCATGCGGCCGCTCATGGCTTCTCGTCCCAGCAGCATGCGATAGCCCATGGAGTCGCGGTTGGCTAATGTCAGTTCGATTTCCCAGGCCTGGTCACCAATCTTGAGAGTGGCCAGAATGACATAACGGGTCTCCGAGATGCCACTGGAGCTTTTGACAACCCGTTTATCCACGATCGGGCGTTCGCAGCGAACGACAATCCGGCGGTTGTTCTGCAGAGGGTGGACTTCAAAACTGACCCAGGTCTCCCCCTGTCTGCGGAATTTCTGCACGTTAAAAGCGTGGATCGAAGAGGTTTTGGCGCCAGAGTCGACACGGGCCTTGATGGCGGGCAGGCCGAGGTCGGGGAAGGCACACCATTCTTCACTGCCAATGATCTGCTTGGAAGGATTCTCTTTCATGGAACGATATATTCTATCTGGAAATTATCCAGGTTGAGTGGGTCGTGATTGATGGAATTCCACTTGAGACAGACAGAATCTGGTTCTCCAGGAAACGGCGTCAGAGCTTCAAGTGGTAGACGAGAAACTGTTCGTCCTGCTGCCAGCCGGCTGACTGATACAGAGCCTGCGCTGTTTCGTTGGTGATCTCCGTCGAAAGTGAGAGACGGACGGCATTGATATTTCGGGCATAGTCGGCAGCCGCTGCGAGGAGTCGGGTTGCGATACCCTGCCGCCGTCCTGCAGGAGCTACAAACAGATCATTCAGAATAAAGGTGCGGGAAAGTGAGATCGAAGAAAACGAGGGATACAACTGAGTGAAGCCTATCGGGTTATCTTCATCACTGGCGAGGAACAGTACCGACTCGCCGTGTTGGAAGCGCGCTTTCAGGAACTCCCTGGCCGCAGTGAGATCACTGACGCAGCCATAAAACTGACGATAGCAGTCGAACAGAGGCACGAGGGCATCCAGATCGGTGAGCACGGCCTGTCTGATGGTGATCGGTTTCATGAAAGACTCGCAGAGTTTTCCAGCGGTCTGAATAAATGGACGTTGATTCAACGGTGTTTTCTTCGGTGGCTGCACTGATGCTGTCCGCCCCCGTCAGTTGGTCCATACGTTCCAGTAGAAAAGTGGCAGCAGACTGCTTTTACCGCAAACCGGTGAGTAGTGGCAACCTTCATGAACTGCATTCATCAGAAATTCAAGGAGAAGAAAATATATGATTAATGTATGTAAATGCAAACAGATTGTATTTACAATGTGTGTTTGTCTGTTAGGATGGCTTCCGTTTTGTGGACAGGACGGAAAACGGAGCGATCGATTTCGTGTTGTGTGGTTCTGTCAGTGGATTGATTAACCGGGAACGGGAGGGGAAATGAAACGTTTACGAAGAGGATTTACATTGATCGAGTTGCTGGTGGTGATCGCCATTATTGCAATTCTGATTGCGTTACTGCTGCCGGCGGTGCAGATGGCGCGCGAGGCAGCGCGGCGGACTCAATGCAAGAACCATCTGAAGCAACTGGGACTGGCACTGCATAACTATCATGAAACACATTCTCGTCTGCCTTTAATGGCCGCTGACTCGCTGTATGGTTATTCTCCTGCGGCGCAGTTATTGCCTTTTCTTGAGCAGGGTAATCTCCATAACCTGATTGATTTCCGGGAACCACTGCTGACAGGCCCTGCCTGGGCGGCGACGATCAATCCTGCGCTGGAGGTGGTCGCGCAACAGGCTTTGCCCATCTTTTTGTGTCCCAGTGATGCGGGTTCGGTGTATTACACCGATGAGAATGGAACGATCTGGGCCGGAAGCAACTATATGGTGAATGGTGGTTCGGGTCAGAATCTTGCATATTGCACCAGCGAAAACGACGGGCTGTTCTGGCGCGGCTCTTCCACACGCTTTCGCGATATTACGGATGGGACATCGAATACGATTTTCATGGCGGAAACTCTGTTTGGAGATCGAGGACCGGACACGGCATCTCTGCTGAATGCGGATCGTCAGATGAAACGTGTGAGTGGTGGTGGCCCCTGCTCTGCGACATCTGACGATCTCGCAGGACGAGCAGCGACCCAATACGAGGGAAGACGTGCGGCCAGCTGGATTCGCGCTCTTGGTTATAACACTCTGGTGCACGGCTTCTATCCGCCCAATTCACCCAACCCGGACGTGACACATCATGGAGAGGTGATTTCGGGGGCACGCAGTCTGCATATTGGCGGCGCCAATGTTCTGCTCTGCGACGGAAGTGTGCGGTTTGTGAGTGAGAATGTTCATCTGCAGACGCTACGTGATCTGTTTGGTCGGGCGGACGGGCGTGTGCTCGGCGAATTCTGAAACGCAGAGAATAGATAATCACGAAAGAGTAAGAAGTGGCGAGTGTTTGACATGGTCATAATTCAAGGTCGGTTTACAAAGTGCAGCCTGTTACTGACATGCGGGCTGTTCCTGGCAGTCGGTTGTGCAGAGGAAAGTTCCATCTTACCTGACCTCCCCCGGATTGAGGCCCCTGAATCGTTTCAGGGCGACGGATTAAACTGGCAGCGTGAGGACGGTTTCAGCGGTTCTGATACCGCCGTGTTATCCCGTTTCTTCCAGTTACAACCTGGGATGCAGGGCAGCCCTGCTGTGGCGGGCGTACCGGTGATCTATCACGGAGTGCAAAATCGCAGGCGGTTTTACTGGGTTCAGGGAACGGCTGATGGCCCGCTCTGGTCGTGCGTGGAATTTTCACAGGGACGGTATCAGTTTCTGGAAGGAACGGGGAACCCATATCAGACGGATTCCCCGTGAGTGTAAGAGTATTTTTATCATTGAAATTCCCAGATTTAAATCAATCAAGAGGTGTAATATGAAATCTCTGTTTTGGAAACGCTATTCTGTTCTGTTCATGATCTCATTGTTGATTTCAGGGTGTACAGCCGCCGATGCCGGCCCGGAAGAAACAGAGACAGAGACGAAGAAAAAACCTGACGTTGCTGAATCCAGGAAAAAAAAGCCGACCGTCTGTCGCCTGTTTATTCAGGACCATGCAGGGAAAACGGTGTACTGGGCGGATATTCGGAAAGGTGAAACATTGGAAATGTCGACGCCGTCTGTCGTGCCTGGTTTTCCCAAACTGGATGCGAAGCAGCAGAATCTGGTGCAGATGGAGAGTTCGCAGCAAACGATGCTGGTAGGGGTGCGTGACCACAAGGATGGAACAAATCAGAGTGGCTGGGTTTTTCTGGAGACAGGCGTCGAAGAAGAATCGCATGGAGACCACGCCCATTGGAAGTTCAAGCAGGAGCCACATGTCATTCAGTCACAACTGGATGATCAGCAGGGTAATCCAGCACACCTGTATTGTTACCAGGGCGTCTATTACCTGGCCAACGATCAGAATTCGGGGTATACGCGGATTGATCCCCGGAGTTATCGGGATTATCCGGAATCGCCGATCACAGCGGGATTTCATCGTGGTGGCGGACAGCATATCACCCTGGCAGTAGTCGACGGGACGACCGGCTATGCCTCCTGGATTGCCGGTGGAGGACCAAAAAAAGGTCTGGTTGATGTCACGCGCATTCTGCCTGAGGGAAATTCAGAAATCTGCTATTCCTTTACACTGCCTACGGGAGCCATTCATGGACTGACGACTTGTGGCGGAAAAGTATTTTTTGCGCCAGCCGACGGAATCTGCTGGTGTGTAGCGGATCGGAATCCACTGCCTTCTGAGCAGCAGCAGGTAAATGTGCAGTATATTTCACTGGGGGTTGATAGCGAGACTCAGAAGCCCCAGCGGACGGGAGCTTTTACGACGCATCGAAATTATGTCCTGTTTGTGACCGGAAAAGGACCGGATGCATGTGTGTGTCTGTTGAATGCAGAAAGTGATCATCCGGAACTGATTTCCGTGCCTGTGCCGATGCTGGAGGGGAACTCACCTGTTTCTTTAGAGGTCTGCCGGACAGCCTGGGGGAAACGGCTGGCGTTTGTGTTTCATAATCATCGACAGGAACTGGAGCAGGATGAATTCTTCAGCGTGATCGAGCTGGACCCGGATGGAGACCTGGATTTTCAGGATGCCAGTTTACTGAAAACAATGAAGGTAGGGGACAGCAAAGTGGAGGGACACTACGGACACCACACGATTGCCTTTGACCAGGCGGGCCGGTATGGCTTCTGGTCGGAACCGGGAACCGGTTTGCTGAAAGCGTTATCACTGGAAACATTGATGCCGGTGGGTGAGTTTTCTATGCCAGGCGTGCCCACAAAGGTGATCGCAGTTGGTCAGCAGGATGAGACAGACTGATGGTTCTTATCAACTACTGGCGGGTCTTCATCTACGGTCGAAAATGAAACATCGGTTAGAATCTGTCTGGGTGTTTTTCGGTCCCGCACCGCGCGAAGGGGATGTGTCGGGTGTTTTAGACTGTGCTCAGTTTTACTGTAGCGTCTCCAAGGCCATTGGGATCGACTATAATAGTCCGGGAGACGCTATGATTAAATGTGATTCGCTCTAGTTTGATGTCAGAATCAGTTGCCAGAAGGAGGTCAAGATGTAGATGCAATTTTTGTTAAGGACAACAACAGGTCAAGAGTAACCATGTGGCGACAGGGAGCGATGTGGTGGTGATCCGTGCTGGTATGGGAACGATACCGGGGCGATGTCTGCCTATGTGAGTCGATGTGTGTCGATCCGCAGGTAAATTCACTGACCGTTTGTCAGAGGGGAAATCAAAACCAATGGATGCCCAGTGGAAAAATCGAGAAATGGGTTCAGGTCTTCGTAATAAGCAGTTCTTGCAAAAATTGACACGCGCGCGACGCAGTTTGCGGAGTATCGCGAGGTGCGCAGTGCTGTCAACGCCAAAAAAGAGCAGTTACGCTTAAGCGGGTGTCAAAAAAATCCCCTCTGAAGATTTCAGAGGGGATTTGAATTGGGGATGAACATGGGGAACTGATTAGTTGCCCTGGGCTTCAATGCAGTAGAGCTCTGTGCCCGTGCGAATCAGCAGCGCCTGGTCGACGGCGGCGACGCCATAGATCGTTGGTCCCAGTTGGGGATATCCGCCTCCTGAGCCCCGCCCTGCTGGAGCGGTTTCTTTGGCTGCTGGTTTTTCCGGTTCGTCAGTGAAGAGTTCGTTAGAGGCCAGCAGTTTGAATTCGGAGCCGGGCTGGATGACATCGGTGACTCCTTTTTTCGTGAAGAAATAAATCTTGTCACCGGCGGCGAGTGGCGAACTCCAGCAGGGGCCGGACAGACGTTCTGCATAGAGCTGCTTACCGGTTCTGAGATCCAGGCAGTAGACGACACCGACCTTATTCACGAAGTACGCACAACCTTCATAGGCGAGTGGAGTGCAGTAATAAGAGACTGCTTTTTCCGCTTTCCAGATGATTTCATAAGAGGGCTTCCCATCTTTGGTAACCAGCTTCAGGCAACAGTTGGATTCACTGGCTTTAGCTGCATCCGGGTTACGACGATCGGTGGCGGCGCCGATTAAAACAGAGTCTTCGAAGATCGAGGCAGAAGGAATGGTATTGCCGCTGATACCAGTCAGAGTCCAGAGCAGTTCGCCTGTGAGACCCTGGTACCCTGTGACTGTTCCTTTAGCACTGACGATGATTTCGGGGGTACCGGCACGGTCGGCGATGACAGGGGATGTCCAGGCGACGCCTTCTTCACGATCAGTCTTCCAGAGATTCTTTCCCGTCTTTTTATCAAGTGACAGGAGATAGGAGGGACCATCGTGGGCAGTTAAGACAATCAGCTGACTCTTTGTCTGGGCGAGCGAATTGCCGATGCCGTGATTACTGACAAAGGAGCCATAATCTTTCACCAGGGAACGCTGCCAGAGTGTTTCCCCGGCATGTGAGCAAGCGATGACATCGCCGCTTTCAAAGAAGGCATAGATGCCCTGCTCGTCAACAGCGGGTGTAGGAGCAGCGCGCGAGACCATGGACGAAGTCTTTTTGGTCTGGCTGGCCGGGTATTCTTTACTCCAGAGCAGTTTTCCGCTCGAAAGACCGTAGGCATGGATGAAGCATTTTTCCTGTTGTGGTCCTTCGATGGATGTCAGGAAAACACTGTCTTTCCAGACGACGGGAGAAGATTGTCCATAACCGGGCACAGTCTGCTTCCAGCGGATTCCCTGTGTGGGAGACCAGCTTAAAGGGAGGTTCGTGGCAGCAGAAATATTTGAACCCGTGCCACGAAATCCAGTCCAGGTATCTGCAGCCTGCGTAAAGGCAGTGTTCAGCAGGACGACAAGGGATACGAACAGGGAGAGTTGATTAAACACAATCAGGTACCTCGGTCGATGGTTGTTTTGATTTGTTGAAGATGTCCGCCAGCGATGTCTGTTCGAGGCTGGTCTCCAGCAGCGAAAAAGTATGATTCAGATGTTCGTCGAGCTGACGGACTTCGTTGGAAGTATCGGGACGATGTTGAGAGAGCTCACGTTGAAAACCTGCTTTCACTGACTTGATGACATCCAGCAGTGAGATTTCCTGTGGAGATGGAATCAAAGCATAGCCGCCATTCTGTCCGCGTTGCGAACGGATCAGGCCGGTTCGATTCAGTTCCAGCATGATTTTAGGAAGATAGGCATGCGGGACCTCCGCTGCCTGGGACAGCTGGTCTCGCGTCATGTAATCGGGAAAGCGAAATGCCAGACAGGTCATGGCTCGCAGGGCATATGCTTCGGTTTGAGAAATCATGAAACGGACCTGTTGCTGGTTCATATTGAAAACGGATCGAATTCGAGCAGCTGTCTCGGGCTGGGAACAATTCACCGATCAGAGATTTATAGGGACTGGGAAATCCTGTCAGGCGGCAGTCTGCTTGTTGATGAAGTTTCAGTTGCAGACAATTGCGACAGGAGGCTCAGGCAGTAGTCACGTCGACTGTGATCTTGCGCTTCGGTAAAAATGTGAATCAGTTTATTCAGACAGCTTGTGCATTGAATCTGCTTGAGTTCGGATTGGCTGATTTCTCTGACCGTTTGCCAGGCTTCTTCCATTAGACCTGATTGAACCAGTACATTACTCAACGCCATCCGATAGTGGCGATTGTCCGGATCAAGCGAGACGGCTTTGCGAAGTACACCGGCAATCTGTGGATAAGGATACTTCAACTTCTCCATGAAATAAGCCATGCCCAGTAAAGAGTCTCCACATTCCGGATCCTGTTTGACCGATTTTCTGAAGGCAGACAAAGCCAGGTAAGTAAAATCAGGATATCGACTAAGATAAGCAGCGATAGCCGGTAGAAGTCGATCAGGGATATCATCGCGCTGGAGCAAAATCCCAAACACAGATCCACCCAGAGCAGTTTTTCCGATTTCCAGGTAATTTTTCGCCAGAACATACTGCCCGGAGGCAGACAGTGGAATCAGGGTGGTTGCCGTTTCAAGTGAGTGAATGGAAACATGTTGCCAGCTCAAAGAGTTTTCGATTAATCCTTTGAGTTCCCATGCTTTACCGGAATCTGGTTGTATCTCAAGCAGTTTAGCGAGCCATTCGAGAGCCTGGAATTGCAGTCCCTGTCGAAACAGGCCGATTGCTTTCTGCAGTGTGATTTGAGGATCCATCTCACATTCTCCGATAAAGAATCTGTTTGCATCTAAAAAGAGGAGAGACAAGAGCTCCCGGAAATGGGGCGTATCCAGAGCAGAGCTCTTGTCTCTTCATACGGAAAACGGCTGCTAATTCAGTTTGACCTGCTCAATGGTTTTGAGGTGTCCTTTACGGGATGCACCGCCGATGGCGAGCAGACCACCATTTCCGTCAGGCAGCAGTCGATGGAAAAAGCGAGGTGTGGCCAGGGTACCTGCTTTTTTCCAGTTGTTGTTTTCCTGGTCCAACTGGAACACGCCACCATCCATACCGCTGAAATACAGGTTGCCATCAATGCTCCAGGCGGTGGTACCAAAGCCATTCATGGTGCTTCCAGGAAGCTCGGGGCCTTTGGACCATTTTCCGGTTTCGGGAGAATAGACGTCGACCTCATGACTGATATCGCCATCAGCGTCGATACCCCCCATGGCATAGATTTTACCCTGGTGTGCAGCAGCAGAGAGTGCTCTACGCTGGAAGGGCTGTTTAATGGTTTTCCACTGCGGTTTTTCCTGGGAGGCGTCGAGGACCAGCATGTCTTCCTGCCAGATTGACTCGTCCTCTTTTTGCATGGTCCAGCCACCGACAACGTATAAATGATCGCCGAGGAATACCGAGTCATGGGAAGAACGACCGCTGGGCATGGATGTGACCGCTTCCCAGGCTTTCTTTTCAGCTGAAAAGCGTTCGACGGTTGGCAATGATTCCATCACGGAATCTTCGTCTTTCTTGTTATAGGCAGAGAGTCCGCCGACGCGGTAAACGTTTTCGCCGTGTGGAGCCATCGCTAGACCCTGCAGAGGAGTTTTGATCGGCAGTGCTTCCCACTTGGTCGGCTGTTTGAGGTTTAACCGCTGGAAGTTCTGCGAGAGATTCTCTGCAGAGTGAGCGTGAGCTCGACCGATATGTCCACTGTAAACGTACAGATAATCTCCACTGACGGCGGCACCGAAGCTGGAAATTCCTTCAGGCAGTTGAGGGTATTTACTGTCGGCAGCAGTTTCAGAAGCGTGTGCCGTTTTGTTGCTACCTGCCACAGCGACGAAAGGCAAAGTCAAAGTGGAATAGTGACGCACGCTGTCATACTTGTCCCCTTTGTGTTCTCCTTTTTTCTCTTCGACGAATTTCGCCCGGATCGAGTAAACACCTTCCACCAGTTTGAACTGGTGTTGTCCCTTGGCGTTAGTGGCAGCAGTGACGGTTGAGTCGCTGGTTTCAGGGCCGATGATTTTGAGTTCTACATCTGCCTGTGGCTTGCCTTGCCAGTTGACCTGCAGAGTCACTTCCTCTCCTTTGAGAGTAGGGACAATATCCAGCGGTAACTGCTCAGTGGTGGAGATTTTGCTCCAGACGCGCTGGCTTTTCTGGGGATAGGTTTTGGCATAATACTGAAGCAGGAACTGGCTCTCTCCACGGGTAATGACGCCATAGGTGTGACTCAGGCCGTAAGCAGCGCGCCCTGCCCCTTTGGGTTCCGGTGTGATAAACAGAGAGTCATCGCCGGCTGTGAGGGAGTAGGTCTCCAGCTTGCCTTTCGCGTTTTTCTCCCAGACTTTAATGCCCGACAGGGGTTTGAGCAGATCCGGGTCATCCGGTTCGGCGGTTTCACCGAAATACAACTGAACTTTAGCGGCATTGTTTTTTCCTTCTACTTGCGGAAGGAGCCAGAGAAAATGCGCGGATGCCTGGTTTGTAATTGAAGCAGCCAGCAGGCAAACAAGAGCTGCAGTCCATTGAAACGTTTTCATATTGATGCTCTTTTACGATAATGTGAAGAATCAAAAGTTACTTTGAATCAATCTTGGAGAGTGATTCGGGAGTTGTTAAACGATGGTTTGTCAATTTGATTGAGCCGACATTTCGCCCAAAGTTTTCACCGGTTTCGACCGTCAGCATGCTGGATGGCAGATCGAAGTTTCCGATGCGAGTGAAGGCAAATGTATTACTGCGATTGCCCGTGATAGCCCCTGATTTGGGATCGCGATAAATCACCGAAGTCGCGCGGGGCAGAACTTCATTTTCTTTTGTACGCCAGACATCCAGCGTGGAAATGGTGAACCAGGATTTGTCAGAACGACGATGGACTTCCGTCATCACGTCTCCCTGCAGGCGAAAGGAAACGTTCTTGCCATCAATGTTAACCAGTCGGCCCAGGGGGTGGTTCACTTCACCATCAGCAAATGTAGCGGGGATGGGTTCCTGCTTACGAAATTTGCGATGCCCGATGACTGAATTGAGTTTAGGCAGGCTCCACTCGGACAGCGAATTATCTTCCAGAATGAGATTCAATTTAAAATCTTTGTCTGCAGTCAGTTTGCCTGTGGTGCTTTTTCCATTGTACTGGATGAGCACATCGGCTGTGAATCCGGAAAAATCTCGCCAGGTCGCTCGCGCTTCTCGAACCTGCTGGTAAAGCTGAGTGGCAGCCTCTTTTTTGGGATTGGAAACCAGCCTGGGTTGATCTCGGGCAGGCGACCACTGAATGGTTGCAGAAAGTGAGAGCAGGACGATCAAGCCGGCCAGGCTCCATTGTTTCAATTCACGTTTTATATTTTCACGGAATCGCATTTGATTCTCCACAGGGGTTTTATGAACGGGATGTCTGGGGTTTCATCAGCCAGTGCAATCCATACAATTCTGATATCAGTTGATAATTCAGACTGGCGAATTCAATCGATCGCGATTGATTCAATTTCTCTTTTTTGCAGGATTTGATGTGAGTTCGAAAACTAAATCATTTTTTCCCTCGGCCGTGATGGTTTTCGTAAGCGTGCTGCGTCGATTATATTGCGGAGGAACTTTCACGACTTTGATCCGCTTGATTCCAGACGCCTTGAGCTTCTCGATCGCCAGTTCGTCATCAGGTGCATATCCACCATCGTCAGTCGAATCGATTTCAATTCGATTGGTTCCTGTTACCGGGCCAAAATTCTCATCAATCGAGAAGATTCCATTGTGGATGGTGGCAGATGCCTTCGGCCCTTTATTTTCACCCTGGGGAATGAATCGGATCACTCCTTCGGAAAGAGGATCGCCATCTAGTTTGACAATCCCGCTGACAGCAGCCCGTGAAAAATCCTGTTTCGATGCACCACAACCGGAAAGCAGAATGGACAAACAGAAAAGCAGAGTCAGAGACTTAGAAATCACCGATCACCTCCCCACCGTTACGGGTAGCCAGAGCATCCAGCAGTGTCGCATCGATATTTTCAGAGATGAAACGGACGGAACCATCAGAAAGAGTGAACTGCACGCCCCCAACATGATCGCTACGAAAAGTTTTGAACCAGTTGCTGTCATAAATGGAATCATCAGCAACGTCTTTCGGGTTGAATCCGTACTCTGTCGTACAGACAGTTGAACCTGGGTACGGGCTGGACCAGTAAGTGAAGGAGTAACGGGATTGTCCGGTACAGTCTCCACTGCTGAATTTATAGTCAGGAAGGTTGTATGCCGTTTCACCAATCATGAGAGTATTGGTAGAGCCATCGGTGATATCACGAAATCGAGTCTGGCCCGCCGTGCTGCCGGTGTAAACGATGGAACCGTTCAGAGCAGGTTGTGGGTCACCATAATGGACCCAGTAAGGATTGTAATCTTTGGAACCAATACAGACCGCGTAATGCCCTGGTGCTCGACCGGAATCACTGGAACAACTGGGAACCGCCCGCCGCATGGGAGAGGTTGGGCAAAGATAGAATGGGAGAACCTGAGAAGTAACCGTCACATTATAGGGATCAGAGTTGGTCAGATTGAAGTCATAGAGATTGTAAGCGTTGGCCTGATCGATTAACGGCAAAATTGAGACAAACAGACTGCCACCGCTTAATTCACTGTTTGCATTTGCATTGGGGAAACAGGTGTAGATGTCGTGATAGTTGTGGACAGCCAGTCCAATTTGTTTGAGATTATTTTTACATTGGCTGCGTCGGGCCGCCTCGCGTGCCTGCTGGACGGCGGGGAGGAGCAAGGCAATCAAAATAGCAATGATTGCGATGACGACAAGAAGCTCAATCAGTGTGAAGGCGCGTTTCTTGCGATAGCGGGATAGCATGGTTTCTCCTGAGGTATGTAGACATTACCAGTGTGATGAATTTGAAAGATCACCGGATCTCTCAATGCCCGTTTGGTCTGGCTGGCTGGCTACTGATGGAGAAAAACCATTTTTGCTCGCTGGCTGATTGAAATTGAAACTCAATCTCAATAATGAGATCCTATAAAGAGCCTCCCTGCCATGCAAGTTTTCCATACTCATTTTGTGGAAAATTTCAGAAATCGAGAATCAGGGGGAAGTTTGGGAACGAATCACCACCCCCGAAGCAGAGTCGAGGCTGATGAGGATCTGTCTTCGAGTCACCTGAAAGATGTGGTTTGTAATGTGAATCACAGTAATGACTTACGAGGAAGTCTGGTCAGATTGGGTCGCAATGCAGTCCAGAAACTGCTGACCGAAGTCATCACATTTTTTCTGGCCTACCCCCCAGATTTCCAGGAACTGAGGTAGTGTTTGAGGCTTGTGTCGTGCCAGTTCTCTGAGCGTGGCATCGCCGAAGACCATATACGGTTGAATCCCTTTCTCCCCGGCGATCTGCTTACGCAGTAAGCGCAGGCTTTCGAAGAGATCCTGGTCGACACCTTTCCAGTTTAGTTGGGATAAATCGTTCTTTGGAGCACGATTTGTCTCTGATTTGCTGGTCTCTGTCGTTCGCATCAGCTGCGGAGTGATTTCGCCTTTCAGCAGTTGCCTGCCGGTTTTGGTAATGCGCAGTTGCTGATACTCCGCCGTCTTTGTCAGATATCCCTGGGAGACCAGCTGGTTGATCCAATGTCGAATTGTCGCAAGGCTTTCAGTTTTAAGCAAACCGTAAGTGCTCAACTTGTCATGTCCGTTTGCCAGTACTTTTTTATCTTTCGAGCCTTTCAGGACGGCAGCGGTGTAGGAAGCCCCAAAATTCTGATCCTGTCTGAAAATGGATGACAGGATTTTTTGTCCGATGACCTGGGCGTCTTCGACTTTCTGAAAGTCACCACGACAGAGATCGCAGCCGGTTTCGCAGTCCTGTTCCAGGTCCTGTCCGAAGTGCTGCATCAGGTAACGGTGCCGACAGTCAAATGCATGACAGTAATTCTGCATGGCCTGCAGCGATTGCAGAGCGCTTGCCTTTGATTCATCAGGCTGGTCTTCCAGGATCCGCTTCCAGATCATCGCGTCCTGTTCCGAATAGAGCAGAACGCACTCTGCTTCCAGGCCATCCCGCCCTGCCCGACCACTTTCCTGCTGATAGTTTTCCAGAGACTTGGGTAAGCCGGCATGAATCACATAGCGCACGTTGGGCTTGTCGATTCCCATGCCGAATGCAATCGTGGCGACGATAACATCGACCCGGTCCTGAATAAAGGCTTCCTGATTGGCGGCCCGTTCTCTATCCTCTAACCCCGCGTGGTAGGGGCGTGTTTCATAACCGGCGTCGTTCAGAGATTCACTCAACGATTCCACATCGGCGCGGGAAATACAGTAGATCACACCGGGTTCTCCGGGATGACGATCCAGTACCGCGCAGACCTGATTGAAGCGGTCAGCGCGTCGTGCGACGGAGTAAGTCAGGTTAGGACGATCGAAGGAACCGATCAGGATTTCGGGAGTTTTTAACCCCAGTTGTACGGCGATATCGGAGCGAACTTCTTCAGTCGCAGTTGCTGTATAAGCATGAATGCCACACTGGGGGAAGATGTTTTTCAATTCAGACAGTTCACGATAATGCGGGCGAAAGTCGTGTCCCCACATGCTGACGCAGTGTGCTTCGTCGATGACAATATAAGTCAGGTTGATCTCTGCCAGCAGGCAGAGCATGTTTTCGAGCATCAGCCGTTCGGGGGCGACATACAGGAGTTTGATCTTGCCGGCCCGGACATCGCGCAGGACCTGACGCGATTCTTCCTGGTCCAGGGAACTGTTGAGGCAGGCTGCGGAGATACCACATACGCGAAGTGCATCGACCTGATCTTTCATCAGCGAGATCAGGGGGCTGACTACGACGGCCGTCCCTTCCCTGCAGAGTGCAGGAGCCTGGTAGCAGAGCGATTTTCCTCCGCCTGTCGGGAGTACGACCAACGAATCCCGGTCGTCCAGGACAGCGGTCATGGCTTCCTGCTGCAGAGGACGGAACTCCGCGTAGCCCCAGTATTCGTGCAGCACATCCAGTAAAGCGTCATCCATTCCAGCGCGGGTCATTTTCAATTCCGTATAATCTATATCGTCTGATTCAGGCAGTCAGCGTGTCGATACATATCGTAACGGGTTGCGCAGAAAAGCTAAAGGATGGAATTTGACAGCTCTGAAAAGGTGCTTAAAACACTTCAGGCAGCGGGTCGTAACCATCTACCAGATAATGGGGACGCCCAGAGAGATCGTGGATGGGAGCGGTGTTGTAATCAATGCCCAGATGACGATAGAGCGTAGCGAAGACTTCGCCGAAGTGGATCGGGCGATCAGCGACCTGGGCTCCCAGTCGATCGGTGCTGCCGATGACCTGACCGGTTTTAAAACCGCCGCCAGCCAGCAGTCCGCCACCCACAGCGGGCCAGTGATCGCGTCCGCCATCTTTATTGATTTTGGGAGTCCGGCCAAATTCGCCCCATGCGACGACCGCGACGTCATCCGCCATCCCCCGTTCGTGGAGGTCTTCGATTAACGTAGCTAATCCCTGGTCAAACTGTGGGAGATGAGTGTTTTTTAAGCCGCCAAAATTGTTACTGTGGAAATCCCAGCGACCGAAATTGAGGGTCACAATCCGGGCACCCGCTTCAACCAGCCGCCGTGCCATCAGGAAATGTTCCAGGTTTCTCGGGGCACCATCACCGAAATTTTTCGGATCCCCTTTACCGTAGCGTTCGCGGACGGCAGGATCTTCCTGCGAGAGATCAAGCGCATTAACCAGTCGATTGGATGTCAGGATATTGAACACCTGCTGATTCATGTCGTCCATGCCCTGCATGGAACCGCTGGCGTCGGCTTCGCGTTTGAACTGGTCAAAGGAAGCGAGTAGTTGTTTGCGGTCATTCAGACGTGATTCATCAATTCCGTTCAGAACCATATTCTTGCGCGAAGGGCCTGAAGGACGAAACGCGGAATTGCTGACACCCAGAAAACCAGGCAGACCGGGAGAACCATACGGAGGGTGTCCCGTGTCAGGCGATAATCCAACGAATGGAGGGACAGCAGGATTCGCAGGTCCCTGCAGTTTTGAAACCACAGAACCGATTGAAGGCCATCCACCGGCCGGCTGATTGCGTGTGGTTCGACCTGTATAACAGATAAAGGAGTCGTGGGCACCATTGGGTGAACCATGTACAGAACGCAGGGGAATAATTTTATCAGCGATGTTTCCCAGGCGTGGCAGATGTTCGCAGATCTGAAATCCAGGAACACGGGTCTCTATTGGTCGAAACTCGCCTCGAATCTCAGCCGGAGCATCCATTTTCAGATCATACATGTCCTGGTGTGAGGGGGCACCACACATGTAAATCATGATGACTGCTTTTTGGCGTTTACTGCTGCCTGATTGCGACTCTGCCTGAAGCAACTGAGGCAGACTCATTCCGCCCAGACCCAGTGCGCCGATTTTCAGAATTTCCCGTCGTGAAATGCGATCACAGAGCTTCTTCTCTGGTCCCCAGATTGACAGCATCGGTATTCCTTTCTCAAGGACAGGCAGGAGTTTAGTGGAGCTTTTGTGGTGAGCGAATTTTGGTGTGAATCAATGATCAAGGTTCATTGATGTATTTGATTGTAACACTTCCAATCAGTGATTTCCAAGCCCAATTACTGAAAGTGTGACTGGAAGCGGGAAAAAGATTTACCGCAGTTTCTTCATATATTATCGACCGGCGATACGAAATTAGTAGTGGGGAACTGAGTGACGCCGAAAATAACGGATTGCTGAATTAACTTACCCAGCCGTTAATGTCAGGTGTTAACGCCAGTATTTATGTGCAGTGCAATAAGTTGACATCGAATAAGAGCCCCTTACGAAATTTCAGGATTCCTGCTGAGATCCGCAAAAATAATTTGAAATTTTGAACAAGGCTGCGAAAATGATTGGCAGGGCAATGAAATAACATATACAAGCTTAACGGATAGAAAGCGTTTATTTACAGAGAGATTCTGATCGTTAGAGTTCGGGAGATCGAAAGTGAATCCAACCAAATCTGAAGCGACACCCAAACATGCTCCCCCAGGGAACCAGCCCGGAGACCAGCCGCCGGGCAGAGAAAGTCAGGCAGTATTGCCTGTGCGTTCTTCCAGTTCTGATTCCCTCTCAACTCAATCGAAGTCAACTGCATTTGACCGTTGGCTGATGCGGACCATGCTGAAGCAGGCCGGGAATCCGGAAATCGAGGTCGTTCTATGGGACAAGTCGGTGATCAGCACATCCCCTGTTTCGCCCCGAACACGTGCTGTGATTCATAACCGTAGTACGCTCTATAAAATGCTGATCGACCCCAGTCTGTATTTTGGAGATGCCTATTCGGAGGGCCTGATTGAGGTGGAAGGCGGCCTGGTCAATTTTCATGAAGCGATTGATCGATGTACGCATGCCGTTGATACCAAGCACTTTTATCGAGACGGGTTACGCAGCAGTCTGGCATGGTTGAAACGCAATACGATTGATGCTGCCCGCAGCAATATCCATCATCATTACGATATAGGAAATGATTTTTATCAGCTCTGGCTGGATGAGCAACTGGCATACACCTGTGCCTACTTTGCAGATCCTGAGATGACCCTGGAAGAGGCTCAAATCGCTAAAATGGACCATGTCTGTCGCAAGGTCGGCCTCAAAACTGGTGATACTGTCGTAGAAGCAGGATGTGGCTGGGGGGCTCTGGCGCTGCATATGGCCAGGTATTATGGTGTGAAAGTGAGAGCATTTAATATTTCACGAGAACAACTCAGTTATGCCCGTGATCGAGCCCGGCAAGAAGGTCTCTCGCAGCAGGTGGAATTTGTAGAAGATGACTGGCGCAATATCACCGGGACATACGACGCCTTCGTCTCTGTTGGTATGCTGGAACACGTCGGACTGAAGAATTATCGGCGTTTGGGTGAAGTCATTTCAGGCTGCCTGAGTCCGCAGGGGCGTGGTCTGATTCATTCGATCGGCTGTAATTCGCCGCGAACGCTGGACAGTTGGACGACGCGCCGCATTTTTCCCGGCGCCCATGTACCCAGCTTAAGTGAGATGATGCAGATTTTTGAGCCTCAGAAGTTTTCTGTGCTGGATGTGGAAAACATTCGACTTCATTATGCAATGACGCTGGAGCATTGGCTGCAGCGGTATGAGCAGAATCTCGACCAGGTAAGAGAGATGTTTGATGAAAACTTCATTCGCACCTGGCGTCTCTATCTTTCTGCTTCCATTGCCGCATTTCGTTCGGGGTCATTGCAGTTGTTTCAAGTTGCCTTCACAAAGGGCGACAATCATGAAATTCCCTGGACGCGTGCCGCGCTCTATCCGGAAGAACGCAGGCAGTCCAGACGGGGTGAGCAGACGTAATGCAATCTGAAAGCTGCGATGTACTGATTGTGGGAGGGGGACCGGGAGGTTCTTCCTGCGCATGGGGGCTGCAGGATTCAGGGCTGGATGTTCTAATCCTCGATCAGGCAACCTTTCCGCGAGATAAAGTCTGCGCCGGCTGGATTACACCGGCAGTCACTGATCTGCTGAACCTGGATTTATCTGACTATCAGAAGTCTCATGTTCTGCAACCCATTACCCGCTTTCGGACCGGGATCATCGGTGGTGCTGCGGTTCAAACAGAGTTTACACAGACCGTCAGTTATGGGATTCGGCGTTGTGAATTCGATGAGTACCTTTTAAGCCGTTGTGGAGCAAGAACACGACTGGGTGAGAAATTTCAATCACTGGAACGGACGGAGAACGGTTGGCTGGTAAATGGAAGCCTGCAGGCAAAAGTGATCGTAGGTGCGGGAGGACATTTTTGTCCGGTGGCCCGCTGGTTAAATCCCGAGAAACGGTCTGAGCATTCCGTTGTGCTGGCGCAGGAGACGGAATTTCAACTGACTCCAGAACAGTTAAAGGTCTGCCGTGTACAGCCAGAGCGGCCTGAACTGTATTTCAGCCCTGATTTACGAGGCTATGCCTGGTGTTTTTTAAAAGACGGTTATCTCAATGTGGGCATAGGTCGAGAAGGAGAAAAGCAGCTTTCTGCGGCACGCGACGAGTTTATTCAGTTTCTGGATTTGGAGGGACGCGTTCCCCGGGGGATCCTGGGTAAATTTAAAGGACATGCTTACCGACTGTATGGTCTTGAGAAACGTTCAGTCGTAGACGATCGTATTTTGCTGATTGGAGATGCCGCCGGTCTGGCTTCACCTCAAAGTGGAGAAGGAATTCGGCCTGCTGTTGAGTCTGGTCTGATGGCCGCCGATGTGTTGCAGCAATGTCAGTCCAGCTATCACATACAACATTTGCAGAATTATGAGCAGAAAATCCTGGATCGGTTTGGCCCCTGGCCTGACAAACCTGTCGACAGTATTCTGCCTGCACGCATTCGTCAGTTTCTGGGCAGGCATCTGATGTCCACTCACTGGTTCACGCGAAATGTGCTGCTGGGACGCTGGTTTTTACAACAGCATCTGCCACCTCTGGTACGCAGTTGAGTTCTGCGCCCCATAATTCAGAGTTGAGAGAAATCCCGGTCAACTCAGGCGAGACCATTCGAGCTCAATCCCCTGCTTCGTGAGTGATGTCTGAAACTCCTGTAGTTTTTCTGGCGTGTTTCGAATCTCACGTGGCGTCGTCTGGCTGGCAATTGCGTGTGCACAGATCGCTCCAGCCGCTTCTCCAATCGACCACTCTACTGGATGCAGACGATAACAGCCGTTTGAGATATGTGTGGTTCCGATATTTTTGCAGCCGGGAATCAGGTTCTCGACCCGTTCCGGGATCATGGCTCCCAGGGGGATCTGGAAGGGGACGCTTCCCATGTCGATGTAATTATCACCGCCGGAACTGGGGTGCAGGTCCAGATGGTAGTAGCCGATTCCAACAGAATCAGGGAACGGTTTTGCCAGCAGTGGTTTGTGATCTTTGCCCAGAGCTTTAAGGCGTTCTGAGTGGGTCAGGTCCTGTTCTTTGATTGTGGTTTCAGCGCGGATGCGACGTGACTCCCGGATGTAAGGATATTTGGCCAGACCGTCTTCCGTGCCAGTGATGTCCCTGCGCAGGCGCAGACCTGGCCAGCCTTCTCCCCCATCAGGACGGGGGGCTTCAGTTTGTAGCCAATACAAAAGAGACAGGCTGAGTTGCTTGGCAGCCTTGAGCTGTTTCGTACGTTCGGCAGGAGAAACATCAGTGATGTTTCCCAGCATGTAATCGTTTTGAGGCCAATTAATGACAGTTATATCACTGTCATAAGAGCCCGGCGTGAAATTATTGCGGTCAATCATCCGCCGGTACAGCCAGAGGTTCAGAGAGCGAGTCTTCGGAGCGGGAGTTTCTTTTCCACAAGGAACAAACGAGAGTGCCTTCGGCTCTAATGTTCGAGGAGAAGAATATGAGAGCGATAGAATTTTACCTGACCAGGCGGGCGTCAAAGGTGGTGTATGATCTTTCCAGAAGCCGTACATCGCTGGCTTGTCTATGGTATGGTCTTCCCCTGCCAGATGGTCGATGGCGAAACAATGTGTGAATGACTGGATGTTCTGAGGATTCGCTTTCTCGGGAGCATGCGGTTCCCCCGTTTCTGCCTGGGATTCTGCGCCGAGGACATATTCAGTTTTGGTTAATGGAAGCAGGTCCCCTTCTTCGCTGGCATCAATGAAGTACCTGGCATGCAATGTGACAGGGTGTCCTGCTCCCTCAGTCTGACAGGTGACGGAAGTGATTCTATCACCCGACAGTTCGGCAGACAGCGGTTCTGTATTGAGCAGGAGCGTCAGTTGACCGCTACTGATGGCAGGAGCCAGCATCGATTGCAGAGCCGCGATTCCGACTTTTGGTTCATGGCAGACGCGGGACACCGAGCCATTGCCCGGATTCAGGTTGATTGTTTTGCGGGCTTTGCTGGTTAACGGATAGTGTTGCTTATAATACTCGCGAATCAGTGTTCGCAGTTTTGCATACGATTTGGTACGGCCAAACGACTCGATCCACTGGTGTTCGTCGGGGGGAACTGCCTGTTGAGAGATCTGCCCGCCAATCCAGTCTGTTGGTTCGGTCAGAATCACCTGAGCACCATTTCGACAGGCTGCCAGGGCAGCAGCACAGCCCCCCAGTCCTGCCCCGATGATGACAATATCAGCAGACGTCTCACGGGGTTCTGCTGCAGAACAGGAGCGTGATTCTAATGCATGCAGAAAATCGAGGCTGAAGATTCCTGTACCATAGATACCAAAGCTCTGTAAAAAACGTCGTCGATGCATATTCATGATATTCAAATTTATGAAGAAAGGGATAGCGATCAGGCAGGTTCAAAAAGACAACAGGCAATGACAGTCTGCTGTTTCCTAACTATATTAAGTATATCGTAGCTAATCTGCCAGTTGGAAGTGATAAATGGAAAGCTGAGATAGTTTGAAACGGGAATCTATTAACGTTCAACGGTCTGGAATGGTTATGAAGTATCTTCAATGTCTGATGTACCTGCTGTTGCTGCTGGGAGTGCCTCGGCTGATTCTGGCTGCGGAATATTTTCAGATACAGGTTATTGATTCTGAATCGAAACGCGGAATTCCTCTGGTCGAACTGAAAACAGTCAATCAGATATTGCACGTCACTGACAGTAATGGCATCGCTGCAATCAACGAACCAGGGTTAATGCATCAGGAGGTCTACTTCCATGTTCGCAGTCACGGATATGAGTTTCCCGCTGACGGGTTTGGATATCAAGGGAAAAAAATTCAGGTCAGTCCCGGAGGAAAAGCCATTCTGAAAATGAAACGGGTTAACCTCGCAGAACGATTGTACCGACTGACAGGAGAAGGCATTTATCGTGACAGTCTTCTGACTGATGCTGACATTCCCATCGCGCAGCCTGTATTGAATGGTAAAGTGCTTGGTTCCGACAGTGTCGTGAATGTAAAGTTCAAAAATCGTGTGTACTGGTTCTGGGGAGATACGATTTTCCCCGGCTATCCATTAGGAAACTTTTCTGTACCAGGTGCTGTTTCTGATTTGCCCGGTCAGGGAGGACTGCCGATTCAACAAGGCGTCAATCTGAATTATTTTCTGGATCAGAACGGTTTCGCTAAGAAAACGTGTGATATGCCTGGTCCCGGACCCACCTGGATTGATGGACTGGTAGTGGTACGTGACGATCAGGGAAACGAACGAATGTTTGCGAAATACGTCAAAATCAAAGGGCTGTTGACCGCCTATGAACGGGGGCTGGTCGAATTCAATGATCAGCAGAAAGTCTTTGAAAAGCGAAAGGTATTTGATTTCGATGCCCCGCTCTATCCGGTAGGACATCCGGTGAAATATGAAATGTCAGGTCATGACTATATTCTGTTTGGACTGGCAGTCCCGCTGATTCGTGTACCGGCGAATCCGGATGCGCTGGCTGACTTGAAACAATATGAGACTTATTCCTACCTGATGCCGGGATCAGAAGCCGAAAACTGGAAAGTCGACCGGGATGAATCGGGAGCGTTACGCTATCAGTGGCGGAAGAATGTGACTCCCTTAACCAGTGAGTTGGAGGAAAAACTGATCCAGCAGAAGAAGCTGTCAAAACAGGAACAATACTTTCAGCTGCGTGATATCGAAACCAAAGAGAGAATCGAGATCCAGAACAGTTCGGTCGCCTGGAATGAGTTTCGTGGCAAATGGACGATGATCGGGCTACAGAAATTCGGGACTTCCGTTTTGGGCGAAATCTGGTACTCCGAAGCGGCGAGTCCGTTGGGGCCGTGGAAATGGGGACGGAAGATTGTCACGCATGACAAATACAGCTTTTATAATCCGAAACAACATCCCCTGTTTGCCCGAGAGAAAGGCCGCCTGATTTATTTTGAAGGCACTTACACCGCTCTGTTCTCAGGAAACGAAGTCAAGACCCCACGCTATGATTACAACCAGATTATGTATCAGCTGGACTTGTCAGATCCACGACTGGCGGCAGAACTGTTTGAGAAATGAAATTACTGTCGGGAAATAAAATCACAGAGACGAAATCGGGGAACTTCGTCTCTGTGTTCTGGTTGCATTCAGAGCCGGGCTCATGAATCTTTATTCAACAGTTTGTCCATCAGGAATTCGTCTGAAGTTGCATATTTTTTCGACTTGGAAACTCCACGAATCAACAGGTGGCACTCGGTTCCGACTTTGTCGGCTTTCTCTTTCATTTTGACGCCATACACGGGGTGATGAATTCCGTGTCCTGCATTTTCAGAAGGCAGCTTCATATTATTGTTGTAGGTCATCAACAATGGAGGATCATCGGCGGTCAGGTGATTGTAGGGTGAGAATTCCTTGTAGAGCGCTTCGTGCTGTTTGTAATTCTCCATCACTTCATCCATGCTTTTTCCGCCGACCGATTTATAGATCATCGCATGTTTGAGTACATTCGGACCCAGCCAGGGTTCAATGACTTTCGGATCAATCGAAGTCTGCCCGGCTGCCACGGCTGCGGCTGTGACACGGGTTGATTCCCGCAGGACAGGATCTTTGGCTTCGGGATCTGCCAGATCATCATGATATAAAAGCCACATGGAAGTGCAGGCACCGGCACTGCCGCCGGTTAAAGCGATACGTTCTTTATCAATGTTCCATTCACCGGCTTTGGAACGAATGAACTGAATGGCGCGAGCGGCATCGTGTACGGGAGCGGGAAGTGGTGCTTCTCCCGTCAGTCGGTAATTAATGGAAGCAAAGGAAATCCCTTTGTCAAGAAAAGGCTGGATGTTGCGAACACGATCTTTGTCGCCGCCGATCCAGCCACCGCCATGAATATAAACCAGCAGCGGGCGTGGTCCGTCTCCTTCGGCCTGCCAGAAATCAAGCTTGTTCATCTTGGAAGGACCGTAAGAAACGTCAGCTTGTGTCGGCGGAGGGTTCTTGGGTTTATCCGCTGCGAGAGCCATAGAAGAGGTTAAGGTGAAAATGATAATCAAAGGAAATAAGGGACGCTGCATAAAATTGTATCCTTTAAAATACTTACATTTCTAGAATGACTGAATCGGATTCTACCAGATAGCACAGCTCAACATAGATCGCTGAAAGTGATTTTGCTGCGGTCAATGAGACCTCGGTTTAATTCTCTATTCTGAGGAGTTTTATTACATGGATCAACAGGTTATGATGCGATCTTAATTATTTAGGAAGAATATTGACTACGTTCATTATAAATATGAGTGGAGCGAATGGATATGAAAAGTCTGAGTTGTCTGGGAATGGTGAGTTGCATTTTGATCGCTGTCGTTCAGGGAGCATTGGCGGAGTCGAGTTCCGAAGGTCCCCGAGAGCTCTGGAAGCAGATTGCACCTTACTTTGAACCCGCGGAAGAATTCAAAGGTGATCTGGGCAATTATCAAAGCCCCTTGAAATTCTATGATGGTCGTCCCGTGAAGACACCAGAAGACTGGCAGGCACGCCGACAGGAAATTCTGAAGACCTGGCATCAGAAAATGGGCGCTTGGCCTCCGGTCAATGAGCACCCTGAGGTTGAATATCTGAAAGAGGAAAGACGGGGAGATCTTACTCAATACACGGTGCGTTTTAATATTGCACCCGGGCACCCTAATACCGGCTATCTGTTGATTCCGGAAGGGGCAAAACCGGATCACAGCAGGCCCGCCGTTCTGGTCGTTTATTATGAACCGGAGACAGGGGTCGGCTTGAAGGGAGAGAATCGGGACTTCGCGTTACAATTGGCGAAAAGGGGATTCGTGACTTTTTCTATCGGTCATGATTACTCACTCTATTACCCCAATCGGGAACAGGCAGAAATTCAGCCTCTTTCAGCGCTGGCTTATGGAGCTGCGAATGCTTTCCATGTCCTCGCCAATCGAAAAGAAGTGGATTCCAAGCGGATCGGAATTGTCGGCCATTCCTATGGTGGTAAATGGGCGATGTTCGCTTCCTGTCTGTACGACAAATTTGCGTGTGCCGCCTGGTCGGATGGAGGAATCGTGTTTGACGAAAGCCGTCCCAGTGTCAATTACTGGGAACCCTGGTATCTGGGTTATGAAGGCCCTGATTTTCGCAAACGCGGTTTACCGACCAAAGAGAATCCCCGCACCGGTTTGTATAAAGAACTCATCAAAGAAGGTCATGATCTGCATGAGCTGCATGCTTTGATGGCACCTCGCCCCTTCCTGGTTTCGGGAGGGGCTGAAGATCAGCCAAAACAGTGGCGGGCCTTGAACCACACAATTGCCGTGAATCGTTTTCTGGGTTACGAAAACCGCGTGGCGATGACCAACCGCGAAAAACATGCTCCTGATCCTCAGTCGAACGAGCAGATGTACCAGTTCTTTGAATACTGGCTCATGCCGAATCAGGCAGGAAAGAAATAAACAGACTGCTCTTTTCAGTTTTACACTATGTTATGCCGCATATAATTGCGTCTCGGGAGACCGTGCATCTTAATGTTGTTAAGTAAAGTGCAAGGTTAATTTGTGTCAAAAAAACTGCCCCTGATAAAAAATAATCAGAACAGGACGCATGTTACCTCACCAAAGGCGGTTACTTATGAAGGGGAATGGCACTTCCTTATTTTAAGAAAAAATATATCAGAACCGCAGTTTCTGTCCGGTGTTAAATCTATCGCCAGGAGTTAGTGTTTGCTTTTACACGTAGTCTTATTTAAAATTGAGCTTGGAGTATTTCGTCCTGTTCCCCGCCTGAATCGTTCTTGCCCTCACTCACGCCTTTAACTTATTCCTGCTTGAGTTGTCATCAGAGTTGTATTGCGCATGATTTACAACCTGAATCTATACTTGTTTCGTTATCATTTTTGGAGATCATTTGAATGATAGACAGCGCTCGGTCTACTCGGCGTGGTTTCACGCTGATTGAATTATTAGTCGTTATCGCAATTATTGCGATTTTAATCGCACTCCTGTTACCTGCCGTCCAGCAGGCCCGTGAAGCCGCACGTCGATCAACGTGTAAAAACAATCTGAAACAGATTGGTCTGGCATTGCACAATTACCATGAAACTCACTCCTGCTTTCCTCCCGGGGGAATTGGCTGGACCTTCACCGCGTCCTCTTTCGATAACCCGCAGTTGAACAGCATGGGGCCAATGGTCATGATATTGCCTTTCATGGATATGGCTAATATTTATAACCAATTTGATTTCAGCTTGAGTTATGCCAACCCCGCAAATGTTGGATTGGCAGCGAATATTATTCCGACTTACCTCTGTCCTTCTTACTCGGGTGAAACGGTTATTTCAGAACATGGTTACCGGGGCTGGAATACCAGTACCAAAAAAGCCATCACAAATTATCTGGGAGTGGCCGGTTATGCATCGACTGGTGCCCAGGTGGGAATCAGAAACAGTACCAGTCTGCCGGCAAATCAACGAGGTATCTTCTGGCCGAACAGCAATACCCGCATGCGAGACATTACCGATGGATCTTCCAATACATTCATCTTTGGTGAATTCAAGCCTTCGATTATGTCGGATGTGGGTTGGGGATCGAATGGTGCATGTTATGATAATCGCTGCAGCCCGTGGGTACGTGGAATTACCCTGGAAGGTAGTGGCGCTGTGAAAGTCATGCGTTACGGGCCAAATCAGGTGTTTCCAAAGACCGCGTACATCAATGACTGGACCGTAGTACCCTTCAGCTCGCAACACGTGGGTGGGGTTCACATGCTGAATGCCGATGGCGGCGTTGTGTTTGTCAGTGAAAACATTGATATCAACAACTGGCGCTATCGAGGCAGTATGGCCGACGGTCAAGTGCTGGGAGAGTAATTATGCAGTGTTCGACTTCACTAAAACTGATCCCTGTTTTGATTCTTAGCTTTACTCTTTCTGCATGTGGAAGCGGTCTATCCGACACACCTCCCATGGCTCCGGTAAAAGGTGTGGTGACATTGGATGGAAAGCCATTGACGACTGGCACGATCCAGTTTACTCCCGATAAAGACCGGGGAACCACCGGGAGAATGGCACTGGGCGGGATCAAGGAAGACGGGACGTTTGAGTTAATGGGCGATGGAGCGCAGGTGGGCCATCATCTGGTTTCAATTGAGTGTTATGAATCGTCTGCGTTTGATCCGAATCAACCTGTGAATCAGGCTCCCAAGTCATTGATTCCTCTGATGTACACAGACCCGAAAAAAAGTGAAATCACAGCCCAGGTTCAAGCGGGTGAAGAAAATCACTTTACCTTCGAACTCAAGAGTAAGCCTTAGGTTTCTCCATACTCAGTGATCAAAAACGCCGCTTCTCCTTTTGGGAGAGTGCGGCGTTTTTTCATGTTTTCTACCTCTAATTCACAACACATCTGTAAAGTCAGACTAAAGCAGCTTACTGGTATAACACGAAAGGTTTTTATAATCGAAATAGAAAACACTGATAAAGAGCTGCATTTTGGGTATTATCAGTTTAAAAACAATTTTTTGAATATGTTCCAGTAGTCATGGTTTCGATTCCGAGAATGAAAGCTACAGCACTATAATCTGTGGCGTTCTTGAATCTGTTTTGCATTTAAGCTGCAACAGAGATTTCTGAGAATTACAGAGACTCCTGCCAAATGAAAAGTGCTTTTACCCTATATCAATTTTAAGCCAGAAGTGAGACTCAAATGACACAGCCTGCCTTACCTGCAATCAAGGACTTCAAACTGACTGGAATTATCTTATGTGTCATCGGCGTTATTTCGCTGATTACGCCGCTGATTGCCGGTATCGCTGTAGTATATATGATTGGCGCTTTTTTACTGTTGGGGGGGATATTATATGTATTGCAGTCGATGCAGGTGGGAGATGTTGCAGGGAAAACTTTCCACGTGATCCTGGGAGCTCTGATTATGCTCGGAGGACTCTCTCTGTTGTTTCATCCATTATATGGACTGGAACTACTGACACTGATCATGGCGGTATTTTTTGTCTTTGAGGGAGTCTGGAAGATCATTATGTCACTGGGAATCCGGCCTGCTGCCGGCTGGGGACGCATTCTTTTCAGTGGCGTGATCTCATTACTCTTAGGAGGCCTGATCTCGGGCCAGTGGCCTGTCTCAGGAATGTGGGCAGTGGGTACGCTGGTGGGAGTAGACTTTCTGCTGACTGGCTTTTTCCTGATCAGCCTGGCGAATCAATCGACCGGAGGAAGTTCAGGCCCTTCCGATACAATCGACGTGTAACCCAATGCTGTTGGATGAGAATTTCGTTCCCGACCTTCCACTGTCTCCATTACTGTTTGGGCGGTAATTCCGGGAGTTCGGGAATCGCGGGTGGCACAGCGGGTTTAAGGACTTTCACATCAGTCTTGGATTGATCCTGTTTTGGGAAGCTTTTACTTCCCAGTTGCGCTGTGCGGTCTGGTGACATCCGGTTCCGGTAGATCACCAGGCCATCGATGGCATGATACAGGGCTGAGTAATCGACGGGTTCATCTTTATTGTTGATGATATCATT
Organism: Gimesia maris; assembly: GCF_008298035.1. Classification (NCBI taxonomy): domain Bacteria; kingdom Pseudomonadati; phylum Planctomycetota; class Planctomycetia; order Planctomycetales; family Planctomycetaceae; genus Gimesia; species Gimesia maris. The sequence continues at coordinate 3,503,722 of NZ_CP042910.1, forward strand.
TGCCAACAGCGAAACTGCTTTCCGCACCCATTCTTCATTCAGGCGATCGTCTGGAAGTGCCATCATCAGGAATTCCAGAGTGTGACCTGTGGTTTCCAGACGTTCCTGAAAATTTTCGCTGGCACTTTTCTGGAAGAAGTAGTCGTAAGAAAAAGATCCGTCCAGATTCTGCATCGCCTTGGCTGCTTCAATGTGTTTCTGAATTTTCTGATCTGCTTCCAGCCAGTAACTCCGCAGGCGTTGACCTGAATTCTGATAAGTGTTCCTGGCATATGCCAGAGCGAACAAGGCGTGTGTTCCGCCACATGCCGATTCATTTGACAGCGTGGCATTCTGCATATAAACCAGATCATCCATGTGCCATTCTTCCCCGTTTTTGTCTTCCCATACGGCGTCGGGGCCGAGATAATGCACCAGTCCCCAGAGTGACCAGGTAACTTCTTCGTTCTCCTGGACCTCTTTCTGCGCATTGGCAACGATGTCCGCTACGGTGATCGGACCATCGGGTGTCTGGAACTCATGATCAAGTGGAACATCGGCCATGGCTAGAATTGCCAGTGACTGATTTTTATGGCCTTCGAAAGCATTTGATTTGGTATAAGGATGAGCGCGGCCGCCGAACTCCGTTTTCTGGAACCAGGGTTCATTGTCAAATGTGGGACCGGAGGAGATCCACTCCAATGCATTGACAACTTTGCCATCCTTTTTGATCTGGTAGTCTTTCCGAAATGCCAGCATTCCATGGTATATCTCCCACGGGGAATGTTCTTCTGATGCCAGATAATGCTGACGGGCAATTTCAATTGCCTGTTCTACTTTGGGTAGAAGTTCTTCGGGGGACTCCAGATTTTCCATGCCGGTAATGCTGGGAGCCTGACTGGCGGAAGGTTCTGATTCACTGCAACCATAGAAAAAGAGATTGCTGGAGCACAAAAGTACCAGAAGGGAAAGACGCAGAGTAAAGCTCATGATTGTGAGTGTTCCAGAGATAATGCGATTTTAAGGGGTAATCGGGGATAGGTGCCGTTTCAAGGAGTTCAATAAAAAGGGCTATCTGCAGTGAATGTACCACGTAAAATTACAGAAGTAAATCAATTATGTTGTGTAAAATCTCCAACTTATTAGTTCTGGGGGGATTCGACCTGAATCCTGATTCAGTTGTCTCCCCTGCCATAATCAGGTTCCGTGTTTCGGCCAGTTTACACTTATCTCAACCTGTTAAACTTCAGTGACAGTGTGATTTACAGATTGTATCGAGGAACAGGTCCATGGCTCATAATAACAGTGTATAACAATTGAGCCGGGAATAGGTATGGTAATTGCTTTATAGATCTGTTTGATTTCCAGACAGCTGAAACAGGATGATAATCCTTCATCAATAGTTTGAGTAAATGGTTAAGTGAGATTTCTAATCCAATCAAGTGAATCATAAAGCAGGGAATGCCGGGTGGGCAAAACGACAGTAGCATCAGCTTCGATTGAAACCGAAGCACAAAATGATGAAACCAGGGGTTCCGATTCCAGCCAGGAGACTTCAGTCTCAGTGGTGATCTGGTTGAGCGTTCTTGTCATCATCCTTGTCGGGATTGTCATCAGAGTAAACTTACTGGATTTGCTGTTTTTGGGCTATGACGAAGCAATGCATTTTCAGGCAGCGCGTGCTACTAATGTTGCCGATGTGATGCAGGCGAGTCGGATCTATACTCATCCTCCTTTGATTTTTCTTTTTTATCATTATTGGATGATTCTAGGCGACTCTGAATGGTTGTTGCGATTGCCTTCCCTGTTGTTTTGTGTTCCGGCACTTGTTTTCGGTTTTCTGTGGCTCAAGGAACTGCTGGGGCCACGGCCTGCCTTGGTGGGGTTAACCTTTCTTACTTTTTCGCTTCCGATGATTCAATTAAGCATCGTAGTGCGTGGGTATACGTTAATGCTCATGTTTTTTTTCGTTGCTCTGTATTATCAGGAGCGATTTTTTCGGCATGAGTCTTTGCCCGCGTTAGTTGTGAGTGGACTTTGTCTGGGACTGGCGATGTTAACTCACTATGCCACTGCCTGGTTTCTGCTGGTGATAGGATTATTAGCTCTGATGCGGCTTTTTTCGGGATCTCTTTCCCGTCGGGCAATCGTCAGTTGGGTCTTCTTACAGTTCGCTTTAATCGGTTTGTGCGTTGGATTGTATTTGTTGCACGTAAGAGGTTTTGTCAACAGTCAAATTCAGTCAGAACTGTGGGACGTCTGGTTGAATTACAGTTCAGCCGATCAGACAAAACTGCGTCCTGCCGCCCTGACGCTAATACATACGGCAGATTATATAAAATATGTTGCAGGTGTGAATCCGATCCTGATGGGCTGTTTGTTGCTGGTGGGATCTTTTGTTCTCTTATTAAAGGGTTATCGAGAGAGTGGATCGAAATGGATTGCCATTGAGCGAAGCCTGACGGTTCTCCTGCCTATGATCATTGCAGCGTTCTTATTTAACTATCGCATTTATCCTCTGGGATACACGCGGCACTCAATCTGGTTGATCCCCTTCACCGCTGCAGGATTTTCTGCTGCGGCTTATCCATTGTTGCGTTGTCCAGGCGTATTTCGATCTGCCTGCGGTGTATTTCTGCTTGGTTTCTGGTTTTACCTCTATCCCTATCAGGTGGTTAGAAGTCTGGAAACAACTCAGACACCTGCCATGGCCCGAGAAGTGGCTTCCTTATTGAAAAGCACCGTTCCTGCTGATTCGCTGATCATTACCGACGATAGTACGAGAAACGTTTTGGAATATTACCTGATGGGGAGAGAGCAGACTCAGATGAAACCTCTTGAGGGAGGGTTTATGGAATATCAAATGGGGGACTATCGTGTAATCACGATTCCGAAGTTCCATTTTTACTTATATGACTTCAAAAATGAATGGGAAAAATATCAGCAGGTGTTGGGGGAAGACGCTACAGAACCAGTCTGGCTGACCTATATCGGTTTCGGAAATCCTCGCAATATACCGCAGAGATTATTTAGAAACTTTCCGCCTCGTAAAGTGCTTGAAAAAGCAAACTACCTTGATAACTATATTATCAAGGTAGAGTTTATCGCACCTGATTCGGAAAATAAAAAACTCCCCGATGCTGATACTCTAATTGATCAATGAGAGATCCATCTGGTTTTATCTCAATTAAGCAGATAATGCCTCTCACGTTCAAACTCGAAGCATCGCTTCCATGGCGCTTCGATGTATCAGGCGGCGGTAATGGCATCCGTTAAAAAAACAACGCCTGAATCTCAGTTACAAGATTCAGGCGTCGTTTGTCTTGATGTGTCTTCTTATGACACAAGTAGCGGTGGAGGGATTCGAACCCCCGACACGCGGATTATGATTCCGCTGCTCTAACCGACTGAGCTACACCGCCAGTTTGGGTTACCCCCTGGCTTTGCCAGATGGGTTTATCCTACAAAATGTTCGACTGCAGGAAAAGCCATTTCTCAGTGCTAAACTGCTTAGGTATCTCACTTTATCGGCAAAATAACCCCCGAGAAGTCGAAAGCTTAACAAATTCCTGTTTGATCGCAAGTCAACCACTGCTCTCATCCGAAAATGCCCCGAATTTCGTTGATTGTGATGCGTTTACAGGGGCGATATACTCATTTTCTGGTCTTATTTTAAATCAGACGACCCTGGATCTGGAGTGGCCTTAAAATATGTACTATCCAAATCAACTACTGCTATCATGTGTCATCCTGTCTCTTGCTCTCCCCTGTTCTGCTGAAGAGAATCTTCAGGAATTCCCCCCTGCATTGAATTCAGAGATTGTGACTACCGTTTTTGAACGAGGAGAATCTGGTTATCACTCATTCCGCATCCCTGCTTTACTGACGACTCCTCGGGGAACGCTGCTCGCCTTTGCGGAAGGCCGCAGGAATAATTTAAATGACAGTGGCGACATCGATCTGGTTCTCAAAAGGAGTCAGGATGAGGGTAAAACCTGGTCTGAATTATTGGTGATCTGGACTGATGGCGAAAATACCTGTGGTAACCCGTGCCCCGTAGTGGATCAGACTACGGGCCGCATCTGGTTGCCTTTAACCTGGAATCACGGCAAAGACCATGCAAATCAGATCAAAGACCGGTCAGGCCTGGATACGCGACGCGTTTATATGAGTTATTCTGATGATGACGGCGTCACATGGAAGCAGCCCTATGAGATCACGGGATCGACCAAGAAACCGGAATGGACGTGGTATGCGACAGGCCCTGGAAATGGCATTCAGTTGACGCAAGGGAAATTTAAAGGCCGGCTGGTTATTCCCTGTGATCATAATGTCTCGCTGCAGGGAAATGTTGTACGTCGGGCGCACGCCATTTTTTCAGACAACCATGGTAAGACCTGGGAATTAAGCGAACCGATCGGAGAAAAAACAAATGAGTGTGCTGTCGTTGAACTGACTGACGGTCGGCTGTTGATGAATATGCGAAGCTATCACGGTGAAAATCGTCGAGCGATCGCTTTTTCCAGTGATGGAGGCATGACCTGGTCTGATGTGAGTCTGGATCAGGCTTTAATCGAGCCTGTCTGCCAGGCCAGTCTGATTCGTGTCCGGTTTCCTGATGTTGAGAAACCGGGACAGATCTTATTCAGCAATCCAGCCAGTAAAAAACGTGAAAAGATGGTCGTGCGACTCAGTGAAGATGACGGAAGAACCTGGACCGCCTCACGGCTGGTAACGCCCGGATCCGCTGCCTATTCCAGTCTCGCCGGAATCGGTGATGGAAAAGTCGGTTTGCTTTATGAGCGGGACGGCTATCGGACCATAGAATATGTTGCCTTTAAACTCGATTCTTTTCAGCCTGAATTATAGTTGAATGAGATCCCCCATTTAATATTAGAAAACAGATACTCATGGATACACTACAAGATCGCTTTTTGCGTTATGTCAGAATTGATACTCAGTCGGATGAGACGAGTCCTACGTTTCCGAGTACAAAAAAGCAGCTGGTGCTGAGTCGGATGCTGTTTGATGAGTGTGAGCAACTGGGGTTGGAAGATGTCACAATAAATGAGTACGGAATTGTGATGGCCACGATTCCCTCCACGGTTGAAGCGGATGTCCCGGCGATCGGGTGGGTAGCCCACGTGGATACCTCCCCTGAGTTCTCCGGTACGGACGTGAAACCGATCGTGCACGAAAATTATAATGGAGAAGATCTGGTGCTGCCCGGTGATCCGTCACGTGTATTGCGGGTCAGTGAAGAACCTCGTCTGAAGCAGATGCAGGGGAAAACGGTGATTACCACTGATGGTACGACACTTCTGGGAGCAGACGACAAGTCGGGAGTGGCTGTAATGATGTCCGCCGCCGCGAAGCTGATGGGGGATTCCTCTATCAAACATGGCCCGATTCGACTCTGTTTTACCTGCGATGAAGAGATCGGTCGGGGCATCGAAAAGCTGGATTTAAATGCATTCGGTGTCTGTTGTGCGTACACGTTAGACAGTGATGGCAGTGGCCGCATCGATTCCGAAACCTTTTCTGCAGATCAGGCTGTCATTGTTGTCAAAGGGGTCAATACACATCCTTCTGTTGGTAAGGGTGTGATGGTGAATGCCAATCGCATTTTATGTGAGTTGATTGCTCAATTACCGACAGAAACCTTAAGTCCGGAAACGACTGAGGGGCGGGAAGGCTTTATCCATCCCTATCATATTGAAGGCAGTGTTTCTGAGGCGTCTGCCCGGCTGATCTTACGTGATTTTGAAACAGAGAAGCTTGCGGAATATGCCGAACTTCTGGAATCACTGGCCGAACCACTTCGCCAGAAAAACCGCAAGGCAGAGATCACGATCAACATACATAAACAGTATCGCAATATGCGTGATGGGCTGCCCAAAGAGCCACGTGCATTGGAGAAGGCAATCGAAGCGACTCGCGCTGCCGGCCTCGAACCCAATCTGAACGTGATCCGTGGAGGGACAGATGGCAGTCTGTTGACTGAAAAAGGATTACCCACCCCCAATCTTTCCAGTGGACAGCACAATCCCCATTCACCGCTGGAATGGACCACTGTGGAAGAAATGCAGCAGGCAGTTGATGTTCTGATACAGCTGGCAATTCTCTGGGGCAAAGAACGTTGAGGTTCCAACTGACGAGTTGAATGAATTTGAGACACGCGCCGCTTTTTTCTGAAGTTGCTCATTCCGGTTCGGGTTGTCCGGGTTACCGGGGTTGGTGGAAATAGAGAAGCATTTCAGCTCCAGCTGCGCGTGTTGTACTAACGAGTTAAGACAACACGCCCTCCCTTAGCAGTATTCTGCCTGATTCGGTTTTAAATGGTCATTTAAAAATGAACCGATTGCACAGGTCGTAGTGCATCTTCACGAAAACGATTGTTTGACCATCGAATTTTTGTGGCTTATGTTAAACATATCGGCAAGATACTTGTTTAAATAAACGCTGTGCATTTATTGTGCAGCGCGAACCGGCGACTGTTTACCTGCCTGCTTTTGATGAGCCCTGCTTGTGGCGGCCTTCAGCAACAGGATAAAACGTCGGTTATAGAGGGGGAACCATGTTTTCTACTACCAAGACGCGACTTCTTAAGAGATTACATTCGAGTCATTTGTGGGTTTATCTACTGGGCTGTCTGCTGGCAGCAGGATCCAATATCACTGCTGCGGATCCAGGTGAACTTCCCATTGTGATTCCCGTTACGCAGACCCAGTCAATTGCTAAAGGGGAGGAGTATGAACGGAATCGGCAATGGATCAAGGCGATTGAGCATTATGAAGAAGCCTTAAAAGAGTGGCCTGAAAACGACAACATCAAATACGGTTTGCGTCGTGCCAAAATTCACTTTGGCATCGACCGTCGTTACTCGGATGACAGCTTTTCGAAAGTGCTTCTGAATCAATCGCGAAGAGAAGCATTTATCCTCTTCGACGAAATTCTGTCTAAAATTCAATCGCACTTCGTCGATCCGCTCAGTACCACTTCTTTCGTGGCACATGGTACGGAAAGCCTGTATCTGGCTCTGGCCAATGATCAGTTTATTAAAGCTCATCTGAAAGGAGTGCCGCCCGAGAAGATTCGTATGGTGCGTCGTATTCTAAGAGAAAATTACTGGAACAAATCTGTTTCCAGTCATCACGGGGCACATCAACTGATTATCGAAGTCTGCACGATGTCTTATCAGAATCTGGGACTGCGGGATACTGCTGTGATTTCTGAATACATGTTCGGTGGCTGTAATGCCCTGGATGATTACAGCAGCTTTCTGACTCCGGAGCGTCTGGGCGATCTGTACGACAATATCGAAGGTGAATTTGTCGGGATCGGGATCGAAATGAAAGCCGAGATCGGAGAAGGCATGCTGCTGATGAATGTGCTGCCAGACAGCCCTGCCGAAGCGGCCGGGGTCCTGTCGGGAGATCATATTGTTGGCATCGATCAGCATGACTGCCGAAATATGACAACTGACCAGGCAGCGAATCTGCTGCGGGGGACTTCAGGCAGTCAGGTACTACTGGAACTGGAAAGTCCTGGCAGTGACCGGACGCGAACTGCAAGGGTTACCCGTAAAGCAGTCCAGGTGAAAAGTTTTCCCATCGTGAAGATGCTTGATCAGGAAAATGGAATCGCTTACATCAAAATGACCGGTTTTCAGAAAACATCTGCTGCAGAACTGGATGCCGCCCTGCATAAACTTCACGGTGAAGGTATGCGGTCACTGATCTGGGATGTGCGTGGTAATCCAGGCGGGTTACTGTCTGCCGCCGTGGAAGTGCTGGATCGTTTTCTGGAAGAAGGGAAGCTCGTTTCCACAAAAGGACGCGTTTCTGATCAGAACTGGAGCTACACAGCACATCGTCCTGGTACTTGGAAAATTCCGCTGGTATTATTAGTCGATGAAAACAGTGCCAGTGCCAGCGAAATTGTGGCGGGGGCATTAACCGATCATCGTCGTGCGACAGTGGTCGGACGCAAAACCTACGGGAAATGGTCTGTTCAGAGTATTTTCCCGATTCGGGGTTCGACTGGTTTACGCCTGACAACTGCCAAATTCTATTCGCCTCAAGGTAACACTTATGGTAAGATCGGGATCAAACCGACAATCACGGTTGAAAAGGATGAACTGCAGACAGCCATGTATGGTGCGTCAAGAGAGCAGAAACTCGCTGCAGATTCTGATATCAAACGTGGCTTACAAATCCTGCAAAGGCAATATGCTGTAACACCATGATGGATGAACGTGCCGCCTGGCTCACACAGGGAAAAGGGACAACCCCCGAATTACGGTGGTCATTCTCAACAGAAGCTCCTTTACTTGCGCTGGACCTGGCACGGGAAACAGGAGAAATACTGGCCGCCGATGTTTCGGGCGGCCTTTATTTATTGGATCGACAGGGGCAGTTTCTGCATTTGAATCGTGGTGTTAAGGATGTGCAACTGGTCCACTGGAGTGATCGTGGGAAACTGGGAGCTGCGATCTACTCAGACAATAATATCTGTTGCTTTGATCGTGATCTGAACGTCTTGTGGGCGATCTCTTTTTCGGTGGAGTGCCTGGCAATTACGATGGATTCCTACGGCGACTATCTGGCAGTCAGTCTGGCCAGTGGTAAGACCATTCTGATTGACTCGCAGAAAAAGAAAGTCGCCAGTTTTGAAACGATGCGTCCTTTAAGTTATCTCGAATTTCAGGTCTCTGAACCAAGATTGATGGGGGCAGCGGAAAATGGGTTTCTCTGCTGCCATGATCTTGAGGGAAATTGTATCTGGACTGAAAAGCACTGGTCTAATTGTGGAGGGATTTCAATTTCGGGAGATGGACAGCGGCTCTATCTGGCAGGATTCAATTATGGAATTTTAATTTTTGACCATGATGGTGAATCTGCAGGGACTCTGATTTTTGAAGGGACACCCAAAGTCCTCGCTTGTGATTTTGCAGGAAATCGAATCGTTGCCGCTACGATAGAGCAGGAACTGTACTGGTTAAATCAGGAGGGTAAGCTGATTTGGGGAGGAGTGATTCCTGATGAAGCAGTTGAAGTAGCCTGCGATCCGTTTGGTCAATGGTGTGTTTGTGGTTTGAAATCCGGTCTCGTGCAGTGCCTGGACTGGAGTGATTCGATTTAAAAGCACCCTGTCCCCCGGACACCTGCTGTTGTGATGTGCAGTCCTCATTTTCTTATCGAGTAAGGTCGAAAAGAATGAGGGTCTATTTTGACTCTCTCACGACAACAGCTTATGATATATGTTCTTCTGTCATTCGGGTTTAGGTGGTTCCAAATCAGTTCTTAACAATTTCTGGAAGCGTTCGGACTCAAGTAAGGCGTTTTTTGAATCGTTCGATTCAGACATTTCTGGGGCAGGCAATGGCCAAGCGGAATGAAAATACACCTGAGAGAAAAAAACGCCAGTCTGCGCGCGTACCGAAACTGGAAACGCTGGGCAAATACAAAATTGAAAAAGAAATCGGTGCAGGCGGTATGGGCGCTGTTTTCCTCGCCCGTGACACCAGATTGAACCGACTGGCTGCTCTAAAGATTCTGCCGCGGGATAAAGCGGAAAACCCTGTTCTCGTGAAACGCTTCAAGGCGGAAGGTCAGGCGGCTGCCCATCTCCGCCATGAGAATATTGTTTCAGTTTATGATGCCGGCGAAGAAGACGGTTATCTTTATATCGCGCTGGAATATGTTGAGGGAACAGACCTTCATAACCTGATCAATAAACGAAATCGGATTCCAGTCCGCCGGTCGCTGGAGATCATCACACAGGTGACAGAGGCTCTCTCACATGCTTATCAGCAGGGAATCGTGCATCGTGACATCAAGCCTGCCAATATTCTCATTCGCCTGGATGGCGTTGTTAAGTTGACTGACCTGGGATTGGCCCGTTCCATAGATGATAATACGGAAACGAGTATCACCCGGGCCGGGACGACTGTTGGGACCGTTGATTACATGGCTCCCGAGCAGGCCCGTGACAGTAAGGCGGCAGATATCCGCAGTGATATCTATTCGCTCGGTTGTACCTGGTATCACATGCTGACAGGCCGGGCCCCCTTCTCTGAAGGTAGCCTGACCAATAAACTCGCCGCTCATGCTACCACTCCTCCACCCGATCCGCGGGAACTCAATGATCGAGTGCCGGAAGGGATTGTCGCCATCATTCATCGGATGATGGCCAAACCACAGGCAGATCGCTATCAGACTCCGGCTGAACTTCTGGAAGACTTGAAGAACTCGAATCTGAAACGTTCCAATCTTGGAAACGATGTTCTGGAAGCATTGGCAAATGATGAATCGGATGGAGAGCAACCTACTCTCGAGTCAGACCAGCTACCAGCAGCAGACAGCAGTGATTTTTTGATCAATCAGTTCATGCCCGATTACACCAGCCAGTCTGATGATCAGGATGATGAAGATAAAGAGTCGGAAAATCGGCTGAGCACCAGTTTCGATCTGCAGCAGCTGGCGGGAGAAGTCGAATTCGAATCAGATGTAACAGCACCTGGTCTCAAGCAGCCAGCCAAATCTGCTAAATCTGCTAAATCTGCTAAATCTGCTAAATCTGCTAAATCTGCTAAATCTGCTAAATCTGCCAAACCAGCAAAAAGTAACAGGCAGGTGGAACGCAAACGTTCCTCCGCGAAACGTCAGGAGCCACTGGAAGAAGAGGAAGGTTCTGTGATTTCTGACTCGGCAATGAAAACGCGCCAGGCTCCGCGTTCTTCAAAGCAGGATTCATCATCGACCTCGACACCACGCAAAGGATCCAGATCTCAAAACCGGGAAAAACAGATTCCGGAAAAAACGGGAGCTCGAAAGAGTCAGGGATCTTCAGCACGTCCACCGAAACGATCCTTGAAAACTCAAACAACAACTACGGCGGATGAGCCAGCCGCAAGTAGTCAGATCGCCGTGGATTACAAACAGATTGCCATGCTGGCGGGAGGAGTTTTGCTGTTGATTCTCCTGATCTGGTGGGGGATCAATGCTCTGAGCTCATCGGGGGACGGACCACAACAGGGACCTGCCAGTAATCCATTTCTCACGGCAGAGCAGAATCAGCAGCGTAATTCTCAGAATGCTACCGATCAGCCAGGGAATGCAGCGGAACCAGTTGAAGACTCACCTCAAGCAGAGGTTGCTGTTACGGATGTGAAATCTGGAATAGATCCATCAAAGCAAAAAGAAGAGTCTGCTGAGTCCTTAAAAAACTTGTCTGTCCGTGGGCAGGAAAAAAAACATCTGCCAGACTGGGGACCAGGGTTTTCTGCACTCACTGGGCCGAATGCAGGCAAGGTGGACCTTCAATTACCTGTTTTGAAAGTGGCGCGGGGGAAAAACGAATCCGGAGTCTGGGACAGCTTAAACAATGCCCTGAATGAGGTGACTTCCAGAGGCGCTGTTATCCGTCTTTATGGTTCTGGCCCTTTTTTACTCCATCCACATCGGTTACAGGATATTTCTCAGTTAATCATCATGGGGGACTCAGGCCAGAAGCCGACAATTCTGCTGCAGGCAAAAAATGAAAACGAGAAGCAGTCTGAAGTAAACCTGTTTTCGTTTTCAGCTGGCTTACTGCGATTTCAGGGGGTCCACCTGCTGTGCGATGTGTCCGGGCTTTCTGGTTCCGGAGTTTGCAATGTCCTGGAGTTAAATCAGAGTGATCTCACATTTCAGGACAGTTCATTCACGCTGACCGGGACAACAGATAGAACGCTTAGACTGATCAATTCCACGGGAGCACCACGTACAACGACAGGACGACCCGAAGGTGAGTCACGTATCTTTCTGGAAAATTCAGTGATCATGGGGCAGAAACTGGAAGCGGTTCGCGTAGATCAGATTTATGCGGATGTGCTGATCTCTAACTGTTTTATCTCATGCAAAGGAGCGCCCTGTCTGGAACTGGACAGTCTGGACCTGGCTCTGACTCCTGGTCTGATATTGCAGGAGCGCAAGGTTCCCCGCACCGCCAGGATATTTTCCAGTACCCTGCTCTCCGACCATACGATATTTTCGTTAACCGGTCCTGAAGAAAAGAAAAACCGGGTAAAGTCTGATCAAGCGGAACTTGCCACTGGTCAAACTGATATTGTTGTCATCAATTCTGTTTTGATCGGGAATCCCAGGGATAAACAGGCAACAATGATGACTCTCACTAACTGGCCTCAGGATAAACTGAGAAGTCAAAGTGCAAGCCGGTTTGATGAGGTCAAGGTGCAACTGGAAAACGCTCTGCTCTGGGGATGGCCCTCGTATCTCCGCTCGACAGAACAGGGGAATTTACAAAATGTATTTCAAATCGATTCTCATCGAACCTGGCAGCAAAGCTGGGGAAATCATGTGACTGCTGACATGTTTCAGCCTGATCTTCCTGCAGAAATCGATGAATTGCTGACGCCGGCATTTGTAAAACCCTTATTGGATTTTTCCAAACAGAAAAGTGTTTATGCAATATCAGCAGATGGTGTGACTGCAGGATGTGATCCTGCCAGTCTTGTCTCCCTGACACAGAATGAACAGAAGCGGATCAAAGCCGTACTGGGAAGACCAGATATTGAACAGGAGATCAAGAGCCAGTTCGCCAAGGCAAAAGCCGTGACGTTCGATATGACAAAAGGCAATCTCAGCGATTTTCTCAACGGTCCGGCTATATCCGGACCTACACGGGTGAATGTGAGCGGTCAGGGTGTCTGTTACATGTCACCTGTGACGCTGGAGAATAAACAGATCCAGCTGGTTTTTCAGCACAAGACGGCAGAGAGCCCTCAGGCGGTTGAGTTAAAGTTGCTTCCTTCATCTTCAAAGTCACGTGTGAAGTCAGGGATAGAAGCTTTCTTCAACTTGAAAAACTCAACCCTGGAAGTCTCTGGCGGGGCGTTTCGAGTTTCCCCTGATCGAAAAGGCGTTGTGCCGCGTCATTTTGTGAGATGTCAAAACAGCCGCCTGGGACTGGATCAATGTGCTCTGGCTGCCCTGCTGCCGAATGATAACCGGTTTCAATCTGCAATATATGTTGAAGCCGATTCCAATGGGAAATCAAGTCAGATTCAGATCGACCACTCATATCTGACAGCCTCAGGTACAATCATTCAATCCGAAGCCAGTCAGCTGGACCTGGATGTTCGTAACAGTCTATTTCTCAGTCAGCAGGATATCTTTGCTCTGCCTGCTAAACAGGGAGTATCAGATGTCATTCGTGTCTCGTTAAGCCAAAGTACATTTGCTCCACAGGGCTCCGTTTTCGCGATCAAATCAGAATCGGGAAACAGCAATTCCGGTCGGTCTGCTATTCAGGTCATTGCAGAAGAGTCATTGTTTCTGCCTGCTCCCTCAGGCTCAAATGCACGTTCTGATTTATCAAAGACAGCATCGCTGATCTCGGCTCCTCAATCCTCGTCAGGGAACGGAGGAATTGAGTGGTGGGGGAATTCGAACGGTTATATGGTTGAGCGTTTTAATGCTATCAATCGCGCAACAGGAAGCGCTTCGGGGTCCGGAAATGATTTCTCAGCAGACATGAAGAGTCTTTTCGGTGCAGATGCAGATCAGCATGAGCTGACGATGCGTGGAGGGGTGATTTTACAGGATCAGAAACTGCCTCCCGTCATCAAGTTACAGCCGGTTCATTTTCAACTCCTGCCCACATGTAAGGCGGCCAGCTGGTCCGAATTGAATCAGCCATTGGGCGCTGATCCAGTTGTCTTACAGAAGATCATTGAAGGAAAACAGAACCAGGATAAATCAGGACGCCTCAAACGGGCGTTCTGAGAATTGTTTGAAACTGTGATTATCAGTTGGCAGCAGGAGGGTGATCTTCATCGAGGCGTGGGACAGACAGCGTGAAACGCGAGCCTTTACCCGCTTCGCTTTCAATGCTGATTTCTCCTCCGTGCTCTCTGATGATTTTCTGGCTGACTGCGAGGCCGATACCGGTTCCTCTGGCCCCTTTGGTTGATTCAAACAGATTGAAAATTTTATTGATCTGATCCTGAGGAATCCCTGGCCCGTTATCCGAAACCATGATCAGGATCTGGTCCGCTTTACGTAGATATGTGGTTTCAAGCAGTACCATGCCATTCTCAGAGCCTTCTACGGCATCGATGGCATTAATTACAATATTCAATATGGCACGATGAATCCCTTCGTGATCGTAAACGGATTCAGGCAGATCTTCAGCCGGTTCGCATTTGAGCTGCACACCACATTCTTCAGCACGTGCCTGCATTAATTCAAAGACGTCATTGACAGGGGTATTAATTGAGCCAGGTTCGAGCGCCGGCTTGCGCTCAGTGCTGAAGGTGAGCATGTCCATCACCAGGTGATAGATTTTGTTCTGGTTCTTCTCAACAATGTTCCAGCCCTTGCGAACCAGGTCTTCTTCAGATTTATTGAGTCCCATGTCGATCAGATAACTGCCGCCGCGGACCCCCTGTAATATGTTTTTAATATGGTGGCTCAAGGTGGCAATCGTCTGTCCCATTGCCGCAAAGCGTTCTGCCTTCAACATGGCATTCTGGAAGCGATAGTTTTCGATTGCCAGTGCAGATTGTCTTCCGATAGCTACCAGCAGTCGCAGATGCTCTTCGCTGAATTTTTCGACGGCACCATTTTTCAACAGCATCTCGGGATGTGAAGTCGTCGTATCAACATAGATGACCCCCATCAACTCATGCCGCCCCTGCATCGGGACACACATCGCTTCACGAATACCAGCCTGCAGAATACTGCGTCCCCCTTCGAATCGCTGGTCGCGCTGTGCATCTGACGTACGGACTCCCTGTTTTTTATTAAGCACATAATCCACAATACTGTGAGATACAGGCATGCGCGGGCCCGATTTCTTTTCTTCCCGGCTGCTGTAGATCTGGGGCAATATTTCACCAGTATGCGGATCTGTAATCAGCATGCAGCCCCGGTCTGCACCGACCGTGTTGATCGTGAGATCAAGAATTCGTTTCAGCAGCTCTTCCTGAGAAATGGTCGGGCTGACGGAAGCCTCGGCGACCCGATACAGAGCCTGCAGGTCGTTTTGAATTTCGTGTTGTTGTACGACTCCTGAAACATCGGCAGTGTCGAGAACGACCGAATCAAACCGGTGGTTGACTTCATGTGTGATACTGGATGGGTTTGAATCTTCGTTGCTGATCAGATCAATTCGCTCTGCCATATAACGGGAATCTTCATCCAGCGACTGACTGGAGAAAAGCAGCAGGCTGCGACCAATCTGGATATGGTCACCATTATTCAGTTTCGATGACTGTATCTGAACTCCATTGAGCATCGTCCCGTTCGAACTGTTTTGATCTGTAATAATGTAGGAGCCATTTTTAAACGAGATCAGAGCATGCTGGCGCGAAGCTTCGGTGTCCAGAATACGGATTTCATTGCGGACTCCCCGCCCTACTCCGGCTGGTTCCGTACCAAGTTTAAAGCGTGTACCCAGATCTACGCCCTGGATGACCAGTAGCGTCGCTTTGGTTACATCATTTTCTGTTAACCGTTTCATATTGTCGTTTCCCAGTCAAAGACTGGATTTCCCCCCCCTGAATTGAGGGTTGCTCTGTCTGCTTAAGTCCATCACGCCTGTTGATGCTGAATCCCTTTTATACTGATTACCTGACTGTATTGCTTCTGAGTTCATACGAAAAACATGGGTTTCGCATGAATTATGAATTCAGGATGTACTGTTGGGTAACAGTGCCAGAATGCATTCAGGTGTTGGATCCCGAGCAACCGGCGATCGACCCGTGTTCAGAGTCATGCGTTATGATACACCAGGGACAATGCAATCTATCTATGATGCATCAACCCTGCCTGAAATCATACCGCAGGACAGAGCCCTGTTCAAATCCCATCTGAGGATTCAGAGTTGATCCAGCTTAAGAAATATCCAGGCTCAGTCGTTTCCAGGAGACTGTTGCAGCAGACTTTCTATGGAGTCAATCAGTTCTGCGTACTGGAAAGGCTGCATCAGGAAGCGGGTCGTTTGACCGGAACTGGTGCTTTTCGGTTTTCTGACTGAACCTATGACAACTTTGGGGACCTCGTTCCAGCCGGGCTGCGATGTTGTGGACTCATTCAGATCGTCATCATGGACAACAACAATGCTGGGGATTTCACAGGGGCAATCCAGGTCATTTACATTTCGCTGACGTACCCGATCTACACTGCATCCCTGGGGTTCCAGAATGGCCTTGAGGACCTCTTCTGTTTCATTCAAGCCGTCAAAAACAACAACACGCTGACCGTTTACCACTGTCTGGGTTCCTTCCCATGTGCACTATATCCTATGAAGATGCTCACGCAGGTGATTCTTCATTTCGACAGACGGGAAAGATAGCTCGTTCTATTATTTATGTCAAAATCAGAAGCTGGAGCTGCATTTCAGTTTTTTGAAATATGTAAACTTTACAATGCGATGGTCGGAAGGTCGTTGATAGCTGGGAATTACCAGTTGCCCGGGGCAGGGAAATTCTCGTTGAATATCGGTTCCTGGTTGATGTAATTATCGGTCCGTTTCAGGCTGTCCAGTTGCAGCTGTTTCCGCTCGTTACTCAGATCTTCGTCTGTAATACGATCCCTGATTTCAGCCAGTGGAGCGACGTATTTTGGCTGTTTGACTTTCACATCGGTAGGATAAAAGACACCAGGATCCTTGAGTTTTTCGCGAGTTGAAGCATCTGCCAGAGAGGCATAAGCCGTTTCGGGATAAATCCGCTGGTGATAAGTGCTGCTGAAACCGGCGGGCTGGTGATAATCCGGGATGGTCCGACAGCCAGTCTGTGCGCAGGCTAGAACAGCCAGAACGACAAGAAAGTAGCTGCGGTATGACATAAAATATTCTCCCGATATAAAAAGCGGCCTTCAAAATATGAAGACCGCTTCTTTTATATCGGAGATTCAGCGGTAGGATGTCGAACCAAATTTCAGCAAAAACCGCTTTCTGTCACTTAACCTTTTGCTGCTGCGTAGCGTTTGGCAACTTCATCCCAGTTGATGACGTTGAAAAATGCAGAGATATAGTCAGGACGCTTATTCTGGTAGTTTAGGTAGTATGCGTGTTCCCAAACGTCAAGGCCCAGAATCGGAGTATGTCCTTCAGAAAGAGGTGTATCCTGGTTGGGAGTGCTTTCCACGACCAGCTTTCCGCCATCGACGGACAACCAGGCCCAGCCACTTCCAAATCGGGTAGCAGCGGCATTGGAAAACTGTTCTTTGAAGGCATCAAAGCTGCCGAAGGTAGAGTCGATGTCAGCTGCGAGATCGCCGCTGGGAGCACCGCCACCACTGGGAGACATTACCGTCCAGAATAAGCTGTGGTTGGCGTGACCGCCACCATTGTTGCGAATGGCACCACGAATATCTTCGGGGACCGCACTCAGATCACTCATCAAATCTTCGATTGACTTGGCAGCCAGATCGCTATGCCCTTCCAGGGCAGCGTTGGCTTTTGAAATATAAGCCTGATGATGCTTGGTATGATGAATTTCCATTGTCTTTGCATCAATGTGGGGTTCCAGCGCGTCATAAGCATAGGGTAGATCGGGAAGCGAATAAGACATTCGAGTACTCCTTTGTGTTTCCGTGTTATTAGTCCAAGGTGTTGGTGACTTTACGTATATTGCCCGGTGTGTCGAACTCATTGAAATGAGGACAATCTAAGCCTGTGCAAATACATCCTCTTTCTCCATTGTAGAAGATTAAACCATTCTCACAACCAACAGGCCATGAAGTTTTCACAGAGTTCTCGGCGGGCGCTGGTCTTCTGTCAGACAGAATAGTTGACCTCAGGGGGCTGCGGTCTACAATGAGACCATGTTGTCAATTTCGAGGGAAAACTCCTGATTTTCAAGGATCTGCGATATGAACCGGAAAGCGCTGATTGCTTTGCCCGTTTTCAATGAAGAACGCCATGTAGTGGATGTTCTGACCGAAGTCAAAAAG